>NZ_JARUHH010000001.1:0-660795 GCF_043558025.1 Fictibacillus sp. UD
AAAAAAGATCGCTGAAATTATGAAAAGATTATTAACAGAGATCGTTCCAGGGATTGATACTCAGCAAAAATATGAGCTGCCTGAAAATGCTGCGGGCAGAGGTTTAGTCGATACAACAAGAGGTGCATTAGGACATTGGCTTAAGATACAAAACAAAAAGCTTTCATTCTATCAGATTATTACACCCTCTACTTGGGATTTTTCAACTCGTGATGATCAAGGCTACAGGGGAGTGGCTGAAGAAGCATTGATCGGCACTCCGATTCAGGATCCTGAACATCCAGCTGAAATTGGAAGGATTCTCAGATCGTTCGATCCATGTATGTCATGTGCTACACATGTCTACACACCAGGCAAAAAAATGAAAACAATAAAGGTGTTCTGATGGAAAAGATACTAATTTTAGGCATTGGCAATCAATTAATGATGGATGACGGTTTAGGTATATATATCGTTGAAGAACTTTCAAGAAGCTTTCCATTGCCAGGCGTAGAATATGTTTCTGGAGAGTCAGACATTGATTTTTGCATCGGGCAGATTGAAGATGCCACCTATGTCATTGTTATTGATGCAGCAGTATCAGGAACCGATCCTGGACAAGTATCATTGTATCCAATAGCTGATTTGCATCAACAGCAATCTTTGGATATTTCACCTCATAATATTCATTTGTTTCAGGTTCTATATCAACAAAGTAATAGATTAAAAGGATATTTAATAGGAATTGAACCTTTTGAAGTGAAATTTCATATCGGACTTAGCGAACGAATGATTCATAAATGGGATCAAGTAATAGCCGAAGTAAAAAAAATACTGAATAACTTAATTGAAGACATTAAAAGATGATTCAATAGGTCATCTTTTTTCTTATGTACATTAGTACCTATTAGAAGATCTTTTAAAATACTACTTTTTGTGTAGGGGTTCATAGTAAAGAATATGTGTTTTTCAGGAATGACTAGCTTTCTATTTATTATTTGAATATTATGATAATTAAATGAATGGCTACTCATTCATTAAAGTCATACATACATTTGGAGGGAATCTAAATGAATATAGGTAAGCTACTTTCTGTTGAGTTTGCAAAACTTGTTGCTAATAAAGCTATCTTATTTTCAATAATTGCGGCATTACTCGTTCCAGTCGTTTATGGTGGCATTCTTTTATCTGCAACGTGGGGTCCTTATGATCATCTCTCAAACTTGCCAGTTGCCGTTGTTAATAATGACAAAGGTGCAATAGCAGGCGATCAAGCTATTCATGTGGGCGAGGATCTAGTTGCTAATATGAAAAAAGGGAAGGACTTGGGTTGGAAATTCGTAGATTCAACCGAAGCTATGAAAGGACTACAGAGAAACGATTATTATATGGCAATAATCATCCCGGAAGATTTTTCTGAAAGGGTAACAACAGTATTAGATCCTAATCCTAAAAAACTTGAGTTAGAGTATATTCAAAACGAAGGGCTGAACTTTTTAGCTTCAAAAGTGACAGAAACAGCTACCCAAAGAATGCGTGAAAAATTAGCTGATACGATTACTCAAAAATACGTAACAAACATGTTTGCCAGTTTAGGAGACGTATCAGAAGGTTTTGGGAAAGCGGCGGACGGATCTTCACAGCTTTCGGATGGAACAAACCAGTTGCATAAGGGCACAAACGAGTTAGCAGCATCTGTAACTTCTAAACAATCTGATATTACAAAGCTTGCGAATGGAACAAAAGAGCTTAAAAGCGGGACAGGACTCTTACTTCAGAGTTTGAATGGAAAATCAGGTGATATTCATAAATTAGCTCAAGGCTCAGAGCAGCTTCATGAAGGTACCGTTTCATTAAAAAGTGGATCTTCTCAAATTTTAAGTGGGCTAGAAAAAGCTGAAACAGGCAGCGAAGAACTAAAGACGGGAGTTGCCGAGAGATTGGTACCAGGAAGCAGAAAAGTCGCAGATGGTACAGGCCGCCTTAAAGATGGATCTGCAAAATTGGCAGCTGGTGCAGAACGGTTAGTTGCAGGGTTAGAAGAATATAAAAAAGCTAATCCAACCGTTAATATTGGACCTTATTATCAGCAAATTCTAGATGGAGCGAATGAAATTTCAAGTGGATTGAATAATTTATCAACTAAATCAGTAGCTTTGAATGAAGGGGCTGTGTCGGTCGCAGATGGTATCGCAAATAACTTAGCTCCTGGGACTGTAGATTTAAATAATGGTCTTAATCAGCTGGTAGCAGGACAAACGAAACTCCATCAAGGTGCGGGGAAGCTTGAGGCAGGTGCCAAACAGATTTCAGATGGCAACGCTGCAGTTGATAAAGGTTGGAATGAATTGATATCAGGCGTTACAAGATTAGATTCTGGAGCAGCAAAGATCTCAGATGGAAACAGCAAAGTGGATGAAGGGTGGCGAAAACTATCACAAGGGGCAACTAAGTTAAATGACGGTGCAGGTAAATTGAATGAAGGAAGTAAAAAACTTACTTCTGGTCTGAAGTCAGGTGCTGAGAAAACGGGAAATTTGAACACAGAGAACGATAATATTAATATGTTTTCATCACCAGTGAAGCTGAAAAGTAAAAAAGTGAATGAATACGAACACTATCGAGATTCAACGGCTCCATACGTCATTACACTTGGATTATTTGTTGGGATTTTAATCATGTCACTGTTCATTAACTTTAAAAAACCACACGCCATTTCAAGTTTCAGCTGGTTTCTAGTCAAGTTTATTCATTTAGTATCATTGGCTATTGTTCAAACGATACTATTGCTGATCTTAGTGTTATTTGTTTTAAAAGTGAACGTGAGTAATCCCGGCGGCTTAATTTTATTTTCACTGATTGTCAGCATTACTTTTTCTTCAATTGTATTATTTTTAGCTGCACTCGGTGGAAATGCAGGTCGATTTATCGCATTAGGTTTGGTCATCATGCAGCTCTCTATAACAGGTGCTAATCTGCCTGTTGAAATGCTGCCTGAAAACTTAAGAAATATAAGCGAATACTTGCCTTTTACTTATTCAATCGCAGGGTTTAAGTCAGTTATTACGTTAAATGATTTTGGTGCTGCCGTGTACAATATGACGATATTACTGACGTTCTTTACTACTTTTACAGGATTAGCTTTTGTTGTATTTAACTTTAAAAAGGATAGAGTAAAAGATACTAACAGGGAAGTGACTGCATAAAGATTAAAGAAAAAAGAAAACTGCTCTAAAAAGATAACCTTTTAGAGCAGTTTTTTCTATGCGCTGATTGTATGTGAAGAATCGACTTTCGGTTCTGGTACAAACATAAGGATCGTCATGCCGATGATGAATAGAATCACTAGGCTGAACACTGCGCTCGATGAGTTTCCAGTTACCTGCGCTGTAACGGCAATTAACAATGGCCCCATTATGGAAGCAAACTTACCGAAAATGTTATAAAAACCAAAGAATTCATTCGAATTTTCTTTTGGCACTAGTTTCGCAAAATAAGCACGGCTCAATGCCTGAATACCACCTTGTGAGGTGGCAACGAGCATGGCTAATATCCAAAAATCTAACGTCGTTTTTAGGAAATACGCATAAATACAAACTATAATGTAAACCGCGATTCCTACGTAAAGCATTTTCTTACCCGTAAACTTTTCTGCTAATCTTCCGTATAAAATGGCAAAAGGGGCTGCAACCACTTGGGTGACAAAAAGGATTATTAATAAGTTGGTAGAACTGATCCCTAAATCTGAGCCATATGCTGTGGACATCGTAATAATCGTTCCCACTCCATCGATATAAAAGAAATAAGCAAGTAAAAATAAAAACAAAGCACGGTATTTTTGAATCTCTTTTATCGTTTTCCCTAATCGTTTAAAGCTATTAAGAACGGGTTTTGGTTCACGTTCAATACCGTATTTTTGGTAGACATTTTTCAGCATAGGAATCGTAAAAATCCCCCACCATACTGCGGTGATCAAAAATGCAATTTTACTAGCAAATGTTGTTGAGATCGGAAGCACATCATTTTGAGATAATACAATAATAGCGATGCTGATTAAAAAAGGAATTGTACTTCCGATATATCCTAAACCGAACCCTCTTGACGAAACTCTGTTCATTCTTTCCTCAGTGGTTACATCCGTAATAAAGGCATCATAAAAGACGTTTGATCCACTAGAACCTATTGCAGTTAAGGTATAGCAGACTAGTAAAAGCAGCCATTGATCACTTGGAACAAAGGCCAAGGAAGCAGTAGATATAAGACCAAGTACAAAAAAGAAGGTAAAGAACTTTTTCTTAAGTCCTCTATAATCAGCAATGGTTCCGAGTACTGGACTGAGCATCGCTAAGATAAAAGTTGCGATGGCAATCGTATAACCTAGATATGCCGTTGAATCAGATGGACTTACTCCAGCTTTCGTAGCAGCCGCTTTAAAGAATAAAGGAAATACAGCAGTCGAGATAATAATAGAGTAAGCGGAATTTGCCCAATCATAATACATCCAGCTGTTTTCTTCTTTCGTAAACCGTTTCATAGGTTTTTTGTCCTTTCTATTGCAAATTTCACAGATCAAAGCGTTAAGAAATTCTCAATAACCTGTCCATCTGTTTGTCCTAGGTTAAGACCTAATAATCTTGCGAATGTAGGTCCTTCATCAACTAGATGCATAGAACGAATAACTGCATCCTGCTGTATACCTTTACCTGCTAGCATAAGAATAGTCGTATAGTTTTCCTTTTCAGGAGAATAGCCGTGACAGGCGTGTGTATAACGTTTTGCCCTTACATCCCGATCTGTTATTTCATGTAATAAGGTCCCTTCATATTCTTCGTTAAAATAAAAACCTCGTCTTGCTTCTACCATAAAGGAACAATTCTCATCGGCACCCATTGACGCTGCTTCTTTCTGACTAAAAATCTTTTCAATGCCGTTTATTTCATTGCTTATTAAATTCTCTAGCAGTCTCCTTACTACCTCCTTTGTATGAGTGTCTGAAGAATTCTTTACGTAAATATATGCTGAACCGTCACAACTTTTGCAATAGGCTTTCCAATTTTTCAACAGGCCTTTTGTATCGACTTCAAGTAAGTGATGCTCTCTGAACAGAACGTTGAGTTTAATCGCTTTGTATTCATCTAAAGCACTGTGGTCACCCAAGACAGCGATTGTTGTGTCATCGTAAATATCAGCTTCCTTTAAGGCTTGAACGATTTTTCCAAGACGATTGTCATGTCGTTTTAGAGCATCCATTGCTTCCTTTGAAGAAAAGCCATGATAATGTCTCTGTGAATCCAGATCAACGAAATGCACAAGTAAAAGCTGTGGTTTTTTATTTTTTATGGTATGTACAGTGGACGCTAACACGAAATCATCGAGTTCTGGCTGATGCAATCCGTTTCGCAAATGACCAAATCGCCGGTTCATATCTAGCTGATATCGTTTGCTGCCGTTTATAAGCGAAACCGGAATTTGATGATGATATTTTCGGTTCGCAAAAATCTCAGGCATATTATAATCAATATTTGCTCTAGCGGTAACTGGCCATAATAAAGCGGCCGTTTTCATGCCCGCTGTTTTAGCTTCATCATATAAAGTTGTCCCTCTCACATGTTTTCGGTGCCAATACCAATCTGGAGAGACTCTTCCTGGTTGAAGAAACGTATTATTAACGACCCCATGGTTCTTCGGGTAATTACCGGTGACAATCGTTGTATGACAAGGGTAAGTCACAGAAGGATAGATCGTTTCAACATGTTTACAGTGCGAACCCCGCTGCAGGAAATCTTTAAAATGAGGAAGCTGCTCCAGCAAAGGAAAATCAAGAGAAGATAGACAATCAAAAGAAATTACGACTAAATAATCGGTAAGACGAGACATAACATTCCTCCAGAAATTCTAAGATTATCCCTCTATGGTAAATCATAGCATACAGAAATTAAACGAGTGTAAAGTGTTTATTTAAACATAAAATGCAAGCTTGTCCTTTCCAAAGTTTGTAAGTTGTGTTATGAATGTAGTATCTCATAATGAGCGGGTGATTGAGTGATTAAATGGTGGTTAGGCGTCGTTTTGATGTTTTTTATCGTAATAGGTGTAGCAGGATATTTGTACACAATGGATTACGCATCTGAAAAAGCAATGATTGAAATATCAAAAGAATTAACCTCAAATGAAGGAGAAATCAATAAACTTTTGGAGGATCCGGAAATACGGAAGTATATTGAAACAGGTGAGGTTCCTAAAAAGAAACTTCCTTTTAAAACAAAGAATGAAGCAGTATCGTTTATCTCTGATCGATACTCCATTCAAGAACTAGCTAGTATTAGAGAGAAAGTAAGCAAAGGTTTGAACGAAAAAGAAAAGATTGCTGTGTATGAAAAACTGTTAGAAAAAGTTACTGATGAAGAGCTGATGGCATTGAAAGTAGTAGCCCTAAATGAGGTTAAGAAAAAAAGCACCAACAAAAAAAGCCCGTAATTGGGCTTTTTTGTATACGCTAAAATGAGATTGTAATATTCCCGCCGTGTTTTGAAATGTGATAGCTTTCGTGTTCTCCAATTTCCACTACAGTTTCTTCTCCCGTTTCTATTACACCCTGAATCTGATTCTTGATAGAAGGATGCATATCACATAGAATTTCTGCCTTTTCAATAGATACTGATCGAGAACCCGTGCTAAACATCATAATTGCCTGATTGCTGCTATTGTCAAACATCGCAAAACAATCGCTAAATTCAATAGCATATAAAGTAGCATCGTGTTTTTTAGCAATATTCACTAAATGCTTTAAATTCTCATCTGCTCGATTCATTAAGTTCACATACGTGTATCCATCAATTACTTTTGTATCTGGCATACTTGTTTGTGCTTGAGCTTTTTTATGTTGAGTTACACTTTTGTTTTCAACAGGTTGAATGGGAACAGGTTTCGTTTCAGATTTTTTGGCTTGTGAATTTACGGATGACTGATCTTTCTCAATACTTTTTTCTAAGTCTTTTTTTTGGTTTTTACCTTCTGAATTATGTTGAATAGAAATATTTACAGAAGATGATGTTTGAATATCATCACCTTTAATATCTTTAGTTTGATTTGAAGCAACAAAATCCTTTGTTTTGTCAGAAGTTAATACTTCGTTTTTAATGGTTAACTTTTGCTCAGTTGCTGTAGCCTTACTTTCAAAATCGTTATAATTGAATACCACAACGGTCAATAGTGCAGCTGTTGCGAAAATCACCATCCGATTCCTTTTCTTCAATCTTATTTCCCCCTCATATACATCTTGTTACTTATTAGACGAGGTAATGATCAAAAGGGTTTCATAATTGTTACAAAAACATTTCGCGAATATTACAGATGAAAAAATATAGAAAATTCTAAATAATAAAGGGGATTTGTTTTATAAAAAGAAAACATATTAATAAGCTAATATTTCTGAAGGGAGGAAGAAAGGAAAGAATAACTACATAAAAATGTAAGCGCTAACAAAATGCATCTTGAATAACCTCATAATGCTTTCCACATTACGTAAGGAGGAGATTGTTTTGCTTGGAATGGAAGACGGTGTAATAACGTTCGTATGGATCGCTACTGTAATCTCTGCAATTGGCTGTGTTGTTTTTGGTGGAATCATGTGGAATAAAGGAGGCAATGATTCATAATGAATTTTGCAGTCTTAATACCGATTCTTATTGTATATATGGGGATCATGTCATGGCTCGCATATTATGGATACAAAAAGACCGTAACAGAATCAGATTATTTGGTTGGCGGACGAAACATTCATCCAGCAGTCATGGCGCTTTCTTATGGTGCTACCTTTATAAGTACTTCTGCCATCGTTGGATTTGGAGGAGTTTCAGCAGCTCATGGATTTAGTTTGTTATGGCTTGCATTTCTTAATATTGTCCTTGGAATCTTTGTAGCTTTTGCGATTTTTGGAACGAAAATTCGGAAGCTTTCATTAGAATTAAATGCTACCACGTTTCCTACTCTTTTAGGAAAACGTTATGATTCTAAATTTATTACCGTTTTTTCAGGAAGCATGATATTTATTTTAATGCCGGCTTATACAAGCATTGTTTTAATCGGAGGAGGGCGCTTTCTCCAAGAATCAATGTCTATGAATTTCAATCTGGCACTTATTCTTTTAGCTGCTATTATTGCGATTTATGTAGTTACTGGAGGAATCAAGGCCGTCATGTATACAGATGCTTTCGGTGCAGTTGTTATGTTGATCGGAATGGCTATCTTCTTATTTGTAACGTACCAAGCAGTTGGCGGAATCATAGAAGGCCACAGCGGATTAAGTGCAATGAAGGACCTCGTGCCGCAAGCTCTTGTTGACCAAGGACATCAAGGCTGGACAAGCATGCCTGAATTTGGTTCTCCGCTTTGGTGGACGATTGTTAGTACGATCATTATGGGAGTAGGCGTAGGTGTTCTTGCGCAACCTCAGCTTGCCATGAGATGTATGACCGTAAAAGATGACAGAGCTTTGTATCGCTCGGTTTTAGTGGGTGGAATCTTTATCTTCTTTATGACAGGTGCTGCATTTGTAATCGGACCACTAAGCAACCTGTACTTTTATGAAAATACAGGTGGAATTGCATTAACTGCGGCTAAAGGAAATGTTGATCTGATCATACCGATTTTCATTAATCAGCTCATGCCTGACTGGTTTATTTATCTTTTTACTTTAACGTTATTATCAGCCACTATATCAACAATCAGTTCATTAATTCACGTTCAAGCAACAGCTTTCGGCCAAGATATATTAAAGACTCTTGGTGTTCAATCTCTTTTCGGATCTAAGCTTAACCCTTCAAGAATCGGAGTAGTTGTTGGTGTGATCGCGGCTGTCATCTTAGCCTATTTACTACCGGCAGGAATTATTGCTCAAGCGACTGCTTTTTGGTTTGGTATTTGTGCTGCAGGATTCTTGCCAGCACTTATTGGAGCACTATATTGGAAAAGAGCAACGAAAGCAGCTGCAACTGCTAGCATGATTACAGGTTTTACAGTGAGTATCATCGGATTCTTGTTCTTACATCTAAAAGAAGCTGCAGCGATTGGCTTATCTCAAGCTTTGATCGGTAAGGTAACTGTACTTCCTTTTCCTTGGACCCACATCGATCCTTTGTTCTACGCCCTGCCTTTATCCGCTGCTGTCTTTGTCATTGTCAGCTTGCTCGATAAAAGTACAAGTGTGAAAAAACAAACAGAAAAAGGAACAATTGTGCCAGCTGTTTCGGAGTAATCTAATAGATCCATTGCAAAATGTAAGGGGTCGTCTTACATATGTAGTATGAACCTTCTTTTTTTGTTGCAAACTAAGAACAGAAGAAGGAGGTTTTTTTATGGAACAAGCAAAAGTCATCATCATGAAATTCATTGTGTGCCTAATCGCTTTCTGGATAGGTTTAGATTTATTTTTCGACGCAACCATAAGTGATATTGTATCATTCGCTGTAACAACAACAGTTATTACTTATATCATTGCGGATCGGATTCTATTGCCCCGTATCGGAAAAACAAACACCTTAATGGCTGAGTTTATATTGGCATATACAGTGGTTTGGATATTTGGATCGATTTTATTAGATGGATATCTGCAAATTGCATGGGGAAGTGTGATATCAGCTGGTATCATTACCGCTACAGAAGTATTTGTTCATCAATACTTACTTAAACATATAAAAGGAACGGAGAAAAATCAAAGACAGCATAGAAGATTTAGACCAGGCTTCCGATATGCAACGGAATTTGCAGAGGAACAAGATCCAAGAGGGAAAAAGAATAAAGATGAATAAAAACAAAACCCTTGATTCCTCAAGGGTTTTTATGGTTATGTATGGTGGAGACTAGCGGGATCGAACCGCTGACCTTTTGGCTGCCAGCCAAACGCTCTCCCAGCTGAGCTAAGCCCCCAAATTGTTACTGACATAGAAAATTATATAGCTTAACCAAAGATGGAGCAAGCATTTTATGGATAAATCTGCATAATAAACTTCCTATACTCAAACAATGAAATAAGATCGTTTTCTTCATATATAAATAAATGTGTGTAAGCTTTGTCCAAGAGTGGATGAAGCTTTTTTATATAAGTCTTTTATACCTGAAAATATACACTTTAGAACTGGTATAGACAACTAGTCCTAGAAGGCTGAAGGACTTAAGTTCTGTTTTGTCCCCTTACGACAGGAACCGCACTTTTTCTACCGAAAAGTGACAAAGAAAGAAAGCGCTACCAAAAATAAAAGGAGGTATGAATATTGAAGATTATAAAGTTTCGTCATCTTTTATTAGTTGCTTTGTTAATCATCCCAATGTTTGCAGGATTGGGTAAAGCTAATTCTGTTTTAGCCAAACAGAACGGTGAAACAGAATTAATCATTGCTCAAAACATGCCGCAACTTATTGAAGTGATCTCGGAAGATTCCATCGATTTAACCTCATTATGGGCAAGTGAAGATGGAACGTATGTTGAAGTAACAAAAAACCTGAAATGGAGTTCATTAAACAAGACTGTAGCTTCCGTTAATAATGACGGTGTAGTAAGTCTAAGTGGAAAGAATGGCAGAACATTTATTGTCGTAACAGATGGCAAATCTTTCGACAGAATTGGAATTCATGTGAAAGATGGAGAAGCAAATTTAATAAAGCAAGAAGGTGCAAAATACGACCTTATTTCAAAAGCTATTGCATCGATGTCTGTGAAGGAAAAGATCGGACAAATGTTAATGCCTGATTTTCGTACGTGGAACGGAAAAAACGTAACAGAAATGAATGATGAAATCAGAGAACTCGTGAAAAAATATCATCTTGGTGGAGTCATCCTTTTCCGTGAGAATGTAGTGACTACCGAACAAACAACTAGACTAGTTGATGCGTATAAAATGGCTAACGAAGACTACGGATTATTGATATCAATCGACCAAGAAGGCGGAATTGTGACACGTTTGCAGAGTGGTACCGATTTCCCAGGAAATATGGCGCTTGGTGCTACAAGATCAACAGAACTGGCGGAATCTGTCGGACATGCTATTGGCTCTGAGCTTCACTCACTTGGAATAAACATGAACCTAGCTCCTGTATTAGATGTAAACAATAATCCTGACAATCCGGTTATCGGCGTTCGATCATTTGGTGGAGATCCTCAGCTTGTTGCTGACTTGGGAACTTCTTATACGAAGGGATTGCAAAGTGCAGGAATGGCTGCGACTGCTAAACATTTTCCAGGGCATGGTGATACAGCGGTAGATTCACATTTAGGACTACCTTCTGTTCCTCATGATAAAGAAAGGTTGTTGGAAGTAGAACTCTATCCTTTTCAGCAGGCAATGGATCAAGGGATTGATGCTATCATGACGGCTCATGTTACTTTCCCGAAAATTGACCCAACCACTGTTATCTCTAAAAAGGATGGCACTGAAATCGCTCTTCCTGCCACTTTGTCACATGAGGTATTAACAAATTTAATGAGAAAAGAAATGGGATTTGAAGGTGTAATTTCTACTGATGCATTAAATATGAAAGCAATCGCTGACCATTTCGGCGCAGTTGATGCGGTAATTCGTGCTGTTAATGCGGGTACAGACATCATCTTAATGCCTGTTGGATTAGAAGAAGTAGCTAACGGTTTATACAAAGCTGTTGAAAAAGGTGAGATTACAGAAGAAAGAATAAATGAATCTGTTGAACGCTTGTTAACGCTAAAAGCAAAACGCGGTATTTATAAACAAGTCAGTGAAACACCAATAGATGAGAAAATCACACATGCTGAAGAAGTAGTAGGAAATAAAGTCCATAAAGATTTAGAGAATGAAGTGGCTAGAAAATCAATTACGCTAGTTAAAAACGATGGTATACTGCCGGTTAACAAATCTGAAAAGAAATCCATTGTAGTAGTGGGGAACACATACAGCGAAAATCTTCACCAAGCTTTGTCTACTCATCATTCATCAGTTGAATTGATTAAAACGGGTCAGCCTTTAACACAAGAACAAATGCAAAAAGTACGGAATGCTGATTTAGTCGTGCTCGGAACATATACGTTTAACGTTTCTGGACGCTTGCCATCTTCTTCTCAAATGCAGATGGTGAATCAAGTGATCAGTGCAGTTCCAGAAAAAACAATCGCAGTAGGTATTAGAAATCCTTACGATATTATGGCATTTCCTGAAATATCAGCTTATATCACTCAATACAGCTTTAGAGATGCTAGCTTTAGAGCTGCAGCAGAAACGATCTTCGGCATGAACAACCCGTCAGGGAAATTGCCGATTACCATTTTTAAAGATGCAAATAGTGTTCTCTATCCATTTGGTCATGGATTAAGCTACTAAAAAGGGGAGAAGAAGATGAAAAAATGGGGAATCTTTTTAACGTTGTTGCTGATGTTTTCTTTCGTACTTCCGGGTGCTCAAGCTACGAATAATAATAACAGTTTCGAGCATAGACAGAACTTTAAAACGGGTTTTGAGAGACTGTTAGATCAGGAGATGAGTGTTCTAAAAGGTAAAAATGTAGGTTTGATAACGAATCCTACAGGAATTGACCGCAGCTTAAACAGCATTGTTGATGTTCTATACAACCATCCTGACATTGAGTTGAAAGCATTGTATGGCCCTGAACATGGAGTGAGAGGGAGTGCACAAGCTGGTCAATATGTTGAGTTTTACACGGATTCCAAAACTGGTCTTCCTGTATATAGCTTATACGGAGCGACAAAGAAACCTACTCCTGAGATGCTTGAAGGAATTGATGTTCTCGTGTTTGATATTCAAGATGTTGGAACTCGATTCTACACATACATTTACACGATGGCTTATGCGATGGAAGCAGCGAAAGAGAACAACATTCCTTTTGTTGTCTTAGACCGTCCGAATCCTCTTGGCGGTGAACAAGTTGAAGGTCCTGTGTTAGATCAGGCTTATTCCTCGTTTGTAGGATTATATCCGATTCCACTAAGACACGGAATGACTGTAGGAGAATTGGCCAACTTGTTTAACGAAGAATTTGGCATTGGAGCTGATTTAAAGGTAGTAGAAATGAAAGGCTGGAAACGATCTTGGGCATATGAAGATAGCGGATTAGAATGGGTACTCCCTTCTCCAAACATGCCTACAAAAGATACAGCACTTGTTTATCCAGGAAGTGCGCTTATTGAAGGAACGAATGTTTCAGAGGGAAGAGGAACGACGAAACCATTTGAGTTAATTGGCGCTCCATTTATTAATGGTGATGAATTAGCGAAGAAACTGAACGATGAGGCATTACCTGGAGTGAAGTTTCGTTCAGCATCCTTTATACCTGCATCTTCAAAACACGCTGGGAAGCTATCTCATGGTGTAGAAATTCATGTAACGGATGGTCAGTTATTCCAACCGGTCCTAACTGGAATCACTTTAGTTAAAGCGATTCATGATCTATACCCGAATGATTTTCAATTCCGCGCAGAAGACAGCAAAGGAATTTCTTTCTTTGACCTTTTAGTTGGAAATGGATGGGTAAGAGACTATATTGAATCAGGGCGCAGTGTTGATGAAATCGTCTCCCGTTACAATGATGAACTTGAGGAATTTAAGGAATTAAGAGCACAATATTTAATGTACTAATCTTAGAGAGCTAAGGCTGTATTCTTTAGCCTTAGCTTATTTTATTTGAATTTTCTGACTGGTATAGACAACTAGTTATAACAATGATACGCTTGGCATAAAGTAATAAGGGAGAGTGGACATGAAACACGTCATTACATTAGGATGCAACTGCAAAGATTAAAAGCACTTCAGGATTCCAACAGGATGGAAGATGTTTGTTTAAACAGTGGAAGGTGCATGGAATCTTTTTAGGTAAGGAGAGTTGAACCATTTTTATGATTGATAAAAAATCACCAATGCCTCTTTATTTTCAGATTGAAGAAGCTATTAAACAAAAGATTGATAAGGGAGAATGGATAACTGGAACGATGATTTCTTCCGAACGAGAGTTTGCTGAAAACTATGAAGTTAGCCGAATGACTGTCCGTCAAGCGATAAACAATCTTGTGAATGATGGATACTTAACACGCCGAAAAGGAAAAGGGACATTTGTATCTGCTAAAAAAATCGAGCAGAAGCTCCTGGGACTTACTAGTTTTACAGAAGATATGAGGTCGCGGGGATATCGGCCAGCATCAAAACTTGTATCCTTTCACACCATTAAGGCCAATCAAAGACTTGCAATGGCTTTAGAAATTTCGGAACACCAAGAAGTCTATGAGATCAAACGGGTTCGCCTTGCAAATGATATTCCAATGGCATTCGAAACCACATTTGTTCCTGTTCATCTTCTATATCTGCAAGAAAATCATATAAAAGAAGGCTCACTGTATTCACAGGTAGAAAGTGCTGGCTTCGAAATTGATTATGCGACACAAAGCTTAGAAGCATCGATTGCACGTGATGCTGAAAGTGAAATACTTGAGATAACGAAAGGTGCACCTGTACTTCTCATTGAAAGACAAACCTTTTTAACGAATGGAATGCCTTTGGAGTTAGTACATTCAGTTTATAGAGGTGACCGATACAAATTTATGATCGATATGAAACGCTAATGAAGCGTTTTATATAAAAATGAAAGCGTTTACTAAGAGGGGGAAGGATAATGGGGAAAGAGCAGCAAATGGCTCATAGCATCATTGAAAAACTTGGAGGTTCATCAAACATCCAGTCATTGATGCATTGTATGACGAGAATACGTGTGAATTTACATGACCCGTCAAAAGCAGATTTAAAAGGGTTAAAAGATGTGGATGGTGTCTTGGGTGTTGTAGAAGATGATACCTTACAGATTATTGTCGGACCTGGAATTGTAAACCGTGTGACACTAGCGATGAGCGAAGAAACGGGTATGAACATCGAATCTGTTGATGAAACAAACCCGATGGATCTTGAGCAGATGGCACGCATGAATAAAGATGCAATTAACAAGAAAAACGCAACTCCTTTTAAACAATTTTTACGTAAGATTGCTAGTATCTTCATTCCGTTAATTCCTGCGATTGTTGCTTCAGGTTTGATTGCTGGAATCACAAACGTTGCGATTAGAATGGAAGCGGACCCTGAGTCTGCAATAATTAAAATGCTAGGGTTAATCGGCTGGGGTGTCTTCAGTTACTTAGCAGTATTTGTTGGTATTAATACAGCCAAAGAGTTTGGTGGAACCCCTGCACTAGGTGGTGCAGCCGGTATTTTAATCATTAACCCAGGTCTAGCAAACATTACACTTTTTGGTGATCCACTCGTTGTAGGACGTGGCGGTTTAATTGGGGTCATGCTTGCTGCTGTTCTCATTGCATTCCTGGAAAAAAGAATTCGAAAATTTGTTCATCCTTCTATTGATATTATCGTAACACCTACACTTGCACTCCTGATAACAGGTTTTGCAACGTTATTCGTTCTTCAGCCGGTTGGTGGTTTCTTATCTGACCTCATCACAAAAGGATTATTAAACTTAATTGATATTGGCGGTATTTTCTCTGGACTTATTTTAGCAGGTACATTCTTACCACTAGTTGTAACAGGACTTCATCAAGGCCTTACACCAGTACACATGGAACTAATCAATACGATCGGTGACGATCCACTGTTGCCAATTTTAGCAATGGGTGGAGCAGGTCAAGTTGGTGCTGCATTTGCCATCTATTTCAAAACAAAAAATCAAAGGCTTCGCAAAGTTATTAAAGGCGGACTTCCTGTAGGTATGCTGGGAATTGGTGAGCCGTTAATCTTTGGGGTTACATTGCCGCTCGGTCGTCCGTTCTTAACGGCGTGTCTAGGAGCTGCAGTAGGTGGGGCATTCCAGGCATTCTATGAAGTTGCGACAATTGCAATTGGTGTTTCTGGTATCCCACTCGTATTCTTAGTTAATCCGAATGAAATGGTTCTATATTTAGTAGGTTTAGTCATCGCTTATATCTTTGGTTTCTTGTTCACATGGACATTTGGGTTTAAAGAGAGCATGGCAAAAGACATTTAAACAGGAGTGAACGCTCTTTGTGTTATGGCATTTCAATTTATCTAAGCGAATCAGATACTTTCAATAAACAATGGATCGAAAAGGCCGCTAAAAACGGTTTTCAGTACATCTTTACTTCTCTTCATATTCCAGAAGAAAGTGATGTAGATTTTATTAAACAAGTAAAGTGGTTAGGCAATATAGCGCAAAGTTTTCATATGGATGTGATGGCAGATGTTTCTCCAGCTTCCCTTGAACGGTTGGGATTAGCGTTTTCTGAACTGCCTTCTTTAAAAGACTGGGGAATCACAGGAATCAGGATGGATTATGGATTTACAGCCAAGCAGATTGCTTGGCTGTCCCATTCTCTTAAAATTGGATTGAACGCGAGTACCATTGATGAAGAACAGCTTAAGGAATTAGTAGACGCGGGACTTCAAGTGAATCAAACAGAAGCTTGGCATAACTTTTATCCGAAACCATACACAGGCATTTCAAGTCACTCAGTAAAAACACGCAATGAATTGTTCCACCGTTACGGAATAAAAACAATGGGTTTTATTAAAGGGGATGATTCATTACGCGGACCGTTGCATGAAGGACTTCCTACGATTGAGAATCATAGATTTTTAACACCTGTACATGCAGCACTTGAACTCGGCGAACTGAGTACAGACAAGATTTGTGTGGGAGATTTAAATCTGACTGACCAGACTTTGAAGACTTTCGGCTACTTAATGGATGGTGCAGTTCCTCTCTATGTAGATTTTAACAATGAATACGAGCACCTCTATAACACGGTTCATACGAATAGAATGGATGCCGCACAATACGTGATCCGTTCAGTTGAATCTAGAACTGAGCCTTCTCAACTGATTCAAGAGATTCATAATTTAACCTCTTTCACAAAGGGCACAATCACGATAGATAACAAATTATATGGCAGGTATGCCGGTGAACTGCAAATATGTTTGGAGAATTTGCCCGCCAATCCAAAGATGAATGTAGTTGGAATGGTACGGAAAGAGAGCATGCCATTATTAGAGTACGTGGGAAGCGGGCAGAAGTTTGTCCTTTTAAATCAACCATACTAAAGGAGATCATGATGGACTTAACCAAATTGGCTACAGAGAAAAGGAATCCAGACACAGTAAACATTGATGAACTTTCAACACTAGAAGTGATCCGAAAAATACACGAAGCCGATCTTGGAGTCGTCAGTTGTATTACTCCTGTCTTAACTGAAATTAGTAAAGTAGCAGAAAAAGTAGTTAAAGCTTTCGAAAATGGAGGTCGGCTTATCTATATCGGGGCAGGAACAAGCGGGAGATTAGGTGTGTTAGATGCTTCAGAGTGCCCGCCAACCTATGGAACAGATCCCAATTTAGTAGTCGGTGTGATTGCAGGTGGTGATTATGCTCTTCAACATGCTATTGAAGGAGCAGAAGATGATCCAGAATTGGGTAAATCCGATCTTCAAAAACTGAAACTTACGAATAAAGATGTTGTTGTAGCGATTGCTGCATCTGGCCGAACGCCTTATTGCTTGGGTGCAATGGGTTATTCAAAATCACAAGGTGCATTCACGGCTGCTCTTGTTTGTGCTGCAAATTCACCTATGGAGAAGCTTGCAGATATTAGTATTCCTATTATAACAGGGCCAGAAGTTGTTACAGGATCTACACGTATGAAGGCTGGAACGGCTCAAAAGCTTGTTTTAAATATGATTAGTACAGCTAGTATGATTAGGTGGGGAAAAGTTTACAGCAATTTGATGGTGGACGTTCAACCTACAAATGAAAAATTGAGACAGCGAGCAAAAAATATAATCGTGGAAGCTACGGGTGCGTCAGAAAAAGAAGCAGAAGAAGCATTGCTCAATCAGGGAGGCAACACCAAGGCTGCGATTTTTCAGTTAATAACAGGAGTCGCTCCAAATGACGCAAAACCGTATCTAGATCAACATGATGGCAAATTAAAAGAAGCAATACGCATGTTCACTAAAAAATGAGAGGGGTAGATTATTATGTTAGGATTCTTGCAGCGCATCGGCCGTGCGCTTATGCTTCCGATTGCTGTTCTTCCAGCAGCGGGACTCATTCTGCGTTTCGGTCAAGATGATTTACTGGGTATTCCTTTTTTGGCTGCAGCAGGTAATGCGATTTTCGGTCACTTAGCATTGATTTTTGCCATTGGGGTAGCTGTTGGTCTAGCTAAAGACGGTAGTGGGGCAGCGGGTCTTGCAGGTGCTATCGGTTATTTTGTTTTAACAGAAGGGGCTAAAGCATTTGCAGTTGAGAATTTAGCGTATAAAGGCAACTTTGATATGTCGGTGCTCGGAGGGATTCTAGCCGGGGTTGTAGCAGGGCTCTTATACAATAGATTTTATAATACGAAACTTCCAGAATGGTTATCGTTCTTTGGCGGCAAACGATTTGTACCAATCGTGACTGCAGGTACGATGGTGTTGTTAGCCCTTGTTTTTGGATTCATCTGGCCTTACATTCAAATGGGCTTAGAGAACGTTGGTACTTGGATTACGAGTGCAGGTGCCATTGGTGCTGGTATATTCGGTTTCTTTAACCGCTTATTGATCCCATTAGGTTTGCATCACGTACTTAACAGCTTTTTATGGTTTGTATTTGGAGAGTTTACAGGAGAAAACGGAAAGGCAGTAACTGGAGATTTGGCAAGATTCTTTGCGGATGATCCGAAAGCTGGTTTCTATATGGCTGGGTTCTTCCCTGTTATGATGTTTGGGTTGCCTGCCGCTTGTTTTGCTATGATTCATGCAGCGAAAAAACATCGTAAAAAAGCAGTTGCGGGGATGCTTGGAAGTATGGCGCTTACGTCATTCGTTACAGGTATCACAGAACCGATTGAATTTGCTTTCATGTTTTTATCACCACTGCTTTATGTGATTCACGCTGTACTAACTGCAGCTTCTATGTCAGTTGCTGTATTGTTTGATATCCATCATGGATTTACGTTTTCAGCAGGAGCGATTGATTATTTCTTAAATATTGGAAAAGCACAGAACGGTTGGTTGCTCTTACCGATTGGAGCAGTGTATTTTGTAGTTTACTACAGCATCTTTCGTTATTTAATCGTAAAACTAGATTTGAAAACACCAGGTAGAGAAGATGAAGAAACTATTGTATCTGAGGCAGCTGCAACCTCTACAAGTAATGAAAAGTACGAAGCAGCGGCTGCAGCCTATTTAAATGCACTCGGTGGCAAAGAAAATATAGTCCTGCTTGAAAACTGTATTACTAGACTGAGAGTCCAGATTAAAGATCTTTCGAGAGTAGATGAAGATGCTCTTAGAAAAGCTGGATCCAAAGGTCTTATTAAGCTTAATAACCAAAATATACAGGTAGTAGTAGGCTCTGAGGTTGAACCGATTGCAGACAGCATGAGAGAGAAGCTATAAAAAAAGAGAACCCCATTTTCTTTGCAGGAAATGGGGTTCTTATTTTTACGCGTTCCAATAACCATTTATGGGTGCGTTTGCTGAGAATCCGTATGAACACGGATAAGAATAAACACAGCAGTCTCCGCTAAACGAAATGGCTCCGACAATAATGAGCAGCACGAATAGTACCACATAAAGCGTAAAGCTATCAGAACAGTACTTTCTCGATGACATGGTTTCACTCCTCTTCTTGCACTATGAGAAGCCGATTTCTCTCCTCACTCCATTTTATGCAAAATGGATAAGCATAGAAACGGTGATAAACGCCTCATTTCGAGGAGTTGTCATCTAAGGTTTTATTTGTAAGCTTCATCTAAAATGATATATAAGTAATCTACAAATTCCCCTTTTGAAAACATGGTTACTTCATATACATTTCCAAGATCGTTGTAAACAAATGCCGTATCAGTGTCTGTTGTTTCTTCCACATCTGTTGGAAGTCCGGCAAGTTCTAGAGCTCTTAATTTTTCATCATCCGTAAACAGAATTTCCTCATCAATTACGGAATAGACTAAACGGGCAGCTTTTCCTTCAACAAATGTAACCGCGTATTTCTCGTTTTGATAATAACGTACAACTGCAGGTACGAATTGAGTAGTGCCAGAATAACGATACTGAATTTCTTCTGATCGAGAGGGTTCTCCCCATTTATCGCTTATTTGCTGTTCAGAAAGGTTCGTGAGTTCACTTGCTACAAATTCGTAATTGTCAGTTAAATAATCTTTTTCATTTGTATCTGCATTTTCTTCATCAGCAACTTCAGTGCTCTCATCTTCTGTTGCTGCTGTTTCTGTCGCTTTTGTATCTTCTTCGTCTTGACCAGTAGTTGATGAATCGGTGGCTTTTTCGTTATTATTTTCAGTTTGGGTTTCTGAAGCACCTTGTTCATTTTGTTTAGTATCTTTTGAGCAAGCAGTAATAGTAAACAAGCCAATTATAAGAATTAATAGTAATACTTTTTTCATTGATAATCCCTCATTATGTAATTCATATAGTTAAATAGACACTAACAATGTTAACAAAAGAATGCAGAAATTGAAAATGAAAAGTATGGCAGATTAAGAAACTTATAGCTCTTTACGATTAGACTGACATCTATGCTGATTCATTTCATAAAATAAAGTAAGGTAGTTTGAGTAAACTTTTTTCCTTTCCAGACTGCTCGTTTCCACGGGAGAATAGAGTAGCCCAAAGAAAACCCTAATCTCTATAATTGTAACACCCTGTCAAAATGACATATTAAGTAAGACCTTTTGTAATATTTCATTTTGTTAATAAATCATCTACAATATATGGTAGATACCCAAATGAAGACGTCAATGATGAAGGGCAGGTGTGAAAGGGATGCAATATATTGTTTATGATCTAGAAATGACTAACCGATTATCTGAGATCATTGAGATCGGTGCTGTACGAATGACAGAAGTTAATGGAGAGCTGACAATACTTGATACTTTTCAATCGTTTGTCCAGCCAAAAATGGATAAGCTGAATTCAAGAATAACGAATTTAACGGGAATAACAAAAAAAGATTTAATTTCTGCTCCCGTTTATACAGAAGCAATAGAAAATTTCAAATCGTGGATTGGGCTTGAGGAGTATTATCTATGTTCTTGGGGACCAGAAGATAAATGGGCACTTATTACGGATTCAACGTTTCACCAAACAGAAACCGATTGGATCATAAACCATAATGATCTGCAATTTCATTTTAGTTTGCTTCACGATAGTGAAAAAGGGTTTCGATATGGCTTGTCCCGTGCACTTCTTACAATGGAGCTCTCATATGAAGGTTCGAAGCACAGAGCTTTAGATGATGCTATTAATACAGGCAGGATTCTTAAGAGGATTCATAAACAGATTGAGATTGTAAAAAATCCTACCTCATACTTAGAGTCTAAGCTTTTCGAACCAGAAAAACTGGTGTACAAAACAAAAGCAGAAGAAAGCGTATCGCCATTTGCTTCCTTATCAAAGTTATTTAACTAAAGTATTTTTACTTTTATATGTAAACCTTTCATGAATAGAAGATAACACAAATAACTAAAATAGGACTTTGTTCCTGTTATTTCGATATTCTTCGACAAAAACAGGTAGGCATTATAGGGTATAATCCATAAAAAGTAAGATATGTCGTCATTTGACGAATTGTTTTTGTAGGAAAATGACCTTAGTTTCGATAATAATGGTAGTGGGGGGTGTTTATTAGTGGATACTACATACTACATAACTAATAAAAACAATCAATTATTGGAATTATTGAATACGATAGATTATCGCTTGGCAGATGCAACACTTGAAGAAGTGGATTCAATTATCAAACTTAAAGAAGAACTATTAGCAAACGATGGTATACATATTACTCCTGAACAAATTAACAATATCATTTCTTTGTTACTGTCCTTTGTCCCTGAAAAAGTTAGAGAAGTGGGTTAATGCAGAATCTCTATAGAAGAGGTTCTTTTTTTTATACCCAAAAGTTATTTTCGAACCCTCAATTCTTTATTAGGGGGTAGTGCAAAAAAAAAACAGTAGCTAAAAATGGCTACTGTTTGATTGTTTTTTTTCTTTACTCTTTTTCATTTCCTCCATTTCATCTTTAAATTGTTCTTGAAGGGAATGCTGGTGGCCATAAAGAAAAATCATATCTCCTTCTTGGATCTCTGTCGTGTAGCTATCCTTTCTAAGTGTTACATCACCACGTTTAATAAATAACACGAGTAAGTCTTTATCCTTTTCAATTACATCCTTCAACATCTTTCCAATAATAGAAGACCCTTTATGTATGGGCAGCTCTATTACAACATCATCTTCTTCAAAATACATCACGTCACGCAGTGGCAGATCAGATAAGTTGTAATTCTTTTGCATATGTTTATCAAACGACTTCTTCATAAAGTTCTTAAGTTTAGGCATGCTTAAAATAAGGTAAAGCCCGATCAGGATTAAAATAATAATTCCAAGCTCAATTGATTTAAACTCATCGGATAGGATATTGCTGATAGACGAGATAATGACGGCAAGTGAAAAAACACCGAATAAGATAAGAAAAGTGCTTAATCGTCTTCGGATAGGATGTTCTAAGATTAACTCCGATTCACCTGTTGTGAATCCAGTAGCAGTAAACATTGAGATTACCTGAAAGCGGGCAATTTCTTTTTTTAAACCGGTAAGGGTAAAGAGCAGTACATTAATTTCAATTACAATAGCGATAATTGCAAAATATAGTAGCGTGAATATAAATCCCACAAAGGCACCTCCGTTTAAATTCTTCTTTTACCTTTATACCCTTAATTTCTATAAGTAATAGATAAATTATTAAATATTTCTCTGTTTCATAATCGTGATCTCCTCCTCATATAGTTTTGTACAGGAGGGGATGAAGATGACTGGTTTCCTTATTACTTTAATACCAGCAAGCCTATTGTGCGGAGGTGTAGCACTACTCATTCATTCTTTTGTTAAAAAAGACTCGTACCAGTATGACCAAGAAAACCTTTGGGAAGACTCATCTCTTACATCAGAAGATTATCGAATCAAATAGCACATTCATTACTTGATATTTTCCCTCGTTATGGTAAAAAGTAAGATAACAATAACTAGAATCGAGGATATGTTGTGCGGAAAGTATCAAAGAAATGGCTAATTGGCGGAGCAGCTCTTGCTATACTTCTATTTATCGTCTTTCAGAACTTCGGTAAAACAGAAGTTGCGAGTGAGACAAAAACAATTAAGATTGTTGCTCTTGGAGACTCGTTGACTTACGGTGTTGGAGATCCGTCTAAAACAGGTTATATAGGCATTGTTAAAAGAAATATTCAAAAACAAACAGGCCGAAATGTTATCGTTAATAATTTCGGAATTAGCGGTCAGCGTTCAGATCAATTATTAAAACAACTTGAAAATGGTGTTGTGCTAAAAGCGTTAAAGCAAGCTGATCATGTGTTTGTATTCATAGGAACCAATGACTTTAGACATGCTGCAGGCTGGAACTTTCGTCAGCTCCCACAACAGCCGCTTCTGCTCGGGAAAGAAAAATTAAGAAACAATTTGAGCAAAACCTTGACTGTTGTGAGAGAAAATAACTCGTTTGCCCCCGTCTATGTGCTAGGACTGTACAATCCTTACTTTGGTAAAGCCTATGACCCAACTGCTTCTGATAGCATTCAATCTTGGAATGAAGCAATCATTGAAGTAAGCAATGAGAGCACACTTACTAAGTACATCTCAACTTATGAACTCTACGAAAACGTTGAAAAAGACATGTATTTTTCTGATTCATTGCATCCTAACCGCAGGGGATATAATAAGCTGGGGAATTGGGTTTACAGCCAGTGGAAACCTTTAAATCAAGAATAGCCTCCAAAGAAGTGAATCACTTCTTGGAGGTTTTTTTAATTTTATTTCAAAAGACCATTGACTTGAGAATGATTATCATTATAATTAGAATTGAAGTTGATAATCGTTTTCAATTAATTTATACATAGAGGGAGCAAGAAGAAAATGCAGAAGAAGAAATTATTCACAACATTTATTATTGTTCTACTAGCAGCTGTGATTATGGCCGGCTGTGGGAAGTCAAATGATGGTGCAAGTTCGGGCAATGACAAAGCATCTAATAAAGAAGAAAAAAATAGCGGGGAAGTTAATCTATACACAAGCCGTCATTATGATGTTGATGATAAAATATTTGCTGATTTTACAAAAGAGACTGGAATTAAGGTAAACGTTATTAAAGGGGAAGAAGATGAATTGATCGAGCGTCTTTCTAGAGAAGGTAAGGCTACTAAAGGAGATCTATTCTTCACATCTGATGCAGGCCGCTTACATTGGGCAAAGGATAAAGACCTGCTGCAAAGCGTTGAAAGTGATACTTTAAGTAAGAACGTTCCTGAGAACTTAACAGATAAAGACAACCATTGGTATGGATTAACCAAAAGAGCGCGTGTAATTGTTTATTCTAAGGATAAAGTTGATCCTTCTGAGCTATCTACTTATGAAGCACTTACAGAAGACAAATGGAAAGGGAAAGTACTTATTCGTTCTTCTGAAAATATTTACAACCAATCTTTAGTGTCTTCTTTTATCTCACTAAACGGGAAAGAAGAAGCTAAGAAATGGGCAGAAGGCATCGTTAATAACATGGCTCGTGATCCTCAAGGCGGTGACCGTGATCAAGCAAAAGGTATCGTTGCTGGTGAAGGTGATGTTGCCATCATGAACTCTTACTATTTTGGACAGATGCTAAACTCTGAAGATCCTGAAGAAGTAAAGGTTGCTGAACAGTTAAGTGTATTCTTCCCTAACCAAGAGACTACAGGAACACATATTAACATCAGCGGAATCGGTGTAACGAAACATGCTAAGAACAAAGAAAATGCCATCAAGTTAATGGAATACTTATCAAGTCCTGACGTGCAAAAAGTTTTTGCTGAAGCGAACTATGAGTACCCTGTCAATAAAGAAGTTGAACCTTCTGAGCTGTTAAAATCTTGGGGTGAGTTTAAGGAACAAGACCTTAATCTTTCTGAGCTTGGGGAAAACAATGCAGATGCTGTTAAAATCTTAAATGAAGTAAGTTGGAAATAAACTGTAAAAAATTGCCGTATCGCATTTTGTGATACGGCTAATCGTATGTAGCAAATAACAGCTAGATCTAACCAGATGAGTAAAGAAGAAGGTGAAAATGTTGTATTTGATTCGAAAAATGAGATCGCAATTTAATAGTTGGGCTCTGCTTAGCTTTGTTTTTTCCATTCTAATCATTTTACCGGCTTTGCTCATCATGGTTCAGTTATTCGCGGAGAGTAATGAGAATTGGGAACATATTAAAGAATTTATGCTAAAGAACTATATAATAAATTCGGTAACACTCGTTATCTTTACAGGGCTACTTACTGTAATCATTGGTGTAAGTGCAGCATGGCTTGTGACTGCCTATACTTTTCCGATGCAGCGTTTCTTTAAATGGGGTTTAATTCTCCCTCTTGCCATTCCTCCCTATATCGGAGCGTATACGTATCATGGCATTCTTAATTACACGGGCGTGATCCAAACAAATCTTAGAAACCACTTTAGTATAAAGGTAGATCAAAGGTTCTTTGACATCATGAACATACCAGGAGCAATTTTTATCTTTACTATGTTCCTCTATCCATATGTGTATATCATTACAAGAAGTTTCTTGGAAAACCAGTCTTCTTCTCTAATAGAAAATGCACGGGTTTTAGGCAAAGGTTCATTTCAAACATTTATTCAAGTGGTACTTCCAATTTCTCGAACAGCTATAGTAGGCGGTGTTAGTTTAGTTATCTTAGAAGTATTTAACGATTATGGTGTGGTTAAATATTTTGGTATTCAAACGTTCAGCACAGCGATTTTTCAAGCTTGGTTTGGAATGGGAGATATTCAATCAGCCATTAAATTAGCCGGAACATTGATGGTAATCGTTGTTTTTATCCTAATTGCAGAAAAGTTGATAAGAGGACGAAAACAGTTCAGCTATTCAACTTCGAAAGTACGACCATTGCAGCCGAAGGAATTAAAAGGTTGGAAAAAGTACTCTGTTCTTACCTTATTCCTTGCATTGTTTGCAATAGCCTTTCTTATTCCATTCATCCAGCTTTTACAGTGGGTGTACATGACATACGATGTAATCTTAAGTGAGGTTTTTCTTGATTTAATTTGGAATTCGGTGTTTGTGGCTTCCATAGGTTCAGGGCTAATCATTATTACCGCTCTCATAATCGCTAATTTTAGTCGTCTTTCAAAAGGGTGGGTCAGCAAGTTTTTTTCAAAAATAACGGTTTTGGGATATTCGATACCTGGTGCTGTTATTGCGATAGGTGTACTCACGTTATTTCTTGCACTGGATCAAAAGGTTATTGTCTTATATGAATGGATGGGGCTGGAGCCTACGCTTGTATTAAGCTTAAGCATCAGTATGCTGATCTTTGCCTATGTTGTCCGCTTTTTGGCCGTAGGGTATAACTCTATTGAATCGGGCTTTGATAAAGTGGGGACAGTTTTCACAGATGCCTCCAGGACATTAGGAATGTCTGTTACTAGGACCTTTTTTAAAGTGGATATAAAAATGATAAAAGGTGCGATTGCTGGCGGTTTTATTCTAGTTTTCGTTGATATTTTGAAAGAATTGCCCTTAACGCTCATACTGCAGCCATTTAACTTCTACACGCTGGCTACGAAAACTTTCCAATATGCGAGTGATGAACGAATTCATGAAGCCTCTGTTTCGTCTATGGTGATTATTTGTATAAGTGCACTGTCGATATTCTTTTTACACAAAGTTTTAGAAAAGGAGCCAAAATAATGTTTGTTCAAATCAAAGATTTAGCGTTTAATTATAAAAATTCCCGTAAGCCTCTATTTGAAAACCTTTCTTTAGGGTTTAAACAAGGTGAAGTTACTGTAATATTAGGCCAGAGCGGTAGCGGGAAAAGCACATTGCTTCGTTTAATTGCAGGCTTAGAAATGCCTACAAAGGGATCGATTTTAATTGATCGTGCCGTTATGAACGATTCATTTCGATTTGTACAGCCTGAAAAGCGCGGGGTAGGACTTGTTTTTCAAGATTATGCCCTTTTTCCGCATATGACGGTTGAGAAGAACATTAAGTTTGGCCTTCATAAAATGAGTCGTAAACAGAAGCAATACCGCATGGAGGAGCTTCTGACTATGGTAGGAATGGAAGAGTATGCTTCTCGTTATCCTTACGAATTAAGTGGGGGTCAGCAGCAGCGAGTAGCTTTAGCGAGAGCATTGGCACCAAATCCATCGTTAATTATGTTTGATGAACCTTTTAGTAACTTAGATACTAAACTTCAAGAACAGATTCGTGATGATTTGAAAGAAATCTTAAAACGTACTGGGATTACTTCTATTTTTGTTACACATGACGAAGAAGATGCGCGTGCGATTGGGGACAGGATTGTACTTATGCAGGACGGTAAGATCCAGGAAGCAGGTAGACCAGAGGCAGTATTTAAACAGAATAGAGAAAAGCTTTCGTTAGCTTATGTGTAAATAAAAAAACCGGGGCTATCCCGGTTTTTTGCTACTTCTACAAGATTGTTTAAACGGAAAACAACTACTTCCAAGACAACAAAGCTTACAAAAGGAGCCTATTTTTTAAATTGAGCGTCCAATTTCCCGTTCATGTCGATTAAGAATCCGATTTCTCGGCCTAAAAGTTCTCCAAGTTCTTTTGCTTTCTTTTCACTCTCGTTCTTTATCTGTTCAATCGTTAGCTCGCCTTTTAATTTTGAAGCACCAACGATAATGCTTAAGTCACCTTTTTCATAAAATACAATTTTCATTTACAATACCTCCCTGAAAAATAAAACCTTCTACATATTTCGCTGTTGTCCTCATACTTATGGGGTAGCAGTGAGAATATGGAAAAACATTCATGATGAAACTATTAATTGGAATAAATAAGTATATCGTGTTTTCTTGACAAGTTTTTATGTATGTTGATAAAATTAGAGCATATTCATATGATTCGCTGAATTCTTCACTTCTATTCTAAGAACTGAAGAGAAGAAGCGGGGGAACCACAACATTGGCATTTTGCCTCGGGATGAATTTGTGTAAATACAAAAGGGATAACTCTCAATTCCCTAATCCGACAGCTAACCTCGTAAGCGTTTTTGGAGAGAGAGCTTTAATACATGGGCTAAGTCTATGTGTTGCGGTGTATCCCACGGAAAATCCTCTCTATTTTCGTGGGTTTTTATATGCAGCAAACAAAAATTTAGGCATGTATTAGGACACACTCCTCATACTATAGTAACAATAGTAAGAATTTTCAAACAAAAGGGGGATGCGTTTATGAAATTGTCAACGAAAATTTTGATCGCGCTGGCATTAGGGGTTGTAGCAGGCCTTATTCTTAATTTAGCCTTGCCAGATGCGTTCGCAACACTGGATAAATACGTATTAAAGCCAGTGGGAACATTGTTCTTAAACCTTATTAAAATGCTTGTTGTACCGATTGTTTTCTTTTCAATCGTTTTAGGAACTGCAGGATTGGGTGATCCAAAAAAACTAGGACGTATCGGTGCAAAAACAATCGGTTTCTTCTTAGCTACTACAACAATCGCCATCATTATTGCTATGAGTTTAGCACTTATTTTTAAACCAGGCGTAGGTGACTTTAAAACTGAAGGAGCTAAATTTGAAGCACAAGAAGCTCCAGCTGTTACAGATACGTTATTAGGAATTATTCCTACCAATCCTGTTCAGGCTATGGCTGACGGAAACATGCTTCAAATCATCGCTTTCTCAGTATTTGTTGGTTTCGCTTTAACGATGCTTGGAAGCAAAACAAAAGGAATTATGGATTTAATTGAACAAGGTAACGATATCATGATGTACCTTGTAAATGTAGTAATGAAGTTTGCTCCATACGGGGCTTTTGCTCTAATCGCTTCGGCAATCGGAAGCCAAGGTATGGATGCAATTAAAGCGATGGGACTCTATATGACAATCGTAATTGCCGCATTAGCAATACATTCAATCGTCACATACGGTGGCTCTGTTGCATTGTTAGGTAAAATGAACCCTGTTACGTTCTTTAAAGGCTTTGCGCCTGCAATGTCAGTAGCATTCAGTACATCAAGTTCAAATGCTACACTTCCGATCTCCATGAAAACAGCCCAAGAAAACCTTGGTGTCCGCAAATCTGTAAGTGGATTTGTACAGCCGTTAGGCGCTACGATTAACATGGATGGAACAGCGATTATGCAAGGGGTAGCGACGATCTTTATCGCACAAGTATATGATGTAAACTTAAGTATTGGTGCGATGCTTACTGTTATCCTTACAGCTGTTCTTGCTAGTATTGGTACAGCAGGGGTACCTGGAGTAGGACTCATCATGCTAGCGATGGTACTAAACTCAGTTGGATTACCAGTTGAAGGTATCGCTCTGATCCTTGGTGTTGACCGACTTCTTGATATGTTAAGAACGGCTGTTAACATCACGGGAGATGCTGCTTGTGCAGTTATCGTCGACAAGGGTGAAGACAAACATCTTGGTGCTCGTGATCAAGAAGTTAGCGCATCATAATTGATTAATTAAGCTGCAGAGATTTTTCTCTGCAGCTTTTTTATATGCCGATTTCCCTAGTTTAGTAATTATGAGTAAATAAATGTAAGCAAGGATAAAAAAACATGTTAAAATGGATAGATACATAATGAAATTTCGGAGTGATTTTCTTGGAAAAATGGGTCGAGATATTAATGCTTACTGGTAAGATCATATGGGTACAGATTCAGACTGTTATCAATCCTCTTATCGAATTAATTGAAAGTGGGACGAATAACTTTTGGTTTGTATTTGCGTTCACTATCGTCGCAGGAGCTGCGCTTTTAAGCCTTATTATTAATGGAATCACCTTTTATCAGGCTCATAATTTTATCCATCGAAAAATGGTTATTGAATCATCTCAAGATATTGAATTTACTTTATTCTTAAAAACGCTTTGGCAGAGTAGCCGATCTAAAGGTTTGTTAGCTAACGCAAAGTCAGCCAAAAGCCGATACCTTCAATTCAATACACAGGAACGTCTTTTTGTTCAAACCTATCTGCAGCAGCGTTTGAAATTTTTACGTATAAACCAGCCTTTGTTTATATTGGCGGCCGTATTTATTGGTTTAATCTCAAGTATTGCTGTTAACGTACTGCCCATTGAGGCTGTAGCGTTCACTGCTGAAAATGTGTTAAAAACAACTTTGTTTGTACTTGTTTGGCTGTTCATTATGCAAACTAAATATGTATCAGTTAAGAAACAGACATACTATCACCTAGCTTGGATGCAAGAAACGAACAGAGCAGTAAACGAGGATTACATACAGGATGAAGGTGCTGAATTGTCGATAGAAAAAGAAAACAACCCTGCGTATTAACGTGATACGTAAGGGTTGTTTTTTATCCAAAATCGATAAGGATAATGGACCGCTTCTTCTGCATATTGAATACCAATTCGTGGACCTGCTGCGATTTGTCGTTCTTCTACTTCAAATCCTTCTTCAATTCTTATATTGCTTTCATTTATTTTCTTTCCGTTATCAGATAGAGTAAAATTCATACTTTTGGAAAGCTTGCCAGGTCCGTTTGTCAGCTGAAAATCATTCTTTATCTTTGATCTTCTTTCCCTCATTTTTTCCATCCCCTTCACTGGCTGAAGCGCTCTTATTAATACTGCTTCAGGCTTATTAAATGGTCCTGATACAATGTTAAAGCAAACGTGCATCCCGTAAATAAAATAGGTATAAATCGTCCCTGCCTCATGAAACATGACTTCTGTTCTCGGTGTTCTTCGATTTCCATATGAGTGAGCTGCCCGATCTTCTGGGCCTAAATATGCTTCAGTTTCAACAATATATCCTGAAACCAAACCATCTTTACTCTCATAAATAAGCTCCATACCTAAAAGTTTTTTTGCAAGATCAAGTGTAGGTAAACAAAATAAGTCCATTTTAATCTCCTAATATGTATGACTTTTGCTTTATGTAAGTACAATAACAATAGGATTGTAGTATTATGTTTCCTTTTGTCGAAGTTTTACAAACGTTAAAAAAAGGAAATAAGGCATGTAACAAGAAGTTTTTATAAAGCAAATAAATAGGAGGCGTTTAATGTGGATGATTGGGTAAATCAAACAGGGATCTATGAGAATCTCTCCAAACGACGCTGGGAATATTGGGAAGTTAGTCAACAAGGCATTAAAACGATGGTTTCCTGGTTGTGCTGGAATGCGCCTAATTCTGTTTATGAACAGTGGAGTAAATCTGTCTTGCATTAAACGCAGTTCTCGTTAGAAGTTCCTTTTCTTTAAAGGGACTTTTTTATTTGTATATAAGGCTTGAATCTTCTTTTAAGTGGTTAAAATGATTAACAGCTAACAAAAAGGAGAAGATTTACATGAATCATAATAAAGGTCAGCTTCGCAGAGCCGTTGAAGGTCGTAAACAGCGATTAATTCAGCATCTGATTCATAAAGGAATGTATGGATATGAGGATCACAGACACTTAACCGAGTTCACACTAAGTGAACTAGAGTTGGAATGGAAAAATGCTCAATTTATTGATCAAGAAAACCATATTAGCTGATTTTTTTAAATAGTAAAAAAATAAACACTTTGAAAGTGCGTTTCTGGTATAATATCCCTATGAGTGGGAAAAATGTCTTGTCTTTACGACAAAATACGAGATGATCTGCCATGAATCGTTTGATAAAGGCAAACTCGCTGAAAAGTGAGGACGCAAAGCTATAGGGGCTTCATTCTAGAAATATGCCAGCCAGCTACCTTACGAGATTTATCCTTCGGTTTATGAAATCTGATATTAGGGGGATATCAATGGATAATCACTTGCTATACATTTCATGGTCTGCCATTGGTTTTTATTTAGCTATCATTTTTTGTATTTGCCTATTATTATTTTTTACTGGAAATATGCTAAAAAAAGATTCTCGGATCCTAGATATTTTTACAAATATACTTATCATAATAGGGGCAATCGCTTGGGTTGTCATAACAAGTTAGCCAGGTGAAATTAAAATTTCCAAATTTTTAGTAAGGATACGCATGATAGCCTCACGTTATAATGATTGCATATAGGAGAGGGGGCTTATCAATGAATGCAAAAATAAAAATGAACCTTACGGACGAGGATAAAGAACTATTAGTGGAGACATTGCTTAGTCAGGGATATGCTTATGAGGTTGTAGACTCAGAATTGAAAGACTTGGAATATGAGTTAAAGCCAGGATACGAAACAAAAGTACGGAAATTGAACGGTCTGTTAAAAAAATTACATAATTAACAACTCTTAATCGATAAAACACGATCAGAGGTAACGGATAAAGTTTTATCAATCAGTCCGCCTAAAAAACAATAAAAATAAGCAAAAGGCCCTTCTAAAAGGTCTTTTGCTTTTTTATTTTAAGTATCTAGTAATCCTTTTCTTCTGGCTTCCATGCGCCATTCCGCTTCTTTAACGACTCTTCTAGGAAGCTTCCCTCTGTTTTTTAAAAATGACCAGTATGTTAAGTATTGTTTAGGTCTAGATACTGGTGAGACATTCCTCGCATACTCCCACCAAGAGATTTCGTTTGCTTCTAAGCGTATTAAAAAAAGATCGTCGCCTTTTACCATAAAACTCACTCCTGTCTTGCCTTTCGTTACCAATTAGTATGGACTCATTTCAATAAAATAATCGAAAAAAAACATGACACCTTATTTTTATGCATGCTGTTCCATTCTGTTTAGGACAAAAAGTAATTTTTTAGTCAGGCAGGAAATAAGTTATGAAGCTTGAATCTTTTAGATACATAAAAGGAAGGTTGTGCTAGAACATAGGGAGGGGTGGTCCTGTTGGAGCAAGTACTCATGTTTTCATCACTTTTAGCTCCTTTGGTGACAGCGATGATGGAGCTCTTAAAACGTACTTTCCCGATTCAGAAAAAATATATACCGATTTGCAGTTTTTTTATAGGGTTATTTATCGGTTTACTAGCTTCCCCTTTTACTAATATGAATGCAGAACTTAGGCTGTGGTCTGGAGGAATAGCAGGCTTGGCAGCAACTGGATTGTATGAAATCGGCAAGAAAAGCAAAAAATCAAAAAGAACCTGTTAGATTTATAAAATTCATGTGTGCTTTTAGGCTTTCAAAAAGCTTTTTACTAAAGGATTGTATCTTTTGAATCTTTTTTATTCACTTCATTTGCAAGTTGATTGGAGCGGAAATCAACCGCTTTCAAGAGCAACAAAGCTTACGAAAACCGCTTTTTATAAAAAAGGTTTAAAAATAAGAATACAGTGAATAGATTATAGTAAGAAAACAATGTCAGGCGGTGAATTATCATGAAAGCTTTTATAGCACTTTGTTTTGCTGTTTTGCTATCATTCGTAATTGTCCCTAACATTTCAGAGAACGTACAAGAGAAATCCGGTGCTCCGGATGAAATAATTAACCAACCTGTTAAGGCTGAGGAAAACAACGAAAGTAGTAATGATCAACAGATTCCAGCCTTTACGGAGGATCTTGCGAAGAAAAGAGCAAGTCTCTTTATTGAAGCTCTAAAACAAGAAACAGATGAAAACTATAGAGTTATAAATTATTCCACAAAAGAGGAATATATGACATACCTTATAAATTTTGTGTCAAAAGATATAGCTGCTTATTATACAGACGGATTATTTGAAGAGAGAGAAAGTTCATTGTACATTATTCCGACAGAGCTTCCGCCATGGCTGGAGGAAAATGAACCTGTTAACATAAAACAGCTTTCTGATACTTCTTATCGGGTCTATCAGAAGAATACCTCTGATCTCTATGGTACATATGAGATAACGTTAGGTTATGAATATTTGGATGGAAATTGGATTATTACATTTGCATCTGTTGAATAAACATGGGGTTTCCCTTCCCATGTTTTTTCACGATTAAAACAAATGGACTTTAAATGTTGTGAACTTTACAATAAAGGAAACAGTCGAGATGGAGTAGTGTGATGGATATTATTACGTTTAAAGATTTTTATAACAACACTGTACAATTGTCGTTTTCAGACCACCCCTTTTCGGAAACACCTAAACACGTGTGGTGTTTGTGTAAGTTTAAAGATCAATGGTTGTTAACAGAGCATCCAAGGCGTGGTATTGAGTTTCCAGGTGGAAAAGTAGAACCGGGCGAGACCGCAGATGAAGCCGCGGTTCGTGAAGTGTTTGAAGAAACCGGTGGAAGAGTTTCAGAGCTTAAATATATTGGTCAATATTACGTGGATGGAAAAGGCGGAAAGATTATTAAGAATATATATGTTGCAACAGTAGATAAAATCCTACTAAAAAACCGGTATTTCGAAACGAACGGGCCTGTGTTAATGAGCGAGCTGCCTGAAGATGTATCTACGAATAAATCGTTTAGTTTTATGATGAAAGACCAGGTTTTGAGTGAGAGCATGAAATATGCACTCAAACATTCCCTGGCCTGATTTCTTAATTATGAGCGATGCTTAATAAGTCTTCGTTCTAACAATTCTACTCCTTGATACATAACTGTTGCCATTACAGCAATTATGAGAAGACTCATTAGGACAAGGGTAAAATTAAAGACTTGGAATCCATAGATAATCATATACCCTAATCCTTGTTTTGAAACGAGAAACTCACCAACAATTACCCCTACCCATGATAACCCAACATTTACTTTTAAAGATGATATGATATTCGGAAAACAGGCTGGAAGGATAACCTCCTTAAAGCACTGTTTTTTATTTCCTCCAAAAGATCGAATTACTTTAATGTAATTAGCATCAACATTTTGAAATGCCGTGTATACAACGAGTGTTGTGATAATAATCGAAATGAGAATTCCCATTGCGATAATTGACCCGAAGTTCGGACCGATCGCAACGATTAATATTGGTCCTAATGCAACTTTCGGCATAGCGTTCAACACCACGAGATAAGGATCCAGTACCTTTGATAAAAATGGTGACCACCAAAGTAAAGCTGCAAGCAATGTGCCTAACAAAGTTCCTAGAATAAATCCTAATACGGTTTCACCAAGGGTGAAAAAAACGTGAATATATAACGAACCATCGCTTGCTTTTTCAAGAAATAGAGCCCATATTTTTGTAGGTGAACTGAACAATAAAGGATTAATCCATCCTTTAAATGAAAAGATTTCCCATATTAGAAAAAAGCTAATGAACATGAGCAGCTGAACAAATCGGATGTTTCTTTTCTCTTTTTTTAAAGATTGGAGATATTCTCTGTGTTTTTCATTCTTTATCGTTTTGTTCAATGTGCTCCAACTCCTCCCATATTTGCTGAAAGGTTGCAGAAAAGTCTGGATGCTGTCGTGCTTCAAAGGGCAGGAGAGTTCTTAATGTGTCTGGGATTTTAAATGTCCGGAAGATTCGTCCTGGATTGCTTGATAACAAGATAACTGTGTCGCTCATTGCAATCGCTTCGCCTATGTCATGCGTTACAAGAATAGCCGTTTTACCGTGTTCTTTTAGAGTGGAAGATACAAGATCTTCGAGCTTTAGCTTCGTTTGATAGTCAAGTGCGGAAAAAGGTTCATCAAGTAAAAGCAGCTTAGGCTGGGTGGCTAATGTTCGAACGAGCGCCACCCTCTGCCTCATCCCACCAGAAAGCTCCGAAGGATATTTGCTTCTTGTATGGTCTAAGCCAATTTCTTTTAATAATGTGAATGCTGCTTGAATGTGTTCGAAAGAATATTGATTCCTCAGTTTTAAACCAAGCGTAATATTATCCTCGATGGTTTTCCACGGAAACAAGTAATCTTGTTGCAGCATATAGCCTATTTTTGGATGTGGTTGAGTAATCTGCTGGTTGTTTACCATGACAGAACCCACAGTCGGAAGCAACAAGCCTGCAATAATGGATAGAAGTGTGGATTTACCGCACCCGCTTGGTCCAAGTATGGAAATGAACTCACCCTCACTGACAGAAAGCGTTATATCTTCCAAGGCCGTTGTGGCAGAGGTCTTAGAAAAGTAGGTTTGACCGACTGATTTTAGTTGTAAAAAAGCCACGACGATCCCTCCTGAACTTATTTAATGGCTTCTTTTGCTAATGAAGTGTCTACGAGAACTTTATAATCCACTTTTTTCGGTAGCTCTCCAGCTTCATCCATAATCGTCTGAAGATTAATCCATTCTTCTTCATCTAAAATAGGATTGAGCGCAAAGCTGTGCTGACTCTTATAGCGGTCAACAACTGTTTCGATTAGTTCAACAGGGGTATCTTCAAAATAAGGTGCGATCACTTTAGCGATTTCTTCAGCAGAATGGTTTTCAACCCAGAGTTGTGCTTTATATAAACCTTTTGTAAACTTCTCTAAAGTTTCTTTGTTTTCTTTCATGTAACTTTCTTTTGCCATAAAGGTTGTATAAGGAATCTTACCTGATTCGGCTCCGAACGATGCCACGATGTGTCCGATTCCTTCTTGTTCAAAAAGACTTGCTTGAGGCTCGAATAGCTGAACATAATCACCTGTGCCTGATGCGAAAGCGTTAGCGATATTAGCAAAATCAATATTCTGAATCATCGTTAAGTCATTTTTGGGATCAATGCCATGCTTCTTAAGGCCAAATTCCCCAGCCATTTGCGGCATACCACCTTTACGCTGTCCTAAGAACGTACTGCCTTTTAACTGATCCCATGAAAAGAATTCTGGTTTTTTACGGGCCACTAAAAACGTACCGTCTGTTTGCGTTAGCTGTGCAAAATTGATAACGGGATCTGTAGAATCTTGAGCATGTACGTAGATCGTTGTTTCAGAACCAACAAGTGCAACATCTGCACCATCTGACAATAACGCAGTCATCGTTTTGTCGCCGCCCCAAGTGGTTGTTAGCTCTACATCCAAACCTTCATCTTTAAAAAATCCCTTTTCAATTGCAACATATTGAGGGGCATAAAAGATAGAGCGGGTTACTTCTGCAATTCGTACTTTTTCTTGTTTAGGGCTTGAGTTGTTGCACCCTGTTAAGAGCATGGAGAAGGCTAGTAAACATGTGAACAGTATGCTTAATTTTCTTTTAATCAGTTTCATATTTGATCCTCCTGCAAATAGGGATGAAGTCATGACTTTTATGTAATAATGTATGTGATTGCTGTAAATGTGTGTTTGCCTACTAAAACTTCAAGGAGTGTTGGAATGAAAAAAGCAAAAATTATAGAGTGGCAGCGATTTCCTTCCCCACATCCTACAATTCGGCTGTATGTTGTCACTTATTTAAATGATGGATTAAAAATTAAAGGGCTGGCAGCATTGCCAGAAGGGAAAGGGCCTTTTCCGGGGTTTCTATACCTTCGAGGCGGAATTAAATCGGTAGGGATGGTAAGGATTGCACGTATCATTCAGTTTGCTTCTCAAGGTTTTATTGTAATGGCACCTTATTATCGAGGGAACCAAGGCGGAGAGGGGAATGAGGATTTTGCTGGAGAAGACCGTACAGATGCTTTTGCTGCATTTGAAGTATTAAAACAGTTTCCGAAAGTTGATGAAAATAACATTCATGTGTTTGGTTTTTCTAGAGGAGGACCGATGGCTCTTTTTACGGCTATAAAGTTTCCTGAGATTCGCTCTGTAGTAACGTGGGGCGGTGTGACGGATATGGCTATCACGTATGAAGAGAGAGAAGATTTACGAAGAATGATGAAGCGGGTTATTGGAGGAACACCAGAAAAATATCCGGAAGAATTTGAATGGAGATCACCGCTCTATTATATAGGGGAACTAGAGGCACCATTGCTTTGTATTCATGGGATGAAAGATGAAAACGTAAGTGTGGAGCATACACGTAAAATTGAAAAAAGGTTAAAAGAGCTGGGGAAGCCATGTGAAACCTGGATCTACCCCGAATACACGCACTACTTCCCGCCGAAAGAAAACCGGAAAATTACATACGCCTTATGCGAATGGATGAAGGAACATGGAACAGGAGCTGAATGAGAATCAGCTCCTGTTTATTTTTGTTTAACGCCTAGCATGTAAGAAATCTGGGATAAGAAGAGGTCAATTTGCTGGTTGTAATCAATATCTTGTTTTGAAACAAATACGGTTGAAATATGAATGCCGTCGTTAAACGTTATATAATATCTTGCGATTGCTTCTAGCGGATACTTTGGCTGGAACTCTCCTTTTTCTACCCCTTGCTGAAACAGCCAAACAAATTGATCAATCGCATATTTGTAACGATTTTTAAAATAAGCAGCTTTTTCTGGTACTCTTCGATTGATCAGAAAGAATTCAATTTGCACAGCAGTAATCGAATCTTGTTTGTCCTCAATCTCCTTATAGCTCTCAAATTCGTTTAAAAGAGATTGCCAGATCGAATCGGTATCAGCTAGTTGTTTAATCCCGCTACTAAACGATTCATTCATGGACTGCAAGACGGATTCAAACAAATCTTCCTTATTGGAAAAATAAGAATACACGCCACCTCTGCTCAAATCAACAGCATCGATTACATCTTGCATAACAAAAGCTTCGTATCCTTTTTTAGCAAATATCTCTTTAGCCGCATTAAGAATGCTGAGCCTCCGCTGCTCTTTGTGACTCTTTGTTACTTTCGGTGACATATTTTGTTTTTTCCTTTCCGAATGGTTTTCTTAAGAAAAAGGCTATCACACTTATGAGGCATAATCCACTAGCTGCTGCCAGGAACAGAGGCACGACGCCTAAATAGTTTCCTAGAATTCCACCTGCGAGAGGTCCTGTCAAACTTGAAAACATCATGATGCTGCCGATTGTGCCAAGTGTTCGTCCGCTCATTTCAGAAGGAGTTTCCTTCATAACGGTTGACTGAAATGGAATAAATACGAATCCTGCTCCCAATGAGCCGATGCAGGCCAAGATAGACGCCCATACAAAGGGGAATGGTAGTTGGATATACGTAAGTAAAGCGATGCTTCCGAAACCTGCTCCTAATATGAAACAACCGCCTATCATACTGTTCACTACTTTTTTTACCTCGATCTTGCTTAGTAAAAGACCCGAAATAATAAACCCAGCACCTGAAGCTGCCATAACTGTTCCAATCAGGCTTGAGGAAACTTCTTTAAGTTCTCTAAATAAAACCACAAACTGTGAGTCTGCCATCTGCAGCACAAACATCATCACGGCCATTAATATTGTTCCGTAAAAAATGAAAGGAACAGATCTTATAAACAAAAAACCATCTTTCAATTCTTCTGTAAAACTTTGTGAAGCTTTATTTTCTGTCGATGAAGTGAGGAGTTTGGAATGATTGACTGGGACTTTAAATAATAGAAGAGCAGATAGAAAGAATGATAACGAGTCAATGACAAAGATGATTTTGATATCCCAGAGCAGAAGAAGAAATCCGCTTAATGCAGGACCGATGATTTTTGTGCCATTTTCAATCAATGAGCTTATAGATGCCGCTTGCTGCATATGCCGATTTGGTACGATTTCCTTAAGTTTTCCGTTTTTTGCGGGATTAAATATAGAAGAACATACCCCAAGTAAGAATAATAACGTATAGATGTGCCATAATTGATCTGCAAAAATCAAGCCCATTATGACAAATCCTCTTGCGATATCAGATGCGATCATGACGTATTTTCTTTCTAAACGATCAGCAAAAACTCCAGAGATCGGTCCTAATAATGTCATAGGAATAGCGAGGGACAAAACAATCAAAGAAATTTCAAGTGGTGTTGCATTCCATTTTAGCCCTACAAGAGTAAAAATGGCCAGGATAGAGAGCCAGTCGCCAAGGTTCGAAATGAACTGTGCAGAAATTAAAAAACGATACGGTTTGTTTTGAAGCAGTTTTTCTGAAGATTGTTCCAATTCATCAGCCCCTAAAATATAATTGACATCCATGTCACTATTATAATCGACACCGATGTCATTTTACAATAAAAAGTTTCCAATAAATACAAAAAAACAGCCCCCCATTACACGGGGAGGCTGTTTTTTGTAATTATACCAATGGTCCAGCTTGTGAAATCTCAGATGACACGGAATTGAACTTTTCGAAGTTCGCTTTAAATTTAGCAGCAAGTTCTTTTGCTTTCACATCATATTGATCTTGGTCTGCCCAAGTTTTCTTCGGTTGAAGAACTTGATCAGGTACACCAGGACAATGTGTTGGGATATGAAGGCCGAAGATAGGATCTACAACGGTTTCAACAGAAGCTAGCTCACCTTCTAATGCTGCCTGCACCATTGCACGTGTGTGTCCTAAGTTCATACGACTTCCAACACCGTACTCTCCACCAGACCACCCAGTGTTAACGAGGTACACTTGCACATTGTGCTGATCAATTTTCTTTCCAAGCATTTCAGCGTAAACTGTTGCTGGTAATGGAAGGAAAGGTGCACCGAAGCAAGTAGAGAACGTTGCTTGTGGTGATGTTACACCTCTTTCAGTTCCAGCAAGCTTACTTGTGTAGCCAGACAAGAAATGGTACATCGCTTGTTCCTTAGTTAGTTTGCTGATTGGAGGCAATACTCCGAATGCATCAGCCGTTAAGAAGATGATCGTGTTCGGATGGCCTGCAACACTTGGTTGAATAATATTTGGAATCGCATCTACTGGATAAGCTGCTCGTGTATTTTCTGTTAATGTAGAGTCCTTGTAATCAGCTACTCTGGAATCTGGATCGATCATGACATTTTCTAGTACGCTTCCAAAACGGATCGCATTCCAAATTTGCGGCTCCTTTTCTTTAGATAGATCGATTGTTTTTGCGTAACATCCGCCCTCAATGTTGAAGACGCCTGTGTTAGCCCAGCCGTGTTCATCATCCCCGATCAAACGGCGGTTTGGATCTGCGGATAGTGTAGTTTTTCCAGTTCCAGAAAGACCAAAGAAAAGTGCAACGTCCCCTTCATTTCCAACGTTTGCTGAACAATGCATAGAAAGAATCCCTTTTTCAGGAAGCATGTAATTCATAACTGAGAAAACGGATTTCTTAATCTCACCGGCATATTCTGTACCACCGATGAGTACGATGCGTTTCTCGAAGGATATGATGATAAATGTTTCGGAATTTGTTCCATCTTCAGCTGGATTTGCTTGGAATCCAGGTGCTGAAACTACCGTGAATTGTGATTCGTGTGCAGCCAGCTCATCTTGGTTCGGGCGTACGAACATTTGATGAGCAAACAAGTTATGCCAAGCGTACTCGTTAATAACTTGAATAGGAAGACGATACTCACGGTCTGCACCAGCAAACCCTTTGAATACGAATAATTCCTCTTTGCTGCCTAAGTATTGAAGTACTTTTTTGTATAATTTATCAAAGTTTTCAGGTGAAAATGGCTTATTTACTTTTCCCCAATCAATTGAATCTTTAACAGAAGCGTCTTCAACGATAAATTTATCCTCAGGGGAACGGCCTGTGTATTTCCCCGTAGTAGCTTGAAGTGCTCCTGTGGATGTCAGGATGCCCTCTTTGCGCTTAAGAGATTTTTCTACTAAAACCGGAACAGGTAAGTTCTGGTGAGTTGTTCCACGGGTCACAAGATCATTTAGGGTTGTCGTAAATTCCAAAGTATTCATATCAGACAGTACCATCCTTTATCCTAGAGTGATATATTCGAAAATTAGTATAACACATTAAATTAAATAATGTATACTATTTTATGAAAGTGCATCAAAAAAGTTCGTACTTCACAAAAAAAGATCATAATCCAACGAGTATTATCCATCATATTAAAAACGCTTTCAACAATAACATCTCAGCACTCTAAAGTTATTGATATTCCTGTTGTTTTCTATTGACATAGGTGTACCATTGCGCTATCATATTTCGAGAACGGCTACTCTTATTCTGAGTAGGTGGAGGGACAGGCCCTATGAAACCCAGCAACCGACATGAAAGTGGTGAATTACGATCCACTCGAAATGAAAAGGTGCTAACCTGCAAGGTGAAAATAACCTTGGACAATAAGAGGTTGAAGGCATTTGGATTTATAAACCTTTTCCCTCGTGAATGTATGTGAAACAGGGAAGGGCTTTTTTTATGCCTTTTTCAAGTAAAGAACATAAACTGTACAAAATAGATAAGAATAAAGTACCGTATCATACTGAAAGCAGTTAAAGGGAGGATATTAACTTGTCCAAAAAAGTTAGTCGTCGTTTATTTACATCTGAATCCGTTACAGAAGGACATCCAGATAAGATCTGTGACCAAATCTCAGATGCGATTTTAGATGAAATTTTAGCCAATGATGCAAATGCTCGTGTAGCATGTGAAACATCTGTAACTACAGGTCTAGTACTTGTTGCAGGTGAGATCACAACTTCTACTTATGTAGATATCCCAAAAGTAGTTCGTGAGACAATTAAAGAAATCGGTTATGACCGTGCGAAATATGGTTTCGATTCTGAAACGTGTGCAGTACTAACTTCTATCGATGAGCAATCTGCTGATATCGCTATGGGTGTAGACCAAGCTCTAGAAGCTAGAGAAGGTTCAATGACAGATGCTGAGATCGAAGCAATCGGTGCAGGTGACCAAGGTCTAATGTTCGGATTTGCTTGTAACGAAACAGAAGAGCTTATGCCTCTTCCAATCTCACTAGCTCATAAATTATCTCGCCGTCTTACAGAAGTTCGTAAGTCTGAAGAAATTCCTTACTTGCGTCCAGATGGAAAAACTCAAGTAACAGTTGAATATGATGAGAACGATAAACCCGTTCGTATTGATACAATTGTAATTTCTACTCAGCATCACCCGGAAAACACGCTTGAAGAAATTCAAAGAGACGTGAAAGAAAAAGTAATCAAGCCAGTTGTTCCTGCTGAATTAATCGATGAGAACACAAAATACTTTATCAACCCAACAGGCCGTTTCGTAATCGGTGGACCTCAAGGTGACGCTGGTCTTACTGGCCGTAAGATCATTGTTGATACTTACGGTGGATATGCTCGTCACGGTGGCGGTGCATTCTCTGGTAAGGATGCTACAAAAGTTGACCGTTCTGCTGCATACGCTGCTCGTTATGTTGCGAAGAACATCGTTGCATCTGGTCTTGCTGACAAAGTTGAAGTTCAGCTTGCATATGCAATCGGTGTTGCTCAACCGGTATCAATCGCTGTAAACACATTCGAAACAGGTAAAGTATCTGAAGAAGTTCTTGTAGAACTAGTTCGCAACAACTTCGATCTACGTCCTGCTGGAATCATCAAGATGCTTGATCTTCGTCGTCCGATTTACAAGCAAACTGCTGCATATGGTCACTTTGGCCGTACAGATGTTGAACTTCCTTGGGAGAAAACAGATAAAGCAGAAGAGCTTAAAAAACAAGCTAATATTTAATGATATGATGAGACAGACTTCCTCTATAGGGAGTCTGTTTTTTTATGCTTTCATGCATGCAGAATGTCGAAATTTGAAGAAAGACTCATTATTTAGTATTTAGACTCAATAAAGTAAAATTAGACTCATTATTTAGTATTTAGACTCAATAAAGTAAAATTAGACTCAATAAACGATAAACAGACTCTATTACCGTCAAGTGAAGAGCACAAAAAAAAGGATTTACTCCCTCAAAATGAGTAATCCTTCGTTTTATAGGTTCTTTTTAAGCAATAATGGTTTTGCTTTTGTTTTGTCTGTAAGCAACTTCTTCATATTGCATGAACAGGTTTCCAAAAATGACTGACCAAGATTGAGTCAGCGCATAATTCCGTGCTTTTAATTTCATAGATTGTAAGAGCAGAGGGTCATCCAACATGGATACTGTGTTCTGTATGAAAGATTCTGCGTTTCCAGCTTCACAAATCCTTCCTGTAAGCCCATCTTGAACGATTTCTTTTACACCACCACGATTAGATACAATCGCAGGCAAACCAGATGCAGCTGCTTCTAAAACAACATTGCCGAATGTTTCTGTTGAAGAAGGAAATATAAAAAGGTCAGCCGCACGATATACACCGGCAAGGTCTTCACCAGATAGATAGCCTGCACATGTTACATTAAGGTGTTCTTTTTCCCATTGATCAACAATGTGTCTGCTAGGACCGTCGCCAACAATAAGCCAGTGAACATTTTCTCTTAATGCAGGTGGCAGTTTATTGATCATTTCATGCAGAATCTCTAAATCTTTTTCCGGAGCCAGTCTTCCTACATACAAGAAGATATACTTCTCTGTGATCTTATATTTTTCTCGAACGAAAGTGTCATGCTTATGAGGTGTGAACATATCACAGTCAACTCCTCTTGACCATATTTCTACGTTTTTAAAACTTTTGCTGTGCAGAATTTGTCGTGTTTCTTGACTTGGAACAAAGTTTTTTTCAAAGTGTCTATGAAACCATTGAAGGTACCGCCAAAGTAAGGGTGATAGAAATTCAAGATGGTAGTATGCAAGGTAACGGTCAAAATGGGTGTGATAAGAGGCAACCATGGGAATGTTCTCTTTCCTGCCGTAACGCATTCCAAATAGACCAACAGTAAAAGGAGTAGCTATATGAAGGAGGTCCGGTTTAAAATTATTCAATTCACTATTCAACGCACGCAGTTGGGGAATGGCAAGCCTGCACTCAGGGTATAGAAAGAGTGGCAGGCTTTTCATTGCATAATATTGATCACATTCCATTTTAGGAAGCTCATCTAATGAGGGCATGATCACTTTATATTCAACATCATTCTTCTCCATGTAATCAGTAAGTCTTTTTAAAGTACGTGCAACACCATTAATTTGAGGGTAGAACGTATCTGAAAAGAGAGCGAGCTTCATTTTCTCATCTCCTTTTATAGGAAGTAAGGCAAGATAAAGCTATTTACTAAAAACAAAGAAAAGAAGCTGGAACTGATTCCTAAAATCATTCCTGCAAGAACATCAGAAGGATAGTGCAGACCCAAGTACATGCGAGAAATGGCTACTAAAAGGGCAGCGACTAATAAGAAAATACCGAGAAACGGATTTAGTAAAATTAATGGTGTAACGATTGAAAAGATAGCTGTAGTGTGACCAGACGGAAATGAATGATCCTTTAGCGGGTTGTTGCCGATGTTCGTATCGGGAAGACTTAAATATGGCCGCTTTCGAGGATACATTTTTTTAGAGATGGCAACAGGAATGTGGCTAATCATTAATGAAAGCATACAAACGATTCCCCAAGATTTTAAATGCATAGGGAGAAATAACAGAAGCAAGATACTTGTAGATATGGTAGCTGTTGCACCACCAAGATGTGTCCATAAGTGAAAGAAATGGTCCATTGAATCCCTGTGCAGTCTTCCATTAATGAGCCGGAAAAATGTACACTCTTTTTCATAAAGCCAATCAATTACTTTAGTCATAAAGATATCCCCCTTGCCTCTCGTTTTGTTTGTTAACTTAATCATATAAGGCAATTGTAAGGAGAACATGAAGACAGTATGAATTTATTATAAAAAAAACCATCCTGCATCGAGGATGGTTTAAAAAAATATTTTTCTGTCACGCTCTTCTTTTAATATTTCAACTGCCTCACGGAAACGCTGTGAGTGAATAATCTCCCTCTCTCTCAAGAAGCGAAGTGAGTCATTAAGGTCAGGGTCATCAGACATATTTATAATCCATTGATAGGTTGCGCGTGCTTTTTCTTCTGCTGCAATGTCTTCATATAAATCGGCTATGGGATCCCCTTTGGCAGCTATGTAGCTTGCGGTAAAAGGTACACCTGCTGCATTATGATAAAACAGTGCACTGTCGTGATTAACGTAATGATCTGCAATCCCAGCAGCTTTTAATTGTTCAGGAGTAGCATCTTTTGTCAGTTTATAGATCATCGTGGCAATCATCTCGAGATGTGCAAACTCTTCAGTACCGATATCTGTTAGCAGTCCGATTACTTTATCGGGTATCGTATACCGCTGATTTAAATAGCGGAGTGCAGCTGCGAGCTCTCCGTCTGCACCACCATATTGTTCGATTAAGTATTTAGCAAGAGTCGGATTACATGAAGTTACTTTTACAGGATATTGCAATTTCTTTTCATATACCCACATTCAAGCGTACCTCCTATTTTTCTATATCTGCCATGGCCATGGTCCATCGCTCCAGTTCCAGGGCATACCAGAATAGCTGTTTCCGTATTGTTGAAGCGGACCGTATTTTGACTCAATCGCTCGTTTAATTTGTTTTCTCTGTTTAGCAAATTGATTGAATTGCTGAACCGCTGATTGATCTTGTGGATGTGTATCTAAGTACAGAGTAAGCTCAACAAGAACAAAATCAACAGCTTGAAGTTCCTCCATCCATTGATAGAACTCTTGAGGTAAAGTTGGCTGCACAGAAACTACCTCCTTCTTTCATATGGATTTTCGTAATAATCATAAAAGGCTGGCCAAAGTGTACCCTTTTGCAAAGCCTCCTTAGGTGAATATTGGGGAAGGTTGTATGGCTGAAACCCCATATATAAATTAGGCGGAGTCGAGTAATACTTCTTCCCAATTGGAGGGCACGGGTCATACGGGCTATGGTATGGCACATATGATTTTTGATTCGAGCTTCTGTCCATGTGATACCTTCCTTTCATAAAGTTAACTTTTTATTATAGGTATTCATGCGGTAAAGGGGACAGTACGAATTAATCTCAAATTGTTTAATTCTGTGTTAAACTTATGGACAAAACATGAAGGTAGATGAGGTGGAAATTACATGTATTCAGGCATACACCATGTATCGTTGCTAGTAACGAATTTAAAAGAATCTCTTTATTTTTACGAAGGAATTCTAGGTTTCAAACAAAACAAAAAACGCCCTTCATTTGATTTTCCGGGCGTCTGGTATGATATCGGGAACACGCAGCTTCACTTAATCGTACATCCGAAAGGAAAGGCTAGAAGAGGTACCACTGAGATTGACAGCAGGGATGGTCACTTTGCGGTAAGAGTTACGGATATGGACAAGCTGTTAAAAATCTTAGATGTACATAATATTCCTTATGTAAATAAGCCGAATAATAAAACAGATTGGCACCAAGTCTTTGTAAGTGATCCTGACGGTAACTTGATTGAATTTAACGTTTAGGCTGCAATGACTTATAATACTGACCTTTCTCATAATATTCACGGCGGATCCGATCCATATCCGCAATATCTTCTTCCGTTAATTCTCTAATGACTTTAGCTGGTCTTCCGAAAGCAAGGGTGTTAGGTGGGATCTTTTTTCCTGGCGGCACAAGGCTGCCTGCACCGATAAATGCTCCTTTTCCTATATGCGCGCCGTCTAAAACGAGGGAACCCATACCAATCAGTGCATTTTCTTCAACCGTACAGCTGTGCAATATGACACTATGTCCGACGGTTACCCCATCTTTTAAGTGAAGGGTCCGGTTTGGACTTTGATGCAGGACCGAGTTATCTTGAACATTTACATAGTTTCCGATGATGGTCGGGGATACATCTCCTCGGATTGATGTATTGAACCATATAGAAGAGTATTCACCGATTTGAACATCGCCTGTTATAGTAACATAATCTGCAATAAAAGCTGTTTCTGAAATTTTAGGTTGTTTGTCGCCGTATGGATATATCATGATATTCACTCCTGTCTTATTTTTAGGCTGTTTTCGTAAGCTTTGTTGTAATCGGAAGTAGTTGATTTCCTTTCCAGGTGCTCGCTTTCCGCGGGGCAGGAGTCTCCCACCTTGCACTCCAACCAACTGTCATAGATGACAAAAACGAGAAAGCAACAATTTTATAGAAAAGAACCTATCTTTAAAAATGCTTCACTCTTAAGAGAAGCAAAACAATGTTTTTAATTACTTACAGTTTAGCAAATCATGAACACTTATGAATAGAAAAGAGGGTGGATTACTTTGTGGACTTGGAAAACGGATAAGGATGCAATAGGGACGATTGTTGTCGTTCATGGAGCAAATGAACATCATGGTAGATATGATTGGGTAATTAAACAATTGAATGAAGCCGGTTTTCATTGTGTATCTGGTGATCTTCCTGGTCAAGGAACAACAACTAGGAGAAGAGGTCACATCGATACGTTCAACGAATATATCCACACAATAGAAAGCTGGTTTATCGAAGCAGAGCAGCTGGGACTCCCCGTCTATATTTTAGGCCACAGCATGGGTGGATTAGCAGTGATTCGGACGCTGATGGAAAAAAGACTTACCATAGAAGCAGTCATTTTATCCTCTCCTTGTTTAGGTCTGGTTCAGTATCCTTCCAGAGGTAAAGAAGCAGTCTCATTGCTTTTAAATAAACTAGCTCCAGGGATAAGACTAGCAACCAATTTACCCGAAGGAAGTGCTACACGAAACGAAGAAATGCGAATACGTGATAAAGAAGATAAACTGATCGTCAAAAAAGTTTCTGTCAGGTGGTATCGGGAATTAATTTCTTCCATAAAATATGCTTTTGATCAACACAAGCGTTTTCCGAATGTACCATTGCTGCTATTGCAAGCTGGTGATGATTTAATCGTGGACAAAGAAACGGTAAGACAGTGGTTTAATGGCATTCATTTAGAAGAAAAATGGTATAAAGAATTTCCGTCTCTTTATCATGAAGTGCTGAACGAACCTGAGAGAGATAAAGTGTTCGATTATGTAAAAAGATTTTTATTGTTGCATAGTGAGGTCAATAAAGGAAAAAGGTAAAGAAAGATTAAGTAAAAGGAGCCATCTTATGAACAAAATTCCGGTTCACCCTTGGGGATTGATGTATTCCGTTTATACTCACATTTTTCCGGCTGTTGGTCAGCTGCTTAAGGATTGGCATGAAAAAGCTGAACACATTCCAAATCCAGAATTAAGAAAGCAAGCAGTGAGCAGTATCTCAGATAAAATGTTTCATTGCGAAGGAGGAGCGATCCTTACGCTTCTTGCAGGAAAGCATCGCCGAAAAGCCATTGAATTTGTGGTGGCTTACCAAACAATCAGTGATTATTTGGATAATCTTTGTGATCGAAGTACTTCACTCAATGAGAAAGATTTTAGAGCGCTGCATGAAAGTATGTTTCATGCCCTTAGTCCAGGAGCCATACCTACAAACTATTATCGATACAGAGAAGAGCAAGATGATGGCGGTTATTTAAATGAGCTTGTAGCGACTTGCCAAAATGTACTATCAGACATGAAGGCTTATCCGAATATTGCGAGTGAACTGATTGGACTTGCCCAGATTTATTGTGACCTTCAAGTACATAAACATGTAGTCGTACAGGAAAGAGAGCCTCGTCTGATCAGTTGGTTTGGTGAATATCAATCTGTACTGCCTGATATTACATGGTACGAGTTCTCAGCGTGTGCGGGTTCTACGCTAGGTATTTTCTGTTTGGTCAGCTATGCTTTTCAAGGAAACTTTACAAAAGAGTCTGCGGCAGAAATTAAAAAAGGATATTTCCCGTGGCTTCAAGGACTTCATATTCTTTTGGATTACTTTATTGACCAAAATGAGGACAAGCTAGAGGGCGATTTGAATTTTTGTACGTATTATAAAAATGAGCAGCACATGCTAGAACGCATGGTTTATTTTGCAAAAAAGGCAGATATCAGCTGTTCAAATCTGCCAAATTCAAAATTTCACCGATTAATTCAAAGAGGATTGTTAGGGATCTACCTTGCCGACAAAAAAGTTTCCGAATGCCCCGGCATTAAAAAAATGGCGGCTAAGCTGGTTAAAGTGGGGGGAGCCACAAGCTATTTCTTTTATGTGAACCGAAAAGTGTATCAGAAATTGAAGCCTTCCCTTTCATGACATAAGTTCTGATTGAGCAAACTTTGTTGCTCTTGGGAGAGGTGCTTCGTTTTACGCGAGGGTATATGAAGATAGTAGCGAGTGCGTAATTTGTCGAGGAATGTAGACTCGTTGATAAGAGGCAAAAACTTTTGGATTGAGAGCCAAATTTCGTGGATAAACAGGCGAAATTTCTGGATTATGTGCCGAAACTTTTGGATTGGATGAGCTAAATGCCCCGTCAGGTATATGTGATGACCAGTTTCTGTACAAGAAACTGCACCATTTTTAACTAGAGAAGATCCTAAAAAGGCTGAATTCAACTTTGGTTAGTTGAATTCAGCCTCTTTTTTCGATTGCAACTACAAATGGGGGGTCGTTTTTTTGATTAATGAATTCGTACTGCAAAACATGCGTCTGTTTTTGATCCAGCTGTTTTACATAATTCATGACAAGTTCTTTTTCTTTTTTGCCCTCTTCATGTCCATGATAGATCACGAGTATGATTACGCCTTCAGGTTTTAATAAGTGCAGAAGCTGTTCAATAGCACCGATGGTAGATGATCCTGTAGTGGTAATCGATTTGTCACTTCCCGGCAGGTAGCCGAGGTTAAAGATAGCAGCTGATACTTTTGAAGAAAGATCACTAGGAAGCTGATCTATCAACTCATCATGTGAAGCGTGATAAAAGGTAACGTTTTGATCGGCGTTATGATCAATAAGCCGCTGTTTTGAATTCTGTATGGCTTGCTGTTGAATATCAAAAGCAAATACATGGCCGTTCTCACCAACGAGCTTTGATAAAAATAAAGTGTCATTTCCGTTTCCGCATGTTGCATCTATAACCAAGTCCCCTGGTTTGCAGAACGAACGAAGAAGTGTTCTTGCAAACGGCAGTACACCCTCTAATTTCATTACGAGTTCACCTCAAATGTTTTATAAAATTTACCTTGAAAGCTGTTTCGTTGTTTTAGTTCACTTTCAATCGCGTTTAATACTTTCCATTTGTTCAAGCTCCACATTGGACCTACTAAAAGATCAGAGGGGCCATCGCCTGTTAATCGATGAATCATCATGTCAGGAGGGAGAATCTCCAGCTGATCACAGACCAGGTTTACATACGTTTCGAAATCAAGAAATTCCAGCATGCCTTGTTCGTACTGCTTGACCATAGGGGTTTTCTTTAGAAGATGAAGAAGATGAATCTTAATTCCTTGAACATCCAGTTTAGATACTTCACGGGCTGTTTCCATCATCATTTCTGGAGTCTCTAACGGCAATCCGTTAATGATATGAGAGCAAACGTTTATGTTATGTTTTCGAAGCTTCTTAACGCCTTCTACATATGTCGGATAGTCATGCGCCCTGTTAATAAGCATGGCTGTTTTTTCATGTACGGTCTGCAGTCCTAATTCAACCCAAAGATACGTACGTTTATTTAAGTCAGCAAGATATTCAATAACATCATCCGGAAGACAGTCTGGCCTAGTCGCAATGGAAAGTCCAACAACACCTTCTTGCTCAAGGACAGTTTCGTAAAGCTCCTTTAACTGTTCCACAGGAGCATATGTGTTGGTGAAAGCTTGAAAATAGCCAATGTATTTTCCTTTTTTCCATTTCGTGTGCATTCTATCTTTTACAGTGTGAAACTGGGTGATTATATCGTCACGGCGGTTTCCTGCAAAATCTCCTGATCCGCTTTGAGAGCAGAACGTACAGCCGCCAAAAGCGGCGTTTCCATCACGATTTGGACAATCAAATCCCCCGTCTAATGGAACTTTTATAATTTTATCACCAAAGTGTGACTTTAAATGTTGATTCCATGTGTAATATCGTTTATCCCCAAAAAAGGGAGGTTTTTCTATAAGGTGTGTCATCCTTTTCACTCCTTCATACGGTGATGAGCACCATATGACATTGTAGCATGTTCATGCGACGAGCGGCAAAATGAGTTGTCAGTTCTTACTCATTGTAAAGTAAAGGGAAAAGAACTAAAATACAGAAGGGATTTATGACATCATTGCAGTAAGCGGGGGAATTTATATGCCAGCGAAAGTATGGCTGCTCATTATTGGTATGGCACTAAATGTTACTGGCTCAAGCTTCTTGTGGCCGATCAATACCATTTTTATACATGAACACTTAGGAAAATCGTTAACAGTTGCGGGAATTGTGCTTCTTCTGAATTCTGGTGCAGGCATTATTGGTAATTTGACTGGGGGAATTTTGTTCGACAAGTTAGGCGGATATCGAACGATCATGCTCGGTGTTTCCATTTCTTTTACCACTTCATTTTTATTAATCTGGTTTCATGACTTTTGGACGTACAGCGTTCTTCTTGTCTTTATGGGATTTGGAATGGGGATTGTATTTCCTTCTATGTATGCACTTGCAGGCACCATGTGGAGAGAAGGGGGAAGAAAGGCGTTTAACCGCATTTATATCGCACAAAATGTCGGTGTTGCAGTTGGGGCAGCTCTTGGTGGTTTTGCTGCTTCTTATTCTTTTACACTATCGTTCATCAGCTGTTCGACGTTATCCTTCATCTTTCTTCTCATTGTGTTTCTAGGCTTTAAAGGTATTGATGAAAAAGAAGATGCGTCCGTACAAACTGTTTTTTCTCAGCGAAAAAGAATTCATAATAAAGAGGCGTTTTTCGCACTATTGATTCTTTGCGGAGGGTACTTGTTAGCGTGGATTGGGTATGTCCAATGGCAATCTACCATTGCGGCTTATACTCAAACGCTTGGCGTTACTTTAAAAATGTACAGTCTATTATGGACGGTAAACGGATTATTCATCGTTTTAGGCCAGCCGCTCGTAAACCTTTTTCTAAAAAGGTGGCTGCATTCCACGACGACACAGATCTTGGTAGGGTACTGCATATTTGTTGTATCTTTTGTGATTGTAGGAAACGCAAAAGATTTTACAGGATTCATGATTGCGATGATCGTTCTTACGGTTGGAGAGATGCTTGTCTGGCCGGGAGTTCCTTCAATCGCATCAGAACTTGCCCCACAAGGCAGAGCTGGATTCTATCAAGGGATTGTGAACTCCACAGCGACAGGCGGCAGAATGCTCGGACCGCTTTTTGGCGGAATGATTGCAGATGTCTTCAATATTTCAGTACTCTTCCAAACGATCATGGGATTGATGGTTCTGTCATTTATACTGACGATTGTTTACAGCAGAAACCGTCATTCTATTAAACAACAAGATGTTCCTCGACAAGCATCTTAGAACGATAAGCTAACTAAAAAGACAGCGTAATGAATTCATCAGCTGTCTTTATGTTTATTTATGCTGCCTTTGTTTCCTGTTTTGGAAGCAGTTTTGCGGCTAATAGTCGTCTTCGAATCGTAATCCCTAACACCGATGCTAGAACTGCCTTAATAATTCCTACGATAATAAATGGATAAACACCGCCAGATAATGCTTGATCCCAAGTAAGACCTGCTGCGAATTTCAATTGAACAGCACCAAACACAAGGGTGATTATCATTCCAATTATGTTTGCAATAACTGCAGGAGTAAGAGTGAAGCTCGTTTTTTCTAAAATAAGACCTGTGATATAAGCCGTAATAATAAATCCGATAATATAACCGCCAGTAGGACCGACAAGGACAGAAAAACCGCCTTTCGCTTCTGAGAAAACCGGAAGTCCTACAGCGCCCATTGCAATGTAAAGGGCAACAGCCATTGTTCCGTACTTTCTTCCTAAAATCGTTGCGCATAATCCGATTGCTAAAGTCTGTCCAGTAATGGGGACAAGCGGTAAAGGAATCGTTAACTGAGCAAGAATGGCTGTTATTCCTGCCATAAGTGCTGCATAAAGTGACATTTTCAATCTTTCATTTGTTGCATGCATCATTTTGCACCCCTTTTTAAATGTAAACGGAAAAATAATAACAGTTAACATTAATGTAAACAGCAGCAGAAAGTTTGTCAAGAAGTGGAATGAGTAAGTGAACTTTTTCGTTTAAAAGTGGAAAAAATAGGTTATTATACTTCTAAACAACCTTGACAATTTAGGGAGTTATTCATAAAATACAAATTAGCATCTAAATTTTTTAATAACGATGATAGGGAGTAGTAAAAAAAGAATGGAATGATAGAGAGTTGACGGATGGTGCAAGTCAACCCGGACTTTTTTGAACTCGCCCTTTAGTTGCAAGTGTGAATGAAGTAGTGCTTGCCGTTCGCCGCGTTAAGGTCTGTTCCGAGTGAATGCGATATTTGCATTAATCAGGGTGGTACCGCGGCAGGTTTAATTTTGTTAACTAACCTTTCGTCCCTAATGTTTTATTAGGGGCGGGAGGTTTTTTTGTTTTTAAAGTACAGTTTTCTAAGGAGGATCGGTTATGTATTATAACCACAAAACAATCGAGAAAAAGTGGCAGCAGTTCTGGGATGAGAACAAAACGTTCCAAACGAAAGAAGAATATGACAAAAAGAAATTTTACGCGTTAGATATGTTTCCCTACCCATCTGGAGCAGGCCTGCACGTAGGTCATCCGGAAGGTTACACGGCGACTGATATCCTATCTAGAATGAAGCGTATGCAAGGATACAATGTACTTCACCCGATGGGATGGGATGCATTTGGTCTTCCTGCAGAACAATACGCTCTTGATACAGGTAACGATCCAGCGGAGTTTACAGAAAAGAATATCAATACTTTCCGCAGGCAGATTAAAGAGCTAGGTTTCTCATACGACTGGGACCGTGAAGTAAACACGACAGATCCTTCTTATTACAAGTGGACACAATGGATCTTTATCCAGCTTTATAATAAAGGACTTGCTTATGTGGACGAAGTACCTGTGAACTGGTGTGAGGCACTAGGAACGGTTCTTGCAAATGAAGAAGTAATCGACGGTAAGAGCGAACGTGGGGGGCATCCTGTCGTTCGTAAACCTATGAGACAATGGATGCTTAAGATTACAGCATACGCTGACAGACTGTTAGAAGATCTAGATGAACTAGATTGGCCTGAAAGCTTAAAAGACATGCAGCGCAACTGGATTGGCCGTTCAGAAGGAGCAGAAGTTCACTTTGACGTGGATGGTCATTCTTCTAAAATTACAGTGTTTACAACTCGTCCAGATACACTTTTTGGTGCAACGTATTTAGTACTTGCTCCTGAAAATAAACTAGTAAAAGAAATTGTTACAGCTGATCACTTAGAGGCAGTAACGACTTACCAAAAACAAGTTGAAACAAAGTCCGATCTTGAAAGAACAGAACTTGCCAAAGAAAAATCAGGAGTCTTTACAGGAGCTTATGCTATTCATCCTGTAACTGGAGCAAAACTTCCGATCTGGATTGCAGATTATGTTCTAGCAAGCTATGGTACTGGCGCAATAATGGCAGTACCTGCGCATGATGAGCGTGACCATGAATTCGCTGTAAAATTTGAGCTTCCAATTGCTGAAGTAGTTGCAGGCGGAAACGTATCTGAAGAAGCGTATACAGGTGACGGAGAACATGTAAACTCTGACTTTTTAAATGGCATGCAAAAAACGGATGCTATTGCAAAAATGAATGAATGGCTTACAGAAAACGGAAAAGGCGAAAAGAAAATTACGTATCGCCTTCGTGACTGGCTATTCTCACGCCAGCGTTATTGGGGCGAGCCGATCCCGGTAATCCATTGGGAAGATGGCACGATGTCAACGGTTTCCGAGGATCAACTGCCGCTTCTTCTTCCTGTAGTAAAAGAAATTAAACCATCAGGCACCGGAGAGTCACCATTGGCAAACGTAGAAGACTGGGTGAACGTGGTTGATCCTGAAACAGGCAAGAAAGGACGTCGTGAAACGAATACGATGCCGCAATGGGCAGGAAGCTGCTGGTATTACCTTCGTTATATCGATCCGAAAAACGAAGAGCAATTAGCATCTCCTGAAAAGTTGAAGCATTGGCTTCCGGTTGATATCTATATTGGTGGAGCGGAGCACGCTGTGTTGCATCTTCTTTATGCCCGTTTCTGGCACAAGGTTATGTACGATCTGGGCATCGTTCCAACAAAAGAGCCTTTCCAAAAACTTTTCAACCAAGGAATGATTCTTGGAGAAAATAACGAAAAAATGAGTAAGTCAAAAGGAAATGTTGTAAACCCAGATGAAATCGTTCTAAGCCATGGTGCCGATACACTTCGTTTGTATGAAATGTTCATGGGACCTTTAGATGCATCAATCGCTTGGAGCACTACAGGCTTAGATGGTTCCCGCCGTTTTCTTGATCGTGTTTGGAGATTGCTTGTTTCAGAAGATGGGCAGAACCTAAACCCTGCAATTAAAAATACAAAGGCAAGTGAATCCTTCAACCGTCTATATCATCTTACGGTTAAAAAAGTAACGGAGGATTATGAAGGCCTTCGTTTTAACACAGCGATCTCGCAATTGATGGTTTTCGTAAATGAGGCTAACAAGCAAGATGAGCTTCCTAAAGATTTTATAGAAGGATTCGTTAAAATGCTTTCCCCGATCGCTCCGCATATTTGTGAAGAGCTATGGGAAATGCTAGGTGGAGAAGGCAGTATCGCATACGCTTCTTGGCCGGTATGGGATGAGGCACAACTTGTAGAAAATGAAGTTGAAATCGTTGTTCAAGTTAATGGAAAATTAAAAGCGAAGATGACGATTGCTGCGAACATCAGCGGTTCTGATATGGAGCAAGCTGCACTTGGAGAAGAATCTGTTCAACAAAGCATTGAAGGTAAGACGATTCGCAAAGTCATTACTGTACCAGGTAAACTTGTGAATATCGTTGCCAATTAAAGGAGGCTTTTTCATGGAAAATGAATTACGAGAAGTTTCACCATCCGAAGTAAAACAATTGTTGAAGGATGGAAAAAAGATTTCCCTGATTGACGTACGTGAAGATGAGGAAGTGGCTGAAGGTAAAATTCCAGAAGCGGCTCATATCAAAATGGGTGAAATTCCAGATCGTTTAAACGAGATCGATAAAAATGAAGAACACATCATCATCTGCCGTTCTGGTCGACGCAGTGAAAACGTGGCTTACTTTTTGCAAGACCAAGGCTACAAAGTAAAAAATATGACTGGCGGCATGCTGGAATATAATAAAAACTAAGTAAAACTCTCTGCTCATGTTTGATGGGCAGGGAGTTTTTTCTTTGTTAGGAGGAACAGGTGTATTAAACAAATATTGAAATTTTGAAAACAAGTGGCTGTTTAAACCTTTATCATTGTTAAACAGCAACATTCAGAATGAAAATGAGTAATTTTTTGAACGAACAAAACGTTTTGACTGTCTAATTTTCTATGTAGTTGTGAAAAATTTCAGGAAGTAGCCGATAGAAAAGGTATACTTATTAGCCGTGGAGGCTCAAATGCCATTAAAACATTCAAAAACCAAAAAGTGGATTAACATAATTGCCGTTTTGTTTACCTTGCACGTTGTAAGCACTATAGGCTTAATATACAGTCAAAACTATCTCATGTACGGCCTTGATCTTAGCATCGTTGCTCTTTTTGGAGTACTAGTTTATAAAATGCTGAGAGTGAAAGACTCTTATGCGGTTGATCTAGAGCAAGAAATATTAAAACATAAAGAAACTCTTTTAGAATTAGAAGCAAACAGAATTAAACTTCAAAATATATTCGACAGCATTGATGTAGCCATTTGGTCACATAATCTTGAAACGGATAAGCTGCTTATTACATCGGGTATCGAAAAATTATATGGTTATCCGATGCAAGCTTTTTATGACGATGCAGAATTGTGGAAAAAAGTGATACACCCTGACGATGATGAGATTATTCAAAAACGAGCTCAAGATATTCAGAGCGGGATTATTGCGACAAGTGAATATCGTATAATGAAGCCGAATGGTGAGATACGCTGGATTCATGACCGAGGTATACCGTTCTTAAATGAAAAAAATGAATTAATTGACTTTAACTCTATACTCATTGATATAACCGAGAGAAAACGTGCAGAGATAACCATTCAGCATATGGCCTATTATGATGAGTTAACCGGTCTTCCGAATCGCAATGGATTTATGCAAACCATTGAAGAACAAATGAAAGAAGCGGATTTGAAAAAAAACAACCTTGCTCTTTTATATTTAGATCTTGATCGTTTTAATGTTTTGAATGATACACTCGGACACAGCTTTGGCGATCTTTTGCTGCAAAAAGTGGCAGAGCTTCTAAAAACTACTGTGAATTCTAAAGGAAAAGTGTTTAGAAGAAGCGGAGACGAGTTTCTGATTCTAATCGAATTTAATGATGAATCTGAAATTAAAACGATAGCAGAAGAAATCATTCAAGCTTTTACAAAACCTTTTATGTTGAGTGGACAAGAGGTATTTACAACACCTAGTATCGGGATCAGCACATATCCTGGCAATGGTTCTGATAGTGATACACTCTTAAAACGAGCGGATTCGGCTCTTTACCAAGCAAAAGAACGCGGTCGTAACACGTATCAATTCTTTACCGAACAGCGTGACGAGAAGATGGAAAGAAGATTAAATCTTGAGCATGGCTTAAGAAAAGCATTAACCAATGACGAATTCTTTCTTGTGTATCAGCCTTTAGTGCAGATCGATACAAAAAAGATAGTAGGAGTAGAAGCATTGCTGCGCTGGAAAAAAGAAGATGAAGGCATTATTTCCCCTGCAGAATTTATCCCAATTACTGAAGAAACGGGAATGATCATACCGATTGGAGAATGGGTTTTAAAGAATGCTTGCCTGCAAGGCGTAAAGTGGCATCAGAATGGTTTTCAGGACCTCTTAATCTCAGTAAACATTTCAGTCAGGCAGCTGCTTGAGGAAACTTTTATAGAAAGAGTAGAGAGCATTCTTTCTGAAACAAGTTTTCCAGCGGCTTCGTTAGAACTAGAGATTACAGAAAGCACCACCATGCAAAACATGAACGAAGCTCTTCCTGTTCTAACCCGTTTAAGAGCAAAAGGGATTCGTATTTCAGTCGATGACTTTGGAACAGGGTATTCATCATTAACGTACTTAAGACAATTGCCTGTTGATACGTTAAAGATAGATAAGCTGTTTGTTGATGATATTTTGACAGATTTAAAGGCAGGCGCAATAGTTAAAACAATTATTGATATGGGGCATAACCTCGATTTTTGCGTCATTGCTGAAGGCATTGAGAGCTGTAAGCAGATTGAGTTCCTTTTAGAGCTTGGTTGTCTTTATGGCCAAGGGTATCACTTGTATAAGCCGCTTCATGCGAATGATTTAGAGATACATTTACAAAAAAATATGGTAATAAATTAAGATGAGGCTTAAAAAGCCGCGATGTCAGCGGTTTTTTAAGTTTTTTGTATTTGCAGTCAAATAGGGTTCTGTTGACGAAAAATTTTAGATAAAAACAAATCAGGCTAAACGGAGAATAAAAGTAGCCTCAGGAGTCAAAGGTAAGCATACATTTTACACTTACATCCACAACAAAATGTTTTACATTTCCTGTTTCGTGAAACACTACATAAGTAAACAAATAGAAGGAGTGGATAGGTCGTGAATGTTCTCGTAATTGGAGCAAACGGAAATATCGGTAAATTAACGTGCAATATACTTGCGGATCAAGGACACTCCGTGAAAGCGATGGTTAGAAAAGAAGAACAGCAAGAACATTTTAAGCATTCAAATATCGAGGCTGTCTTAGGGAACTTAGAGCAGGACTTCGACCATGTGTTTAAAGACATTGATGCTGTCATTTTCACAGCTGGATCCGGGGGGCATACAGGTCCTGAAAAAACGGACGCTGTAGACTATGAGGGTGCTGTAAAATCCATTAAACTTGCACAAAAACATCATGTGAACCAATTTATTATGGTAAGTTCAATTGGTGCAGATACTCCAGAAAAAGGTCCAGAAGGCTTGCAGCATTATTTAGAAGCTAAAAGAAAAGCAGATAACGTGCTTTTGGAAAGCTCATTAAATTATACGATCCTTCGTCCAGGCGCACTAACGGACGAAGATGGAATGGGCTTGATTCAAGCAAAGAAGAAGTTAGATGAGCGTGGTTCCATCCCACGTGCTGACGTTGCAAGGACTCTTGCTGCATGTCTCGGTAATGAAAAGGTTAGCCATCAAGTATTTGAATTGATTGAAGGCGAAATGCCCATTCAGACAGCGCTCGAAAATCTGTAAGACAAAACTAGTCAAATCACAACAAAGGAAAAGCATCCGCCAAAGCCGAAAGAAAGAACAAATCTCTAGGCTAAAGGGGGATGCTTTTTATGATTCAAGTGAAGATTTTTGATGAAGACCATGAGGATGATCTAGAGGAAAGTGTAAACGAGTTCTTGAGTGTGATTCCTACTGAAAACATAGTTGATATTAAGTATCAAATTGCGGTTTGTGATAACGTTCATTCCGAGGATGAGACCATGTTTTCGTTTTCTGCGATGATTATTTATAAAAAATAGCAAGTTGTTTTATAAAGCTGTTTTGGCGAGCTCTGGTGATTTTGTAAGTGGTTGATTTCCGTTTCAGATGCTCGCTTTCCGCGGGGCAGGCGGTGAGCCACATTCGGACGTCCCACTCTTAAGTGTCTCACCTGCCCGCCTGTCCCGCAGGAGTCTCGCATCTTACACTCCAATCAACTATTCAGTGAAGCTTTTTTAGGAAAGTTAGGCAAAGCAACAATTTTTTTAAAGTCAGCCATTTATTTAGTACGGAAACATTTGTAGCTCTGTGCTCTAGGATGTCATCAACTTCTTCACATCAAACTCACTTAACGTTGCCTTTGATTGCCTTATTTGCAAATTAAAAGAACGTAACCTCAAAATGGATCACGTCCTCTGTTTCATCAAAAAAACGATTATTTAGCTAATGCATGATAAGCTGCATTTGTTCCAGCTATGTTTCCGGTCACAAAGGCAACCGTGATATTGTAGCCGCCTGTGTAGCCATGCAGATCTAGTATTTCTCCGCAAAAGAATAGACCTTCTTGTTTCTTGGATGCCATCGTCTGGGGAGCAATTTCTTTTACAGAAACACCGCCGCCTGTAACGAAAGCTTTTTCGATCGATAATGTTCCGTTAACAGAAAAAGAAAAACTTTTCATTTGAGCAGCCAACTGCCGCAGTGCTTGCTTAGGAACTTGATCGGCTGTAGAGTCACCGTCAATCTCAGCTCGCTCAATTAAAAAATGAAGAAACTTTTCTGGGAGTAACCCTTTAAGCACGTTTTTAAAGGCCTTTTTCGGTTCTGCATCAATCTTTTGCTGTAAAACGGATAGAAGCGCTTCTTCATTTTCTTCAGGAAAAGAATCAATTCTCATCTCAATAGATGGAACATTAAACTTTTTTAGCGCTTTTACTACGTACTGGCTGCATCTTAATGCGGCGGGCCCTGAAACACCAAAATGGGTAAAAATCATATCCATTTGATGAGCTTTAATCAGCTTTCCTTTTGGGTTCCAAACAGAAAGGGCAACGTTTCGCAAGGAAATTCCCTGCAATGTTTTCTGCTTAATAAACGTTTCATTTGAAGTAATAGGTACTTCGGTTGGATATAGCTCAGTAATCGTATGCCCTGCTTTCTTTGCCCAAGCGTACCCGTCTCCAGTAGAGCCTGTATGCGGAACAGATTTACCACCAACCGCGATAACGATAGACTTTGTTTGGAGTGACTCACCGCTTTGAAGAATGATCTCATGAAGATCATCTCCATAATGTACTGTTTTTACAGGTGTGTTTGTCCGAATCTGAACACCAAGCTGTTTAATCCTTTGTAAAAGAGCAGCAACTACATCTGTAGCTTTGTTCGAGACAGGGAACATTCGGCCGTGATCTTCTTCTTTCAGCTGGATGCCAAGTCCCTCAAAAAAATCGATAATATCTTCATTATTAAAAACAGAAAATGCACTATATAAAAAACGGCCGTTCCCCGGTATGTGTTTAATGATTTCTTCAACAGGCAGGCGGTTCGTTACATTACAGCGTCCGCCACCTGAAATCGCCAGCTTGCGTCCCAGCTTTTCTCCCTTATCAATAAGAAGGACAGAAGCCCCATTTGAAGCGGCACCAACACTAGCCATAAGGCCTGAGGGACCTCCTCCGATCACAATACAATCATAAATCATACAATCCCAACTTTCTTAAACGTTCAAGTCTAAAATATTTTCTACAATAGCATAGCTTAATGAAAAAGACTATGCTTTTCATAATCCTTACTTTTTTGCAAAAAGTTAAATGAGGTTACATCCGCTTTTAATGTGATACAATATCAATAATGTTTTTGGCGATTTAAGTCAAAAAGAATTACAAGACTAGGTTTAAGCCTGACGGAAACATATAGAGTCAGGTCAATTTTATTTAGGATGATTAGTAGGAGCTGAAAATAGTTGTCTCGATTACTTCGTGGAACATTGATTTTATCCGCTGCAACCTTTTTTTCTAAATTCATCGGATTAATCTTTGTCATTCCATTTACAAATCTAGTAGGTGAACAAGGCATGGCTCTTTACGGCTATGCTTATATTCCATATACCATATTACTTAGTATTTCCACAATGGGAGTTCCGCTTGCTGTTTCTAAGTTCGTGTCTAAATATAATGCTTTAGGAGACTACGCAACAGGCAGAAAACTGTTGAAATCCGGTCTGCTCGTTATGACCTTAACCGGAACTCTGGCATTTATCATCCTGTACATGTTAGCACCTGTTCTAGCTCAACAGATTATTAGTGAAAAAGGCGGACAAGGAAATAGCATAGATGACATTACGCTCGTTATCCGGATGGTAAGTACAGCTTTAATTATTGTACCATCGATGAGTTTGATCCGCGGATACTTTCAAGGTTTTCAGTCGATGGGACCTACAGCTGTTTCACAAGTTGTAGAGCAGATCGTACGAATTGTGTTTATCCTTGTTGCTAGTTTTGTTGTGATGAATTTATTAGACGGTGATTTAACTACTGCAGTAGCACTATCTACCTTTGCTGCAACCCTTGGTGCTGTTGCAGGTCTGATCGTTCTGATCTGGTACTGGATAAAGCGAAAACCTCATCTGCAAAAGATGTATGACCAAAGCAAACCAGTTGCTGATATTTCTTTATCAGATATTTATAAAGAGACAATCAAATACGCCATCCCATTTGTAGCGGTCGGCCTGGCGATTCCTCTCTATCAGATGATTGACCAGTTCACGATCGTAAAAACGCTGAAAGGTATGGATTATTCTCAAGAGAAAGCTGAATCCGTATTTGCGATCATTACGCAGATTGCACATAAACTCGTTATGATCCCTGTTTCTCTAGCAACAGCTTTAGCGCTGACACTGATTCCAGTTATTACAAAATCATTTACACAAAATAACGATGATGTACTTCATAAACAGATCACACAGACCTTCCAAATGGTGTTGTTTCTGACCGCACCTGCGGCGATCGGTTTAACGGTTCTTGCTTATCCGGCATACGGAGCACTTTTTGGAATGTCTTCCATGGAAACAGGCGGTTATTATCTTCAATGGTACGCGCCGACTGCATTATGGTTTGCGATGTTTACTGTAACAGCAGCAATCCTGCAAGGGCTAAACCAGCAGCGGTATGCATTTATAAGTTTATCTGTTGGTTTTCTTGCAAAACTTCTTCTTAACAAGCCTTTGTTATTGCTGTTTGGCGGAACGGGTTCAGTAATTGCAACAGATATTGGTTATACTCTTTCTATCTTGTTTAACCTGTATATAATAAAAAAATACAGTGGCTTTTCATTTAAATGGGTCTATCGCAGAACAGTTCTGATTACTTTATTCTGCGCAGCAATGGCCGTAGCTGTTACGGTTGTATCTAATCTTTTAGGTGATTCAGAAACAAGACTTGATACTATAATTAAGCTGACCGCTGGTATTATTACAGGAGGAGCGGTCTATGGTTTCCTAAGCTACCGTTCAGGGTTATTAAATATTATTTTAGGAGACCGTATACCTTTCTTGAAACGCAGAAAATAGGGAAAAATAAAAAAGAAGGCTGATAGAAAGCCTTCTTTTTAATGTGGTGAGGGTTATTTTTTAACGTGATTTTGTTCGTCATACCATTTTAGCTGATTTCCAATGCTATAGCCTTCGAGTGGAACTTCAAATTGAAAACCTGCTCTTTCTAACTCTGGCTGCAAGAATTCACGATACACCCATCCGCCATGAATATAGATTTTACATTGAGAGGGCTTATTGTTTTTCTCTAGATCTTGAATAACTTTGTGAGCCCACTCCCGTTTTTTAGATGTAGAAAAATTTTTGATAGAAACATTATACGGTTCAATGTATTGGTCTTTCGTTAAAAGTCCTTCTTTTGCGCTAAAGAAGTAAAAATCATCATAATGTTGCTGTGCGTATTGAACAGACTTAACGAATAGAGGACTTATGTATAAATCTATTGCTGCCGAAGGGTTTGAAGCTTTTTTTCGTGCAGTTGCTAAAAGACCTATTTTCCTTTTCATTCCAATTCCTCCTATAGTACTAAATTACCCCGTTTTTTCAAAAATCAATCAATTTTTTACAATAATATAGGAAAAATAGATCATTAGTGGAGGTTGTTTATTTATGAGAATTGATAAATGGTTATCGAATACAGGCTATGGAAGCAGAAAAGAAGTTAAGCAATTATTAAAGTCTGGCGCAGTGAAGTTGAATGGTGACGTAATAAAAGATCCTAAAACACAAGCAGATCCTGAAAAAGACCATGTATTGGTTCACGGAGAAGAGGCAGTTTATAAAGAATTCATCTACTTGATGATGAATAAGCCTCAGGGGGTCATTTCTGCCACTGAAGATTCTAGGCATGAAACGGTTATAGACCTGCTTTACATGGAAGACCAAAACTTCGAACCATTTCCTGTAGGCAGGTTAGACATAGATACAGAAGGGTTATTAATTTTGACCAATGATGGACAGTTGGCACATACTTTGCTTTCTCCTAAAAAACATGTACCCAAAACATATTTTGCAAAAATAAACGGTTCTATTCCTGATGATACGTTAGAAATCTTTAAAGAGGGTGTCATTTTAGAGGATGGATATAAAACAAAGCCAGCTTATTTGAAAGTGCTTCAGAATAACATGGATGAATCAGAGATCGAACTTACGATTACAGAAGGTAAGTTTCACCAAGTAAAAAGAATGTTTGAAGCGATCGGAAGAAAAGTAGTATACCTGCAAAGAATTCAGATGGGTCAACTAAAACTGGATGAATCACTGGAACTAGGAACATATCGCGAATTGTCTGAAGAGGAACTTAACTTACTATCTTTAAAAGAGGATGTTTTTGAATAATTTATTAGGGGTATCTTCCAATAAAAAGGAGATGTCGCTCAATGAAATTATCTGTGGAAAAATTAATGGGTGCAAAAGCTGAGAACGATACAGCTGATGTAAATGAACAGACTGAACATAAAATAAACGATATCCTATTTAACATGTATGATCATCGTCTATGTTATTTCACGTATACAGTCGATCATTACAGCAATCAACGAGAAGAAATGCCGGCTGATAAGCATATGGAAACAGTGGTTGCTGCCACGTCAGGTATCGGTACACAGAACACCCCAATGACAGGGAGTGCTTATCCTGAAACCAACGAGAGCTACACAAAAGATACGTTCTTTATTCCATGGCACCAGGTAAAAGAATTTAATGAAGATAAGCTAGTGTTTGCTGGGATCGAACAGCAAAGAGACGAGCCTAAAGAATGCTATTCCTATAGGGCTATAAAAGATTGGTCGGTCATCGATCAAGATGGTGAAAAGGTCGGAAAGATCAAAGACCTTATAGTTGATGCAGATCGTCAGCAAGTAATAGGATTCTCTCTGTCAGAGGGATTCTGGAAAAACTTATTTGGCAACGACGATAAATTTATGCCTGTGTCTGGGAAACCAGATTGGAAAAACCAAGAATGGAAAATCGAAAGAACACCGGACTTGCTCTTAAAAAACAGTCCTGAAGAGATTTAACATTACAAAGAGTGGGCAATCTCCTTCCAAGAATACTGATCATAAAAAAATCCCCGCTATTTATAGCGGGGTTATTATTTATGCTTATCCGTATTATTTTACATATCTTTCTTAAGAAACTTTAACTTTCTTTCCTGTTGTTTCCCACATACCTCGGGCAGGACTTGTTACTAAATTGTTGTAAGAGAGCACATTCAGATCTCTTTGGATGGTTCGCTGTGTAGTTCCAAATTCTTCAACTAGTTCTCGTGTTGTTACAGTACCTTTCTTGCGAATAAACAAATACAGGGCTTTCACACGATTCAACATTCTGTCAGTTGAAGGACTCAAAAAACCACTCCTTGTTATTTAGATAGTTGTTAACACACTATATGATACCAGTCTAAAGTTAATGAAATATGAATGATGTATTACAATCCTTTTAATATTGTTTTAATAATTTTTTAATTAATTTCTAATTATTTTCATAAGACCCACCCTTTTTGTAAACAAAAAAGCGAAGAAGCCATATTGGTCCTCCGCTGCGTAAGCCATTAGATGTTCAAAACGTTCAAAAGATGTCTGTGCGGCTATGCAGCAAAAACTCATAACGAACATATGATCCCAAGACAAAGGAAAATTGTCAGTTAAGCAACACCACACCTCCCATTTACGCACCATTATACACGAAAGTCAATGCTTGTCAACACCTAATATATCCCAACTATTTGAAACTGTCTCACCATTTCTATAGGGAATAAGGTACAATATAAGGGTTAAAAAATTCATAAAAAGTTAGGAGCGATAAGGTGTACATTTTGCAAAAGGTTATGAATCGCCTGATCGTATTAAACAAACTTGGGATTTTCTCCTTTACTTTTTTTATCGTCATTTTTTCTTCAATTGTAATGCATGAATTAGAACCTAAAACATTTCCAAGGTGGTTTGACGCCCTATGGTATGTGATGACAACTGTAACCACAGTAGGGTATGGAGATTTTTATCCAGTTTCCGTTGCAGGCAGAATCTACGCGATATTTATTTTTTTAGTTGGAATTGGTATTGCAGGTCTAGCGATTGGAAAACTTGTTGAAGCACTGGGAGCTCATCGAAAACATAAGGAGGAAGGAAGGTTGAATTTTAGAGGGAAAAATCATTTCGTAATTATTGGCTGGTCTGAAAAAGCAAAATATGCTGTAAATGAGATCATTGAAACTCACCCTGAACTTGAAATCGTACTTATCGATCAACTAACCGTAACACCTATGACTCATCACAATCTTCATTATGTTCAAGGTGATCCTTCAATGGAAGCCACTTTAAACCAAGCAAATTTGAAAGAAGCAAAATCAGTGCTAGTCTTTTCGGATGACTCTATTCGCGACTCTGCATTAGCTGATGGTAAAACGCTCTTAATCGTAACTTCAGTAGAAAGATTATCTCCGCATATACATAGCACCGTTGAGATAAAAAAAGAAGAGCATATTAAAAACTTTAGGCATGCTAAAGTAGATGAGTTTGTTTTGAGCCATGAAACGGTATCACGTATGGCGGTGCGTTCAGCATTTTCGAAAGGAATTACAGACATATACACTCAGCTTCTTTCACATAAAGAAGGAGAGAATTTGTTTGAAGTACGGAAAAAGGCAGAATGGAAAACGTATAAAGATGCTTTTGACGGCTTACTTAGAGAAGGAGCAACATTAATCGCAGATGGAAATGACCTTGCCATAAACAAAAAATTAGACGATAGAATACGTGATGATGCACGGCTATATATCATTTGCAGCAAAGACGTTTACGAATCGTTGAAATAAATCGTATAGAAAGGATGCTTTACTATGGATCAAATAAATTGGAAAGAAGAAGTTGAAGTTCGAAAAGAAAAATTGATGGAGGATACAAAAGGTCTTTTGCGCATTCCAAGTGTTCTTGATGAGGAAAATGCTGAAGAAAGTGCGCCTTTTGGACCGGAAATTGAACGTGCATTAACATATATGCTAGACCTAGGTAAAGAAAGCGGTATGACCATTAAGAATGTGGATGGGTATGCAGGACACATTGAAATCGGAAGCGGAGAAGATATCGTAGGTGTTCTTTGTCATGTTGATGTTGTGCCTGCTGGTGAAGGCTGGTCAGTAGATCCTTTTGGGGCAGAAGTTAAGGATGGGAAAATCTTTGCAAGAGGTGCGATCGATGATAAAGGTCCGACTATGGCAGCCTTCTATGGAATGAAGATCATTCAGGAACTAAAACTGCCTTTAACGAAGAGAGTCAGAATGATCATCGGCTGTGATGAAGAAAGCAACTGGCAATGTGTAAGACATTACTTTACGAAAGAAGAAATGCCATCAATCGGATTTGCTCCTGATGCTGATTTTCCAATCATCTCCGCTGAAAAAGGAATATTCGATGTGGAATTTAGTATAAAAGGGAGTGACACAGCAGGAAGTGTAGGATTGCAGTTAACAACTTTCAAATCTGGTGAGCGTTTAAATATGGTACCAGATCAAGCAGAAGCTAAAATCCAAGGTATAGGATTAGAGGAACTGCAGCAAGCGTTCGAAAGCTTCGGAAAGACAAGGGGAATAGAATGTCACGCTTTAATAGAAAACGATGCACTCATCCTAAAGGTTAAAGGTAAATCAGCGCATGGAAGTACTCCCGAAATAGGAATGAATGCGGGTCTTTTACTTGGTGAATTTTTAAAGAACAGCCCTTTTACGGGACAAGCTAAGACGTTTCTAAACTTGCTGGAAGATGTGACTGGTGAACATACAGGAAATAAACTAGGTATCTCGGCAGAAGATGAAGCGAGCGGCAAATTAACGGTAAATGTAGGGGTCATGGCTTTTAACGAAGCAGAAGGCGGAAAAGTAGGGATGAATGTTCGCTATCCTGTTACACACGATAGTGATGTTATTGAGAGTTCATTAAAAGAACGAGCACAATCAGGTGATTGGTCAATGAGAATTATTGAAAACAATCCGCCTAACTATGTGGAAGAGAACCATCCATTAATTAAAACACTGCAAAAAGTGTATGAAGAACAAACAGGTAAAAAGGGTGAATTAATGGCAATTGGCGGAGGTACTTATGCACGTTCATTAGAAACGGGTGTCGCTTTCGGAGCATTGTTCCCTGGTAGGGAAGATGTTGCTCATCAGAAGGATGAGCATATGTTTGTAGAAGATTTGCTTCTTGCTGCAGCGATTTATGCACAAGCCATTTATGAACTGGCAAAATAGCTTGTAAGAGAGGGTACATCATGAAGAAAACGTTTGACCAAACCTCTATCAGTCTAAAAGGTTTTTATCTACTGAGTTTTTTTGGTCTAGGGAGCTTATTCCCGTTATTAGGTGTTTATTTTAAAGAAGAAGTGGGACTTAGCGGGACTGAAATTGGTACGTTAATGTCTATAAGTCCAGTTGTTATGATCTTTGCTCAGCCTTTATGGGGCATAGCAACGGATTATACGAGACGTCCACGATCAGTACTGGTTCTATCCCTATTGTTAACAGCTGTATTAGGTTATAGCATCTTTCTTTTGGAATCATATGTATGGCTTATTGCTCTACTCGTCGTGTTTTCCTTTATGCAAAGTGCCTTAGTGCCTGTGTCAGACAGCATCCTTTTAAATTACGTCCAAAAAGAAAACAAACAATATGGAAACTATAGACTGTTCGGTGCGGTTGGATTTGCAATAGCTGTTTATCTGGCTGGGAGACTCGCTGAAGTCTTTGGCATACACGTTATTTTCTATATGTTTACAACTGTTCTTATCATCTGTGTTTTATTTGTTGTAAGGATGCCGAAAGAAAGTCAATCGCTTAAGACAGACCTTAGAAAGGGAATTGATCAACTGGTTAAAATGCCTTCCTATCTCGTTTTTCTTTCGGCCACTTTTCTAGTGTTTGGCCCAATCTTTGCAAACAACTTTTATTTCGGTTTTTATATTCAGGAAACAGGCGGAACACTTGCAGGAGTGGGATTAGCCTTCTTAATTGCAGCTGGAAGCGAAGCGCCGTTTATGAAGTTTGCTGGACTGACGATTAAAAGGTGGGGCATGATGAACATTATGATATTTGCTGCGACCGTTTCTGCTGTCCGCTGGACGTTTTATTTTTTTGAACCGTCATATTCAGTAGTACTGATAACAACTGTTGTACAAGGATTTTCGGTAGGTTTGTTTATTCCTGCCGCGATGGAATATGTACGGACCTACACACCCATAGAGGTGAGAGCTACAGCAGTATCGTTATACTCAGCTGTCGGCAATGGATTAGGTTCCTGGTTTTGTACGTTTGTAGGCGGTGTTATTTTTGATAAGTTCAACATCTTCTACACGTATTTATTCTTTGGCGTACTGTCTTTTGCCGGGCTATTTATGGTTTTTATTCTCTCCAGAATGGAAGTGCAAGGACGCATACTACTTCACAGGTCCATATAAAAATAAGGCATCCCGCGTTGATGATTGGGATGCCTTGTTTTTATTCAAACTGAAATAAATCGCTTGATAAATAGCGTTCTCCAGAGTCACATGTAATACAGATGACAACGTCGCCTTTTTTTCGCTTTTCCGCAATTTTTAAAGCGGCATAAACGGCAGCCCCTGATGATGGACCGACTAATATTCCTTCTTCTGAAGCTAGTCGTCTTGTAATCGTATAAGCATCTTCATCATTGACCTGTACGATTTCGTCATAGACTTTTTGGTTTAAGATCGGTGGTATAAATCCAGGGCTTGTCCCGACAAGTTTATGCTTTCCTGGCTTTCCGCCTGACAAAACAGGTGATCCTTTTGGTTCCACCACATGAACAGTCAGATCGGGAAAGAATGACTTCAGCGTTTCGCCAGTGCCTGTAATCGTACCGCCAGTTCCTGCAGGTGCGATAAAAGCAGTAAAGTGCTGATTCAGTTCTTCGATTGCTTCTTTAATTTCTACGGCAGTACTGCCACGGTGGGCATCTGGGTTTGAAGGGTTCTCAAATTGCATCGGCATATAGCTGTTTGGAATTTCATCAGCAAGTTCCCGTGCTTTTTTTATTGCACCGGGCATTTTTTCATCACCAGGTGTGAGAACCACTTTTGCACCATAAGCTTTTAATAAATTAATTCTTTCTTCTGTCATCGTATCAGGCATAACAATAATGGACTTATATCCTCTAGCGGCTGCATTCATAGCTAGGCCGATTCCAGTGTTACCTGAAGTAGGTTCGATAATCGTAGATCCTTCTTTAAGGAAGCCCTTTTTTTCTGCTTCAACAATCATGTTAAAAGCAGCTCGGTCTTTAAGACTTCGGCTAGGGTTGTAATATTCTAATTTAACATATACATCGGCTCCATCTTTATGAGGAAGACGATTTAACTTCACAATAGGTGTATCTCCAATTAAATCAGCGATGTTTGAAACGACTCTCATCATTTGCACTCCTTTTCGTTGCTTTTACAAGTATAACAAATAAGTGTTGTGGTAAAAAAGCAGATAGACACATTAATAAATTTGATAAAATAAAACAAGGTGGTGTGATTTTATGCAAAGGCATTATTTTATAGCTGTGAAGCTTCCTGCAGAAGTGAAAACAAAACTTGCGGAATTCTGCAAGCATATCAAAAAAGATCATCATTTTAAAACATGGGTACATTTAGAAGATCTTCATATTACGTTAGCCTTTTTAGGATCTGCATCAACTCGGCAGCTGGAAACACTTCATTCGTTATTAAAAGAAGAAGTAACAAATCATGATGAGTTCTCCTTAAAGGTTGACCATTTTGGATTTTTCGGAAACAAACAAAACCCTCGAATTTTTTGGGCAGGTATAAAAAAGCAACACAGTTTATATCGTCTGCAAAAACAAGTGTCTTATGTATGTGCGAAAGCTGGCTTTACATTAGAGAACAGACCATATGCTCCTCATATTACACTTGCACGGAAACATATTGATTCTGAAGACCGTTCAATAAACGCCGCGGATTGGTGGAAACAATATGGTGAGGAAATACCGTTCAATGTTGAGAAAATCGTGATTTACGAAACGCATACAGAAAAGCAGCCTAAATATGAAATTGTACAATCCTTTTCATTACAAAATTAAAAGGAGAGGAGAAGAGAAGAATGTCACAGCTTGTAAAATTACAAGATTATGTTTCACGTTATGAAAATAACCTGTACCATTATCAGTCGTTATTTACGAGAATTAAAGAGAATCGCCGGAAAGCTTTCAAGCAAAACAAAGTAAATCAAAATCAAAATCAAAATGCAATGCATAAAGAATTCCGAAATAAATTATTTACTCATCAAATGAACTGGGCTACATCTACGGTGAAAGAAATTTCAAATTGTGACAAGCGGTTTGTTCAGGATAGAACGCTGCAATTTTTGATTCAAGAAATCCCTGATAATTATTTATTGTTTTATGAACCTGTGCTGCAAGTGAAAAATGCTGGAGTTGAATTAGATGTTATTTTAGCAGGACCGACAGACGTCTGGCTGATCGTGTGGATGAACGGTGAAGGGATATGGCAAGAAGCACAAGATAACAAGCGATTTTGGAAGAATGTTCATTCAGATCAAAAAGAAACGGTTTTAAGTCCAATCATCCGTCTCGAACGAATGAATTCGTTGGTAAGAGAATTTTGGGAGCCTTATGAGAATCAGCTATCCATAAAACCGTGCATTGTTGCTCCCCATGCTTTTATTGACTTCTCAAATGATTGGAGAAAGATTTCATATATAGACAAGCGGAACTTTCAAGAGTGGCACACGCAGCTGCAGCAGAATCCAGCACCTATTAAAAGTCAGCAATTAAAATTTGTATCTGACTTGCTAAGGATAGGTGTAACAAACTCTCTTTTCAGAAAAGATCCATTGTCCAATGAGTCTGAGTTTCATTTTGAAGGTATTTAAAGAATTTTGTCGAAAGTCTTTAAAAACCGTAAATCGAGGGCTCGCTGAATGAAAAAGTACTTTTTTATTATTAACTCAAACAATGCAAAAGCTGTAAAAACATTTAAATCTTTAAAAAAGGCGATGGATCAGGAAGGAATTCCCTATCGAACGTTTTATACAGAACATAGTGGTCATGCCGTTGAAATTGCTAAAAAGATTACATACATGAACAAAGATTTAATAAAGGCCGTTATAGCTGTAGGCGGTGATGGTACGATCCATGAAGTATTTAATGGGATTAAAGATCATGAAAGTATTCCGCTAGGATTCATTTCTGGTGGCTCAGGGAACGATATCGTTCGTGTGCTTACTAAAGAAGTAAGAGGTGTTAAAAGGCAAATCTCTTATCTAAAGCGTAATCGGATGATTAAAACCGACTCAGGGAAAATGCAATTAACAGGAAGAAGCAAGAAACGCCAAGCATTCATTAGTGCCATCGGTATTGGTCTAGACGGAGAAGTAGCAAAGTACACAAATGAGGCAATATACAAAAAGTACTTACATAAGTTAAAATTAGGAACGCTTGCATATGTAGTCACATTGTTTAAAGTCCTGAGGTTCTATAGGCCAGGTACAATGGAAATAAAATTAGATGGAAGAGAGTATGTTTTTCACAACGTCTGGCTTGTAGCTGTTGGAAACATGCCCTATTATGGAGGGGGCATGAAAATTTGTCCCGAAGCGAAATACAACGACGGAATTTTAGATGTTTGTGTTGTACATAATCTATCAATCCTTAAGCTTTTGCTGCTTTTTATATCGGTATTTTGGGGCGGACATGTGAAAGTGCAAGGTGTTTCTCAATTGAAAGGGAAAGAAATTGCAGTTGCCACGAAACATCCAGTGGCTATTCATGCTGATGGTGAATACAAGGGAACAACACCGATTGAAGTTGTTATCCAACCCGCATCGGTTTCTGTGAAAATATAAGTCTCTTTTAGTGACTTTTGATGCCCTTGAAAGAGTTGATTTCCGTTCCAGGTGCTCGCTTTCCGCGGGGCAGGCGGTGAGCCACATTTGTTCGTTTCACTCTTAAGTGTCTCACCTGCCCGCCTGTCCCGCAGGAGTCTCCCACCTTGCACTCCAATCAACTGTCACAGAAGAAAATAGAAACAAGGCTGGAAAGCATAAACATCCAAAACATATAAAATAATGAGTGGGGAATAAAAATGAAATGGACAGATCTATTTAATATCGCACTTTTTGCAGTTCTCTGGGTTGCATTGATTCAAAAGAAATCCGGAATTAAAGAATGGCTATTAAATATTACGAATGACCAGCTGTTGATCGGGATTATTGTTCCAGTGATCATTTATGCTGCCCTTGTTATCACAGGCAGAATCGTAAAGAACAAATATTTAAACGCTGATTGAGAGGGAGGATTCCCTCTCTCTTTTTTTCATGTAAAGGAATAACAAAATCAAATTAAGTTCAATATGATGTAATAGCGATTTAAAGGGGTGTGACTGATGAGTATAGATAGTATTTCGTTGGTGGCTTATATAGATGATTTTTCAATGATAACAATTGTAGCGAATAAGCCCTTTTCGATCATCCCTTCACTTTCACTGGTAGATGACAAAGGGACCGCTCAGCCATTAACTATTGATAAGCAAGAACATTATCATGAACAGATTATATATAAATGCAAAACATCAACACCATTCGATTTGTTTAAGGAATATTGGATTACCTATAACGACAGAAGAATCCCCTTGATGGTAGGAAGTATCGTTAGAACAGAAAAGTTTGATACCCTTTTTTACGATGATAGCGTCCTTGGCGCGACTTTCACACCTGAGTTCACTACGTTTAAGGTGTGGTCACCAGTTGCTTATGAGATCAGACTCAAGTACAAACCAGCTCATTCAAACTCTTATTTTGAGCAAAAGATGGATCGAAATGAAAAAGGATTGTGGCAAACTACCTTAGAAGGTAATCATCATTTAACAGAGTATACTTATTTGGCAAAAGTGAATCATGAATGGGTTGAAACGACTGATCCATATTCACGGTCAGTTACAATAAACGGTGAAAAATCAGTTGTTGTTCATCTTCCTGAAACAGATCCTGCAGACTGGAATCGGTCTGAAAAAAAGATAAACCTCCGTTCAAAAACAAACAGCGTTATTTATGAAGTTCATGTGCGGGATTTTACGATTCATTCTGACAGCGGTATCAAAAATAAAGGCAAGTATTTAGGATTAACTGAATTGCAAACGACAACATCAAAAGGCTATCCTACGGGATTGGATTATCTTAAGAGTCTAGGTATTAGTCATGTGCAGTTAATGCCTGTCGCTGACTTTGGAAGTGTTGATGAAACGAATCCGGAAAAAGAGTATAACTGGGGATATGATCCTGTCCACTTTTTGGCACCTGAAGGATCATACTCTACGAATCCACACGACCCTGTATGCAGAATTACAGAACTTAAGATGCTGATTCAAAGCCTTCAAAATAATGGATTTTCTGTGATTCTAGATGTGGTTTTTAACCATGTGTATAAACTGGAAGAGTCATCATTTGAAAAGCTCGTTCCTGGATATTATTTTCGTTATGATGATGGCGGTAAGCCTGTGAACGGAACAGGGGTTGGAAATGACACAGCTTCAGAAAGAAAAATGATGCGAAAGTTTATACTAGATGCTCTCACTTACTGGATGAACGAATATAAAGTTGATGGATTTCGCTTCGATCTTATGGGAATACACGATGTAGAAACAATGAATATAGCTGCGAAAAAGTTAAAATCGTTGAATCCAGGAGTATTTTTGTTAGGAGAAGGCTGGGACTTAAATACTTATTTAGAACCTGAGAAAAAAGCCTCCCTCTCATCAGCGAAAAAGATGCCTGACTACTCTTTCTTTAATGATGCATTTCGTGATCATGTTAAAGGAAGTATCTTTGTAGAAGGTCACAGAGGTTTTATAAATGGAAATCAAGAGGATCGAATTAAACACCAAATGGCACATGTTATGAGAGGGTATGCTGGAAATCACGATAAATTTTTAAACGCTGAACAAAGCATTAACTATACAGAATGTCATGATAATCATACATTATACGACCTGCTGGCTATTCGGCATCCACACGAAAGTGAGAGCATCCGAAGAAAACGTCAGCAGCTTGCGTTAGCTTTCACGATCTTTGCACGCGGTGTCCCTTTTATACATGCCGGGCAAGAGTTTTTCAGAACGAAACACGGAGCAGAAAACAGCTACAATCTTCCTGATAAGATTAATGCAATCAATTGGAACAGATGTGAGTTATATCATAATGACGTTGCTTACTTTAGACAACTAATTAAAATTAGAAAAGAGCAAGCTGTTTTTAGTGATAACAGAAGTGAACTCATTGAATGGAAACTTCCAGATGGCGCAATAGGATTTAAATTACAACTTCCTTTGACCGATAAAATAAGTAAGGATTCTCATTGGAATAAAGTAGTACTGCTTTTTAATCAAACATTACAGCCAATAAGTATCCCTCTTAATCAAGATAGCTGGAGCGTAGTGATTGAAGATGAAGTGCACAATGAAAGAGTATTAAGCTCTAATTGGTACACATTACATCCATTGTCTTTTTCGATGTTATATAGTATATAGGTTTGTAAAGTATGAAGAATCGAGTGCTTTTCTTGTTTTTTTGTGTTAAAATAATGACTTCGCAGTAATTTATTTAGATACGGAAATGGTATACTTTGTTGAATGAACATTTAATAAAAACGGATTCTTTAACTAGACAAGAAGGTGAACAATTTGGAACAGATTTTGGGAGAAGATTGGCAGGTTTCCCCTGCTGGTGGAGCAACAGGAGAAGCATATATAGCTGAATATGGGAACCAAAAACTGTTTTTAAAGCGCAATTCCTCTCCGTTTTTAGCTGTTCTTTCAGCTGAGGGAATCGTCCCTAAACTTTTATGGACGAAAAGACTTGGCAATGGGGATGTAATCACAGCTCAACAATGGCTGAACGGGCGGGAATTGAAAGCAGCCGATATGAAAAGTGAAAATGTAGCTAAACTTTTAGCGAAAATTCATCGATCGCAGGAGCTTCTGGGTATGATGAATCGACTTGAAAAGAAAAGATTAACACCGGTTGATCTTTTAAATGATATTCAATTACAAATGCGCAAAGAAAAAGACTATCTTGAAATCATCAATGATTCGTTTGCCTATCTTATGGAAACCGCATCTGAAGTCGAAGTTGATGATTTAGTCGTGTGTCATTGTGATGTAAACCATAATAATTGGCTGCTAAGTGATTCTAACGAACTGTTCCTAATTGATTGGGACGGCGCGATGATAGCTGATCCTGCACTTGATTTAGGGATGCTGCTGTACAGCTACATCCCTTATGAAAATTGGGAAGAATGGCTTGGCATCTATGGTCAGACATTAGATGATCATTTAGAGAGAAGAATGCATTGGTATGTTTTGGCACAAACGATAAGCTCTTTTTTCTGGTATAAAGAAAAAGGACAGTCAAAAGAGACTGCCCAATTTGCAGAAAATATTAAAAAACTTGCAGGTTCGATTTAAAAGCTGACAATATAGAAGTTAATCTGACACTATTTCCTAGGGAATAGTGTCTTAATATGGGTGATGTGTCTGAATTGTATTAATCCATGTTTCTAAGTGTGGGCGATGGCTTGTTATATGCTCTTCCAAATGCTGATGAGTAAAGCCTGTATGACTATATTCGTTAATGTTGGTCAAAATGTTCCTTACTTCTTCATGGACTTCACCATTCTGCATTAAATGTGCAGCAAGACGTTCTAGCTGTGCACATTCTGATGGTGAACCAGCACAATCGGTATAATGGTCTTGAAGAAGATCTCTGATGATATGCAATTGATCATTATGATTTAATGGCATTTTGCTGCACATCCTTTCATTGCATAGCTTATGGATTTCAGAAAAAAATATCCTTAAAAGCAAGATGATTTACGGGATGAAAATTAATTCGTAATAAGATTATTTTAGTTAGTAAAGTGGGGAGAAAATATGCGTCAAAGATTTAAGCCATGGGCGAAAGATAAATTGATGGACAATCCAGAGTTTGTTTCCATTGAACCTGAATCCATGAAGGGAAAATGGCATTCCTTTTTCGGTAATGATAACCCGATTCATATTGAAGTCGGAACAGGTAAAGGGCAATTTATAAACGGAATGGGGAAGCAGAATCCTTCGATTAACTATTTAGGGATGGAGCTTTATGATAGCATTATAATCACTGCTCTCGATCGTATTCTCGAGGATAAAAAGCCGAATGTTAAACTGATTCGAGCAGATGCAACACATTTACTCGATTATTTCGAGCCAGGAGAAATTGATCGTGTTTATTTAAACTTCTCAGATCCTTGGCCAAAGAAAAAGCACGCTAAAAGAAGACTGACTCATGAAAGTTTCCTTAAACGATACGAAACAGTATTAAAGAAACCTGGGGAAATTCATTTTAAGACTGATAACCAAGGTTTATTTGAATACTCGCTTCACAGTATGTCAACGTACGGAATGTTTTTTAATGACGTAAGTCTTGATCTCCATAAAAGTCATATGGAAGATAACGTCATGACAGAGTATGAAGAAAAATTCTCTGAAAAAGGGGACCGTATTTACAGAATGGAAGCACAATTTCGTTCCTAAAACTCAAGCCTCTGCTTGAGTTTTTTCTTTTCTTTTCTTCATTGTTTCTTATGATACACTTGTAGGGAATAAAAAAGGTGAAGGGAGAAGGAGCTATGGATCAGTGGAAAGTCGGAACTAAAACGCTTACATGGTTAGATGGTGGGGTAACACATATGGATGGCGGGGCTATGTTTGGAGTCGTTCCTAAACCATTGTGGGAAACAAAATACCCCGTTAACGAAAGAAATCAGATCGAGTTAAGAACGGAACCTATTCTCGTTCAAGGATTTGAAGGGAAAAACATTTTGATTGAATCAGGTATAGGTGCCGGGAAATTAACAGAAAAACAAAGAAGGAACTATGGAGTCACCGAGGAATCTCAAATTGAAAAAAGTCTTGAAAAAGAGGGATTAACGACTGCTGATATTGATATCGTACTTATGACTCATATGCATTTTGATCATGCCTGCGGACTTTCTCGATGGAAAGATGACAAGCTGGTTCCTGTTTTTGAAAACGCTATTATTTACACTTCAGAAACAGAGTGGAACGAACTGCAAAATCCGAATATTAGGTCGCAAAATACATATTGGAAAGAAAATTGGGAGCCCATTCAAAACCAAGTAAAAACGTTCAAAGAAGAAATTGAAATTTTAAATGGGATTAGGATGGTTCATACAGGTGGGCATAGTGATGGTCATTCACTTATTGAACTCACGTTAGAAGACGGTGAAAAAGTATATCACATCGGTGATATTATGCCGACACACGCTCATCATAACCCGCTTTGGGTACTTGCTTATGATGATTATCCGATGACTTCAATCTTTCAAAAACAAAAATGGATACAACCTGATACATGGTATTTTTTCTATCATGACTGTATCTATCGTGCCGTTAAGTGGGATAAAAACGGTGTGTTGACAGAGAGAGTTCCGCGATCTCCAAAAATGTGAAAAAATCGTCACATATTTTCCATTTTCAAGTGAATGTTTGAAACGACAGGATATGTTAAAATATGAGAGGCATGAATTTATCAATTTTTATTTATATCTTAAGAGGTAAAATGAGAGGGGATTAAAAATATGAAAAAACAGTTAGTAGCCATTTTTACCGTTCTAGCACTGTTTTTATCAATGGGGACATTTGTGTCTGCTGAAACTGCCACAGATGAAATGAAAAAGACGATTGAAAAAGGTATTGAAAGTAAACATAAGGATCTAAAAAAAGGTTCCTTAACTTTATCTGACATTGAGACATATCCGAATGAAGACTCAGAATTAGAAGCTTCTGAAGTTACAGTAGCAATCGCTAATTATGATACGGTTAGAGATAACATTTTTTATTTTGATCACACAGAAGTTGTTTTTTATGACGCTGACAAGAACGAACTTTTAGCAGAAGCAGCTGTTGCCAAAGCAAACCCAAAAATTAAAGACTATAAAAAAGCACATGAATCAGAACTTGGAACACATATGGATTGGATTGTAGTAACAGCATTGTTGTTCATGTTAATTATTATTCCATTGTTCATTTTGACAGTTTGGGAAAAACGTCAATACCTTACTACCAAATTCAAGATCGATAATAATCTTTATAATCAAACAAAATTATATCGATAATCTAAAAAGCCCTTAGGATTTCTCCTAAGGGCTTTTTATCACTTTTGAGCAAGTTGTAACAGCGTTCCTGTTTCAGCATCGATTAGAAACTCGAAATGTACGGCTTCACTTCCAGGAATGGAGTGAGAAAAGCCGCCTTTATATACAGAGTACGAAAGACCATGTACGTTTGCATCTTCGGGCTTAACGATGATCCAAGCTCCTGTAATGCTATAATGCTCACTTGCTTTTTCTTTCAATAGCTTTAAGGCTTTCTCTGGTGTGATGGATTCTGTTTGCTTTTTTGTAACCACATACCCTATTGCAGCGCCTGTCAGGCCTGCTAAGATCAGGTTTCTCCAATTCATGCGTTTTCCCACCTTATGTAAGTTCATTTTCATTTTCTACTTTTAGTATAACAAAGAAAAGCCTTCTTTTTCTTGTCTGTTTTTGATAAGATACTCATGATAATGATGGAGGGTTCGAAATTCCCACCCCTCTTAAAACAAAACTAGGGAGCGTGAAGAATGATTTTTTACACTCTCTGCGTTAGCAGAGTTTTTTTGTTTTCGTGCTCCACTCGAAAGGATGAACAGGAATGACATATAAAATTCCAACAGATGTTCAAGTACTGGATCGCGATATTAAACGCGAGCAGTTGAAGTATCATAATAAACGTGTTGCTGTGTGCAAAGAATTTACGTTTGATGCAGCTCATCATCTGCATTGTTATGAAGGAAAATGCAAAAACCTTCATGGACATACGTACAAGCTTGTTATTACAATGAGCGGTTTTGTAAATGAAATAGGAATAGCGGTAGATTTTGGAGAGATAAAAGAAATATTCAAAACGGCTATAGACAGCAAGCTCGATCACAGATATTTAAATGAGGTTCTTCCTCCAATGAATACAACTGCAGAAAATATGGTTGTTTGGATATGGGAACAAATCGATATTGAGTTGCAAATACGAGGCTTATCGAAGCAAGGACACAGATTGGAAGAATTAAAATTGTTTGAAACACCTACAAGCTTTGCCATTATGAAAAGAGAGTGGATGGTGGAAAATGAAAACATTTAATCTTCCGTCAAAAGATGTATGGAAACATTGGACAGTACCAATGGTTGAAATCTTTGAAACCGTTGAAGGAGAAGGTCTACAGGCAGGATATCCCACTGTTTTTGTTCGCGTTTTTCATTGTAACTTACGATGCACTTGGTGTGATACTACCTACAGCTATGCTCCTGCCAAGCCTGAGTTTGAAGCGTCTATAGAAGAAATTGTGAGTACAATTAAGTCGTTTCGATCACAGCGTATCTGTTTTACTGGTGGTGAGCCTCTTATCCACCGCGAAAAATCAGCTGCATTGCTCATGGCGATGGCAGATTTGGACCACATAGTAGATATTCATATTGAAACAAATGGTGCTATTGATTTACAGCCGTTTGAAAATATGCGTAACTCTCATCCTGATCTGCAAAAAAAGATGAGATTTGTGATGGATTATAAGCTCCCTGCTTCAGGTGAGATGGATAAAATGAACCTGGAAAACTTTAAAGAGCTCCAAAATCAAGATGAAATAAAATTTGTTGTAGGGTCAGAGGAAGATTTCGAAATCACAAAGCAGGTGGTCTCTGAACATTACCGAAATGGACAGATTTGTGTAAGTCCTGTTTGGGAAAGCATGCCACCCAGACGCCTTGTTGAACTTTTATTAGAAACTCCACTTCCTAATGCGAAGCTAAGTCTTCAGCTTCATAAGGTAATCTGGCATCCAGAGGAGAGAGGGGTTTAGCGATGAGTAAAAAAGCTGTTATTGTTTTAAGCGGTGGCCTTGATAGCACAACATGTATGGGAATTGCAAAAGCAGAGGGATACGATCTCTACCCGATAACGTTTCATTATGGACAGCGCCATAATCGAGAAGTGGAACAAGCGATTGAAGTTGGTAAGTTTTATAATGTGGAAGATCATAGAATTGTAGATCTTACGTTTTTAAAAGACATTGGAGGAAGTGCTCTTACCGATGAGAAAGTAGATGTTCCAACTGAGGCTGAAGAAGGCATTCCAGTTACCTATGTTCCTGCTAGAAATATGATATTCCTTTCACTTGCCAGTGCATATGCTGAAGTAATCGGAGCAACTGCTGTGTACACAGGAGTTTCTGCTGTAGATTTTAGCGGTTATCCGGATTGCCGGCCTGAATTCATTAAGAGCATGGAAGAAACGATTAACTTAGCAACAAAAGCAGGCGTAACAGGTAAGAACATTTCAGTGGAAACACCACTTATTCACTTGTCTAAAAAAGAAACGATTGAAAAAGGGTTGTCTCTCGATGTTCCATATGAACTAACAACATCTTGTTATAATGGAAAAGAGACGGCGTGCGGAAAATGTGACAGCTGTGTTCTGCGGTTAAAAGGATTTAAAGAAGCAGGTTCAGCTGATCCGATTCCATACGAAGTCTAGAACACTCATAAACCTAGAAAACCCCTTCTGATTAGGTGTACAATGAAAATGTATACGTGACCAATTAGAAGGGGTTGTTTTATATGAATGAAGAAACACTGAATTTGTTTAAGACGTTGACAGAACTTCCTGGTGCACCAGGTTTTGAGCGGGACATTCGTAAATTTGTTCGTAAGGAAATAGAGCCAGTATCAGATGAAGTCATTCAAGACGGACTGGGCAGTATTTTTGGTGTTAAAAAAGGCAGCGGCCCTAAAATCATGGTGGCAGGACACATGGACGAAGTAGGTTTCATGATAACGAAGGTTACAAGAAATGGAATGCTGAAGTTTCAAGAATTAGGCGGCTGGTGGAGCCAAGTATTATTAGCGCAGCGTGTTAATATCTACACAGATAAGGGAGATGTGATAACAGGAATTATTGGATCTACACCTCCACACCTGCTATCCGAAGATCAGCGCAACAGACCGATGGGGATTAAGAATATGTACATAGATATCGGAGCAGATGATGATCAGGATGCCTATAGCATGGGGATAAGACCAGGGCAGCAAATCGTACCGATCTGTCCGTTTACACCTATGGCCAATCCGAAAAAAATCATGGCTAAAGCATGGGACAACCGTTATGGTGTGGGACTAGCTATTGAACTGCTGAAAGAATTAAAAAATGAGACATTACCAAATGAATTATACAGTGGAGCTACTGTTCAAGAAGAAGTAGGGCTGCGCGGGTCAAAAACAGCAGCTAACCTCATCCAGCCTGACCTGTTTTTCGCACTTGATGCAAGTCCAGCGAACGACATGATGGGCGATAAAAGCGAATTTGGCCAGTTGGGTAAAGGGGCACTATTACGAATTTTAGACAGAACAATGGTTACACATAGAGGTATGAAAGAGTACATTCTAGATACAGCTGAAACTCATAACATACCGTATCAATACTTCATTTCTCAAGGCGGAACGGATGCTGGCAGTGTTCATGTCTCTGGGAATGGTGTACCATCTGCTGTGATCGGTATCTGTTCTCGTTACATTCACACACATGCTTCTATGATCCATGTTGATGACTATGCTGCTGCAAAAGAACTGCTCGTAAAGCTTGTGAAAACAGCGGATGAATCCACATTGAAAACAATACTAGAAAACAGCTAAGGAAGAGCGGGATATGAGAATTGGAATCGGATCAGAAAATCCTGCGAAAATTGAAGCAGTCAGGCCTTTTATAATGTATTTTAAAGATGCGAAACTTGTTTCTTATTCTTCAGATTCTTTAGTTTCTGCTCAACCTTTTTCGGATGAAGAAACAAAGGAAGGTGCCATTAACCGCGCAAAAGATTGTGTGAAGCAAGGAGCGGAAATCGGCCTTGGACTTGAGGGCGGTGTTATGGAAATGGCAGACGGTATGTACTTATGTAACTGGGGAGCGGTTGCTGATTCTGAAGGGAATATCTTCTCAGCAGCTGGAGCGAGAATTTTGCTTCCGAATGATGTTGTTCAAGGTTTGAAGCAAGGGAAAGAACTTGGAACGCTAATGGGGGAACTAACAAACGACCCTGAAATTAGAAAAAAAGATGGAGCGATTGGTGTTTTCACGAGTGGCATGTTGTCTCGAAGTGAGATGTTTTTGCATATATCCACGATTCTATTAGGGCAGTATGTCTATAACCTTAATAAATAGCTGATTTTGTAGTCAGTGTCGTTATTGAATGTAATTGATTTCCGTTCCAGGTGCTCGCTTTCCGCGGGGTAAGCGGTGTGCCACATTCGTAACGGTTCACTCTTAAGTGTCTCACCTGCCCGCCTGTCCCGCAGGAGTCTCGCACCTTCTACTACAATCAATTGTTCAAAGATGATAATAAAAAGATTTAAAAGCAACAATGCTTTACTGCCAAATAAAAAATGTACAGGCTGACAGCTAAGGTACTAAACCTTTTCTGTCAGCCTCTTTGTATGAACAGAACTGATCTGGGAAGATTAGAAACAAAAAGGTAGTAAGGCGGATTTTCTTTTGAATACATCTGTGAAGATCATCTTAATCATATTTCTTACCATTTTTGTTATTTTTGCAGGATGGATTATCTATGCGGTTATGCCTGCAGAGGGTTCAGCTGAAAAGCCCTTTATCGTGAAAGAAAGCAGTGATTTTTCCTCATTATCTCGGCGGCTAAAGAAAGAAGGATTTGTAAAAAACCCATTTCTGTTTAACGTCTACAGCACAATAACCGGGAAAAAAGAAAAAATTACAACTGGTGAACATACCCTAGCAGGGGGCTAATTATAAAGAGATTCTTGCAGACCTCTCCACGTTAAGTAAAGAAACAGAGGCTGATGAAGTTGTAGTTCCAGAAGGCTTGACCGTTATTGAAATGGCAGATCGTCTTAGCCAAAAAGGGATTGTAGATCGAGAAGCATTTCTTAACAAAGCAAAAACGTGGAATACGCTGACTAAAGAACAGCGAGAACAACTAAAATTCAATGATGAAGAATTACATCAAAAAGTAAAGTATGCTGTGGAAGGACTGCTTTATCCTGACACCTATTTCTTTGAAAAGAAAATGGATGAAGGAGATGTGATTCGTCAGATGATTGACCGTATGATTGAAAAAACAGCAAATATCAGAATCACCACAGATCAGACACCTTATGAAATGATCAAACTGGCATCAATTATCGAAGAAGAAGCTTTGTTGAATAAAGAGAAGCGAACTATTGCTGGCGTTTTTATAAACAGGATACGTGATGGGAAGAAACTTCAATCTTGTTCAACAGTTCAGTATTTACTAGATAAACCAAAAGCTGCCCTCAGAAGAAAAGACTTGAAAATAAAAAGTCCTTACAACACATATTTGAATGAGGGGCTTCCACCAAGTCCTATTGCAAGCCCAGATCTCACTTCTTTAAAAGCTGCGGCAGATCCAGAAAAACATGATTATTATTATTTTGTAGCTAAACAAGATGGCACTTGGAGCCATTACTTTTCAAAGACTTATAAACAACATAGAAAGTACACGCAATTGAGTGGAAATTATTAAAACCCGGTGAAAAGACACCGGGTTTTGGTATTTCATTATCTTTTTGATTCTTTATCCATTAAGCTATTCTCATCTTCTTGAATATCTGCTTCTTGAACATGATCGTTTGATTCAGCTTCTTCAACAGTATGTTTCTGATCTTCATCATCCTCTGCATCATAAGTGATAAATGAACCTGTTTCACTCTCATCAGTTGCAGCTGCAACTTCTTGATAAGTGTCGATAAACACTAAGTTCTCTTCTGAAACAGAAGCGGCTACTTCACCTAGTGAGAACTGATCCACCTCTTCTTGAAGTGAAAGGGCAATTTCTTGTAATTCAGTTGCTGCCAAATTCACTTGATGAATCGCTTCTTTTTGGTGAATGCTCGATGCACTTACCTGTTCACTTGTTGCTACGGACTCTTCAGAAATTGCACTAACTTCGAATAGTTTTTCAGATAAGTTTTCATTAGCTGATTCAACTCTGTTAATCGCACTCTTCACTTGAGTTATTCTTCCGTTGATCTGTGATACATTTTGAATGATGCTGCTGAACGCTTTTTCTGTCTGTTGAACGGACTCCATTTGGTCAATTCGATATTGCTCAAAGCGCACGGTCTCTTTTGATAACAATTCCATTTGATTCGTCATCGATTTAACGAGCTGCTGAATTCTAAGTGCTTCGTTTTTAGAACGTTCAGCAAGTTTTCTTACTTCGCTTGCAACTACTGAGAAGCCTCTTCCAGCTTCACCTGCTCGTGCAGATTCAATCGCTGCATTTAAGGCAAGAAGGTCAGTGCTTCCTGCGATTTCTTGGATAGTCTCGACAATTGAATTAATCTGTTTGGATTGTTGGCTTGCATCTTGAATTTCTGAAATAAGGCTTTGCGCTAATTCTAAAAAGTTTTCTGAATGTGTGTTTAGTTGATGAACGATGTTAGAGCCAGCTTTCCCATCGTTTTCCGCTTTTTGAGCATCGATTGAGATCTCGTCACTGATGTTTGCGGTCTCTTTTATGGATTCCGTCACTCCTGATAATAAAAGGGTGCATTCTTGCAGGTGATCTGCCTGACTTTGAGCACCTGTTGCAACTTGAGAGATTGCTTCGGTTACTTCATCACTTTGGGCAGTTGTTTCCTCGGATACTGCTGCTAAGTTTTGAGAAGAACTCGTTAATTTTTCAGCAGCATATTTTACTTCGGTCATTGATTTTTGCATTTTTTCTGCCATTCTATTAAAGGTTTGTGCCAGTTCATCCATCTCATCCTTAGAATGAGTTTCCACACGATACGAAAGATCACCCTCACCAATAACGGCTGCTCCTTCTTTTAGAGAGGAGATAGAAGATTGGATAGAACGCATTAGCCAAACGCCCATTACACTTAGAATAGAAAGAATCAAGATGCTTAAACCGATTAAGCTGATCGTAAGCCAAAACTTAACGGATTTTTGTTTATTCGTTAGTTCTGTGTTCTCTTTTTGCAAGCTTTTTTTTGCATCTGCAGTGGACTGATCCACAACACCTGCAATCTGCTCAAAAGTCTTCACATCATCATCGATCTTTTTAGTAATCGTTTGAATGGTATCTGCAGAAGTTGTATACTTTAATAATTTTGATTTAAAAGCTGATAATTGCTCCTCGGGCAGATTTTTTTCATCTAACATCCGATCAAAGACTACGGCACTTTCTTTGAAGTTTTCGACAGATGCGCCGTCATATTTGATGTGAATTTCTTTTTCATATGTTTGCATCTGCAAAAGATTGATTAATAAAACTTGGTCATTCATGCCTTTAACTGTTTCATAAAATTCGTTAGAAGTATCAGTCATCATCTGTTTTAAAGAATTGAGCTGGGTAGTCAAACCTGTTGCAGAATCAAACGATGTCTGATAAGCGGATAAGTCTTTCTCAATACCTTTTAAAGACGGATTGTTTGTTTCTTTAACGACTTTGCCTGTATCCTTTTGCAAGCTGCTGAGTAAAGACAATACATGTTGTTTAGATTCAGGGCTAGGTTTTCTTAAGTATTCTTGTTCGTGTTTACGTACTTCATTAAACGAACTTCGGACATCATTGCTAGACAGCAATGAAAGCTGAAGATTTTCTCTTTCCTTCTCCATTTGGGTGTTCTGCCATAAAAATAACCCAATAAATGCAAGTAATAGTATCATTCCGGCTAAACTGATAAGAAGCATCAGTTGTACTCTTTTACGAATCGACATCTTCAAATGTATCCCTCCCTGCCATTTTATCGGCTTTTTTTCAAATAAGTTTACGTTTGAAAGTAAAAAGAGAGAGGAAGTACGCTCTTCGTATTGACAGGTGTCTTTACACAAGAGTAAAACAAGATATAATGTTTTAGGGACATGTATGATCAGAAATGTAAAAGGAGTAAATAACATGAGGGATTTTCTGCAGAAAAAAGGAGTAAGTCTTTCTCCTAAAATATATTTCATCACAGGTTTTCAATATTTTGCACTTGGTCTGATGGCCTCTCTTATCGTAGGATTGATTTTAAAAACAATTGGCGAAGAGCTTTCTATACCTTTTTTTACTGAAATGGGACAGCTAGCGATGACGCTTATGGGTCCTGTCATTGGTACCGCAATAGCATTCGGATTAAAAGCACCTCCGCTTGTTATGTTCTCAGCAGGTATTGCGGGGGCAGCAGGAGCTGAATTAGGCAGTGTTGCAGGATGTTACGTAGCAGCGCTTATCGCGGTTGAAATTGGTAAGCTTGTATCTGGAGAAACCAAATTTGATATTCTTGTAACGCCTGCTGTAACCATTCTTACTGGGTATACGGTGGCAACTTTCATCGGACCAGGAATTGATTCGTTTATGAAGGGGTTTGGTCAGCTAGTCATGTGGTCCACTGATCAAAGACCTTTAATCATGGGTATTTTAGTAGCTATTTTATTAGGCTTTGCACTAACAGGTCCCATTTCCTCAGCTGCAATTGCGATGATGCTGGGGCTTGAAGGTCTTGCTGCAGGAGCGGCAACAATAGGATGTGCAGCGCAAATGATCGGGTTTGCTACCAGTTCTTTTAGGGAAAATGGATTTGGCGGCTGGTTGACACAAGGAATAGGTACGTCAAAACTTCAATTTCCAAACGTGGTGAAAAATCCGTTCATATTAATTCCTCCAACCGTTGCTGGAATCCTGTTAGCACCGATCGGAACGCTTTACTTTAAGATGGAAAACATTCCAGCAGGAGCGGGAATGGGTACAAGTGGACTTGTAGGGCAGATTATGACGCTCAGGACAATGGGCTTTACCTTTGAAACATTTCTTGCTATATTTATTTTGCATTTTGCTGGACCCATTATCATAAGTCTTGTGATTTCAGAGTGGTTAAGAAAAAAGGGTTATATAAAATTTGGCGATATGAAGCTGAATCAATAGGGAGTAATGTAATATGGAAAACATAAAATCAATTGAGCAATTTCAAGATACTATTAAAACCGGTGTAACAGTAGCTGTATTTTCTGCAGACTGGTGCCCGGATTGTGTTGTGATCAAGCCTATCCTGCCTGAGATTGAGGAAGAATTTTCTAGCTACCAATTTGTTTATGTGGATCGAGATGAGTTGATTGAGCTTTGCCAAGAGCTAGATATCTTTGGCATTCCAAGTTTCGTTGCTTTTAAAGAGGGCAAAGAAATTGGGCGTTATGTGAATAAAGAAAGAAAGACAAAAGAGCAGATTGTTGCCTTTTTAGAAGAGCTTAATATTCCTTCAAAATAGGTTAAAAGAGTATGTTATAATAACAAAAAATGATTTTTTAAATGGCTGTTCTTTATAATCCTTGTTGCTTTTGATAGTAGTTGATCTCCATTTCAGGTACTCGCTTTCCGCGGGGCAGGGAAGTTAGCTTTCTTGCTCCTGCGTCTAAAAGTAAAGCTATAGAAGTGTATTCCTCGTCGCATGCCTTGCGAGAAGATTTTCAAGTTGCAGGCACGCACCATACACTCCAATCAACTTGCAAATGGAGAGAAGTTAAATTAAATGATTTCAGAAGCAACAATAAATTGGAAAAAAGGGCCGTAAAATGAAGGGAAGTTTATTAAATGGCTAAAGTAGAAGTAAACCACAGCAAATATGAAGGAATACGTTTTGATATTCAAGATGAGAATGTAATCCTTGTTGATATATTAGAAACAATTCCTTACGAGTATGTAGGAAAGGATACACTAGTTACTATTCCAACAACAGAATTCACATCTGTATGTCCTTGGTCAGGTCTTCCGGATTTTGCTGATATTATCATCAGCTATATTCCAAACGAAGATTTAGTAGAAATGAAATCATTAAAATATTATTTAACATCATACCGTAACGTTGGAATTTACCAAGAGCATGCAACGAACCGCATTATGGAAGATCTTGCTAAACTCTTAAAACCAAAATACTTAAAGGTTACTGGAAACTGGAACGCTCGTGGCGGACTAGGAACAGAAGTAGTAGTAGAATATAAAGAAGATAGCAGCAAGTAATTGAAAAACCTCCATTCGGAGGTTTTTCACGTTAAATAGCGATGTGGTGTGGCATACAGAAAGGAGGAAAAAAATGAGCAGTTCAATTAAACTTAAAAAGACTTTAGAAGAAAGATTATCTGGTACTGATCGTGAATTTGCGTACGATAGAGAAGATGATACACTTCGAATAACAGACAAGAAAACAGGAAAAGGGGTTTCTCTTTCACTTGGAGGACTTAGCGCACGCTGGTCAAAGGAAAAAGACGTGCTTCTTGATAAGCTCGTTTATTACGTTGAAGAAGGATTGAAAGCTGCACATCAAAAAGCAGATAACAATCCTTTGTCCAATATTTTTCCTGTCATACGCTCGGCATCTTTTCCTTTAGAAACCCCTGAAGGAGAAATACTTTTTTATCAAGAACATACAGCTGAAACAAGAATATATTATGCTTTAGACCTAGGCAAAACCTATAAACTTTTAACGAATGATAAGATGAAGGGGTTAAAAGTGGATGAGTCTCAAGTTCTTGATGCAGCAAGATTTAATCTAAAACGCTTGGCAACAGACTTTAAAGAGGACCAGGTTGCAGGTAATACGTTCTACTTTCTAAATCATAATGATGGATATGATGCGAGCAGAATTCTAAATACAAATTTCTTAGAAGATATGAAGAAAAAGATTAATGGTGAAATGGCAGTGGCTGTACCGCATCAGGATGTACTGATCATTGCAGACATTAGGAATAAACAAGGCTATGATATTTTAGCTCAGATGGCGATGCAATTCTTTATGAATGGCCGTGTTCCGGTTACAGCATTACCTTTTTTGTACGAAAACAAAGAGCTTGAACCGATCTTTATACTAGCAAAGAATAAACCAGTAGAAGATGAAACAACTGATTGATATACAATAAAAAGCCGCTAGAGCCTCTAGTGGTTTTTATTCTTATCTTTTTCACGTGCATGTGCTATAGAAAATATTTAGACTATTGTTTCTCTTCTATTTTCGCTACAATAAAGAAACAACCAACAGAAATAGGTGAGAAAATGAGTTGGATAAAAAAATTAATGAATACATTTTTTGATGATGAAAATGAGGACGACTCCTTTTATGAGAAAGAGCATGATCAGCAGCAGCCTGTAAAAAAACAGCGGGCGACTGAGGAAGTGAATGTTTCTCCAAAGAACAAGCCTGCTCCTTTCGCAAATAATGGAAGAAGACCGTCACAATCGAATACACAGCATCCTGCAAAAATGCTGCATAAATATCCTGAAAACGCACCGTTCCGTTTTCCTGTTATTCCTGATGAAAAAACAGTGAAACCATCCATTCAACGCCATACATATCAGCCGAAAGAAACGAATGTTTACAAGGAAACGGTTCGAGAAGAAAAATCGTATCGAGAAGAACGACCAATTCGAGAACAGAGGCAACAAAAAAATGAACAGGGAAGATACCCATCCCATTCAGGGAAAATGAGTCAGGAGCCAAAACGACAACCGTTTAAAGCAACTCATGTTCCTTCTCCTGTATACGGTTTTGAAAGACGCAACAAAAATGCTGCACAAGATACTCCTGTTACGAAGGATGCACAACCTGAAGTGAAATCAAGGTTTACACCTACTGACGTTCCTTCTCCTGTGTACGGATACGGTAAGAGAAAACCTGAAGGTATTTTGTTCATAGGAAGAGACATACCATCCAAAGAATCGGTTGCTGAAGAACTATTAAAATCAGTTCAAGATACAATTCCTGCAGCAACAAAAGAAAACTTGATTGTTTCACAAGAGACTGTTCATGAGAACGTGCAGAATGATGTTATCGGTGAAAACGAACAACACAAGCAGGTTGAAAAAGAAACGCCTTCTCTATCAATAAATCAAATTGAGGCAGATAAACATAACACCTTTGACTCAATAGAAATCCGCACAGAGCCTGAAGCAGTGTATGAAACGGAAGAAGAGCATAATAGTGTTTCAGAAACAGAAAGTGTTACAGAATCAGTACATTTTAGAAATCAATACAGCGAGAGGTTTGAGCCTGAAGTATCAAATGATCAAGATCACGAGAAACATTCTATTGTGGAAGAACCAACATTCGCTGAAGAGGTAATCCCTTCTGAAAAGAAAGTTGTTTCAGAAATAGTAGAGCAAAGGGCAGAGTCTCAGCCGAAACGCGAGGCACCAAAAAGTGGCGGGCAATATGTTCCTTTTAATGTACTCATGCTTAAAAAGGATCGAAAAACTCATCCAAACAAAGGTCAAGCTCAACCTCTGCCTCAAAACAGACAGACTGTAAACACAGAAAGAAGGGTACCAGTCAGCGATGTAAATAGCGGAAATCAGCTTTTTGTACCACTTTCATTCTTAAATAAAGCAAAGATGTCACTTGAAGATGATGATCTATGGCTAAACGACCAAAAACAAACCTTGCAGTCCACACTAGATAATTTTAATGTGAACGCAAAAGTAGTACACATGACAAAAGGTCCTGCAGTTACAAGGTTTGAAGTTCAGCCTGCTCCTGGTGTTAAAGTAAATAAGATCACAAACTTAACAGATGATATTAAACTTAGTTTGGCTGCTCGTGACATACGAATTGAGGCGCCGATACCAGGGAAGAATGCAATCGGTATAGAAGTTCCAAACCAGCATAGCAGAGCCGTGTTTCTGCGTGAGATCATAGAGCATGATGTGTTCAAGGATTCTGCTTCTTCCTTAACCGTTGCGCTTGGATTAGATATTTCAGGGGCACCTGTTGTAACTGATCTTCAAAAAATGCCGCATGGATTAATCGCAGGAGCTACTGGATCAGGCAAGAGTGTTTGTATTAATTCTATTCTAGTAAGCTTGCTGTATAAATCAAAACCGGAAGATGTAAGATTGTTGCTTGTTGACCCTAAGATGGTTGAGCTTGCTCCTTACAATCATATCCCGCATCTAGTAACACCTGTTATAACGGATGCAAAAGAAGCTACTGCTGCATTAAAATGGGCGGTTGAAGAAATGGAACGCCGATACGAGGAGTTTGCAAAAACCGGTGTTCGCGAAATCAAACGTTACAATCAGAAGATGGAAGAAGAACAGCATTATAAAAACAAGATGCCTTATATTGTTGTGGTGATTGATGAGCTAGCAGATCTGATGATGGTTTCGCCTCAAGAAGTTGAAGAAGCGATCTGCCGAATTGCGCAAAAAGCAAGAGCCTGCGGTATTCACTTACTATTGGCTACACAGCGTCCATCTGTTGATGTAATCACTGGCCTTATAAAAGCAAACGTACCGACACGAACTGCATTTGCCGTATCATCTGCAATTGATTCGCGTACCATACTTGATATGAGTGGTGCAGAGCGATTATTAGGACGAGGCGATATGCTATTTATGGAAAATGGATCAAATAAGGCGGTCCGTATTCAAGGAACTTTCGTGTCAGACGAAGAGATTGAAGAAGTGACTCGTTATGTTAAAGAGGAATATCAAACAGATTATCTGTTTACTCGTGAAGAGCTGATCCAGCATCAGCAGACAACTGAAGTAGAAGATGAACTTTTTGAGGAAGCTTGTTACTACGTAATCGAAGTTGGGGCAGCATCATCTTCCAGTCTGCAGCGCAGATTTAGAATCGGCTACAACCGTGCAGCAAGATTAGTAGATATGATGGAAGGCTTCGGATTAGTATCTGAAGCGATGGGAAGTAAACCAAGACATGTTCTTTTAACACAAGAAGAACTAGAGAGTCGATTATATAGCGGAGTTGAATAATATGTAGAGCTGGTTGTGGGTGATGCCCAATACCAGCTCTTTCATTTTTGAGGGAGCGACTTCTTCAACATATTGAATGCAGTTACATCAAAACTCTTCACTGCACTATGCAGTCTAGTATCCTTAGTTCTAGTCTAAATAAATGATTTTCTTGAGTTATTGCGCCTTGTTCGCTATTATAGTGTGGGGAATAGTTCCCTTCTTTTTATACGATGTAAAAAGTCATGAGGAGTAAATAGATGAAAGAAATAGAATTAAAGCTGCAAGGTAAAATCAAGCGGCTTACGAATAAAACCTTTAAATTTGATGAACGAATCAGAGAAGGCTGGTTCTCTGCCGTTTATTTTCTTAAAACATGTGAGATTGTAGAATCTTTTAAGCCTGATAATATCGTTACGATGCAGTTTTTTCAAAAAAGCGATGCGGTCTTATGCGGTTCTGACGAAGCGATTGCTCTTATCAAAACGTTTGCTAAGAGCCCTGAATCTTTAGAGATTCACTCGCTAAAAGATGGTGATAAAATATCTCCATTCGAAACGGTTTTAACAATTAAGGGACCTTATCAAAATTTTGGTTTCTTAGAGGGAATGATTGATGGAATTCTAGCCAGAAGAACATCAGTTGCAACGAATGTTTATAATGTCGTTAAAGCTGCAAGTAAATCTGGCGTTCAGAAGCCTGTCATCTTCATGGGCGATCGAGATGATCATTTTGCACAGCAAGCAGGAGATGGCTATGCTTCTTACATCGGAGGATCAACTGCACAGGCTACACATGCGATGAATGAATGGTGGGGCAAAAAAGGAATGGGTACGATGCCTCATGCGCTGATTCAAATTTTTAACGGAGATATTGTGGAAGCTACCAAAGCGTATCACACGAAATATCCTGAAGATGACCTTATCTCCCTCGTTGATTATAACAACGATGTGATTACAGACGCTCTGAAAGTTGCGAGAGAGTTTGGGGAAACGCTAAAAGGGGTAAGGGTTGATACTTCAAGAACTATGGTTGATCAATACTTCTTTAGAAATCCAGACGTATTAGGTTCTTTTGATCCTAGAGGTGTTAATCCTGAACTAATATTTGCACTTCGCAAAGCACTGGATGAAGAAGGATTTCATCATGTGAAAATAGTGGTAAGCGGAGGATTTAAGAAAGAACGAATTGAACAGTTTGAAGAGCAAAAAGTTCCTGTAGATATTTATGGAGTCGGAAGCAATCTATTAAAGATCAACATAGGATTTACAGGGGACAATGTAATGATGAATGAGCAGCATCAAGCAAAAGCAGGAAGAATCTATCGCCATAATCCGAGGCTTGAGCTTGTAGAATAGGCGATATCGAAATCATTATTTTGGAGAAGTTGGGTAAAAATAGGTAAGTATAGGTTTTACAGTCTATTAGTTTTTTATCATTTGTCTATCATGGTGATGAGACAACAACTTTGCTATAATGGTTCAAGTATTCGGAATCAAGCCTGAATGTGCATAAATAACCAATCCATACATCAGGCATATAATAATACAAATAGGCCTTTTAGAAGGTGTTCTTTTTGTGGAGGGCTATACATGACAAAATACCATTTTATTGGAATTAAAGGGACGGGAATGAGCCCGCTGGCACAAATCCTTCATGACATTGGTCATGACGTACAAGGATCTGATATTGATCAATATATCTTTACACAGGCAGCACTTGAAGAGAAAAACATTCCGGTTCTACCGTTTGACAAAAACAACATTGAAGAAGGTCAAATCATTATCGCGGGTAACGCATTCGGTGAGCAGCATGAGGAGATTCAAGCTGCGAATGAAAAGAATATTCCTATTCACAGATATCACCATTTCCTAGGTGAGTTTCTATCTAACTTCACTTCTATCGCTGTAACAGGTTCTCACGGGAAAACTTCTACAACAGGATTATTAGCTCATGTTGTAGGCGCTGCAAAACCTACATCGTATTTAATAGGAGATGGAACTGGAAAAGGAAGCAAAGGAAGCGAATATTTTGTGTTCGAATCATGTGAATATCGCAGACACTTCCTTTCATATCACCCAGATTATGCGATCATCACAAACATTGATTTTGATCATCCTGATTATTTTACTGATTTAAAAGATGTTATCAGCGCTTTTCAATCGATGGCGATGCAAGTGAAGAAGGCTATTATCGCATGTGGTGATGATGCTAATCTTCAAGAAATTCATGCGCAGGTTCCAGTTGTGTTCTACGGCTTTGGCGACCACAATGATTTTCAAGCTAAAAATGTTAATCGTGGTGATGAAGGTACTACTTTCGATGTATTTGTGCGCAACACATTCTACGGAACTTTCCAGATTCCTGGGTATGGAACGCATAACGTATTGAATGCATTAGCTGTAATTGCAATCTGTCATTACGAAACACTTCCGATGGATATTATTAAAGAGCAGCTGAAGACCTTTACGGGCGTTAAAAGACGTTTTTCTGAAAAATCTGTTGGTGATCAAATCTTAATCGATGACTATGCACACCATCCAACAGAAATTAAAGTAACAATTGAAGCGACAAAATATAAATATAAGAATCGTGAAGTCGTCGCAATCTTCCAGCCGCATACCTTCACAAGAACAAAAACGTTCTTAGATGAATTTGCAGCAAGCTTAAGTGAAGCAGATCATGTGTATCTGTGCGATATCTTTGGTTCTGCTAGAGAAAATGCAGGAAATCTTTCAATTGAGAACTTGAAAGAAAAGATTCCAAACGCTAAACTGATCTCTGAAGAAAACGTGGATGTATTAAAAGAATATAACGATGGAGTTTTGTTGTTCATGGGAGCTGGAGATATCCAGAAATTCCAAAGAGCATACGAAGAAACGCTTACTGCAACTCCATAAAAAAAAAGACTTGCCAATTTCGGCAAGTCTTTTTTTCACTTGGAAGTAGTTAATTTCCGTTCCAGGTGCTCGCTTTCCGCGGGGCAGGCGGTGAGCTACATTTGTACGTTTCACTCTTAAGTGTCTCACCTGTCTAGTTGCAGTGGCTAGCCCCTCGAGGTCAAAAGCTAAATGATCCAGAAGGCAAATTGCGCCTTCCTAGCTCATTCACCTTTTGCTTGTCGGGGCTGAACGAGCCACTTCCACTTTTCGGACTGCCCACCTCAGGAGTCTCACACCTTGCACTCCAATCAACTTGTCAAAGAAGCAAATTATCAAAAAGAGTGTATAGTAACATTCTTTTACAATAAGTAAGCTCTTGGATTACCTTAAGTTCTCAGGGTTTAATTGCTCTAGCTCAGGCAGAACGAATACGCCATCTTTACGAATCAATACATCGTCAAAGTAGATCTCTCCGCCGCCGTAATCAGGACGCTGAATCATAACCATATCCCAGTGGATGTTAGATTCATTTCCATTATACGCTTCTTCGTACGCTTGACCAGGAGTGAAGTGGAAGCTTCCATCGATCTTCTCATCGAATAAAATATCCTTCATTGGATGTTTGATGAATGGATTGACCCCGATTGCAAATTCCCCAACATAACGAGAACCTTCGTCTGTGTCAAAGATCTTGTTAATCCGCTCAGAGTCGTTTGCGGTAGCTTTTACAATTTTTCCATTTTCAAACGTTAGCTGTACATTTTCAAAAGTAAAGCCGTTGTATGGTGATGGTGTGTTATAAGAGATCGTTCCGTTAACTGAGTCTTTAACAGGAGCTGTAAATACTTCACCATCTGGAATGTTGTTTTGGCCAGAGCATTTGATGGATGGAATATCTTTGATTGAGAATGAAAGGTCAGTTCCTGGTCCAGTAATTCGAACTTTATCCGTCTTATCCATCAAATCTTTTAAAGCTGTCATCGCATCGTCCATTTTTCCGTAATCCAAGTTGCACACGTTAAAATAGAAGTCTTCAAAAGCTTCTGTACTCATGCTCGCTGATTGGGCCATAGAGGCGTTCGGATAACGAAGTACACACCATTTCGTTTTTTTGATACGAATCTTGCGGTGCATCGCAAAAATTGTCTTTTCATAAAGCGCCATCTTTTCAGATGGTACATCTGACATTTCATTAATGTTATCGCCTGACCGAAGACCGATGTAAGCGTCCATTTGGCTCATTAGGTCACCTTCATGTTTAGCGATCATTTCCATTTGTTCTTCAGAAGCTTGTGTGTATTGCGCACGCATAACAGAGTGATCTTTTAATAATACGAAAGGATATCCTCCAGCAGCATATGCCTCTTGAACAAGTGCGTTTACTAACTCTTTTTGAAGGCCGAAGTTTTCAATTAAGACTTTTTCGCCTTTTTGCAGATTTACTGAGTATGTAATTAAATTTTTCGCGAGTTGTTGTATTCTTGGATCTCTCATTCTTGATAAAGCCCCCTAATGTATTTAATATCTTCTTTATTTTAACTCAATTTAAACAATTTGTAATGTTCTAGAAAAGGATTTTGACGAATCAGAAAGAATACTTAATAAAACACGTTTCCTTTGATAAAAACTCGGGAAAAAGCAATAATATACTTTCAGGAGGTGTCTCGTTTAATGGAAATTATTATTTCAATCAGTGTAGCTCTAATCGCAGTTGCATTTGTCGTACTCGTTTATTTTTTATCAAGGGCTTTGAAATCTTTACAAACCACCCTCGATCATGTCGCGGTAACGCTAGAAAGTCTAGAAAAACAATTAGATGGCGTAACGCGCGAGACAACCGATTTGTTACATAAGACAAACCAGTTAGCCGAGGATGTTCAAAAGAAATCAGATTCTCTTAACCATGTTTTTTCCGCAGTACAAGATTTCGGTCAATCTGTTCAAAAGGTGAACCAATCTGTCCGCAAAGTAACTGACCAAATAACGGTTGAAACAGAGCGGCAGTCTAAGCAAATATCGCAAGCGGTTCAATGGGGTAACGCAGCATTGAATTTATGGGAGAAATACAAACTCAAAAAATCCAATGTTGAAACAACACAAAGACAATATTCTAGAGGAGGAGTGTAAATGAGCAACAACAACAATCAAAACATTGACAGCAAGGATTTTATTATCGGTGCTCTTGTTGGTGGTATGTTAGGGGCTGCAGCAGCGTTATTATTAGCGCCAAAAGCAGGTAAGGAATTACGCAGCGACCTGAACGAACAGGCGGTATATCTAAAGGATAAAAGTAACGAGTTCTCTCATTTGGCTCGTGAAAAATCCTCCAATATTGTTCGTACAGTTTCTGAGCAATCAAACCAAGTTGCAACAAAAGTGAAAGATTTAACTTCTAATCTTCGCAAAGACATTGATAAGTGGCGTTTAAAAGAAGAAGAAAACGCGTCCGAGTTATATGGTGAGATTACAGACGATATCCAGGACGAAGGACAATTAGATTACGATCCTGCAAATGAACAAGAACTAGTAGAGCAAAAATATTGATAAGTAAAGTGTAAATATGAAAAGATAAGAAAAAGAACTTGTTTCTTTTTCTTTTCTTTTTATTATGGAGGTAGAATTCGATATGTCACTTATTCAATTACACAACGAACAAGATTGGAATTTAGTAAAAGAGCAAAGAAACCGTATCATTATCATGAAAAACAGCACGACATGCCCTGTCAGTCATGAAGCGTTTAAGGAATTCCAAAAGTTTGCAGCTGATCATGAAAGCGAAACGCTATATTACTTGAACGTACAAGATTCAAGACCTCTTTCCAATTTAATTGCAGAACAAACAGGTGTGAAGCATGAATCACCACAAGTATTAATCTTTGAAGGTAACACAGTGGTTTGGCATGATTCTCACTGGAACATTACGAATAAAAAACTTGCTCAAGCAAATGAAAAAACAAAAGCGTAGCAGAATTCTGCTGCGCTTTTTTCTTTGGATTGAAGTGGAAAATCAATTAAACGAGTACTTCAAATTTAAGAATCAAGTGATCACCTGTTTGTATTTCTGTTTGGAAACCTGCTTTTTCATTATTTTTTAAGATAACAAGACTTTCACCAGGTTGTGGCTGGATCGCTAATTCTACCTGTGTAAATACATCTTGGAAAATAAAAGGGTGATGATCCCTCTTTTTCATCATTAGTTCATCATTAGGCATCAGAATGGATTCGGCATGCAATTCTTCTCCATCTCGATAGAATGTGTAGAGAGGCCGGATTAACGTTATTTCTTCGCCATTAAAAGTAATGGTACATGACTGAATCAAGTTAACGTCTAGAACTTCAGTTGCCTTTTTTAAAGTTATTTGCTGGTCTCTTATGCTTTCATATGTTAGGTGATCTCCGTCGCTCCACACATCTTGATCTGTTAAAACTTGACCATTCAAACATAGTGTATGTTGAGAAGTATGGGATAGTTTTACGGGCTTACCATCAATCAAAATTGAAAAGCTAGAATCCCCCGAGTTTATTACCCATCCTTTTAAATCAAGAATATCGGTTATCGTTGAAGGAAAAAGACTTAAACAGTCATCTCTGTCTTTTAATGTAGCGTCTGGGCTAACGAGTTGCTGGTTTACATAATAGCTAGTTTCAATTTTTTCTAGTACTCCGTTAATATATAAGGTTCTAACAGTATGATTTTGAAAAGCGTCTTTAACAGAGATAACAGCATCATCCCCATTTTTTCCTTCTTCGTAAGTGATTTCAGCACCTTCAACAATTTCATCTGTAATGGTGCTAGTTGTACCATTCATACTGATTACAGGAGGTGACCCTATTTCCCCTTTGAACGTCTTCATTTTTTGGTTTAAACGTACCATTAATCCCATTCCAGGTTTTCCGTAAAGTTTAGAAAGATTGGCACCTGCTGCAATCAGTGCATCTCCAACCGTCAGCTTTTTAACTTGAAACAAACGGATCATTTTTCCGTTAACCGTCACCGTCACATATTTTACTGGATTCTCTTTAGCTGCAATTCCGATACCTACGGGAGTCACTAGTTCAGGACCCTCATCCTTGAGAGTCGGTATTAATGACTGTATAGCATTAATACCGCGAATGGCTACACGTTCTATGGGAAGGTTTAGTTTTTTCGCTATTTTTTCACGCAAAGTGGGTGTTAAGCTGCCGCCTCCTACAAGCATTACAGCCTGGGGTGCTTTTGCGTTTAGCTGGATAATCTCACGTGTAATACCATCGGCCAAGTTTTCTATGGCGTTTTCTATCACAGAAATTACTTCATCTTTACTTTTTTTAGATGGAAAACCAAGTATATCTGTATACTCGACATATTCATCATTCTCGATAAGAGAACGCTTCATTTGTTCAGCGATCGGAAAATCCAACAGAAACTCAGAACTTACGGCTTCTGTTATTTCATCACCTGCTATCGGTACCATTCCATAGGCGACGACCGTTCCTTGTGCCGTTATGGCAATATCTGATGTTCCTGCCCCGATATCTACTAGTGCAACATTCAACTTCCTCATTGAAGAAGGAATGAGCACATTGATCGCTGCAATCGGCTCTAAGGTTAGTGCTTCCATTTCGAGGTCAGCTTCTTGTAATGCCTTCATTAAAGAATCAACAACCACTCTTGGCAAGAAAGTAGCAATTACTTCCACACTGGCTATATTTCCTTGTTGTCCGATAAAACTTCCGATCTCATGGTCATCCAGGTAATAGTGTAGCACCGAATATCCTACGCAATCGTAGAGCAGGTTTGACTTTTCATCTAATAGGCTTGCTAGCTGATACTGCGCTTGTTGAACAGCTGCAAGCTCCATATGTATAACTTCTTGTTGTAAAGAAACCGCGTTTAGTGAGATATCTTTTTCAGAACGGCCTTTTACCGTTTTTAGCGCCCTTCCTGCTGCAGCCACACAAACTTTATTAAGTGGCCCCACTTCGAGTTCCAGCTGGTTCTTTATGTTTTTAATTACTTTTGCAACGGCAGGTATATGATGAATCTGACCATCGAGCATGGATCTTTCATCGTGCTCTATTGTTTTCATATGCAAAACTTCATACTTTCCGTTTGTGTGCTGCCTTAAAATCATACCGACAACCGAACGTGTGCCGATATCTAGTGCAAATAAAAGATTTTTGTCCACGAAGGCACCTCTTTTTGATACGATAGACGTAATGGTAGTAGTCGAATGCAGAGTTATAGCAAACGTCCCAATTATTAGAAATGTATCATATTTCTTACAATATATAAATACTGAGGTGCACATATATGAATCATCTAGAATTGAACGCATTACGGACAGAACTTGATGATGTGAATAAAGAGCTATTGGCCTTAATCAATAAACGAGGTGAGCTTGTTCAGAGAATCGGCAAGATTAAATCAGCACAAGGGATGAAGAAGTATGACCCTGTAAGAGAGAGACATATGCTGAATCTTATATCATCAGATAATGAAGGACCATTTGAAACGAGCACACTTCAGCATCTATTTAAAGAAATCTTTAAAGCAGGTCTTGAACTGCAAGAGGATGATCATAAAAAAGAACTTCTTGTTTCTAGAAAACAAAGGCCCGAGGATACGATTGTATCGGTTAAGGAAACGCATGTCGGAAACGGAAACCCTATTTTAATTGCAGGTCCTTGTGCGGTTGAAAGCTATGAACAAACCGCGGCAGTTGCAGAGGCGATTACGAAAAATGGTCTTAAAATCTTGCGTGGAGGTGCCTTTAAACCACGTACTTCGCCATATGATTTTCAAGGTTTAGGAGTGGAAGGCCTTCAAATTTTAAAACGAGTTGCAGATGAATACAACTGTGCAGTGATCAGTGAGATCGTTCACCCGCAAGACCTTGAGGAGGCATGTGAATATCTAGATATCATTCAGATCGGCGCTAGAAACATGCAGAACTATGAGCTATTAAAAGAAGCAGGTAAGCTTAATAAGCCGATTCTATTAAAAAGAGGACTAGCAGCAACGATCGAAGAGTTTATTAACTCAGCAGAGTACATCATGTCTCAAGGAAACGGACAAATCATTCTTTGTGAAAGAGGAATTCGGACGTATGAAAGAGCAACCCGAAACACGTTAGATATAACAGCAGTTCCGATCTTAAAACAAGAAACGCACCTTCCTGTCTTCGTAGATGTCACGCATTCAACAGGCAGAAAAGACTTGCTTCTTCCCGCAGCAAAAGCTGCTTTAGCAATTGGAGCAGATGGAGTAATGGCAGAAGTCCATCCAGACCCAGCGGTTGCTTTATCCGATGCAGCTCAGCAAATGAACATAAAAGAATTCGAGCAATTTGTAGAGAAGCTTGTTTCATCAGGTTTTCTAAAGATGAACCAGCTGGTTTGATTTAAATCAAAAGGTCTTGTCTTTTATTAAAGATTTTTGCTTAAGGGTTATCTTGGAAGATTCTTCATGAAGTTGATTGTAGTGCAAGGTGCGAGACTCCTGCGGGACAGGTGGGCAGGTGAGACACTTAAGAGTGAAACGTCCGAATGTGGCTCACCGCCTGCCCCGCGGAAAGCGAGCACCTGGAACGGAAATCAACCACTTTCAATAACAACTAAGTTTGCGACAACAGCCCAAAGAAACAATGTAACCGGTCAGCATCACCAGATGAAAGCTGCCGGTTTTTTTAGTGTGTAAAGAAGCTGTCTAAAAAGAGTATGATTCTTCCTGTTTTCGCCAAAAATAAGCAAAACAGGAGTCTCATATTTATTTCTTTTATAAATGTATGAATATATCGTGAAACATGTCCCTATTCGTTGCCTACTTTACTACTTTATCGTATGATAATAGCATTACATAAGCTGTCGGATATGCAGTATATAAGGAGGATTTTTTTTGAATACAACAATTTATGATGTGGCTCGCGAGGCAGGTGTCTCAATGGCAACGGTTTCACGTGTAGTTAACGGAAACCCTAACGTTAAGCCATCAACGAGAAAGAAAGTACTAGAAGCCATAGAGAGACTAGGCTATCGTCCAAACGCGGTTGCAAGAGGACTGGCGAGTAAGAAAACAACAACTGTAGGTGTTATCATTCCGGATATCTCCAGCATCTTTTTTGCGGAATTAGCACGTGGAATAGAAGATATCGCAACTATGTATAAATACAACATTATTCTGTGTAACTCGGATCAGAATAAGGAAAAAGAAATTCATCTATTAAATACTTTGCTCGGTAAACAAGTAGATGGAATCGTATTTATGGGCGGTAAGATCACAGAAGAACATGTAGAAGAATTCAAGCGTGCAGCTGTTCCCATCGTAATGGCAGCAACAGTAGACATGAACGAAGAAGTTCCATCTGTAAACATTAACTATCAAGATGCCGTATATGAAGCGGTATCCCACTTACTTGAAAAAGGGCATTCTTCTGTAGCGATGGTTACGGGACCACTTGAAGATCCAATCAACGGATATTACAAGTTTAACGGGTACCGAAAAGCTTTAGAAGAACACGGTAAGAAAGTAGATGAAAGCCAAGTTTTCGTTGGAGAATACACATACGATTCAGGTATCGAAGCTGTTGAAAGCTTCTTGGACAGTGGCAATAAGCCATCAGCAGTCTTTGTAGGTACGGATGAAATGGCTTTAGGTGTTATTCATGGTGCTCAAGACAGAGGTCTTAAGGTACCTGAAGATATCGAAGTAATTGGATTTGACAACACAAGACTTGCAACCATGGTTCGTCCTACTTTATCCACGGTTGTTCAGCCGATGTACGATATCGGAGCAGTTGCAATGCGATTGCTGACTAAACTAATGAACAAGGAAACGGTAGAAGAACATACGGTTGTATTGCCTCACCGTATTCAGTTCAGAGATTCTACAAAACAATAATGAAGTGTTGAGGTGGGAGAAGTGAAGATTGGCATCATCGGTGCGATGGACGAGGAAATCGTTTATATGAAAGAAGCACTTGATATATATGGGGAAAGTGTTTTTGCACAAAATAAATTTTATGAAGGCACACATCACAACAAAGAAGTCGTGTTGTGTAAGTCTGGTGTCGGAAAAGTAAATGCAGCGATAACCACTCAAATCTTAATCGATAGATTTCAAGTTACTCATGTACTTTTTACTGGTGTAGCTGGTGCACTTGATCCTGAACTCGAAGTAGGAGACATCGTGATATCATCGAGTGCGATGCAGCACGATATTGATGCTTCCGCTCTAAGTCCAGACTTTCCAAAAGGAACGATTCCTATGTTTGCTTTTGATTCTGAATTTAAAGCAGATGCACAACTCGTTAAATTAGCAGAGAATGCTGCTGAACGACTATATGGTCCTAAAGTTAAAGTCGGAAAAGTGTTAAGCGGTGATCAATTCATAGCTGACCGTGAGCTGGTAGAAACATATTCGGCCCTTTTTAATGGAACGTGTATTGAGATGGAAGGCTCTGCAGTTGCTCAAGCTTCATTCCTTAACGAAGTACCGTTTGTCATTATCCGTTCGATCTCAGATAAAGCAAATGGAGAAGCTCCGGCTAGCTTTGCTGAGTTTACAGCACTAGCAGCACGACGTTCTTCTGATATGGTAGAGAGCATTATAGAAGCATTATAGAATAGGATTCAATAACTGACTCATCATTTGAGGGGTCAGTTTTTTTGTTGAGCTCTAAGTAATGTCGAAAATCGGATAAAAATTTTTATGCGCGGAATTAATTTTAATTACCGTGGAATTAATTAAATTTACCGTGGATATATTTCCTATTACCTTGGAATTAATATGAAAATGCGCAACGAAATCACTCTCAAACAACTTTTCAAACACAAAAAGAGGACTAAAAACGCTTAGTCCTCTTTTCTTTATGAACTTTTTCGAATGGAATATAGACTTTTTTCTAATGTTGCTCTGTTTTTTGATGTGATTTCGTCTTTTCTTGGTATGGGCTTATAGATCCCAGACTCATCTTCCCACGTACGAGGAAGCGGGTGCTTCGATTCATTTGTCCATCGCTCTAGCCAGTTCTCAGCGATTTGTCCTGAAGGAGCTTGTCCATTCATCACACACCATAAATAAGACCAAGCCCTTGGTACTACACGCCAAATATCATAGCCGCCTCCGCCTGTAGCAATCCAGCGGCCGCCGCAATACTTTTCAGCTACTTCTTTTGCGATTCTAGGGATTTCCGTATACGTCTTCATCGTAACAGACAGATGGGTTAATGGATCATAATAATGAGCATCCACCCCATTTTGCGTAATGATAACATCGGGCTTAAAAAATTCAGCAACTTCCCACAGACTCTTTTCATAGCATTCTAAGAACGATTCATCTTCTGTAAAAGCATCCACAGGTACATTAAATGAGAAGCCATATCCTTTTCCTGCACCTTTTTCATGGATTGATCCTGTTCCAGGAAACAAATACCTTCCCGTTTCATGAATGGATAATGTACATACGTCAGGATCGTCATAAAATGCCCATTGAACACCATCTCCATGATGGGCATCAGTGTCCACATACAATACACGTGCATTGTATTTTTGCTTCATGTATTCAATTGCGATTGAGCTATCATTATAAATGCAAAAACCAGATGCTTTTCCTCTGAATCCATGATGAAGTCCGCCGCTTAAACTTAAAGCATGTTTCGCTTTTCCTTCCATCACCCAATCTACGGCAGTTAACGTGGCTCCTACAATCCAGCTGCTTGCGTCATGCATGTTAGGGAATATCGGTGTATCTTCTGTACCAAGCCCATAATTTAAAGCAATTTCCTGGTTAAGCTGTCCTTCTCCCGCTTTTTTAACCGCTTCTACATACCCTTTATCATGAATGAGCATGATCTCCTCATCCGTTGCTTTTCTCGGAGTGACGATCTGATCGTCATCCAGACACCCTGTATCTTTTAACAACTCATATGCGAGCTGCACTCTGAGCTGATTAAAAGGGTGAGTTTCACTAAACTTATATCCTAAAAGATCTTGTGAATAGACAAAAACGGACTCATTTTTCATGGTGTTTACCCGGAACAGGTGGCCATTTCACTTCATAGCCGTTATCGATCAAGTGTTCAATGACAGGGAGGGGATTCATCGTTCCAACCCGAAAAACAATGATCTTTTCCTTTTCATTATGAGAAGGATAGACGAGAACAGAGCTGATATTCAAGTGAAAGTCTTTCAACACACTCGCAACCCTAGCCAGCTGACCTGCTTCGTTCGGGACTGCAACCTCGAGATGAGATCCAGGCTGATGAGTGCCCGTCAATTGTATAAACGCATGCAGCATTTCACGCTCTGTAACAAGGCCAACAAGCTTTTTCTCTTCAAGTACAGGAATGCAGCTGATGTTATGTTCATAAAAAATAGTCGATAGTTCTTCTGCTATATCAAACGGATGTGCTGTAAACGTTGCGCGTTTCATGATGCTGGACACAGGCTTCTCAAAATCTTCCGGATGCTCATTTTGGTGAAAGATAGAAGGGCTGGCATCTTTTACTTCTCGGTCTGTAACGAGTCCTAATAAACTGCCATTCTCATCAAGAACAGGCAGGTTTCGAACATCACTCTCTAGCATTAGTTTTAAAGCTGTACCGATCGTTTCGTTTTCATGAATCGTTACAACATTTTTTTGCATCATATTTTGAACGATCATCATGTACCACTCCCACTTTGTTTTCTCTATAAAGTTCTAATACATAAAACGATTCTTAAATCGCAGACGGTCAAATTGCTGGACTGTATCTAAGTCAATTCTCTTTCCGATTCGAACCATCAAGCAATTTGCCGGATGTGAACTAATCTCAGGATCATCTGTAGCCATATATTCCAGACCACCTGCGTTCATCATCTTTTCCATAACTTTGCGGTAATCCCAGACTGATAGTTTTGTACCTTTTAAATCCCAGTGCCAATAATACTCAGTTGTGATAATAATATAGTCTTCCATCGCATCATCCATGATGGAAACTTTTAAAAGTGTTTTACCAACTTTGAAATTGCGATAATCCGGAATTACTTCAATAGCACCCAACTCTAGTAAACGTTCCATGTTGCCTTCAGACCAGCGCTCAAGCGGGTCAGGATAGACGTATGTAACATAACCGATAACGGTATCTTTATTTCTTGCGATAATGATTCTTCCTTCATCAAGTCTCGCTATTTCAGTCACCGCTTTTTTTTGTTCATGAGCTGGTCTGAATGCTTTTAAATCTTCGTGAAAGGTGAGACTCTCTAAGGTTTCTGCTGAAACCGGACCTTCAACGGTAATTGTTCCGTGACTCGTTTTCAGAGCTACACAGTTATAAGTTTTAATATGTTTCATTTTCACACCACCTAGGTTTGTTTCCAACTTCTATTATACATGATAAAAGACAATTGTAAGGGTTTACATATGGTTTTTATAGATAGTTCTAATAAGTTAAAAAATTTAGATAATATGATATACTTGAATAGATATTCAATAGGGAAGGGAGATTTAGCAATGAAACTGGAAGCGCTTCCGATAATTAAAGGTGATTTTAATTTGCAAGATTACGAGGCAGCATACGGAGCATTTGATTGGAAGGACATTGAGAAAGAATTCTCCTGGCACAAAACAGGGCGAGTGAATATGGCGTATGAAGCCATTGACCGTCATGCAGCATCCCATCGTAAAAACAAAGTAGCTCTTTACTTTTCCGATCAAAAAAGAGATGAAAAGTATACATTTAAAGACATGAAAGAAATGTCAAACAAAGCGGGTAATATGCTGCGTCAAGTTGGTGTTGAAAAAGGGGACCGCGTCTTCATTTTTATGCCGCGTTCACCGGAACTATATTTTACTTTCCTTGGTGCAATCAAACTTGGAGCAATCGTAGGACCACTGTTTGAAGCGTTTATGGAAGGTGCGGTACGCGACAGACTTGAAGACAGTGAGGCTAAAGTGCTTGTAACTACCCCTTCACTTCTAGAGCGTGTGCCTGTTGATGAGCTGCCAAAATTGAAGAATGTAATTTTGGTAGATGAGGATGCAAAAGAAGAAGGACCATATGTAAATTATTATGATCGTATGAAAAAAGCGTCAAAGGACCTTGATATTGAATGGGTGGATCGTGAAGATGGGTTAATTCTTCACTACACATCAGGTTCCACTGGAAAACCAAAAGGGGTGCTGCATGTTCATAACGCGATGCTTCAGCACTATCAAACTTCTAAGTGGGTACTAGATTTAAAAGAAGACGATGTGTATTGGTGTACAGCAGATCCAGGCTGGGTAACAGGAACATCTTATGGAATATTCGGTCCATGGTTAAACGGAGCATCAAGCGTTATCCGCGGGGGGCGTTTTTCTCCAGAAGATTGGTATGGAACGATTGAAAATTATGGTGTTACAGTCTGGTATAGCGCACCAACTGCTTTCCGTATGCTTATGGGTGCGGGAGATGAAGTGGTTAAGAAGTTTAATATGTCGTCGCTGCGTCATATTTTAAGTGTAGGTGAGCCTCTTAACCCTGAAGTTGTAAGATGGGGTATGAAGGTGTTCAATCTCCGTATCCATGACAATTGGTGGATGACAGAAACAGGCGGACAGCTGATCAGCAACTATCCTGCCATGGAAATCAAACCAGGATCGATGGGTAAACCGTTCCCTGGTGTTGAAGCGGCAATCATTGATGATCAGGACAACATCTTACCGCCTTATCGAATGGGTAATTTAGCTATTAAAAAAGGGTGGCCATCTATGATGCGTGCCATCTGGAATAATCCTGAAAAATATGATTCCTACTTTACTCCTGGAGGCTGGTATGTTTCTGGGGATTCTGCTTATATGGATGAAGATGGCTACTTCTGGTTCCAGGGAAGAATTGATGATGTAATCATGACCTCTGGTGAGCGAGTTGGACCATTTGAGGTGGAGAGCAAGCTAGTTGAACATCCGGCTGTAGCAGAAGCTGGTGTTATCGGTAAGCCAGACCCTGTTCGCGGCGAAATTATCAAGGCATTTATTGCGCTTCGTTCTGGTTATGAAGCAAGTGATGAACTGATTGAAGAAATTCGCAGTTTTGTAAAATCAGGTTTAGCAGCACATGCAGCTCCGCGTGAAATTGAATTCCGTGATAAGCTTCCAAAAACTAGGAGCGGTAAGATTATGCGTCGCGTTCTAAAAGCGTGGGAACTGGATCTTCCAACAGGTGATCTGTCTACGATGGAAGACTAAAATCATACACAAGAAAAAAACCTCGAAATCAATTCGAGGTTTTTTTGTCTTTCTTTTTATCCTGTGTAGTTGCTGGAGGCGGATCGCCATTACCAGGCTCTGCTGGTGGCGGTGGCGGATCTTGTGGTTCTCCAGGCTTATCTCCACCTGTTGGCGGTGGAGGAGTTGCTGGTTCCGCTGGTTTCTTTTCACCAACCTGAACTTTCGTTTGGGCAGGAGATTCTTTACCAGCAATATCAACGGCTGTTACGTAAACAACCCCGTTTGGTACTTTTGCAGACGTTTTATCAGCCGTAACAGAACCGATCTTTTTAAACGAACTGCCGTCAGCAGAGTGATAGATTCGATAACCAATTACATCACTCTCTCCATGAGAAGACCATGATAGGACACCATCAGACATTTTTGTTCCAGCGACAGGAGATGGAACTTTACCATTCTCTTTTAATTCTTTCTCTGGAACGATGTTATCTAAAAGATTCGTTGTTTTTGTTAATTTATTTAATGCTTCTAAGCCCAGTTCTTTTAAGAACTCTTCTTTGATCAAAACACCATCTTTTGTGAACTCTTGTGGTGTAGAAGGAAGTGCTTTATATTTCGCATCTCCAACAAGAACGTAACGTCCTTTTGTAAGTGTGTCGTCCACTTCTTTTGGTGTGAATTTCGCATTAAACAAATCAGTCGTAACTAAACCAGCACTTCGGCAAAGGTCAGAAGGCAGTTTACCAGAGATACCGCAGATTTCACGGCGTACAATTCCTGAAGGCATCGCAAATCTTTGCTCAGGATCCATTAGCTGCGGTGAATGTTTGTAGGCTGCGTTAGCGAGCAGTGCCCATATACGCTGATTTCGTTTTCCTGTTCCGCCATCACCTTTAACGAGTGAGTCAGGTGTATCATAACCAAGCCATACCCCTAAGGATACGTTCGGATTTGAACCGACGAACCAAGAATCATAATCATCATTTGTCGTACCTGATTTTCCTGCCCAATCTGAATTAAAAGCAAGATAACGATTTATGTGGTTTCCTGTCCCACCGTTTACAACATCACGCATCATATCAACCAGTAAATAGGATGTTTGCGGAGAATAAACTTGGACAGGCTCTGATTTATGTTGATAGATTAAATCACCATCATTGGACTCTATCTTTTCAATCATGTACGCATCTAAGAAGTTACCTCCATTTGCAAAAGTTGCAAAGGCATTCGTGTTTTCTTCAACGGTAACACCGTTCGTCATACCACCGATAGCTAGACCTGGTGCTCCTCTGTCTCTCGGACTTAAAGAAGTAACACCCATCCGTGCTAGCCTATCTAGAGCTTCATCTGTATTCACGCGCATATAGCTTCTAATGGCTGGCGTGTTTCTCGACCATTTTAAGGAATGCCTTACCGAAACAAGCCCATCATATTTTCCATCCCAGTTACCAACAGAATGGTCACCAAATTGAATTGGAGTATCAGGCACAATCGATCCTGGCTGAACTTTACCCGTTTCAAGTGCAAGAGAGTAGGCGAGTAATGGCTTCATAGTAGAACCGTTCTGTCTTTTCATGACTGTGGCATGGTTCGTTTGTTCGCGATTAAAATCTCTTCCGGCTACGAAACTGATAATCTTACCCGTTTTATTGTCAATGAGGGTAGCGCCGACTTCCTCTGGCTCAGGTTTTTCTAATTTTTTATTTCCAACAAATTCATTTGCTGGTCCAAACAGATTACCGTTAGCGATAACTGCCTGCATCTCATCATATATTTTTTGGTTGATCGTCGTATGAATCTTTATGCCTTTTTGTCTCACTTGAACTCGGGCATTATCCTCATATTCCTTTAGTTCTTCAGGAGTTAAGTCTTTGAATTTTTTACCATCTTTTTCGGCTTGAATTTTTGTTAATATTTCAATGGTACGCTGCTGAACTTCAACTGTTAAAGCTGGGTATTTTTCAAAAGAGGATTGCTGCTTCTTCGTTAGGTTCTTTTGAATATCATAGTTCATTGCTTCATCATATTCAGCTTGTGTGATAGATCCCGCTGATAACATACGGCTGAGTACGGTCTTCATACGTTTGATACCAGCTGACATGTCCTCTTTCTGTTCACCACCCTTACTGAACGGTGTGTAAACGAAAGGGTTCTTTGGCAGACCTGCAAGATATGCAGATTGTGCGAGATTCAATTTTGAAGCAGGCACTCCAAATATTCCTTCTGATGCTGCTTGTATTCCAGCGACGTTTCTGCCTGATGAATTACGTCCATAAGGGACGATGTTTAAGTAAGCTTCGAGAATATCGTCTTTTTTCAAAACTTTCTCAAGACGCATCGCTAGAAGAATTTCTTTTGCCTTTCGGTCAAAAGATACTTCATTTGTTAATATTTGATTCTTTATGAGCTGCTGTGTTAGCGTACTGCCGCCGGTAACGATTGGGGCACCAGAAAATTCTTCATACATAGCTCGGAAAATGGCTTTTGGCACGACACCATCATGCTCATAAAAATATTGATCTTCTGTAGAAATGACAGCTTTAATGACGTAAGGAGAAACGTCTTTTAATTTTACTTCCTGTCTGTCTAAATCTGATTGAAGTTTGCCCATGTATTGATTGTTATCAAAAAATACCGTGCTCGTTTCTTCATAGTTGTAAATGTCTTCTTTCATAGAAGAGTAGGCGCGGACAGGTTCGTCTTTTACAAGTGAAGCGAAGAAGCCTGCTCCAACTCCTGCTGCGAAAACACCACCAAGAATGAATAGTACAGTGAAAATCAAAAACATGTTCCATGTGACGTTATATGTAATTCGTGCTGTTCGAATAATTCTTTTTTCTTTCAAAAAGTGGACAAATTTCTCCCATTTTTGCTTAAGTCCATCAAAATGAGACATCATTTGGTAATCCCTCCCCCTTGTGTATTATAACATAAGGTCGAATTATGATAGAATACAGTTTTTGAATTGAGAAGATTGACATGAAATTCATCTCTATGGTAAAAATAAATGAAGATTAATATGGCGAAAGCGAAGATAGGAATCAGTAGCAGGTGTCTCCCTGTATCAGAAAGCTGGTGGTTGATGCGAACCAGTGCAAAGGCATGCTGTGAATTACCTCCTGGAGCTGTCTCTGTGAACATAAGTAGCAGAGAACGGATAAAACCGTTACGGAATGAAGTGAAAAGCTATTATTAGCTTTTAATTAGGGTGGTACCGCGAGATTGTCATCACGTCCCTTTCCAACTGGAAAGGGACTTTTTTTATTGGTTTTAAGGGCTCTTTTCTAAGATTTATTGCTTTCTGGCTCAGTGTTATTCTCTTCATTGCCAAGTTGGTTGTAGTGGAAGATGCGAGACTCCTGCGGGATGAGTGGGGCAGGAGAGACTCCTAACAGCGCAAAGCGCTAGGAGGCTCACCGCACGCCCCGCGGAAAGCGAGCATCTGTAACGGAAATCAACTTCTTTCAAATGCAACATTGTATACGAGCACAATCTTATAAAAAAAAGAAAGGAAAGAAAACATGAACATTCTACAGGATTTAGAATTTAGAGGTCTGCTAAATCAGATCACAGACCAAGAAGGACTTCAAAAAGAACTGGAAAGCGGGATCGTAAAGCTATACTGCGGCTTTGACCCTACAGCAGACAGTCTCCATATTGGAAACTTATTGCCGATTCTTACTTTAAGAAGATTTCAGGAAGCTGGCCATCAGCCTTTTGCTCTTGTTGGCGGAGGTACAGGATTGATTGGAGATCCAAGCGGAAGACAAACAGAGAGAACGTTGAACGAAGCTGAGATTGTTGTTCAATGGACAGAAAAAATTAAAAATCAGCTTTCAAGACTTCTTGATTTTGAAAGAGAAGCTAATCCGGCAAAAACAGTGAATAACTATGAGTGGTTAAGCCAGCTTACAATGATAGAATTTTTGCGTGATGTCGGTAAAAACTTTTCGATTAATTACATGCTTGCGAAAGACTCTGTTGATTCCCGTTTAGAAGCAGGTATTTCTTTCACTGAGTTCTCTTATATGATTTTACAGTCATATGATTTTCTTAATCTTTTCCAAAAAGAGAACGTAAAGCTTCAAATCGGTGGAAGTGACCAGTGGGGTAATATAACGGCTGGTATGGAATTAATCAGACGTTCTGGTGAAGAAGAAAAAGCTTTTGGTTTAACAATCCCGTTAATCACAAAAGCAGATGGTACAAAGTTTGGGAAAACAGCTTCAGGCACGATTTGGCTAGATGCTGAAAAAACGACTCCATATGAGTTTTACCAGTTCTGGGTAAACGCTGCAGATGCGGATGTAATCAATTGGCTTAAATACTTCACTTTCTTATCAAAAGAAGAAATTGAAGTTCTTGAAGCATCCCTAGCTGAAGCACCAGAAAAACGTGAAGCTCAAAAAGCTTTAGGAAGGGAAGTAACAACACTTGTTCACGGTGAAGAAGCCTACAAGCAAGCTATAAAGATTACTGAAGCACTTTTCAGTGGAATTCTTTCTGAACTGACTGCTGCTGAAATCAAACAAGGCTTTAAGGATGTTCCTTCTTTCACGGTAGAAAACAATGAGGAATTGAACATTGTAGATCTGCTTGTTGAGGCGAAAATTTCTCCTTCTAAACGCCAAGCTAGAGAAGATGTAACAAATGGAGCTGTTTCTATTAACGGTGAAAAGGTCCAAGATACAACTTATATGATTGGTGAAAAAGATCGTATCGAAAATAAGTTTGTTATTGTACGACGCGGAAAGAAAAAGTACACGCTGATCAGATACTAAATAAAAACGATAGGAACCCTAGAAAATAGGGTTCCTATCTAATTTGAATAAAGGATGTGTTAGTTGTGAAAAAAATTCAATTAGCTGAAGACCTTCAATTCTCACAGATCGTTCACGGACATTGGCGATTAGCAGAATGGAACCTCTCACCTGAAGAGCTTCTTTCTTTAATGGAAAAATGTATTGAGGCAGGTATTACAACGTTTGACCACGCTGATATTTATGGAAACTACATGTGTGAGGAACTTTTCGGACAAGCACTGACACTTAAGCCTTCTTTACGTCAAGATATTCAAATCGTGACAAAGTGCGGTATCAAACTAATCTCTGAAAATCGTCCAAATCACACAATCAAATCCTACGATACGAGCAAAGAGCACATTATCGCATCTGCAGAAAATTCATTGCAAAAAATGAATACGGATTATGTAGATGTGCTATTGATCCACCGTCCAGATCCATTTATGGACCCAGCTGAAACAGCAGATGCTTTTCACACACTGAGAAAAGAAGGAAAGGTTAGACACTTTGGTGTTTCTAACTTTACTCCTGCTCAAATGGAAATGCTGCAGCGTGAATTTGATGGTCAGCTTGTAACGAACCAAATTGAGTTGTCCGTTCTTCACGAAAATCCTTTCTTTGACGGTACGATCAATCATCTTCAAAAAGAAAAAGTTCGACCTATGGCTTGGTCTCCATTAGCTGGTGGAAGATTATTTAAAGGGGAAGATGAAAAAGGTCTGCGAGTGAAAAAGGCTCTTGAAAAAGTTGCAGGTGAAACAGAAGCATCTTCCATTGATGAAGTAGCGTATGCATGGCTGTTAAACCACCCTGCACAAATCATGCCGATTGTTGGAAGCGGAAAAATGGAGCGTATCCAATCTGCAGTAAATGCAGCAAACATTCCTTTAACACGTGAGCAATGGTTCTACATCCTTCAAGAAAGTATGGGTAAAGAAGTAGATTGATTTTATTTGACACATCGCACGGAGAAAATTTGATGTTCAATTTTCGAGGAGTCACTTAAATCAACATTCTTAGAAGACAAAATTTGAAAGCAACAATTTTTAGAAAAGAGCGTTACTTATAGTTATAAAAAGCCTGCACAGAATTCTTATATTCGGTGCAGGCTTATTTAATTGTGGAAATGAAATTCAGGACTTTGTGTGCTGAGTGGGTTGTTAGGATGAGAATCGGACTTTTTTTGAGGGAAATCTTGACTATTGCACTGAAACGCTGCCTCGTAAAAGTAGGACCATTTTCGATATATCAAAAAAGTGTTAAATTATTTTTAAAATTGAAACATTTGATTAGCAATTAGTACCTTAGTAGTATAAAATTAGAAAAAACATAAGAAATTGGGGCTATGTATATGTCATTAATCATTGAGAAAAGATCTGAGAAAAGCTCACAAGTTTTAAATGAAAGTGCTGTTCTTGCAGCCATTGATCGGTCTGTAGCAATGATTGAATTTAATACTCAAGGAAAAGTCCTATGGGCAAACGAAAACTTTGCAAAAACAATGGAATATCACGTGGATGAAATGCCATTGATGTTACATAAGCAGTTTTGTACAGATGAATTCATCAGAAGCAGAGAATATGAGCTGTTTTGGAGAAGCCTTAGAGAAGGAAAGACGTTTCAGGAAAAAATTCAGCGTGTTACTAAAACAAAGCGTTTGATCTGGTTAGAAGCAACTTATACTCCTGTTCGTGATGAAAACAATCAAGTAGTAGCTGTTGTTAAAATTGCAACGGATATAACAGAGAGAGAAGAAAACACGCTTAAAGTCGCTTTACAGTTACAACAAATGTCTTCTGAGCTTCTTTATAGAGCTGAAGAAGGATTAAAGAAAAGCGATGAAATATCTTCTTCAACCAAAAATTTGGTATTGGAATCCAAACAAAATTTATCAATTCTGGAATCTCTTAAAAAACAAGCTTCTTCAATTGAAGACATTGTTAAAACAATTAGGGAGATCGCGGCACAAACAAACTTGTTAGCGCTTAATGCAGCGATTGAAGCTGCGCGTGCTGGAGACCATGGAAGAGGGTTTAACGTCGTAGCAGTTGAAGTAAGAAAATTAGCCAACCGTGTTCAAGATTCAATACAAGAGGTGAACTCGCATATCGCAGGTATCGCTGGAGAGATAAACAAGATCAGTGACGTGACACATCGTTCTCAAATTGGGATTTCAAGTAACCAGCAATTGATCGAACAAGCAATGCAAGAGTTTATGGGGATCGAGACTGCGGCTCGACAGCTTGAATCACAAGCAAGCAGGTTTAAGGATCTTTTATAATTCATTACTCTTATTAACGAGAATTCAATAGTTTCAAAAAACCTAGTCTTCATGGGGTTTGAAAGGTTTAATAATAAAACCTCCCCCAAAATTTTCCCAGTTACATGTTTAGTGCATGTTCGAAGTCTTGTACAGATTTTTCTTCAAGATACCGTTAATTCCTTAAGTAGACCATATGGTAGTACTGTTCAACAGATTAAAGATTGGAACAGTCTTGATGATAATTACACCATTTATGTGGGACAAGTTTTGCGAGTCAAATAACAAAACAGCCCACCTAATAGGTGGGCTGTTTTGTGTACTCATTTGATTCTAATATAGTCAAAATATCTCCCTGAAGAATGTACCTTCTTTCGACCGGATGATTTAGAATTAAATAGCTTTCCAACATTAACTGCATCAGTCTTGGAAGTCTTTACATCAATAAGTTTACCTTGACTATTATGCTTTACTATATGGGACTTTGCATTTTCAAATTTTCGGGCATTCAATTTTTTTTCTGCAACTTCTTTTTGATTAAGTTCCTGTATGATTTGTTTGTATTCTCCTAAAGATATTTGACCATGTGCAAACGCGTTTCGCGCAGCGACTTTTCCAAAAGCTAGTTTATGATTCATTTTAATCACTCCTTTAAGTGATACACTATACTCCTGATGCTGCTGCCTCATCTTCTGGAGCATTAGATTCTACATGTCTGGCTATTGAATTAGTATATTCGTTTATTATACCCTCAATAATTTTTCCGTATAATTGACCTATAATTATTACTTCTTCTCTCATAGGAGACAAAGCATCAATTGTTAAAACTCCCCATGCACCCGTGGGGATACATATTAAAGCACTATACTTGCTAGTTGAATTAGGGTTCTTTTCCCAATCTTCGTCGTCTAAAACATTGTCTCTCTTAATAATTTCTTTCTTTCTAAAACATTTTCCTGCAACTGAACGATTAGTATCCAATCTTCTGTTTTCAATATATGATTGTGAAAAACCTGAACTTCCACATAGGATAAATAATTCCCCTTCTTCCTCAAACCATAGTGCACAACGGTGCCGTTCTCCTGGATCGAATTTCACATCTGAAACAAGACTATCTATGACTCTTTCTACAAAATGATGAGTTGATTTTATAATTTCTTCATCGGTATTAGATCTGAATTCATTTAATGAATAGATATGTGCTTGAACATTTTCCAAGCAAACTTTTAATTGTGAAGATAAACCCAGACTAATTTTACTTTTTTCCTTTTCCTTAGCAATTTCATCTTGTAATGTAATTACTCGGTTCTCTCTAACCAAAGCGTCAGAATATCTTTTTGCACCAATAAAAATCCACCAAGCTACAAAACCTAAGCACATGAGTATAATAATTGCGGCGAGAGGATAAAACCAGTCAGGCATTTCTTTTAATATTTCTGTTATAGCCTTATCTAACATATGATTCTTCCTTTCATTCAGGAACAATTTGTTAATTAATTTTACAATTTATCTTAGGTCTACACAAGCTTCAAAAAACAACTGAACCTACAATTTATCTTTGCCTGTATAATCCCAATACCCTGTCTTAACCCTTTCCAATTTACTCCTCTAAATTTTTTTTAGATCGTTTTCCATCTCATTTCCTCTAATGAAAAGGTAATCATTCGAGCTTTTTGAAAATCCATCACAGTAACATTTCTTCCTTTGGTAGGGCACTTAACAGAAAACATAATATCGTACCTCAAATGAAACACTCCTTTTAGGATAATTACATATGAACATTTGTTCTTATTGAAGATAAATGAAAAAGCAACCCATAGGCTGGCTTTATTCTATTGGAGCCGTTTTTAACTTTTGTTGCCGATATTTTTTATATGTTTATTAATGTCTTTATCCTTAATATGAGCTCGGAACTTTTCTTTAATTTCACCTATAAACAAAGCTTCTGCCTCAGAATCGTTTTTAGGCGGTAATAATAATCCATCGGAGTTTTTATAGCGTGATAATAACTTAACATTGTTATGCTTGTACATCATCTTTATATAACCCATAATTAAATCTCTCGGTCTTTGGTAATTAGTGCTCATCTTTGCCAATCTTCTCTACCAAAATTTATTTCTTGTTTAAACATTAAAATCAAAAGGCTCAAGAGTATCTGGTTTTTTCTTTACTTATATGATCATTAAGTTCAAAACACTTGGGCTTAATTCCTCTCCAAATCTACTCACTTTCCTCTAAGTAGTTGAAGACAAAAGGTATTTAAAAAGCTGATCATGAGTAATTTTTGACCATGGTACTGTAATACCTATAAAATCGAAGTACCCTTGTTTATCTTTGGTTGTCTGAATATTGTCAAAGTCAACTTTAGCCATTTGCCCAGAATTATCAGTTTTGTGCTCGAAACCAAACTGAAATCCACACATTGTAAATGAATATTTTGTTTTTCCAGATTCAATTGTCTCTAAGAGTTTAGAAGCTAAAACTTTATACAACATTTATATCCTCTTCCCCTAAGGAATTATATGGTAGAATTATAACTGAAAATGGAAACTAATGCTAATTAATAAATGGAGAGTGTTTAGAAGTGAGCTTTAATCCCGGTTTATCGGTAGGGAAAGGTTCTAGTACTTATTACATTCAAGAATTGTTTAAACACAATTGTTATAATGGGATGAGATATTTACTTACTACTAATACCATAGTTCTTATTAGGGATTATTTTAGTTCCCATATGAAGATGAATGGAAGAACGGATTTCTTCATTACACAGGGAGTGGCTTGATTGGGGATTCAGAAGCTAACACGAGAAAATAAAAATCAGTTGAAGCGGAAGATAAAAACACTGAGGTGTTTCTTTTCGAGATTTTTGATGATTCAGCAGAAAATTATATTTAGCATTATGTCCAAACTGTCATAGATTAATGAATGACTTAGACAAAAAGGAAGACAAAATAAAATAAAAAGTTATAGCTAGAGTTTCGATTGAAAGACAGTTACATTCAACTGTTCTTTAACATTTTTAAGATTCTAATTAGAGAGAAAAGCTAAATTTTCATTCGTTTATAGCTAAGATTTTCCATTTTTATTTTAGTCATTTATTAGGAGGGAAAAATATGTGGTTAACATCAAATGATTTAATTACTATGAAACAGTATTCTCCAATAGTCGGACGCTTATTGTTGCTAAGTCAAAAATATGAATTTACCTGCAAAGAAATGGTTAAATGGCTAGAACTTGTTTCTAAATTAGAGGAAGAGAAACTAGACTTTATGACTGAGGAATATCTATCATATGTTGATAAACTAAATGGTTTACTCTTAGGTGAATCTCTAAAAACATTAAAAGGGGCCCAAAAACTCTTTAAAATTTCTAACAATAATATAAGTATATTACATAATGGAAGAATATCTCGTAATTGGATTGCTCATCAAATAGGTGAAAATATAATTTTTAACAGTCAATTTTCAAAAGAAGATATTGAAAAATGTGAATCCCACGTAATAAATTTGGCAAAAGCTGATTTTATGGTTTCAAAATGGAGTTATGAATTTCACGAAAAAGAACCCTATAATTATATAGGAGAAGAAAATTACATAAAAATGATCTTTAAATGGGTCTTTGAATGAATATAACTAAAATATACGGATTATACTTTCACTCTCAAACATTTAAGATTGCTAATTAACACCTTCATTTTTCAGAAAATATTCTAAACACTTTTCATAAATATTAGGCGCCTGTCCAATAATGTAAATGCTCCCTAGAGTTCTTCCCCAAATGACTATGGGAGAATACTAAATTTATACAAAGCACAGAAAAAAGAAAAACCCTAAATCCCTTGATACATAAGGGATTTTAGGGTTTTTGTAACTACTCTTTAAGAAGCGTGTCGCTTAACGAGAGTAGAATTCAACGATAAGCTGTTCAGTGATCTCAGCTGGAAGTTCAGAACGCTCTGGTAAGCGAGTGAAAGTACCTTCCATTTTGTTTTCATCAAACGTTAAGAAGTCAGGTACGAAGTTGTTTACTTCGATAGCTTCTTTAATAGCTGAAGAGTTACGAGATTTTTCACGAACACCAACTACATCGCCAGCAGATAGACGGTAAGAAGCGATGTCAACACGCTTTCCGTTAACTGTGATGTGGCCGTGGTTTACTAATTGACGAGCAGCACGACGAGTACGAGCAAGACCAAGACGGTAAACTACGTTGTCTAAACGAGATTCTAAAAGAACCATGAAGTTTTCACCGTGGATACCAGTCATTTTTCCAGCATCATCAAAAATGCGGCGGAATTGACGCTCGTTTACACCGTACATGTAACGAAGCTTTTGCTTCTCTTGTAACTGTAAACCGTATTCAGAGATTTTTTTACGTTGTGTAGGACCGTGTTGTCCTGGAGCGTAAGGACGCTTTGATAATTCTTTTCCTGTTCCGCTTAGAGAAATTCCAAGACGACGGGAAACTTTCCATGTTGAACCTGTATATCGAGCCATAATTGACTCCTCCTTCACGTGTTTGTTTTGTGTTAAAACAATAACAGTGACTATGACCTTTTCATAAGCCTATTTTGTATAAAAAACAACTTCACTTCAGCAGCCATGAAGCTACACGATGTTCCCAGATTACAAAAATCAGGGTACAAAATAAAACAAATGATGGACACAGTGCCGCTTATTTTACACAAAGAACAGTATAAACTTTTTTCTCTAGCTATGTCAACTATATCACAAATACATAGAACATTTTTCGGGACAAATTGTAAATTGTCTTCAAATTCTATATGATAGTATTAAGAAAGCGCTTACATTTTAAAACGCCCTAAAAGGAGAAGTAAAAATGGACACAAAACGCTTTGAAACAGAAGTGATTCACAAGGGATACAATGCTGATCAGCATAGCGGAAGCCTGTCACCTCCGATTTTTCAGACATCTACGTTTGTCTTTGATCGTGCTGAAACAGGTGCTGCACGGTTTGCTGGAGAGCAGGAAGGTTATATATATTCTAGACTGAGCAATCCGACAGTTGCGATGTTAGAAGAACGGATTGCGGCTATGGAAAATGGAGAAAAAGGACTTGCATTTGGTTCAGGAATGGCTGCAGTATCTGCCATTTTACTTGGTTTGACCAAAACGGGGGATCATATTCTTTGTTCTGAAGGAGTGTATGGATGTACGTTTGGACTTCTGAAGCTTATGGAGGAAAAGTATCACATTACACATAACTTTCATCCGATGAACGATGAAGAGTCCATCCGATCAGCGATTACCGATCATACAACAGTCATTTATATTGAATCACCCATTAATCCAACAATGAAGCTTGTTGATTTAAAAATGGTAGCTGCTATTGCTAAAGAACATGGAATACCTGTTGTAGTTGATAATACATTTTCTTCTCCCTATCTTCAGCGTCCGCTTGAATTAGGTTGCGATGTGGTAATACACAGTGCTACTAAATATTTATGTGGGCATGGTGATGTGATAGGTGGTCTTGCGGTAGGTAAAAAAGAGCTGATGAGTCATCTAGCCATGACAACACAAAAAGATATTGGCGGCGTCATGTCACCGTTTGATGCTTGGCTGCTTCTTCGTGGAATAAAAACACTTCCAGTTCGAATGGATCGTCATTGCGATAATGCAAAGAAGCTGGCGAATTTATTAAAAGAACACCATGCTGTAAGTAAAGTATTATTCCCGGGTGATTCAGATTTCCCGCAATATGAGCTTGCGAACAGACAGATGTCAAATGCAGGCGGATTGATAAGCTTTGAGGTAAAAGGTAACAAGGCAACGGCTCAGAAGTTTATGAATTACTTAAAACTAATTAAGATTGCTGTAAGCCTTGGTGACGCTGAAACACTTATTCAGCATCCTGCTACGATGACACATGCTGTCGTTCCAGAGGTAAACAGAGTACAGATGGGGATCAGTGATCAACTGCTACGCTTGTCTGTAGGTCTTGAAGCATGGGAAGATATTTGGGCTGATTTAGAACATGGATTGAATCAATTGTAATCAAAAAAGCACTGTGCTATTGACTGCACAGTGCTTTTACTTTAGCTACGGAATTAAATATACTGAAGCAAAATTTCACAAAATTTCTCTAGATTCTCACGATCAACCTCATCAAACCGTGCTTTTTCAGGACTGTCAATATCTAGAACTCCTAAAAGGTTTCCGTCTTTTACAAGAGGTACGACAATTTCGGATTGAGAAGCAGCATCACATGCAATGTGACCAGGGAATTCGTGAACATCCTTTACAACTAGTGTTTCCTGATTTTGAGCTGACGTTCCGCACACACCTCTGCCAAGAGGAATTCTGACACATGCAGGCAGTCCTTGGAACGGGCCTAATACTAATTGATTAGAACTTTCTTCAAAGGTATAAAATCCTACCCAGTTTACTCTGTCTAGAAATTGGTTTAATAGTGCTGAAGCGTTCGCAAGATTTGCAGTTGGATTTGTCTCACCTTCTAACAATGCAGAGAGCTGTTTAAATAAGAGAGAGTACGCTTCATTTCTGTTTGTACTATATTGTTTAACGGAAAACATCAAGATTCCTCCAAACCTGATAAATTGTTTATTCAATCCTATCAAATAATGTTGAACTATACACCCAAAAGCCCTTATTTGTCGAGCGATTATTAAAGGTTTATGTCTGCCGCCCAAGAATTTTATACATGAGAGGGAAGGACGGTGGAAGAAAATGAAGGCAGATCCGATGGAAACGAAACTGAAAATAGCGGAAGCAGCGATTGCTCTGTTTACAAGCCAAGGTTTCAAAGGAACGACTGTTAGGCAAATAGCGAAAAAAGCAGGAGTGAACCTTGCATTGATCTCGTACCATTTTGGAGGGAAGAAAGGGCTTCTCGAAGAATTGATCACTTCATTTTTCGAAGGATATATTAGAAGAATTGAAATCATTTATCATACATCGAGCTCTCCAACGGTTAAAGGAAGTTTTATCGAAGTGGTTGAAGCCTTATTGATCTATCAACAAAGAAATCTTCCTCTAGCCCGATTTGTCTACCGTGAAATGACACTTGATTCCACTTTAGTTCGAGAACTCATGTCTACGTATTTAGTTAAGGAAAAATATTTTCTGCAAACACTGTTTGAAAGAGGCATGAAGAAAAAGGAATTCAGAAGACAGCCTGTGGACTTTTTAACCATTCAGTTTAAGGACATGATGATGCTTCCTTTTCTTCACCCTTTATATTTGGCAGAAGTGTATCAAATATCTGCAGAGACGGAAACATTTATCCAGCCTTATAAAAAATGGATGGTGAACTGGTTTGATAAGTGTGTTTGCCAGCCTGAAAGAAAAAATCCCCTGCTATCTGCTGTTCAGAAGCCTTTATTCGGCTCTATTCAGGAGAAGTGGGGAAGTTAATGCTGCAGATGGAACTAGCTGATGAAATCCTTGACCGAGTCCCTTAGCGCTATGGGCATCCGACCCGTAAACGAGAGGGATTTTTCTTTTTTGAGCTTCCTTTACGATCCAGTTAGATGGATAAGGTTCTAGGCAGTATGGTTTGACCGCACCTGCACCGTTATAATCAAGGGTCAAGCTGCGTTCAGACACGGCCGTTAAAACCTCATCTATCTCCTTTTCAATGCTGAATTCAGCTGGAAAGAGTGTCTGGAATTTTTTCGCAAGTGTTATATGACCTATTCTTTTTGGCTGAAACTTCCCAAATGAATGTACAATGGATTTTTTTACTGTTTCAAAATATAAGGAATAGAGAGCAGATAGGGTTCCCGTTTTATTGATCATTTCTTTAAAGACATTCTCGTCATAATCCATGCAATAGTAGTTTTCTTGAATCTGCAAAAAATGAACGGAAAGAATGGCATCGTCAAGCTCAGGCCAAACTTCTTTAAGTAACTGTCCGGTCTCATCTTCATAGCCATCTATAAAATCCACTTCTAACCCTGTATATATTTCAATTTCTTTTTCATAGAATTTTTTTAATTCTTTAATTTGTTCAAAGTAACTCCCTAACTGATCGTAAAGCATGGCACTGTCTTTAGTTGGAGCAGGATCTGTGAATGTTTTAGGTAATGGGGCATGTTCTGTGAACGTAATGCCCTTTATGCCAAGAGAAATAGCTCTTTCGATATACATTTCTAATGTGTCTTTTGATCCGTGTGGACAAAAGGGGGTATGGACATGACCATCATAATACATCCTTTTTTCTACTCCTTTCGACAATTTCTTCATTAATTTGGAAAAAAAATATCAGATTATGCAATTTTTTTGCGTCAAATGTTTGTTTACATGTTATCATAAAAGCATTAAACTGCAATTTTACAGATGTATAATTTAAAAGTGATTGTTAAAAAGAAATTACATACTTAATACATAATACAATTGATTGAGAAATTTTGAACAGATAGAAAGGGTGCCTCTGATGATATACATAGTCATTGCCATAGTTACATTCCTAGCATTGATCCTTTACGGTACCATGTCACGCCGGAGAATTTATAAAGAAATTGACCGACTGGAAGCATGGAAAATGCAAATTATGAATCGCCCATTAACAGAAGAGATATCAAAAGTGAAGGGTATGGCGATGATTGGTGAAACGGAAGAGAAATTCGAAATGTGGCGTCAAGAATGGGACGAGATGGTAACAACACACCTTCCGAATTTAGAAGAAAATTTATTTGATGCTGAAGAGTATACAGATAAATACCGTTTTAAAAAAGCTCGTACTATTCTATTGGGCGTTAACCAATCTTTAGAAAGAATGGATACGAGAATCAAAGAGATAACTTCTGAAATTAATGAGTTAGTGACGAGTGAAGAATTGAATCGAGAAGAAATCGTCGAAGCAAAAGAGAAGCTTCAGGAAACGAAAAAGTATTATTTAACTCACATCCGAGCTCTCGGTCAGACAGCACCAATTTTTGATAAGGAACTTGATGAAATCAAATCTTTATTTGAAACATTTGAATCTCTGACAGTTCAAGGGAGCCACCTTGAAGCAAGACAAAGACTTGTAGAAAGCTTGAACAGAATTTCTGTATGTAAAACAAAGATGCAAGGTGTACCAGAGCTGCTTGTAATCCTGCAATCAGATATTCCCAATTCCCTTAAAGAACTAAGCGCTGGTTTTACTGAGATGGAGCAGCAAGGCTATGTTCTTCATCATATCGGAATCGAGAAAGAAATCAGTTCATTAAAAGAACTAAACGAACAAGCCTTAAACAAAGTGTATGAGCTTGAATTAGATTCTGCTCAGAAAGACTTGGACGAAACCGTTCAAAAGATGGATCAATTATATGAAATGCTAGAGAATGAGGTTCATTCTAAACAATATGTTCTGAAAGAAAGAGAAGTCTTTTTCTCAAATATTGAAGACCTTCATGACCGAATTGAAAACCTTAAGCATGAAACTCAAATCGTTTCTTCTACCTATCTAATTGAACAAAATGAAGCTGACATGCAAAAGAAAATAGAAAAACTTTTCCATAAGCTGCAAAGCCGATTCATCATCATTGAAGAGTCGATCGATGAAAAAAGAGAATCCTTTTCAGTCATCCGTGAGATGATGGAAGAGATGCAGAAACAGATGGAAGAACTTCAACGTTCTCAAAAGGTCTATGAAGAGATGCTTCATAATCTTAGAAAAGATGAGTTAGATACGAAACAAAACTTGAAAGAATTAAGAAAAAAGCTTTTAGAAGCAAGAAGAATGGTTCAAAAAAGCAACTTGCCCGGACTTCCGGAACACTATTTGATCACGATTGGAAAAGCAGAAGAATATATCATTGAAGTTTCAAAAAAACTTGATGAAAAACCACTTGAAATGTCTGATGTTTCGTATGTGCTAAATAAAGCACATGAAGCTGTAAACGAAGGCTATGAAGAAACGTCTCAGATGATTGAAAACGCATATCTAGCGGAGAGACTGATTCAATATGGAAACAGATTCAGAAGCTCTTATCAATCCGTATCCATTCGATTGATTGAAGCTGAAATCGCTTTTCGAAATTACCAGTATGAAGATGCACTTCAAATCGCAGCATCCGCAATAGAAAGTATACAGCCAGGAATTCTAAAAGAGATGGAAATTAACTTAAAGTCACACGTATAAAAAACTGTCAGGTACTATTCCTGCAGTTTTTTTGCTGTTCAAAAAGATTGAATCTTTAAGGGTTAACAAAAACTATATAAAATGTGAAGATGCGCACCATATCTAAATTATGGTATGATAATGAAATGTGTGTTTAGATACGGTATGGAATGGATAATTGGAGGATTCAAAAATGATTTATTTGGATAATAGTGCAACAACAAAGCCTTATAAGGACGTTCTTGATACTTTTGTCACGGTGTCTGAAAAATATTTTGCTAATCCATCTTCTCTGCATTCTAAGGGAGGAGAAGCTGAGAAATTGCTTGGACAAGCAAGAAAGTCAATTGCTCAGTTACTGGAAGTTGCGCCATCAGAAGTTATTTTTACTTCTGGAGGAACAGAAGGCAACAATATCGCAATCAAAGGGATTGCTTTTCAGCATCAAAATCGAGGCAAACACCTTATTACCACTTCTGTTGAGCATGCATCTTCATTTGAGTCCTTTCAATATTTAGAATCAAAGGGTTTTGAAGTAACTTACCTGCCCGTCAATCATGAGGGCTTAATTTCTATAGAAGATCTTGAACGTGCGATACGACCTGATACGATACTTGTATCTATTATTCATGTGAATAATGAAACAGGAACGATACAGCCTATAGAGCAGATAGGCAAGATGTTGAAGCAACACCGAAAGATCTTTTTTCATGTGGATAATGTGCAGGGTGTTGGCAAGATCGACCTTCCACTAAAGGAATGGGGAATAGATTTATGCACGATATCCGCACATAAAATTCACGGCCTAAAAGGGAATGGTGTTCTTTTCGTGAAAAATGGCGTGTCTTTATCTTCTTTATTTACAGGTGGAGAGCAAGAATTAAAGAAAAGAGCAGGAACAGAAAACGTTGCTGGGATTGTAGCCATGGCGAAAGCATTAAGACTAATCCTTCAGGAGATGCAAGATAAGAAAAAGGATTTGCTCACAATTAAACAATTTATGCTTGAAGAATTGAAGAAGATAGAGAGTGTTGAAGTTAATACACCAGAGCATCACTCAGCACCTCATATTATCAATTTTTCTGTTCAAGGCATTAAACCAGAAGTACTTATTCATTCTCTTGATAAAAGGGACGTTTATGTGTCTACGCGTTCTGCTTGCTCATCGAAACAAGGCGGAGCCAGCCGCATCCTCATTGAGATGGGATTAGGTGAACAACGGGCATCCACTGCTATCCGGATGAGCACTTCATATGAAAACACAATGGCAGAGGCAAAACGTGCGCTTGAGATATTGAAAGAAGAAATAATAAATTTTAAAAAGGTAATGAGGTAATGAAGATGATTTATGATCATTTAGTAGTGCGATATGGAGAATTATCACTAAAAGGGAAAAATAGAAGACATTTTGAATCACAGCTTTTTGAGACAGTTAAAAGAAAGATGCGGCCATATGGCGATTTGAAAATGGCTAAACTTTTTGATCGGATTGTTATTGAATTAAATGGGCACGCGTATGAACCTATTGTTAAATCGCTTCAGGATATTTTTGGTATCCATTCGATTAGTTTAGCTGTAAGAGCTGAAAACGATCTAGAAGAAATACAGAAAGCTGCACTAGTGGCACTTAATGAAGCAATTGAAGGTAAAAAAACGTTTAAAGTAACAGGAAAACGATCTTTAAAGTCATTTCCTGTAAACTCGATGCAACTCAACCAAGAAGTAGGAGGATACCTTTTAAGAAACACAGAAGGTATAACGGTTGATGTTCATAATCCAGAGGTAAATGTAAAAGTAGAAGTGAAAGATACAGGGACTTACATCAGCTCTAAATCTTTTGAAGGAGCTGGAGGTCTGCCAATAGGTGTCGGAGGTAAGGCGATGCTGATGTTATCAGGCGGTATCGACAGCCCTGTTGCTGGATATTTAACAATGAAGCGCGGTGTTCGTATTGAAGGTGTACATTTTCACAGTCCTCCTTTTACAAGTGAGCGCGCAAAGCAAAAGGTAGTTGACCTAACGCAAGAACTTACTCGCTATAGCGGAGGAAAGATCAAGCTTCATGTTGTTCCTTTTACTAAAATTCAGCAAACGATAAAAGATAAGATTCCTTCCAGCTACAGCATGACAATCATGAGACGTGTCATGCTTAGAATTACGGAACGATTAGCAGAAAATAACCATGCGATGGCTATTGCAAACGGAGAGAACCTTGGTCAAGTAGCGAGTCAGACGATGCACAGCATGTATGCGATTAATGAAGTAACGAACTTACCTATTCTGCGCCCGGTTATTACGATGGACAAACTTGAGATCATGAATATCTCGCACAAGATCGGAACCTATGAGATCTCAATTCGTCCATATGAAGATTGTTGTACCATTTTCTTGCCATCAGCTCCGAAAACAAAACCGAAGCGAGAAAAAGCGATTCAATTCGAGAAAAATATTGAAAACCTTGAAGAATTGATCGAGGAAGCAGTTAACACTGTTGAAACGATGATTCTTGAAGAAGGAAAATCAACTGACGAAACGTTTGATGATTTGCTTTAAAAAATGAAAATTATCTTCATTGGTGTTGTTTTAGTAAAAGCAATGGTGTTCTTGAAAGCAGTTGATCTCCGTTCCAGGTTGCTCGCTTTCCGCGGGGCAGGCGGTGAGCCCCTTGCCGCTTTGCGGCCTTAAGGGTCTCACCTGACCGCTTGTCCCGCAGGAGTCTCGCACCTTACACTCCAATCAACTTGTTATTGAAGAAGTAACAGATTAGAAAGAAACACCTTGATGAAGAAATTCATAAACACCTAATAACATGTAGCGCGTGGATTCTGGCACGCTTCAACTCTGAAAAAATTTCAGCAACAAGATACTAACCAGGTGAAAAAGTCTGCACATTGTGCGGGCTTTTTTTTATTTAAGAGCTGTTGCTTTTGCATTGGATGGTATCTTCTTTGTAAGTTGATTGGAGCGTAAGGTTGCCGACTCCTATGGGACGAGCGGTCAGGTGGAGACTCCTAATGGCGCAAAGCGGCAGGAGGCTCACCGTTCGCCCCATGGAAAGCGAGCAACCTGGAGCAGAAATCAACTACTTTCATAAGTCTTCTTCTTAACTAATATCCTAAATGGCAATGCACACAACAATTTCCAAGAATTGAATCGGCCATTTAGACACACATTATTAGTACAAAGGAGGTGAAACAACATGGCAAACCAAAACCAATTAGTAGTACCAGGTGCACAACAAGCTGTAGACCAAATGAAGTATGAAATCGCTTCTGAATTCGGTGTGAACCTAGGACCAGACAGCACTTCTCGTGCTAACGGATCTGTAGGTGGAGAAATCACTAAGCGTCTAGTAGCTCAAGCTCTAGGTGGATACTCAAAATAAATAGTAAATGGCTAACGGAGCGGGTTGTCCCCGCTCCTTTTTATTTTGGCTTATAATGACTTAATTTTATAAATTTTCTAAAATATATTATAATGGAGTTGATCAACACGAATATATATCGAAAGGGTGACGTGACATGAATTTAATTGCTCCGAATGTTTATAACTTAACGGAAGAAATGGAAAAATACGCTTTAAACCCTGATAAAAAAGCTTTAATCTGGATGGATGAAGAAAATGCAACCGAGGAGATCACTTACAAAAACCTTTTAGATAGAGCTAATCAAATTGCAAATTCATTAGAAGAGTTAGGGCTCACAAAAGGTGACCGTGTACTCATCATCATGCCTCGATTAATTGAAACGTATGCCGTTTATATTGGCTGCTTAAAAGCAGGCATTTCTGTTATACCTTGTTCTGAAATGCTAAGAGCGAAAGATTTAAGTTATCGGGTGCAGCATAGTGGAGCAAAGGCAATCATTGCAGATTATCGTTTTACAGAGCAAGTGAATGATATCAAAGACGACCTGCCAACTCTTACATATAAAATTAGCGCTAACGGAGAAACGGATAACTGGCTAAGCCTTCAAGCCATAACGAATAATGTAAGCGTTTCCTACAAAGCGCCTGAAACCTCTAAAGATGATATGGCTTTCTTATCTTACACATCAGGTACTACTGGGCAGCCTAAAGGTGTTGTTCATACACATGGCTGGGCATATGCTCACATACGTACAGCTGCTAAAAGCTGGCTCAACATTTCAGAGAATGACAAAGTTTGGGCAACAGCAGGCCCAGGCTGGCAAAAATGGATTTGGAGTCCTTTCTTATCAACTTTAGGTACTGGATCAACAGGATTTGTATACCAAGGAAAGTTTGATCCGCAAAAATATTTAACGCTTTTGCAAGACCAGCAAATATCTGTTTTATGCTGTACACCTACAGAGTATCGATTAATGGCTAAAGTGGATAACTTAGATCAATATCGTTTGCCGCATTTAAGAAGTGCCGTATCTGCAGGCGAACCGCTAAATAGAGAAGTTATCGATACGTTCGAAAAGTATTTCCATATCAATGTACGTGATGGATATGGACAAACTGAAAATACATTGTTAGTCGGAACAATGGAAGGCATGGAAATCAAACCTGGATCTATGGGCAGACCAACACCGGGGAATGATGTAGAAATCATTGATGAGAATGGAAATCCTGTAGGTGCAGGAGAGGTTGGAGATATCGCTGTTCATAAAAATTGCCCGGCTCTTTTTAAAGAGTATTACAAAGACCAGGATCGAACAATGATGGCTTTTAGAGGAGACTATTATGTAACAGGGGATAAAGCGAAAAAAGATGCTGACGGCTACTTTTGGTTTGAAGGAAGAGGTGATGATATCATCATTTCATCTGGATATACAATTGGTCCATTTGAAGTAGAGGATGCCCTCGTAAAGCATTCAGCTGTTAAAGAGTGCGCTGTAGTTGCAAGCCCTGATGAAATAAGAGGACATATTGTTAAGGCCTTTGTTGTACTTCGCGACGAATCAGCTAACAAGGATATCTTAACAAAAGAACTGCAAGAACACGTAAAGCAGCTTACTGCACCATATAAATATCCAAGGTCGATTGAATATGTAAGCGATCTTCCGAAAACAACGTCTGGAAAGATTCGGCGTATTGAACTTCGTCAGATAGAAGCTTCTAAAACAAGATGATTTCTTTTGAAAAGCAGATATTCATCTGCTTTTTTGCTTTGATAAAAGTTATACTTATTTTTAGAAAAAGTGTTTAGTTAAAGGTGGTAATTTAACGTGGGAACTTTGTTTCATAATGGGAAGATTTGCACGATGCTTACTGAAGGTGAATTCTGTGAAGCTGTATTTGTGGAGAACGGTATAATCACCGAAACCGGGACTGAAAAAGAATTAACAGACAAGTATTTTGAACGCATCATCAGGAAGATTGATTTACAGGAAAATGTCATGTACCCAGGCTTTGTAGATAGTCATTTGCATTTGATTGGTCATGGTGAGAAATTAATCAGATTAGACCTCTCTGAAATGAAGTCTGCTGAAGAGATGGAAAGAGCACTTCGAAAGAAAGTAAAAACACTTGAAACGGATGAGTGGCTGATCGGTGAAGGCTGGAATGAGAATAATTTTATCGACCGTAAAATTTTTCACAAAAATGAGCTGGATGCGATATCAGAAGGTCGACCCGTTTTATTATCGAGAGTTTGCCGTCATGCTTTTTTAGCCAACTCTAAGGCACTTGATTTAGCAGGGATTACAAAAAAAACACTTGATCCTGCAGGTGGAATTATCGTAAGGGACAGCAATGGTGAACCAACCGGTTTGTTACATGATGCTGCCGCAGAGCTTGTTAAGAAAGTGGTTCCAGAAGTAACTCAAGAGTATTTAAATCGAGCACTGAAAACTTCTGTTCAGCATCTTCATTCATTAGGTATTACGGGAGGGCATTCGGAAGACTTAAGTTATTATGGTTATGTTGAAAGACCGTTGAAAGCTTATAAGTCTGTAATAGATGAGGAACGTTTAAAGTTTCGTGCTCATCTTTTAGTCCATCATGAAGCGTTGAACGACTTTAAAGAAATTAAACAAGACTACCAAATACCTTTTGTAGAATATGGTGCTTTGAAAATTTTTGCAGATGGAGCTTTCGGTGGCCGCACAGCTTGGTTGTCTCAGCCATACAATGATGCTCCTGAGACATCGGGAGTATCCATACATGAAGATGAGGGATTACTACAACTTGTTCAAATTGCTCGAGAAAATAGCATGAATATTGCCGTACATACTATTGGGGATATGGCTCTTAAGCAAACGATTGCTGTTATAAAAAAGTGTCCGCCCAAAAAGGGAAGAGATCGTCTGATACATGTTGGACTCGTTGATGAGGAATTGATTAAAGATATGAAGCAGCTTTCAGTCATTTTGGATATACAGCCTGGTTTTGTTGCTTCAGATTTTCCTTGGCTGATTGAAAGGCTTGGAACAGACAGAATTCCGTATGCTTTTCCATTTAGAACATTGATTGATGAAGGGTTAATTTGTGCAGGTGGCTCAGATGCTCCAATCGAACCTGTTAATCCTCTTCTTGGAATCTTTGCTGCTGTAGCACGAAGGAAGCCAGGAGAGAATCACGAAGGATATGTACCACAGCAGAAATTAACGATGTACGAAGCAATTGGCATATATACATCCGGCAGTGCTGCTGCAATTATGCAAGAGCACCATAGAGGTTTGATTAAAGAAGGATATATCGCTGATTTTACTGTTTTAGATCGAGATTTATTTCAAACGCCTGAAGACGGAATTCTTGATGTTAATGTTGTATATACGATTGTAGACGGTGACATTGTTTACGAGAAAACAACGTAAATTCAGTCAATCAATCACTTCCAATATTTTAAAAAACTAATCAAAAAAGAGCTTGCGGTGTGAACTGCAGGCTCTTATTGTTTATAAGACTTATGGAGAGAAGTGGAATTATGAAATTGTTTAAACCTCATTTGAATTTGCGCAGTTGAGGGAAGCTGCGCGAACCTTTAATAGGCACTTTTCTAAAGATCGTTGATTGGAGTGGAAGATGCGAGACTCCTGCGGGACAGGCGGGCAGTTCGAAAATTGGAAGTGGCTCGTTCAGCCCCGACAAGCAAAAGGTGAATGGGCAAGCAAGGCGCACTTTGCCTTTTTGACCGTTTAACTTTTGACCTCGAGGGGCTAGCCACTGCAACTAGACAGGTGAGACACTTATACGTGGAACGTACGAATGTGGCTCACCGCCTGCCCCGCGGAAAGCGAGCATCTGGAACGGAAATCAATCACTTACAAAAGCAACAAAGTTTGCAAAAAATGTTTTATTAGAGAAAGCTTCTTCTTACTTTATGCCAAAACGAATTGTCTTTTAATTTTACCGTCTTGATCCGTTTATCTGTTAGTTCAAAACTTAGTTTTTCACAGTGTTTAATGCTCATCGCCTCATTATCCATTCCAATGATCGGATAATGGCTATTGTCATGTTTAATCATAAGTGTCATTTTGCGGTTATCACTTAACAAGAATGAGGAGCCGAGGGTACGGTAGTGATTATTATTTAAAGAAGCAAGTTCACTGATCTGATAACAAGCGAGCATAGGGTCTACAACCGCACCGTTTACAGACTTATTGTATGCCGTACTGCCTGTTGGCGTTGAAATGATCAATCCATCACCGCGGAACGTTTCAAAATACAAGTCATCAATAAACACATCAATCTCAAGAGTTCGAATAATAGAAGAACGAAGAGAACACTCATTTAAGCAATAGAAGGATCCTTGTCCATCAATATTTACCGATAAAGCGGGATACTTCCTAACTTCGATCTGCTCATTTTTCATCGCTTCTATCATACCTGCTTGATCGTCAATGTGAAAGTCGCAATAGAATTCAGATTCTAATGTGCTTACTCCTACGTATAGACAATCATCTCTGAAACCAGTTTTGCGTACAGCTTGTAAAAAAGAGCCATCGCCACCTATGCTTGCAATAATATTCGCTTCTTTTTCATTCTCAACTACTTCGAATCCTTCAGATATCGCCAGTGATTTTAAACGCTCAGTCTTCTCTAGAATCGAATCTTCCTTTTTGTAAAAAAAGAAAATCTTATTGCGCACAGTCATACCGTATTCCTCCTTAAATCCTTCTGCTTCATTATTGTGTTCTGAATTTTACATTGAAATTCCTGTTTCTATTGTAACAGACATCAGGAGAGTTTAGATTAAATAACCTCTGCCCATAATGAAAGAATAGAAGGGAAGAGTCGTATGAACTGGATTTTGCTTATTATCGGTATTCTGGTTTTTCTATTGGTCTTATTATGTGTATCAACCATTCATATCTCGGTGTATTTTGTTCACCGTAATGACAATAGTGATATTACCGTTACATTGAGAATGTATCGTTTTATCAAGTACAAAATGAACGTGCCTCTTATTAGTATAGATGCACAGGACCACTCGATTAAAATTAGAGAAGAAAAACAAGGGACGATGGGACAGAAAAAAGAAAAAAAGAAAAAAGTGTCCTTTCGGCAATTGAAAAATCAATATGTAAGTTTTAAAAAAATGCTTAGTCATATTCATCACTTTTATAAAATTCTTGCTGCTTTTTTGAAAAAAATAAAAGTAAAGAAGGTGGAATGGCATAGTGCGGTTGGACTTGGAGAAGCTTCCTCTTCTGCTATCGCTGCAGGTACAGTATGGGGATTTAAAGGAATTGCTCTTCAAGTAATGCATACTTTCTTTAAGCTGGAAGGAAATCCGAACATATCTGTCGTTCCGGTTTTTCAAGGCATGCACAGTGAAACGCGGTTCTCTTGTATGTTTTCATTTAAAATCGGGCATGCTATTGTCGTTATGTTAAAAATCTTAAAGTCCTGGCGAATGTCAAGTCGTTCAGCTAAGGTGAATTCTGAATATATGACTGGAGGCATGTAAAAATGAGTGAACATCCAATCCAGGGTTTAATGAAAACCGCGATGGAAAATTTAAAAGAAATGATCGATGTAAATACGATTATCGGTGATCCGGTAGAAACCCCTGACGGCAGTGTGATTTTAACTGTATCAAAGGTAGGGTTTGGGTTTGCTGCAGGCGGAAGTGAGTTTGGGAATCAAGAAGAATCATCACGTGCATCAACTCAGCAAGGGACTTCAAGTCAATCGAAAGAGATGCCGTTTGGCGGAGGAAGCGGGGGAGGAGTTTCAATCACTCCAATCGCATTCCTTGTCGTAAGCAACACAGGGATTAAAACGATTCACTTAGATAATAGCACACATTTATATGAGAGAATTTTAGATCTAGCTCCTGGTGTAATTGATAAACTGCAGCATATTATGAATAAAAATAAAAACAATCAAGGACCATCAAGTACACAAAATCATGAGTTTTAAAAAAGCTAACATCTCGTTAGCTTTTTCTTCTGCATTGCTTTAAGATGAAAGGGAAAGTACATATTATTATTTCTTTGAGGAGGAGTATGAATCATGAGCGTAACATTTAAAGAAAAACCAGTTACATTACTAGGAAACGAAGTAAAAGTAGGGGACCAAGCTCCCGATTTTAAAGTGTTGGCAAACGATATGTCAGAAGTAACTCTAGCTGACTCAAAAGGAAGCGTACGTTTAATTGCCGCTGTACCTTCTGTTGATACAGGTGTTTGTGATGCTGAAGTTCGTCGTTTCAATGAAGAGGCATCAAAGCTCGATAACGTAAAAGTGTTAACCGTTTCAGTGGACTTGCCTTTCGCACAAAAAAGATGGTGTGCTGCAGCTGGCATTGAAAATGTTCAAACTCTTTCTGATCACCGTGATCTTTCATTTGGTAAGGCTTACGGAGTTGCGATCGAAGAACTTCGCCTTCTTGCAAGATCTGTTTTTGTTATCGATAGCTCAGACATGGTTACTTATGTTGAATATGTTAGTGAAGTAACGAGTCACCCTAACTACGAAGCAGCAATCGAAGCGGCTAAAGCTGCAAAATAAGCAATCAGACATCTCCGGTAGAGCCAATACATACCGGAGATTTTTATTTGTATCTGTTAACAATTCAGTTGTTACACGAAATCAATCATTTATAAAAACAAAAGTATAATAAATAACCTGAAAAACGTTAACCATTGTATTTTTTAGCTTGGATTTGCTAAAATGTTTCCTGTGTAAACTTAGGAGGAAGCGGATATGAGTTCTTTTAAAGATGTAGAAAAATTGTTTGTAACGATGGATAATACAGCAACGGCAATCAAGGATAAACTTGACCTGCCTTATTTAGATGCACTTGTCGAAACGGGAGAGAACCTGTTTTTTCAGGAGATTCCAAAAGAGTACCCTAAAGAATTAACGAATGTTTTAACGGATGAATACAAGAAGATTAACTTAACTGAATTCGGCAAAGAAGAAACACGTAAAGCGTTTCAGCTCGCAGTATTAAAAGGGATGAAAGAAGCTGTTCAGCCTCATCATGCCATGACGCCAGATGCTGTTGCTTTATTTGCAGGTTACCTTGTTCAAAAGTTTGCTAATAAATCCGAAACCCTAACCCTTTTAGACCCTGTAGTGGGCTCAGGGAATTTGATAACAGCTGTCATGAACCAGCTTAAAGATAAAGAAACAGTTGCTTTTGGAGTAGAAGTGGATGAAACACTTTTACGATTAGCTTGGGTAAATGCTAATATACAAAAACATAAAGTAGAGCTTTTTCATCAAGACGTGATCAAGCCGCTTTATGCTGATCCGGTTGATGTGGTGATTGCAGATCTACCTGTTGGCTATTATCCTGATGATGAAGGTTCCAAAGCATTTAAGGTCCATGAAAAAGAAGGTCATACATTTGCGCATCATCTAATCATTGAACAAGCGATCCATCACTTGAAAGAAGCAGGTATAGGTCTATTTATTGTACCGAACAACATTTTTGAAAGTGAACAAGCTGAGCTGCTTAAAGCGTGGATGAAAGAAACAGTCACGGTATTAGGGCTTTTACAGCTTCCGGAATCATTATTCAAATCTGCTGTTCACGCCAAAAGCATTCTACTTCTGCAAAAGAATGGAGAAGGAGCTATCAAGCCTAAACAAGCGATGCTTGCTCAGCTGCCGTCCTTCTCGAACAAAAATGGATTAGGAAATGTCATGGAACAGATGAATGATTGGTTTAAAACAGAATGGGAACGTGAAAAATAACAGCGTGGGATAAAACCTATGCTGTTTTTTTATGTGTTTGCAAACGGATTCAAGTCTGAATTGCATGAATATAAGGTGTAAGCGTTTTACAACCTTGATATTAACAATGGGCAGTGTTTAAATAAGGAAGGATTATAGTATCAAATGAGACAGAAGTGTGCTGACTGCATCCTTCTTTTTCATTGAATATGAAGGAGATGGCTATTTTGGCTAAAATTATTGCAATTAATGCCGGAAGCTCGTCCTTAAAATTTCAGTTACTTCAAATGCCTGAAGAAGAAGTACTGACAAAAGGACTTGTAGAACGTATCGGATTAAACGACTCAGTTTTCACGATCGAAGTAAATGGTGAAAAAGTAAAAGAAATTAAAGATATTCAAGATCATTCAGAAGCAGTGTCTATGCTTTTAGATAAATTAGTTAAACATAACATTATTTCTTCCCTTGATGAGATCGAAGGAATTGGCCACCGTGTCGTTCATGGCGGAGAAAAGTTTAATGATTCTGTTCTTATCACAGATGAGATATTAAAAGAAATTGAAGAGATCTCATATCTTGCGCCATTGCACAATCCAGCCAATGTTGTTGGAATTAAAGCGTTCAAAACTGTATTGCCTAACGTACCTGCAGTTGCCGTTTTTGATACAGCTTTCCATCAGTCCATGCCTGAAAAATCATTTTTATACAGCCTTCCATACGAATATTACGAAGAATATGGTATTCGTAAATACGGATTCCACGGAACAAGTCATAAATATGTTTCTGAAAGAGCAGCAGAGCTTCTTGGACGTCCGGTTGAACAGCTTCGTCTTTTATCTTGCCATTTAGGAAACGGTGCAAGCATTGCAGCGATCGAAGGTGGAAAATCAATTGATACCTCTATGGGTTTCACACCTTTAGCGGGTGTTACAATGGGAACTCGTTCAGGTAACATTGATCCATCATTAATCCCTTATATCATGCAAAAGACAGGTCAAAGTGCTGAAGAAGTAATTAATGTATTGAACAATAAGAGTGGAATGCTAGGTGTTTCTGGATTCTCTTCTGACCTTCGTGACATCGAAAGTGAAGCTGAGAAAGGGAATGAACGTGCTGAACTTGCTTTAGAAGTTTTTGCTAGCCGTATCCATAAATATATCGGTTCTTATGCAGCAAGAATGGCAGGCATTGATGCAATTATCTTCACAGCTGGTATCGGTGAAAACAGTACGGCAGTTCGCGAGCGTGTACTTCGCGGATTAGAATTTATGGGTGTGTATTGGGACCCTGCTCTAAACCAAGTTCGCGGTAAAGAAGCATTTATCAGCTATCCTCACTCTCCAGTAAAAGTAATAGTCATTCCTACGAATGAAGAAGTTATGATTGCTCGAGATACGATGCGTATTGCGATGTAATCTTATAAACAGCCTTTTCATGCTCATGCATGTAAAGGCTGTTTTTTTGTTTGAAAATGCTCCGTAAAGAAGGAAAACAGATTGTTATAGCGTAAACCCTTTTATGTACTTAAAATAGTATGCACCTATATGAGGGAGTCCTGTCTGATGTACAAAAAGGAACAATATTTATATGCTAAAGATAAAAATGTAAAAGCAAAAGTGCGTAATTATGATAAAGAGGATTTTTCCGAGCTTATGAAAATCCAACGAGAAAGCTTTCCACCTCCTTTTCCTTCTGAACTATTGTGGAATGAGAAGCAGCTGCAAAATCACATCACGCTTTTTCAGGATGGAGCATTATGTGTGGAGATCGATGGAGTATTGGCAGGGTCAATAACAGGGCTGTTAGTGAATTTTGATCCTAGTCATCCTCGCCATACTTGGGAAGAGATAACGGACAGCGGATATATCTCAAATCATGATAACAATGGAAAAACGCTTTATGTTGTTGATATATGTGTCCGTCCTGCATACAGAAAATTGAACCTTGGCAAACTCTTGATGCAATCATTGTATGAAACCGTTGTTCATCTCAAATTAGAGCGTTTGTTAGGCGGAGGCAGAATGCCCGGGTATCGAGAGCATTCAAACAATCTTTCACCACAAGAATATGTTGAGAGAGTAGTGGAAGGAAGCATGTACGATCCAGTCATTTCGTTCTTGTTGAGATGTGGCAGAACGCCGTTAGAATTGGTTCCTAATTATCTAGAGGATGAGGAGTCATGCAATTATGCTCTACTCATGGAATGGAGAAATCCTTTTAACGGATAAGGAAAACCTGCTGTTTTTTTACTTCAAGGAAAGATTATAATACACTATAAAAAAGATCTTAAGGAGGAGAAGTATGCCGTTAACAGAGCGTGAAGAGCAAATTTGGGAAGAAATCAAAGCTTGGGAAGAAGATTTTTTTACATATGAACCAACAGATTTTGGACGTACTTATGAAAAATGGGCAACTCGACAAATGGATCTTCTGTCTGAAGAGATGCAGGAGACAATCGGAGAATATGTGGATTCTGTATTGTTCCATATTCATGCTCTTATACAAAACTCTCAATTCCAGTTAGATACTAAACAAAGAATCCTTTCTGAGGCAAGAGTATTTCGGGATGATATTCTTGAGATTGAAGATTTAAAGAAGTGCTCGATCGACCAATTATCTTATATGGCAGATCAACAGATCGCCCGAAACCGCCTTCTTTCCTTTTCTCAAGGCGGACTTGCCGGAACGGGTGGACTTCTCTTTTTAGGAACAGATCTACCAGCAATGGTGGCACTCGGAATTCGTTCAGTTCAATCGATCGCCATGCATTATGGATATGACATTCAAAGACCTGCTGAAATGATGAGATCGCTAAAAGTCTATCATGCAGCTACGATGCCAAAACGCTTTCAGCAAGAGAAATGGGACGAGCTAATGGCAGAGATTCGAGAAGAAGAAGATCCTATTTTTTATGCTGGGAAAGATGTTATTGCAGATATATCGTGGATGTCTCACCCTATTCAGCAAGCGGTTAAGATGATGGCCATTCTTCTTCTTAGAAAGAAGCTGACACAAGGATTGCCGATTTTCGGTATGGCTTTAGGGGCTGTCATGAACTATCAGCAATCTAGAAAAATTACAGAAATCGCACACAAGTTTTATCAAAAGAGATATCTTTATGAAAAATATTAAGAAACAGGTGTTACTAAAATGAGTGTTCAAGAACATAAAGCACGAGCACCGAAAATAGTGAATTGCATGATCGTAACGGTAAGTGATACACGAAATGAAGAGACGGATAAAAGCGGAAAGCTGATCCAGACATTTTTGAAATCCCAAAATCATGTGATCACAGAATATAGAATTGTTAGCGATGATAAACAATGGATTCAGGATGCCGCGCAGTTTGGAATTCAAAATGATAACATTGATGTTGTTCTTTTTAACGGTGGTACAGGAATAGCGGCCAGAGATGTAACGATTGAATCTCTCATCCCCTTATTTGATAAAGAAATCACCGGTTTCGGAGAACTGTTTCGTATGTTAAGCTACACTGAGGATATCGGATCGAGTGCCATGTTAAGCCGTGCTATTGCTGGTGTTAAAGATAGGACGGCAATATTTGCCCTGCCAGGTTCGTCTGGAGCTGTGAAATTAGGAATGGAAAAATTAATAATGCCAGAGCTGAATCATGTCGTACAACAGCTGAAAAAATAAAGAGGGTGCTTATGCATCCTCTTTTTTATCCGTGTATTTTTGATGTGATGTTTTGATTCAATCTATACCATAACCAAAGATCATTGATGACGGAGGCTAAACTGGCAATTTTGTAGTTCAGCTCACATGATATTTCAAAATTTTCTTCCGAAGATAACTGATCTTGGAATTCATTAATGTGTTTTTCAATTTGCCCGATTCGATCTGGAATCGTCCCTCTTATTTTCTCCCAATGCAACAGAATGGCTGCTTGCGAAGCTTTATCATACGTTCCCCAAGGCTTATTTAAATGCGGCACGGATATTCCGAGCCTGTCATCCCATACAAAGTTATTTTGCAAAATAAATCACCTCTATCCCTATTGTACAAAAGGGTGCATGCTGATGCGAGATAAATGTTAAAAGTTATTTTTATTCATTTTAAAGAATAACCTTGCAATTTTCATTGGAATTTTGTTATAGTATGAACTATCTTAAATGGTATTTTTATAAACGATAATGTATAAAAATAAACAATTATTCATTTTAATAATCAACAGGAGGAGAGATTTCATATGGGGAAAAAAGTTGTTTTAGCTTATTCTGGGGGATTAGATACATCGGTTGCTATACCGTGGTTAGCGGATAAAGGATATGAGGTAATTGCATTATGCTTGGATGTGGGTGAGGGGAAGGATCTTCCTTTTATACAATCAAAAGCACTATCAATCGGAGCATCTGAATCCATCGTATTGGATGTTCAAAAAGAATACGCTGAAGAATATGCATTAGTCGCTCTTCAGTCACATGCACTCTATGAAGGGAAATATCCATTGATCTCTGCTTTAAGCCGCCCGCTTATCGCTAAAAAGTTAGTTGAGACAGCTGAAAAATATGGTGCAACTGCTGTTGCTCATGGCTGTACAGGTAAAGGGAACGACCAAGTGCGTTTTGAAGTTTCTGTTGCAGCACTAGCACCAGAACTTGAGGTGCTCGCACCAGTCCGTGAATGGAGTTGGTCGCGTGAAGAGGAAATTCAATATGCAAAACAGCATGATATTCCGGTACCTATCAAAAAAGAAAATCCTTTTTCGATTGATCAAAATTTGTGGGGAAGAAGCAATGAATGCGGAATATTAGAAGATCCTTGGGCAGCTCCGCCTGAAGAAGCATACGAAATGACAGTATCACTTGAAAATACGCCAGATCAGCCACAAATTGTTGAAATCGGATTTGAACAAGGTGTTCCTGTATCCCTTAATGGTGAAAGTGTATCGCTCGATCACCTCATTCACCAGCTCAATGAATGGGGAGGCGCACATGGGGTTGGACGAATCGATCATGTGGAGAATAGACTCGTTGGGATTAAATCACGTGAAGTTTATGAATGTCCTGCAGCTACAACACTTATTAAAGCACATAAAGAATTAGAAGACTTAACATTAGTAAAAGAAGTCGCTCATTTTAAGCCGATCATAGAAAAGAAGATGACAGAATTAATCTATGAAGGTCTTTGGTTCTCACCACTGAACGCATCGTTAAAAGCCTTTTTGGATGAAACACAAAAACATGTAACAGGGACTGTCCGTGTTAAATTCTTTAAAGGCCATGCGATTGTAGAAGGAAGAAAATCACCTTACTCTCTATATGATGAAAAATTAGCTACTTACACATCAGACGATGCATTTGATCACACTGCTGCAAAAGGGTTTATCTCACTATGGGGGTTACCTACAAAAGTAAGCAGCATGGTTCAAAAAAATGAGGTGAAAGTGTGAAAAAGCTATGGGGAGGACGTTTCTCTAAACAACCTGAAGAATGGGTAGATGAGTTCGGAGCATCCATTTCGTTCGATCAGCAGCTGGCAAGTCAAGATCTAAAAGGAAGTCTTGCGCATGCTAAAATGCTGTATCAATGCAATATTATTGATGAAAGTGCTTATGAAAACATTAAGAATGGATTGCTTTCTCTTGTACAGGAAGAGAAAGCAGGCGAACTATCTTACTCTGTGAAGTATGAAGATATACACTTGAACCTTGAAAAACTGTTAACCGACAAAATCGGACCAGACGGAGGTAAACTTCATACAGCGAGAAGCCGAAATGATCAAGTTGCAACAGACTTCCATCTGTATGTAAAAGAAGAGACACTACTTATTATTGAGCATATTGAAGAATTGCAAAAATCCCTTTTGAATCTTGCTGAAGAACATGTGGAGACCATTATACCTGGTTATACCCATCTTCAGCGTGCCCAGCCAGTTTCCTTAGCGCATCATCTTTTAGCCTATTTTTGGATGCTTGATCGAGATAAGGGCAGATTGCAAGACAGTTTAAAAAGAACAGATGTAATGCCGCTTGGTGCAGGTGCACTAGCGGGAACAACTTTTGATATCGACAGAAACATTACAATGAACGAATTAGGATTCTCAAATAAATATCTTAACAGCTTGGATGCGGTAAGTGATCGAGATTTTGCAATCGAATGCTGCAGCAACGCTTCTATGATCATGATGCATTTGTCTCGTTTTTGTGAAGAATTGATTCTTTGGTCTTCAGAAGAATTCGGATTCATTGAAATCAGTGATAGCTTCACAACGGGCAGCAGCATGATGCCACAAAAGAAGAATCCAGATATGGCCGAATTAATTCGCGGCAAAAGCGGCAGAGTATATGGATCGTTAATGTCTTTACTCACATTGATGAAGGGACTTCCTCTTGCTTACAACAAAGATATGCAAGAAGACAAAGAACCTGTTTTTGACACGGTAAAAACAGTTAAAGGATGTCTCAGTATCATGACTGGAATGATGAATGAGGTTAAAATAAATGCTGAAAAGATGAACAAAGCCGTTCATCAAGATTTTTCGAATGCAACAGAACTCGCTGATTATTTAGCGAAAAAAGGGATTCCGTTTCGTGAAGCCCATGAATTAGTTGGTCAGATGGTACTTCAATGTATTCAAAAAGGGTGCTATCTTCTTGATATTAGTCTTGAGGAATATCAGGCATGGTGTCCACTTGTGGAAAACGATTTATTTGTTGCGCTATCACCAAAAACCGCTGTTGAAAGAAGAAATTCAGAAGGCGGTACAGGTTTTGATGCAGTGCACAAACAGATTGATGCAGCGAAATCAAAAATACTTGTTTCCAAAAATTAATACCGTTTAACTTTCTTCAGAGGACAAAAACTATGGTTAAGGTTTTAAATTTGAAGGAGGAAGTTACCATGGCAAAGGAAAAACGTCCAAATCAACAGTTAGAATACGATGCTGAAGGTGAAATGACCGTTCATCAGCAGATAACAGAAGCGTACCAAAGTGGAATTGTTGATAAAGTAGATCAAGGACAGCAAAGAACAAAGCTAGATGACGAAGAAAGTCTTTCATAAAAGTAGTTAATAAGGGATGGCTCACATAGTTGAGCTATCCTTTTTTGTTTGGAGTGCCATTAATTTAATTCTTGGGAAATGTACTTAGACTTTGTTTTGAGAAATGTGTGTTAAAAGGTTGAGGTACGTGAGATGTTTGTAGGGAGGAGGGGTATAGGGCTAGTAAACATATGACGATTTTTGTCAACTCGCCGATATATGATCAAAACTCGCTGGAATATAGTCAAATGTCGCCGGATTATCCCTGGAATTTCTAGAATTATTTCAAAATTTCTTGAATTAGAGGTATTTATACCCCAGCTGGTATAAGAGAGGGCCTGTTTAAAGCGGCCGATATGTATCTATTTGATCTATCTATAATGAGTTTTAAGTAAAAAATGTATAGGTAGTACAAAATGAGAAAAAATTATGCAACGTATAACTGCAGCTGCGGTATTTCATTCAGCACCCAAAGCCTGAATCACCTTCTCCTATTTAGGGAACCTTAATGCTGTCTTATCCGCAAAAAAATCATAATGATTTTCAACTTTTTATTTTGAATCTTAGATGGTATGGTAACTATAGATAATGAAATAATTTCCAATATTGATAGGGAGGGAAAACAGATGAAAATTGGTGTACCGACTGAAATAAAAAATAACGAAAATCGTGTAGCTATGACTCCTGCTGGTGTTTTAAATCTCGTGGCGTCTGGCCATGAAGTGTTTATTCAAAAAGGTGCTGGAATCGGCTCTGGTTTTTCGGATGAAGAATACGAAAGTGCTGGCGGCGTGATCGTTGAAACGCCTGTTCAGGCGTGGTCGATGGAAATGGTTATGAAAGTGAAAGAACCGCTGCCCGAGGAGTATTGTTTCTTTCGGGAAGGATTAATCCTGTTCACATATTTACATCTTGCACCTGAGCCTGAATTAACTAAAGCGCTGACAGATAACAAGGTTATCGGCATTGCATATGAGACTGTACAGCTGCCAAACGGAACATTACCGTTGCTTACACCGATGAGCGAAGTAGCGGGAAGGATGGCTGCTCAGATTGGTGCGCAATTTTTAGAAAAACCTAAAGGCGGCCTAGGAATTTTGTTAAGTGGAATTCCTGGAGTTCGACGCGGTAAAGTAACGGTAATCGGCGGTGGAGTGGTTGGAACAAACGCTGCTAAAATTGCTATGGGACTTGGAGCAGACGTTACGATCATAGATTTAAATCCAGAACGTCTTCGTCAGCTTGATGATATTTTTGGTGTAGAAATTAATACGCTCATATCTAATCCGCTTAATATTGCGCTTGCTGTTCAAGAGTCTGCATTGGTAATTGGTGCCGTTTTAATCCCAGGAGCAAGGGCGCCTAAGCTCGTTACCGAAGAGATGATAAAAGGGATGCAGCCGGGTTCAGTAATTGTAGACGTTGCAATTGATCAGGGCGGTATTTTTGAAACCGTCGATCGCATTACAACACATGATAATCCGACTTATGAAAAGTATGGAGTTCTGCACTATGCAGTTGCAAACATGCCAGGTGCTGTTCCAAGAACTTCAACGATCGGGCTGACAAATGTGACTGTTCCTTATGCACTTCAAATCGCAAACAAAGGGTACGCAAAAGCATGTTTAGATAATGAAGCTTTACTAAAAGGAATCAATACGTTGGATGGTTTTGTAACGTATAAAGCTGTTGCTGAAGCACATCAGCTGGATTATAAAGATGCGGTTTCCATATTGACTCAAAAATAATTGGGGTGACACAAAAGTCCAACGTTCCTTTTTACTGGAATGGGGCTTTTTTTCTGTTCTATAATAGGGTATGTAAGGAAATAGGATGAAATCTAGCATCCTAATTAGAGGAGGGAGTAAGTTATATGAAAGTGACGTATCACGGACATTCAGTACTTGAGATTCAAACCGGGGAACATTCCGTTTGGATAGACCCTTTTATTAATGGAAACGGACAAGCTAAAATTAAAGTTAACGATGTAAAAGCAGATGTTATTTTATTAACACACGGTCATAACGATCACGTTGGAGACACAGTTGAGATTGCAAAAGCAAACAACAGCTTAGTAGTAGCGCCTTTTGAACTTGCCAATTACATCAGTTCTCAAGGAGTGGAAGCACACCCTATGCACATTGGCGGAAGCCGTACGTTTGATTTTGGAAAAGTAAAGTTTACTCAAGCTTTCCATGGATCAAGTTATGAAGAAGAAGATGGCACTGTTGTGTATACGGGGATGCCAGCAGGAATTTTATTTTCACACGGTGGAAAAACCCTATACCATGCAGGTGATACTGCTCTATTCTCAGATATGAAATTGATTGGAGAATTTGAGAAACCTGACGCTGCCTTCTTACCCATAGGTGATAATTTTACAATGGGTCCTGAAGATGCACTTATTGCAGCAAAATGGATCGGTGCAGACATAACTGTTCCAATCCACTTCAACACATTTCCTGTAATCGAGCAAGATCCAGAGACTTCTTTTACATCTAAACTCGGGAATAAAGGAAAAGTGCTTCAAAGCGGTGAAAGCTTAAACGTATAATGATTCTAACCTCTCTTTCTATGCATACGAATGATAGTAAGGGAGGTTGTATTTTATATGAGCCAAGAAAAAATAGCAAAAGTCTTAATGTTGTGTGTGCTGCTTTATGTAGCGATTCCTGTTCTCTCTTTAGAGGGTCCTCTTTTGCAAAGTGTTTTTACGATTGCATGGAGCGGGTTTGCATGTATGCTGCTGATTGGCTTGCTGTTTAAAAAAGATACTCTAAAAAAACGAGCTGTCAGGAAACAAAGTATTTCTGCAAATCGGAAAATAAGGAAAAGAATGCACATGGAAAGTTGAGTTTCTGTTTGTATGCCTGTATAATCTGTATTAGTCAAATAAACAAAACAGATAGATACAGGTAAAAGGAACGGTGAATGTAATGCTTACCAAGCATGAACAAATATTGCAGCATATTTTGGACCTTGATGTCGGATCAAAAATCTCCGTTCGGCAAATTGCAAAAGATTTAACGGTCAGTGAAGGTACAGCTTATCGAGCGATTAAAGAAGCTGAGAACCAAGGAATCGTAAGTACCATTGAACGTGTTGGTACGATACGTATTGAAAGACAAGCGAAGAGCAATATTGAAAAGCTAACGTTCGCCGAAGTCGTAAATATTGTTGAAGGACAAGTACTTGGCGGGCGCGCAGGGCTTCACAAAACGCTTCATAAGTTTGTTATCGGTGCTATGAAACTAGAAGCGATGATGCGTTATGTTGATGCTGGAAGTCTTTTAATTGTTGGTAACCGTGTGAACGCGCATGAATTAGGACTTAAAGCTGGAAGTGCGATTTTAGTAACTGGGGGCTTCGATACGGAAGAAGAAGTGAAGAGACTTGCAGATGAACTTGAACTTCCTGTGATTTCAACAAGTTACGATACATTTACTGTAGCAACGATGATCAATAAGGCGATACATGACCGCTTAATCAAAAAGGATATCGTATTAGCCTCTGATATATTGATACCAATTGATGAAACGCATTACCTCTTTCAGCATGATAAAGTTTTGAAGTGGCATGAATTAAACCAAGAGACGATGCACAGCCGTTATCCTGTTGTGGATCAGGCTAATCGTGTAACGGGTGTAGTAACTTCTAAAGACATTATTGGAGTTCCTGTATCCATGCAAGTAGAAAAGGTCATGACTCGTGCTCCTTTAACGGTTACAGAAAAAACATCTGTAGCAGCATGTGCTCACATGATGATTTGGGAAGGAATTGAACTGCTGCCGGTTATCGGTTCTTCTCATAAACTCATTGGAATTTTAACAAGGCAAGATGTTTTGAAAGCGATGCAGATGATGCAGAAGCAGCCGCAAGTTGGAGCCACTTTCGATGACCTGATCACTACAGAGTTAAAAGAACAAAAGGTGGATAATGAAGTTACGTTTACTTGCAGGATCACACCTCAGATGACCAATCACCTCGGCACAGTCTCTTATGGTGTACTGATGACTTTAGTAACCGAGACAGCTCGTAAAGCGTTGAGAAGAATTAAAAAAGGTGACCTTGTTGTTGAGAACGTAACATTCTACTATATCAAGCCGGTTCAAATCGACAGTGACATTGAATTGATACCAAGAGTTCTGGAAGTGAGCCGGAAATTTGGGAAAGTAGATGTAGAAATTCATCATGAAGGAAAGATTGTTGGAAAAGCGATGATGATGGCTCAGCTTCTCGATCACCGGTCATAAAAAAGACTTTTTTCTTATCCTTTGTTGTTCTTGTGAGTAGTTGATTTCCGTTTCAGGTGGCTCGCTTTCCGCGGGGCAGGCGGTGAGCCCCTTGCCGCTTTGCGCCTTTAAGGGTCTCACCTGACCGCTTGTCCCGCAGGAGTCTCGCCACCTTACACTTCAATCAACTTGTCAGTGAAGGATTTAGAAAATCTGTTCCTAAAAGCCAAACTTTTTTAAAGAATACTAAAAAAGTCCCTATTAAAGGGACTTTTTATCCATACTTATTAATTTTTCTGTGCTTCTTCTCGTGCAAGTGTAAGAAAATGCTTGTACATTTTATAGTTCATGATTAATAGTACGATTCCATATGCTAAGAAGATCAGTGCGACCCAAAGCTGCACGCGGCCTTCTACAGCAGTCAGCTCGTTTAAACCGAATGATGCTAAGAACGCCCCAAGTGCCATTTTTGCTTTTGTTCCTGTCCAGCGCTTTAAGAAAGGTTCTTTTGCACGTACTTCTGAAACTTTATAAAACACATACAAACTAAAAGAAAGTATAATAAGAATAATAAAGATCGGCATTAAAAAACTCCCCCACATTTTTACTCCACTATATTGTAAACGTTTAAAACCATAATTGCCACAACGACATCTAAAAGGAGTCTGCTATGAAAGAAGAAATCTTACAGAAAATTGAACAGTATGAAAAAATCATCATTCATCGTCATGTTAGACCAGACCCAGATGCGCTCGGATCGCAAGGCGGACTTGCTTCTATTATTAAGGCGAGTTATCCCCATAAGGAAGTTTATGCAGTTGGAGAAGAAGAAGCAGGATTGGCGTTTCTGAACAGAATGGACGGTATTGAAGATGATGTATACCAAGGTGCTTTAGTTATTATTTGCGATACAGCCAATTCTCCGAGAATCAGTGATAACCGTTACTCGTTAGGCGATCTTGTAATTAAGATCGATCACCATCCGAATGAGGATCCTTACGGAGATTTAATCTGGGTAGATACAGAAGCAAGTTCTACTTCTGAGATGATTATGGATCTATACCTTTCAGGACATGAGCAGGGACTGAAATTAGATAAAAGCGCAGCAAGACTTTTATATGCAGGTATTATTGGAGATACCGGACGATTTTTGTTTGCGAACACGACTCAGAAAACCCACCGCTATACAGCAGCATTGTTAGAGACTGGATTTTCTCCATCAGAAATACATGAGAATTTATATAAGATTTCTGAGAAACTCGTAAGATTAAACGGACATGTTTTGCAGAACTTTTCAGTAGTAGATGATTGTGTAGGGTATATCCATTTAACGAAAGATACATTAAATGAGTTCAACATAAATGCCAGTGAAGCGTCACTGCTAGTAAACTCTTTTTCTCATGTTGAAGGGTTGCTGGCTTGGGTATTTTTTGTGGATGAGCCTGACCAGATTAGAGTAAGGTTGCGCTCAAAAGGGCCAGTGGTAAATAAGATTGCAGCTAAATTTAACGGTGGAGGTCATCCGAGGGCATCTGGTGCAACGGTGTATACAAAGGATGAAACGCTGTCTGTGCTTACGGAACTCAGAAACCTTTGTAAAGAATACCAAGCAAAATAAAAAAGGCCTCATCGGGGGGCCTTTTTATGCTTTAAATCGTAAATTAGTTAGCTTTTTCAGGGATAAACCAAGAGCCAACATCCGTTACATCTTCATGCACTTTCAAGTTTAATTTTGCAAGCTCTCTTTTGATCAGGTCTGCTACTTCTTTCGTTTCCGCAAAAGCAGAAAAACCATTCTGTAATTCCTTTACCTTTTCACGGGCAAGTTCTTTTCGATTGATAATCATGTAGTTCCCCCCCAATATTCACTTCTTTACTCATTATTTTATACAAATTAAGGAGGTATTGCTATTTCTTTGCCCAAAGATTCATAAAAACGTAATAATTCGACCATTATTTATGCATAATCATTCATTTATCTTTGCAGAAATATAGATTCGAAGCACTCCTGTATACAGATATAGGTGGTCAATCTTAACTCGGTAAGCTTGTTCATCATCATCGAGGCGATAGGGTTTATTTTCTATCGCTTGGAAAAGCAGTGTATTACTCTTAGCGATCGTTTCTGTATCTTCTCCTATAAGATGCTCTAAATCGTCTTCAACTGCTTTTATTAAATGCATTCTTGTCAGGTTTGATAATTTTTGAGAGTCTGAATTTGAAAACCTTACATTGATCTCATGAAGTTTAAATTTCTTTGCAAGTTCTTCATTTGCTCTTTTGTCATCAGAAGTTAGAATCTCGTTTTTTTTCTTATAATCATCTAACTCTAATTTCTGATCTTCTAATTTATGAATAAGCCTTTCATGAGCCAAGCCGCCTTGTATTAAAAAAAATGCCCAGCCGATAATAAATCCTATCGCCATTCCAGCAAAAAAACGCTGGTAGCCTTTTCGTTGATACAGCGGAGGAATCCTCATCAGTTGATGTTCTCCTGGCTAAGCCATTGAATTAACTGCATAGCCGTATTGGCTCCTGCAATCGCTACAAATATATAGGTTAATTGCTTAAAAATCTCTATAGTGGCGCCATTTTCAAAACTGCGCTCAAAGTTTGTGATCGTATCAAATGTTCCTCCAATAGCCGCGACGATGGCCCATATTTTAAGTCTCTTTGCCAGCTCCATCATTTCGTATATAGGAGCTTTACCTACCAGAAATGCTGCAAGGCCACCAATTAATGCACCGCCTAATAAAACGCCAAAAGCAATGGCAAAGTCTAAGATCATGTTTGAAAAAAAATCTCTTACCATGAGACATCCTCCTCTCCTACTAAATGTATGGACAACTTGAGAAGTGTATGCTCGTTTCATTTGGCTTTTTATTAAGCTGTTTTCGCTTTGTAGCTTTTGGAAGTGAATGATTTCCGTTCCAGGTGCTCGCTTTCCGCGGGGCAGGCGGTGAGCCACATTCGTACGTTCCACGTATAAGTGTCTCACCTGCCCGCCTGTCCCGCAGGAGTCTCGCACCTTGCACTCCAATCATCAATCATAGAAGACAACATTTGAAAGCAAAAATTTTTATTAAAAGAGAAGTTATTTTCTAAAACTTCCAATTTTTGAAAACATCTTAGAAATAATAAACTCCCTATAATGAAAACTGTTTCATTAACACATGCGAACTTCTGTACTATAATGAAGTTGCAAACAGGTGCGAAAGGAAGTGAAGAGTATGGGATTTGTCCCTTTGCATATACATAGTGAATATTCGCTTCTAGAAAGCTCTTGCCGAATTGAAGAGCTAGTTCAATGTGCAAAAGAATTGGGCTATAAGGCGCTTGCCATAACAGATAAATCAAATATGTACGGTGCTTTAAAGTTCTATACTGCATGCTTAAAAGCAGGAATCCAGCCTATAATCGGTCTAGAAGCCGAAATAGGAACACAGCACCAAAACACTAAGGAGAAAATACGCTCATCACATAAAATACTTTTATATGCCATAAACAATGAAGGCTATGAAAATTTATTAAAACTTACTACGCTTATGCAAACGAAACAAGAAGGGGAAGTGTTACCACTTACTCATACAGAGATCTCAAAACATGCTGCCGGCCTGATTGCTATTTCGTCTGGTTCAGAGGGCGAGATTCAGAAATACCTGGTTAATGAAAATCATGAAGACGGTAAACTGAATAGATTGCTTGAATTTTATAAGCATTGGTTCCCTGATCGTTTTTATCTTGGACTTGAAGATCATAATACGGGGCTTGAAAAAACGGTAAACATGCAATTGCAATCTCTCTCTAGAAAATTTCACATACCGTTAGTTTGTATGCATGAAACGTATTATGTGAAAAAGGAAGATGCTGACGCTCATGACATTCTGTTATGTATAAAGCAAGGAGAAAAGATTAATAATCGTGATCGATATAAACTTCCAACGAATGAGTTTTATTTGAAATCACAGCATGAGATGGAAGAATTATTCTCACATGTACCAGAAGCTTTATCCGAAACAGCTAAACTTGCAGAGAGATGCTCTTTAAAGCTTGAACTAGGCAATATAGCTCTCCCAAAATACCCAGTTCCGGCTAACCGAAACAGTTATGAATACTTAACTGAATTGTGTGAAGAGGGCCTTTTAAACAGATATGAAACAATAACACCAGAGATTAAAGATCGGCTTTCGTACGAGCTTACTATCATTAAGAATATGAATTTTGAAGACTATTTTCTGATCGTATGGGATTTCATGAAGTTTGCTCATGATGAAAAGATGATTACTGGCCCAGGAAGGGGTTCGGCAGCCGGTTCTTTAGTGGCTTATGTTCTTCATATAACAAACGTTGACCCAATCCATCATCAATTGATTTTTGAACGTTTTTTAAATCCAGAACGGGTGACGATGCCAGATATTGATATTGATTTTCCTGACAACCGCCGTGATGAAGTCTTAAGATATGTTGCGAACAAATTTGGGACAGATTATGTCGCGCAAATCATAACCTTTGGCACATTGGCTGCCAGAGCAGCGATTAGAGACGCAGGAAGAGTCATGGATTTTCCTCCATCGCTCATCGATTTGACAGCTAAAAATATTCCTGCTAGACCTGGAATCACTTTAGAAAACGCGTTAAAAGAATCCGCTGGTCTACAGCAAGCGTATACAACAGACGCGGATGTAAAAAAACTTGTAGAGATAGCTATGACACTTGAAGGGTTGCCTAGACATGCCTCTACTCATGCAGCAGGCGTCGTCTTATCAGGTTCACCGCTTGTTCAAAAAGTTCCTTTGCAGAGTGGACACGACGGAATTCCACTCACACAATACAGCATGGATTGGCTCGAAGCAGCTGGCCTATTGAAGATGGATTTTTTAGGATTGCGCAATTTATCACTCATTGAAAATATTTTGTTCGCGATTGAAAAGAACGAGAACGTAAAGATCAAGCTTAATGAAATTCCTTTTACAGACGCTAAAACGTTTGAGCTTCTTGCAAAAGGTGATACGACAGGCGTGTTTCAGCTCGAATCAGATGGAATGAGAAAAGTGCTGCAGCAGCTTAAACCAACAGAGTTTGAAGACATTGTTGCGGTCAATGCTCTTTACCGACCAGGTCCGATGCAAAACATCCCTGATTATATAGCCGGTAAACACGGTCTAAAGACGGTTGAATATATGCACCCAGACCTTGAGCCCATACTTAAATCAACATACGGTGTTATCGTCTATCAAGAACAGATCATGCAGATTGCAACAAAAGCTGCTGGATTTACTCTTGGAGAAGCAGATTTGTTAAGAAGAGCAGTTGGTAAAAAGAAACGAGATATTTTGCTTCGTGAGCGTCAGCATTTTGTTGCGGGCTGTTTAGAACAAGGCTATGATGAAAAGTCTGCTGATGCTTTATATGATCTGATCGTTCGTTTTGCAGACTATGGTTTCCCAAGGAGCCATGCAGTTGCATACAGTGTAATCGCCTATCAACTGGCTTACTTAAAAGCAAATTACCCATCATATTTTATGGCTGCATTACTTTCAAGCGTTATTGGCAATCATGATAAAGTGTATCAATATATAAAAGAGTCTGAGCAAAAAGGAGTTCCTATCCTGCCTCCTTCTATAAATAAGAGCTCAGCTGTTTTTACATCTCAAGGATCAGCTATTGCATTCGGTCTTTTAGCTATAAAAAATGTAGGACTTCAAGCAGTTAGAAGCCTTATGGAAGAAAACGATAAAGAACCTTTTCAAGATCTGTTTGATATTTGTGCACGTTGTCCCCAGAAAACTGTAAATAAACGAACGCTTGAATCGCTAATTTTTGCAGGCGCGCTGGATGATCTTGGAGAAGACAGAGCTGTACTGTTAGCTTCTCTTGAAACAGCGATTGAATACGGAGAAGAGTTTCAGGAGATCTCACGAAAAAATCAAATGTATCTATTTGATGATGACATTAATCTTCCCAAGCCTTCTTATGTATCTGTCCAGCCCTTTCAAGGAAGTGAGAAACTTAAGTTTGAAAAAGAAGCGCTTGGCTTTTTCTTTTCCTCTCACCCGTTAGAACGATATCGTGCTATTCTTAGCAGCTGGAGAGCAGCTGATATTAGGGATCTGAACGAAAAAAGATCTTCAGTCCTTCTCGGTGTTTTAGTGGACAAAGTTCGTGTGATTAAAACCAAAAAAGGAGAGCTGATGGCTTTTCTGACAATCAGTGATGAGAGCGGGGAGATTGAAGCGGTTGCTTTTCCGAAAGTGTACGAGGCACATCACAGTATTCTGCAAAAAGGTGAACAATTATTTTTAGAAGGAAGTGTTGAAAAGCGCAACGAAACCTTACAGATACTGATTAATAAATGCAAGCTGCTGCATGAATTAAAACCCAATGAACAACCAGCAGTATTTATAAAGATTGATAAAAAACATCAGTCACCTGAACATTTAAATGCAGTGAAGACCATTTTGGAGCAATCTAATGGCAGCGTACCTGTTGTACTCATCTATGAGGAAAGCAGACAGAAGGTACAGATTTCACAAAAAATAAATGCTACGAAGAATTTATTGTCAGAGTTGCAATCTGTTGTTGGTGAGGGTAATGTCGTTTTAAGAAGAAATTAAAAAACTTTACAGCTTGTTTACTTTTGTTATAATGAATGAGTCAATAACAGTGGTCTGACCACCTCCTAATTTGACTCATCGACCATAAATTTTAAAACCATTAGGAGATGAAGAGATGTCTACATTACGAGAAGAAGCACTACACATGCACCGCACCCATCAAGGAAAATTAGAATCAAAATCAAAGGTACCTGTTCGCAATGCAAAGGATTTAAGCCTTGCCTATTCTCCAGGTGTCGCTGAGCCTTGCAAGGATATTTATGACGATAAATCTAAAGTCTATGATTATACGATGAAAGGCAATACTGTAGCTGTTGTTTCTGACGGAACAGCGGTTTTAGGTCTAGGTAATATTGGACCTGAAGCTGCACTTCCGGTTATGGAAGGAAAAGCCGTTCTTTTTAAGAGTTTTGCTGGAGTTGATGCATTTCCGATCTGTTTGAATACAACAGACGTGGACAAGATTGTTGAAACAGTAAAACTTCTCGAGCCGACTTTTGGTGGAGTGAATTTAGAAGATATTGCTGCACCGAATTGTTTCGTAGTTGAAGAGCGATTAAAAAAAGAAACAAATATTCCGATCTTCCATGATGATCAGCATGGAACTGCAATTGTTACTCTAGCGGGCCTAGTAAATGCACTTAAATTAACTGGACGTGAAATGTCTAAAATTAAAGTTGTCGTAAATGGTGCCGGTGCTGCTGGTATCGCAATTATTAAATTGCTAGATCGTTTCGGCGTAAAAGACATTATTATGTGTGATACAAAAGGTGCGATCTACGAAGGCCGTCCATTCGGAATGAATAGTGTAAAGAAAGAAGTAGCAAGGTTTACAAACCGAACAAAACAAGAAGGTACACTAGCTGATGTCATTAGCGGTACTGATGTTTTTGTTGGTGTTTCTGTAGAAGGTGCTCTTACTAAAGCAATGGTAGAATCGATGAACCCTGAACCGATTATTTTTGCGATGGCAAACCCTAACCCAGAAATTATGCCTCATGAAGCTCGTGAAGCAGGAGCGATGGTAATTGGTACTGGACGATCTGATTTCCCGAACCAAGTTAACAACGTACTTGCATTCCCTGGTATCTTCCGAGGTGCTCTTGATGTAAGAGCGACTCATATCAATGAGGAAATGAAGATTGCAGCAGTACATGCCATTGCAAACTTAGTAAATCCTGTTGAACTAAGTGCAGAATACGTTATTCCAGCGCCGTTTGATCCCCGTGTAGCTCCTGCAGTTGCAGCAGCTGTTGCGACTGCTGCTATGGAAACAGGTGTTGCAAGAATTCGTATGAGTCCAGAAGACATCGCTGAAAAGACAAAGAGACTTGCAATTATCGGAAAAGATGAATGAAACCGGTAAAGGAGAGAGGAATGTCTGTCCAGCCTACCGAAAAAGTATATATTGAAATTTTAAAGCAGATTAAATCTATTATTGTAGAAGACGGTCTTCAAGCGGGTGACAAGCTTCCATCTGAAAGGGAGCTAAGCGAACGCTTAAAAGCCGGAAGGTCTTCTGTTCGTGAAGCGTTAAGGGCTCTTGAACTGCTCGGTTTAATAGAAACCAGAAGAGGAGAAGGGACTTTTATACGTGAAGCAACAGGCCATCGTCTTGTAGAAGTGCTCGCGTCTTTCATTTTAAACGACAAAAAAGCAAGACAAGATCTTCAGGAAACAAGACATATCGTAATCAAGGATTGTGCAGAGCTTGCTGTTCTTAGATGTGATTCATCTACGATCAGCATCCTGAAGGGATTCATTCAACAGATGGATAAAGAAGGAAATGGGAAAACAAATGAAGTCTGTAAACAATTTGAAAAAACTGTGATTCAATCATGCGGCAATCATCTTCTTTATCGTTTATATGTGGAGCTTACGGGTTATGGATCATCATTGCAACAAGCAAAATCCTTTTGGCCACCGGCTCTTTGTAAAGAAGTTCTAGAACTTCTTGAACAAAAGAACGCCGAAAAGCTAACGAATTTGTTATCAAAACAAAACGATGCCCTAAACGCAATCGAATAGGTGGTGTTATTCATTCATGATTAAAGGTTTGTTTGTTAAAAAGAAAAAATATGCCACGATACCAACTGGTAAAGTAAAACAAGATGTACCTGAAGGCATTATGAGTAAATGTCCTGAGTGCAAGCACATCATGGTAACCAAAGAGTTAAGAAAAAATCTGCTTGTCTGTCAAGGCTGTCAGTATCATTATCCGATGTCATCCCAAGAACGAATAGCTTCTCTTATTGATGAAGGAACCTTTACGGAATATGATGCTGATATGATTTCAGGAAACCCTCTAGAATTCCCTGATTATGTGGAAAAGCTTGAGGGGGACCGAAAGAAAACAAAGATCAACGAAGCAGTTGTTACGGGTGCAGGTCAGATGAATGGACTTGATGTAACACTGGCTGTAATGGATTCCCGGTTTAGAATGGGCAGCATGGGTTCTGTTGTCGGGGAAAAAATTACACGTGCGATTGAACACGCCGTCGTTAATGAAACTCCATTTATTATTTTCACGGCATCAGGCGGTGCTCGTATGCAAGAAGGTGTTCTAAGTCTGATGCAAATGGCCAAAACGAGTGTTGCTCTTAGAAGACTAAGTGACAAAGGTTTGTTGTTTATTTCTGTTATGACACACCCAACGACTGGGGGAGTATCTGCTAGTTTTGCTTCTGTTGGAGATTATAACTTCGCAGAGCCAAAAGCTTTAATCGGATTTGCTGGAAGAAGAATCATTGAACAAACGATTCGTCAAGAATTGCCAGAAGATTTCCAGACTGCTGAGTTTTTGTTAAAACATGGCCAGCTCGACAGAGTTATTCATCGAAGTGATATGAAAAAGACATTGAGTACATTGTTAAAGATGCATACAGAAGGGAGGCGTTAAAGCATGGCGGCAGAACTAGAATTTGAAAGACCCATACACGAACTTGAAAAAAAGATAGCAGAGTTGAAATCTTTTATGGATGAAAAGGGTATTGACTTAACAGATGAGATCAATAGGTTGGAAGAAAAATTGTCCAACCTTGAGAATAGTACGTATTCAGAAATGAAACCTTGGGATCGTGTTCAAATTGCCCGACATGCTGAACGACCGACCACCCTTGACTATATTCGCTATCTTTTTACCGATTTCATTGAATTACATGGAGACCGCCTTTTTGGTGACGACGAAGCGATTGTTGGTGGAGTAGCCTTTTATAAGGAACTTCCTGTTACGGTAATCGGTCATCAAAGAGGAAAAGATACGAAGGAAAATCTTCGCCGTAACTTTGGTATGCCTCATCCAGAGGGGTATCGTAAAGCACTCCGTTTGATGAAGCAGGCAGAGAAGTTTAATAGGCCGATTATTTGTTTTATCGATACGAAAGGAGCTTATCCTGGGAAAGCAGCAGAAGAAAGAGGACAAAGTGAAGCCATTGCACGAAATCTTGTTGAGATGGCTGGCTTAACGGTTCCTGTTATTTGTGTTGTGATCGGTGAAGGTGGAAGCGGCGGTGCTCTTGCACTGGGTGTTGGTAATTATGTACACATGCTGGAGAACTCAACTTATTCCGTTATTTCACCAGAAGGTGCTGCTGCGATTCTTTGGAAAGACGCTTCATTAGCTAAAAAAGCTGCAGAGTCTATGAGAATCACAGCTCCAGACTTGAAAGAAATGGGAATTATTGATGAAATCATAGAAGAAGTTAAGGGCGGGGCGCATAAAGATGCAAAGCACCAAGCTGAATTAATCGACCAGATTTTGGAGGATTCCTTAAATAACTTGTTATCAATGTCTGAAGAAGAGCTCATAAATCGGCGTTATGAAAAATATAAAAAAATCGGACAATTTGGGTTTGTAAACGATTCCATTGTTGTTAAATAGGGAATGTGCCTTTCTGCTTAAGGAAAGGCGCATTTTTTTGTCTATTGTTGTCTATTGTGTTCAACATTTGAACATGATATTTTAATAAGACGAGAGAACTAGAGAGGTGAAATGTTTCATGAAACGGATAGGAGTTCTTACGAGTGGTGGAGATTCACCCGGCATGAATGCTGCAATTCGAGCGGTTGTTCGAAAAGGAATCTATCACGACTTAGAAGTTTATGGGATATACAATGGTTATGCAGGACTAATTTCAGGGAATATAAAGAAACTAGAATTAGGTTCTGTTGGAGATATTATACATCGTGGTGGAACAATGCTTCATTCAGCACGTTGTTTAGAGTTTAAAACACCAGAAGGTCAGCAAAAAGGGATCGAGCAGCTAAAGAAATTTGGTATCGAAGGCCTAGTCGTCATCGGTGGTGACGGATCTTTCCAGGGAGCGAAGAAGTTATCTGAACAAGGATATCCTACGATTGGAGTTCCTGGAACGATCGATAACGATATTCCTGGAACAGATTTCACAATTGGATTTGATACAGCTTTAAATACGATTATAGATGCTATTGATAAGATTCGTGATACAGCTACTTCTCATGAACGTACGTACATCATCGAAGTTATGGGACGAGATGCAGGTGACCTTGCATTATGGGCAGGATTAGCTGATGGAGCAGAAACCATTCTTATACCAGAAGAAGATCACAAGATGGAACAAGTGGTTCAAAAACTTAAAAGAGGACATGAGCGCGGAAAGAAACACAGTATTATCATTGTTGCTGAAGGCTGTGGAAGCGGTGTTGATGTTGCAAAAGAAATTGAAACACTTACAGGGTTTGAAACAAGGGTTACGGTTTTAGGACATATCCAGCGTGGCGGATCCCCTACTGCTTTTGACCGTGTATTAGCAAGCCGACTAGGTGCGCAAGCGGTTGAACTGCTATTAGAAGGTAAAGCTGGACGTACAGTAGGTATTGAAAATAACAAACTTGTTGATTATGACATTACAGAGGTTTTATCAAGAAAACATAACATTGATAAACAAATGTATCGATTATCTCAGGAATTATCCATATAACCAGCAAAATAGCATCGTACGGCTGCAGAAATCTGTATTTAGTCCGTACGATGCCTTCTTGCGAAAAAAGAACTCAGGAGGCCATTTACATGATGCGTAAAACTAAAATCGTTTGTACGATAGGTCCTGCAAGCGAAAGCATTGATAAATTAAAAGATTTGATGAATGCGGGGATGAACGTTTCCCGCCTAAATTTCTCACATGGTGACTTTGAAGAACATGGTCAACGAATCATAAATATCCGTGAAGCTTCTAAAGAGCTTGGTAAAACGGTTGCCATTCTTTTAGACACAAAAGGTCCTGAAATCCGTACTCAAACACTTGAGGGTGGAGTAGCTGAACTTGTAGCGGGAAATGAACTGATCGTTTCTATGGAAGAAGTTATCGGAAACGATAAGAAGATCTCTGTAACATACCCTGGTCTTGTTGAAGATGTTGAAGTGGGTTCAAGAATCCTGCTTGATGATGGATTGATCGAGCTTGAAGTAACTGCAATCGGTCAGAATGAACTTACTACAAAAATCTTAAACTCAGGAACATTAAAAAACAAAAAAGGTGTTAATGTACCGAACGTAAGCGTAAAGCTTCCTGGTATTACAGACAAAGATGCAAAAGATATTGAGTTTGGTATTGAACAAGGTGTTGATTTTATTGCTGCATCTTTCGTACGACGTGCAACTGATGTGCTAGAAATCCGAGAAATTTTGGACAAACACAATGCAAATCATATTCAAATTATCCCTAAGATTGAGAACCAAGAAGGTGTAGATAATATTGATGAGATTCTTGCTGTATCAGACGGATTAATGGTAGCTCGTGGTGACCTTGGTGTCGAGATCCCTGCTGAAGAAGTTCCTCTAGTTCAGAAGATGCTTATCAAAAAGTGTAACGAGCTCGGAAAACCAGTTATTACGGCAACACAAATGTTAGATTCTATGCAGCGTAATCCGCGTCCTACACGTGCTGAAGCGAGTGACGTAGCTAACGCTATATTCGACGGTACAGACGCTATCATGCTATCAGGAGAAACGGCTGCTGGTAACTATCCTGTTGAAGCAGTTCTAACGATGCACAAAATTGCCAGCCGTGCTGAGAGCTCATTAAACTACAAGACACTTTTATCTTCTAAAAGCAAAGAAAGCAAAACAACAATCACAGATGCTATTTCCCAATCGGTTTCCTTTACTGCGCTTAACTTAGATGCAGATGCAGTAATCACGGCAACAGAAAAAGGGCAAACAGCTCGAATGATTTCGAAGTATCGTCCTAAAGCGCCAATCATCGCTGTAACAAGCAATGAAGATGTTTGCCGCAAGCTTGCTCTTGTTTGGGGTGTAACACCTGTTAAAGGAGAAAAAGCAGGAACTACGGATGAAATGTTCCAAATAGCAATTGACTCTGCATTAAAAGCAGAGGCTGTTCAACACGGTAACTTAGTTGTAATTACTGCTGGTGTTCCTGTTGGTGAATCAGGGTCTACGAACTTGATGAAAGTACACATTATTGGTGATGTGCTTGCAAAAGCTCAAGGAATTGGACAATCATCCGCTTCAGGTAAAGTAGTTGTAGCAAAAACAGCTCAAGAAGCGATGGAGAAGATGACAGAAGGAGCGATTCTTGTAACGGTCGGCACAGATCGTGATATGATGCCTGCATTTGAAAAAGCTGCAGCTGTTATTACAGAAGAAGGCGGCTTAACTAGCCATGCGGCTGTCTGTGGAGTTTCTCTAAGCATCCCAGTTATTGTTGGACTTCAAAATGCAACAGATATCTTTAAAGATGGTCAAGAGATTACAATTGATGCTTCTGTTGGTTATATATACGATGGAAGAAAGAGTGTTATCTAAAGGATGAAAAGAGAAGGATGAAACCTTCTCTTTTTTGCTGCGTAAAACTCCATATATCCTAGAAATGGGCAGGATATTATTTTTCTATTGAAAGTGGTGGTTTAATTTGTTCCGAGTATTATTGCCAATTTTTATCATAGTGCCAACAATAGAAGTAATTCTGTTTATTTTAGCAGGGCAATATATAGGTATTCCTGCTACAATCGCATGCATACTTTTCACCGGCATATTAGGAGCTTATTTAGCAAAAAAAGAAGGAACAGAAACGCTGCAGCGTGTAAAGAGACAGCTCGAAAGCGGACAGATGCCAGGTGATGCTGTTTTAGACGGAGCGTGTATACTAGTTGGAGGAGCTCTTCTGTTAACTCCAGGATTTCTAACGGACTTTTTAGGTTTTTCTTTACTCTTTTCCCCGTTAAGAAAGCCAGTAAAATTTTGGCTAAAAGCAAAAATCTTTCAAAAGATGAAGTCAGGTCAATTTTATTTTATAAAAAGAAAATAGTGTGAATCCGGAAGTATTCCATTTCTAAAAGTCTTCTCTAGGACTAATAGCTGGTTTGTGTTCTCTTATAAATGGCTTTCTATAAACGATTCTTGGACAAGCTGATTGGAATTATCATGAAAATGTTAATCGACAAGTTCACTAAAAAAACGCTGCTTGAATAATTAAGCAGACGTTTTTTTATTTGGTTTTTTTAGCTACTTTTCTAAAGGGATTGTTGTTTTTTAATCTTTTAATTCACTCGCTTCTTTGACAAGTTGATTGGAGTGCAAGGTGTGAGACTCCTGCGGGACAGGCGGGCAGGTGAGACACTTATACATGGAATGTACGAATGTGGCTCACCGCCTGCCCCGCGGAAAGCGAAGCACCTGGAACGAAAATCAACCTGCTAAAAGCATCATAGAATACGAAAACAGCTTTTTTACTTTTGTATAGGCTTCATAACAAACTGATAGATTTCGTGGAAAAACTTCGCTTCATAAAGTGCTCGCATGATAACGAGAATCACGGGACCTATGATCAGACCTACAAAACCGAATAGCTGGAACCCTGCAAACAGAGCAACTAGTGTTGCGAGAGGATCCAGTCCGATGGTTGTGGATAAAAGTTTAGGCTCCATGACCTGACGTTGAACAACAACAATACCATAAAGGATTGAGAGCCCTATTGTAAGTGTATAGTTTCCAGTTAAGAAACAATAAGCGATCCAGGGTAAAAAGACTGCGCCTGTACCAAGGTATGGAAGCAAATCAATGGCTCCAATTAACACAGAAATTGTTACCGCATAATCGATCTGTAAAATAAGTAAGCCCACTAATACGATACATGCCGTTATAGAGATCAAAGTTAATTGTGCTTTTATAAATCCGAATAAAGCTTTTCTCAATTCAATATAAACAGTATGAACGGTCAAAGTTAACTTTTTAGGAAAGGTAGAAGTGAGAAAACCCGTCAGTCTGTACCAGTCTTTGCTAATAAAGAAGGCAGCTAATAATGAAAAAATGAAAACCGTTAAAAAAGTAGGAAGACTTACAATCATTAAAGAGACGCTGTTAATAATGGTTTGAGTAATACTTGTAGCTGTCGTAGTAATTCCTGTTCCGATCTTCTCGATATTATCCATCACTGTTTCTTGCTGGTCAGTTCCTAACTGGCTATAAATAGAGAGCATATCTTGATATAACGGCAGGATATTTGTTTTAAAAGATTTTTCAAAATAAAACACAAGCTCTTGAATGTAAGCAGGCAACTCATGGGCAATATAGGCAAATCCGGTCATCATTTCTTGAATAAGCAATGTTAATAATAAGACAAGAACACCAAGAAGAGCTAATATGGAAAGAATGACAGCAAGTGCTCTATTCATTTTAAATCTGGCAGTTAAAAAATCTACAAATGGATTGATGAGCAGAGCAATAATTGCCCCTGCAATAAATGGATACAAAATGCCTGAAACATAATAACTGGTGAAAATAAGAACTGATGCAAAAAATAGAATAGAGATTAAGCGAATTAATCGATGTGTCAATTCGGTATACACTTTTTTCACCCGCCTTTTCATACATATCATTTAATCAGAAAGGATTTTACTTATGGAACCTATTCTTTTTCTAATAGGATTATTAGTCATTGGTGTAATCGCAAAGAACCAATCTTTAATAATCGCAGTGGCGTTTTTATTAGCGTTAAAATTTACCGGATTAGGTGAAAAGTGGTTCTCTCTCATTCAACAAAAGGGAATAAATTGGGGAGTGACAATTATTACGATTGCCGTTTTAGTACCCATAGCCTCCGGTGAAATCGGCTTTAGACAACTATCAGAAGCACTTCGCTCATCTTATGCTTGGATTGCCTTATTATCAGGGGTTTTTGTTGCTATTATTGCAAGCAGAGGACTTCACTTACTGCAAAATGACCCTCATATAACAGCAGCTTTAGTGTTTGGTACGATTCTTGCTGTCGCTCTATTTAAAGGAGTAGCAGTCGGACCATTAATCGGTGCAGGGATCGCCTACATGGCAATGAAGATAGTCGGGATGTTTACGGGTTCATGAGGCCTATCACATACGAATTAAGTGATATCCGTTCACAAATATCAGATTATTGTTTATAATTGATGTGTATGTCCCATTTCCTTTAAATAGTCTTTCATTTTTCAAGTCTCAGTTTTGAGATTAAAAAGCCGGAAATGCAAGAGGCAATCCGCCTTTTTTATAAGAGAAAAATGTAAGCTCTTTCTATTTTTTAAAAAGTGAAATAATTAAAGGAGAAGAGAGAATAACAGAAAAAAAGGAGAGATAGCCATGACAGCTACAAGAGGATTAGAAGGAATTGTTGCAACAACATCTTCTGTCAGCTCTATCATTGACGATGTTTTAACCTATAGAGGATATAGCATTGATGACTTAGCTGAACATGCAACTTTTGAGGAAGTTGTATACTTGCTTTGGAATGGTAAACTGCCTAACCAATCTGAATTAGATCAATTTAAATCAGAACTAGCTGAGGCAAGTGAGCTGCCTGCAGAATTGTTGGAACAAATGAAATCGCTTCCTTTGAAGAATGCACATTCTATGACTGTATTACGTACAATCGTCTCAACACTTGCGATGTATGATGCAGATGCAGAGGATATGTCTACGGAAGGAAACTATAAAAAGGCCATCCGTCTTCAGGCACAGATGTCTTCCCTTGTGACGGCATTTGCACGTATTAGAGAAGGAAAAGATCCGATCGCTCCTAAAAAAGAACTTAGCTATGCGGCTAACTTCCTATATATGCTAACAGGCAAAGAGCCTGATGAAATTTCTGAAACAGCCTTTAATAAAGCATTAGTGTTGCATGCAGACCATGAGTTGAATGCTTCTACATTTACTGCGCGTGTTTGTGTGGCTACACTTTCTGATATCTATTCAGGAATCACAGCGGCAATCGGTGCACTAAAAGGACCGCTTCACGGTGGAGCTAATGAACAAGTAATGAAGATGCTTTCTGAAATTGGTGAAGAAGCAAATGTTGAATCTTACTTGGAGAATGCAATCGAGAACAAACAAAAGATCATGGGCTTTGGTCACCGTGTGTACAAAAATGGTGATCCACGCGCGAAGCATTTGCGTGAAATGTCCAAACAGCTTACAGCCATAACTGGGGAAGAGAAATGGTACACAATGAGCGTGAAGATTGAAGACACGTTAAAGCAGAAAAAAGGATTGCTTCCAAACGTAGATTTCTATTCTGCGAGTGTTTACCACAGCTTAGGAATCGATCATGACTTATTCACACCAATCTTTGCAATCAGCCGTGTTTCCGGATGGATTGCTCACATTTTAGAACAATACGAAAACAACCGCTTAATCCGTCCGCGTGCTGAATATATCGGACCTGATATGCAGCATTATGTAGCTTTAGAGCAAAGATAAATTTAAATCAATATGACATAACGTAAAAAGAGAAGGGATTCTTCTTCTCTTTTACCTATGTTTTTTAGTAGACTAGTAAAGTACATGCAATTGAAGAATTAGGAGGAATTTAGAATGTCTAACGGAGAACGTATTACAGTCGACAATGGTGTATTAAACGTACCAAATCAACCGGTTATCCCTTTTATCGAAGGTGACGGTACTGGACCTGATATTTGGGCTGCTGCTTCACGTGTATTAGAAGCTGCTGTTGAAAAAGCATATAACGGTGAGAAGAAGATCGTATGGAAAGAAGTTCTTGCTGGAGAAAAAGCGTTTAACCAAACAGGTGAATGGCTGCCTGCAGAAACACTTGATGTGATTCGCGATTACATAATTGCGATTAAAGGACCTTTAACAACTCCAGTAGGAGGAGGAATCCGTTCTTTAAACGTAGCATTAAGACAAGAGTTGGACCTTTTTACTTGCTTGCGTCCCGTTCAATACTTTAAAGGTGTTCCTTCACCAGTAAAACGCCCTGAAGATACAAACATGGTTATTTTCCGTGAAAACACAGAAGACATCTATGCTGGTATCGAGTATGCAAGCGGTTCTGATGAAGTGAAAAAACTGATCCAATTCCTGCAAGATGAGATGGGCGCAAACAAAATCCGTTTCCCTGAAACTTCAGGAATCGGAATCAAACCGGTTTCTTCAGAAGGAACTCAGCGTCTAGTACGTGCTGCGATCCAATACGCGATCAACGAAGGCCGTAAGAGTGTAACGCTTGTTCACAAAGGAAACATCATGAAATATACAGAAGGTGCTTTCAAGAACTGGGGTTATGAGCTAGCTGAAGCTGAATTCGGCGACAAAGTATTTACATGGGCTCAATACGACCGCATCGTTGAAGAGAGCGGAAAAGACGCAGCTAACAAAGCTCAAGCTGACGCTGAAGCTGCTGGGAAGATCATCGTGAAAGATTCAATCGCTGATATCTTCTTACAGCAAATTTTGACTCGTCCAGCTGAATTTGATGTAGTTGCAACAATGAACTTGAACGGTGACTACATTTCTGATGCACTTGCTGCACAAGTTGGTGGAATCGGTATTGCTCCAGGAGCAAACATCAACTACGAAACAGGACATGCAATCTTTGAAGCAACTCATGGTACTGCTCCAAAATACGCAGGTCTTGATAAAGTAAACCCATCATCCGTTATCCTTTCAGGAGTATTAATGCTTGAGCATTTAGGTTGGGGAGAAGCTGCTAAGCTTGTTCTTTCTTCAATGGAAAATACAATTGCTAGTAAAGTTGTAACATATGACTTTGCTCGTCTTATGGACGGTGCAACTGAAGTTAAGTGTTCAGAGTTTGCAGACGAACTAATCAAAAATATGTAATCTTTGTTGGCCCCTTTCGCGAGGGGTCTTTTCAAAAGACGAAGAAATTATAAAGTTTCTGGAGGGAAAGACATGGCTAACAAACGTAAAAAGATTTCAGTTATTGGCGGCGGATTTACCGGAGCAACGACGGCATTCATCTTAGGGCAAAAAGAAGTTGGAAACGTAGTATTAGTTGATATTCCCCAAATGGAAAACCCAACAAAGGGGAAAGCGCTAGATATGATGGAAGCGAGCCCTGTTCAAGGGTTTGACGCTTCGATTACTGGAACGAGTGATTATGCAGATACATCGGGTTCTGATGTAGTCGTTATTACTGCTGGTATTGCTCGTAAGCCTGGAATGAGCCGTGATGACTTAGTGAATACGAACGCGGGGATCATGAAAAGCGTAACGAAAGAGATCGTAAAACATTCTCCTGAATGTACGATCATCGTTTTAACGAACCCAGTTGATGCTATGACTTATACGGTTCTAAAAGAGTCAGGTTTTCCTAAGAGCCGTGTAATCGGACAATCTGGAATTCTAGATACAGCTCGTTTCCGCACATTTGTTGCTATGGAGTTAAACCTTTCTGTAAAAGACGTTACTGGCTTTGTTCTTGGCGGACACGGAGACGATATGGTTCCGTTAGTACGCTATTCCTATGCAGGAGGAATACCACTAGAAAAATTAATTTCTAAAGATCGTCTTGATGCTATTGTTGAGCGTACACGTAAAGGCGGCGGTGAAATCGTTAATCTATTAGGTAACGGTTCCGCATATTATGCGCCAGCTGCTTCATTAGTTGAGATGGTTGAAGCGATCGTTAAAGACCAACGAAGAGTGCTTCCTTCAATCGCTTATTTAGAAGGTGAATACGGTTACGAAGGTATCTGTCTTGGTGTTCCGACTATCCTTGGAGGAAACGGTCTGGAAGAAATTATTGAACTAGAACTTACAGCTGAAGAGAAAGCAGCTCTTGATCAATCCGCGGAGTCTGTAAAGTCAGTAATGAAAGTATTAGCATAAGCATGTGAAAGGAAGAAAGATTCGGGCGTACCCCGAATCTTTTCTCCTATAAACAATGAAAGCGCTACCATGGAAAAGGAGGTCTTAAAATGCTGATTGGAAAAAAACGAAAGCTCGGAAGAAAGATAGGCGAAATCCAAGCAGGCGAAAAGCTAGAGATGCAGGAAACAATAGAAGATAAAGATCTTCTTCTGTATTTAGGATTAACAAATGATAATAACCCATTGTTCATACAGCATGATTATGCAACACTTACACCTTTTAAAAAGCCGGTCGTACCTCAAATCATGCTCATGGGAATGGTAACTTCTGCTGTGTCCAAATATTTACCGGGTCCAGGAAGCTCTATCGTAGAATCTCAATTTTCTTTTGTTAAACCGGTCTTTCATTATTCGAAACTAACTTTTCTATTTGAAATCACAGAGGTAGACCGTGATAATCATCTTGTACGTATGAAAGTTACAGCGAAAAATGAAGATGGCATTGAAGTGCTGAAGAGCAGTTTACAAGTATGTCCGCCATATCCACCAAAGTCTATCACATCCAATACAATGGAGAATTTTTAAACCTTTCATCTGAAAGGTTTATTTTTTTGCTCTTTTTTAAAGGGTGTTTGGTATTCTATGATGACCTTGGAAGTGGTTGATTTCCGTTACAGGTGCTCGCTTTCCGCGGGGCAGGCGGTGAGCCACATTCTTAACGTTTCACTTTTAAGTGTCTCACCTGCCGGCCTGTCCCGCAGGAGTCTCGCCCTTCCACTTCAATCAACTTGTCTAAGAAGAAAGTTCAAAATTAAATAATCTTTCAGAATGGATGTTTTGTATGAGCAGTGTAACATTCAAGTAGTTGATTGCCGTCATTCATCAAGTGCTTATCTTTGCCATAAATCATGACAAAGTAGTAATAATAGGTCAACAATGTAAAGGAAATGTTAAGGGTATGTAAAGTCGGTATGAAAATTTTGCGATTTTTGTACACACTAATAAAAAAATAGTATGATAAATTTGTACAAGTCGTAAAAAGGTGGGAATGTGAATGAGCCAAAAGTTACTCGTTGTAGAAGATGAAATATCCATCTCAACATTGTTGCAATTTAACTTAGAACAAGCAGGATTTCAAGTAGTAACGGCAATGGATGGCAAGAGCGGATTAGAGAAGGCAGAAAGCGAAGGGCCCAATCTGATCATACTAGATCTCATGCTGCCAGAAATGGACGGGATAGAAGTTTGTAAAGAGCTCCGTCTTAGGAAATTAAATATTCCTATTCTCATGCTAACGGCTAAAGATGACGAGTTTGATAAAGTTTTAGGCCTTGAGCTAGGTGCTGATGATTATATGACTAAACCATTCAGTCCAAGAGAAGTAGTAGCTAGAGTGAAAGCCATTCTCCGCAGGACTGCATCAGTGAATACTGATTCTGAAAAACCAAAAGAAGAAGTTGAGCATCTCAGAATTGGTGAAGTGGATATTTATCCTGAGAATTATGAAGCTTATTTTAAAGAAAAGGCACTAGAACTAACACCAAAAGAATTTGAACTGCTCGTTTATTTAGCTCGGCACAAGAGCCGTGTTCTTTCGAGAGAGCAGCTTCTATCTGCGGTTTGGAATTATGATTTTGTAGGAGATACGAGAATTGTTGATGTGCATATTAGTCATCTTCGTGAAAAGATCGAAAGCAATACGCGTAAGCCTGTTTATATCAAAACCATTAGAGGGTTAGGTTATAAATTAGAGGAGCCTCAATAATGCATGACTTTAAAAACCGGGTACTTACCTTTTTTTTGCTCGGTATTTTACTTGTTTTTATTCTTTTAGCATTAATTATGGGAAACATCGTTCATCACAGTGTTAAAGAGAAACGAATGGAATTCTATACGGGAGAATTAAGCCTGATTGAAGAAGTCCTAAAGACAGAGGAACGAAAATTAATCATAACTAACATATTGAGAACAGCCTCAAAATCCTTAAAAGGTGAAATCTATGTACTGGATTCGGACTGGAATGTAAAGTATACATCTGACGGGGACAGTCCAAGAAACATGGCATCCTATTATCCAGGTGATGCAAAACAATCGAATCAGAGTCTCGTGCAAAAGAACGAGAATGGCAAATTGTATTATACATTAAAAAAGAAAGATGAATCAGGGTATATACAATTTGCAATTCCAGAAGGTTCTGCGGAATCAGATGAGAGATCAATATGGATCATGATGTCAGTCGGTTTTTTAGTATGCTTTATTATCATTCTTTATGTATCCATTAAAGTGATTCATAAGATTGTTCGGCCTGTTGAAGAGGCGACACAAACCGCTAAAGAACTTGCAAAAGGAAACTTTAAAGCAAGAACATATGAGTACTTTGGAGAGGATATTGGTGAGTTAAACTTTTCATTGAACGTATTAGCTAGAAATCTGGAAAAAATGACAAAATCACAGGAATCACAGCATGACCGCTTAATAACGTTAATCGAAAATATGGGTAGCGGACTAATTCTAATTGATGCAAACGGCTATATCAATTTAGTGAATAAAGCATTTAAAGAACTATTCAAGGAGCATGCTGATTATTGGACGGGCCATCTGTTTTACGAAGTATTTCCACATGCTTCTATTAAAGATATCGTTAAAGAAACGTATCTAACTGAAAAAAATGTAAGGAAAAACACAGTCATTCCGATTCATATTGAAAGAAAGCATTTTGATGTTTATAGCGCACCCGTATTAAATGCTAAAGGCAAATTGAAAGGAATAGTACTCGTTTTTCACGATATAACGGAGTTGAAAAAACTAGAGCAGGTAAGAAAAGATTTCGTAGCCAATGTGTCTCATGAACTCAAAACACCAATTACCTCTTTAAAAGGATTTGCAGAAACACTTTTAGATGGTGCTGGAGAAAATGCAGAGTTCCGAAATAAGTTCTTAACTATAATTTTGAATGAAAGTGACAGACTGCAAGCGCTGATACAAGACTTACTTGATTTATCAAAAAGTGAGCAAAGCTTTCAGATAGATGTACAACAGACTAATTTAGAATCATTAGTTAACGAAACGGTAGAGATTTTACTTCCAAAGGCTGAAAAAAAAGAGATTTCACTTTCAGTCGAGGTTATAGGCAATACAATGATGGATGGAGATCCTCCGCGGCTGAAACAGATTATCATCAACCTTGTATCAAACAGCTTAACGTATACGCCTGTCGGTGGCAGTGTATCTGTAATTGTCGAAGAACTTGAAGAGCATGTTAAGCTAGTCGTTAAAGATACAGGAATCGGTATTAAAGAAAGTGAGATTCCTCGTATTTTCGAGCGATTCTATCGTGTAGATAAAGCACGAAGCAGGAATTCAGGTGGAACTGGACTGGGGCTTGCTATTGTTAAACATCTTGTAGAAGCTCATCATGGGACCATCTACGTTCAAAGTAAGCCTGGTGAAGGGTCACTTTTTACAATATTATTTCCAAAAAAGATAGAGTCTTAAGATTTACAAATCCTTTACACCCTTGTTTTCTTTAATTAATAGTCAGACTTTATTATAAAAGTATCCTTTTTCAGTACCCCCTTAGCGAGAATCCTTTGGATTCTCGCCTTTTTTTTGTTGCAACAATAGGCTGTTTTCTTAAACTTTGATGTTATTGGAAGAGGTTGATTTCCGTTCCAGGTACTCGCTTTCCGCGGGGCAGGCGGTGAGCCACATTCGTACGTTTCACGTATAAGTGTCTCACCTGCCCGCCTGTCCCGCAGGAGTCTCCCACCTTCCACTCCATTCAACTGTATAGGGGTTGAAAGCAACAATCTTTAGAATAGAGTTCTGATAAAAGCGAAACCTTTGGGTGCTAATCATCAGCACCTTTGATACCCGAAACCGCATCTTTTGGTCTGCGGTGAGCGAAACACATTCCTTCTTTTTTGTTTCTGTTAGCGGTCATGATACAATAGATTGTAGAGAATTGTCCTCAGGAGGTTACGGACTTGGGAAAAACAAATAAATTAGTGCTGATTGACGGAAATAGTATTGCTTATCGAGCTTTTTTTGCTCTGCCCCTTTTAAACAACGACAAAGGCGTTTATACAAACGCTGTTTATGGGTTTACGCAAATGCTATTAAAGATTTTAGAAGATGAAAAGCCAACTCACATCCTTGTTGCTTTTGATGCTGGGAAAACGACTTTCCGCCATAAGACGTTTGGTGAATACAAAGGCGGCCGTCAAAAAACGCCACCTGAACTATCTGAACAGTTTCCTTTTATCAGACAGCTATTAGATGCTTTTGAAATTAAACGTTATGAACTTGAGAATTATGAAGCCGATGACATCATCGGAACACTTGCTTCGCATGCGGTAGATGGTGAATGGGATGTCAAAGTTTTTACTGGCGATAAAGACTTGCTTCAGCTCGTTACCGAGGATGTTGAAGTTGTTTTAACGAGAAAAGGAATAACAGAGGTAGAAGCATATACAGTCGAACAAGTAAATGAACGATATGGTATCACGCCAGATCAGATCATTGATATGAAAGGTCTGATGGGAGACCCGTCAGACAACATTCCAGGCGTTCCTGGAGTTGGAGAAAAGACTGCGATCAAGCTTATCAAACAATACGGAACGATTGAAAAAGTATTGAATTCGATTGATGAGATCTCAGGAGCTAAGCTGAAAGAACGTTTAACAGAAAATAAGGAACAAGCTTTAATGAGTAAAGAGCTTGCTACTATCACAAAGGAAGCCCCTGTTAAGATTGGTTTAGAAGATACAAACTACGAAGGCTATGATAATTCTTCTGTTTTTCCTCTATTTAAAGAGCTAGGTTTCAACTCGCTGCTAGAAAGATTAGGTGGTGAAGAAGAAGTCCTTCAAGATGCAGAAAAAGAAGAGCTTAGCTTTCAGACTGTTACGAAAATAGAGCCTGACATGCTAAGAAGTCCTTCTGCCCTTGTTGTTGAAACTCTTACAGAAGATTATCATAAAGCGAAAATTCATGGGTTTGCGCTCAGCAATGAAAGTGGAACGTTTTATATCTCTTCCACTCTTGCAGAAGAATCTACTGAATTTAAGGATTGGCTGCAAGATGACAAACAAAAAAAGGTCATGTTTGATGCCAAAAGAGCTCATGTAGCATTACACGGTCAAGGAATAACGTTGAATGGAATTGAATTTGATATCCAACTTGCTTCATACCTGCTAAATCCTGCTGAATCTTTAGATGAGGTGGCTGATGTTGCAAAGCAATATGGGAAATCCAATGTAGATGTGAATGAAGCTGTATACGGAAAAGGTGCTAAGAAAAAGCTGCCGGAAGAAGAAGGAGTTTTAGCTGAACACCTATGCAGAAAAGCAAATACCATCTTTCAATTGAGTGAAATACTAGATGGAAAGTTAAAAGAGAACGAACAGAGTGATTTATTCTATCATCTAGAGATGCCGCTAGCTCTAGTACTAGCTAAAATGGAAGAGTTCGGAGTAAAGGTTAAGGCAGATACACTGCAAAAGATGGGCGCTGAATTAGATCTGCAGTTAACTTCATTAGAAAAAGAAATTCACGAGCTTGCAGGTGTTTCATTTAATATCAACTCACCAAAACAGCTCGGTGAAATCTTGTTTGAGAAATTAAATCTTCCTCCTGTAAAAAAGACCAAAACGGGTTACTCTACTTCAGTAGATGTTTTGGAGAAATTAGAAGGAAAGCATGAGATCATTCATAAGATTCTTATCTATCGTCAGCTTGGTAAGTTAAGATCAACTTACATCGAAGGTCTTTTAAAAGTTGTGAAAGAAGATACAGGGAAAATTCATACTCGATTTAACCAGGTGCTTGCTCAGACAGGAAGACTCAGTTCGATCGATCCGAACCTGCAAAATATCCCGATACGTTTAGAGGCAGGAAGGAAGATCAGACATGCCTTTGTGGCTTCAGAACCTGGATGGAAGATTCTTGCAGCCGATTATTCGCAGATTGAATTGCGAGTACTGGCGCACATCTCTCAAGATGAAAACTTGATGGAAGCTTTCAAAAAGGAGATGGATGTTCATACGAAAACAGCCATGGACGTTTTTCATGTTGGAGAAGATGAAGTAACATCTGAAATGAGGCGACATGCAAAGGCCGTTAACTTTGGTATTGTTTATGGAATTAGTGATTATGGATTATCTCAAAGTCTAGGAATCACAAGAAAAGAAGCAGGCGAATTTATCGCGTCTTACTTAGAAAGTTTTCCAGGTGTACAGCAATACATGAAGGATAGCGTTACAGAAGCAAAGCAAAGCGGATACGTTTCAACTCTTCTTCATAGAAGACGTTATTTACCAGAAATCAACAGCAGAAACTTTAACCTTCGCAGTTTTGCTGAGCGTACAGCTATGAACACTCCGATCCAGGGAACAGCAGCTGATATAATAAAAAAAGCGATGGTGGATATGGATCAGCGTTTAAGTAAAGAAAAACTAGAAGCGAAGATGCTTTTAACCGTTCACGATGAACTTATTTTTGAAGTACCTGAGAATGAATTACAAAAGCTAGAACAAATTGTCTGTGAGGTAATGGAACAGGCAGTTGAGCTAGATGTGCCATTAAAAGTAGATGTGAACTGGGGAGATTCCTGGTTTGAAGCAAAATAAATAAAAAAACAGCATCCTCATTAAAAGTGGGGTGCTGTTTTTCTTAATAAAGGAGGTGGACTTGATGCCTGAGTTACCTGAAGTAGAAAACGTCAAAAATACGCTGAATCAATTTTTGCCTGGCAAAGTAATTAAAGATGTAAAAATTCATTGGGATAATATTATCAAACATCCTTGTACGGAAGAATTTGTCATGAAGCTCACAGGTCAAACTTTTGAAAAGGTGTACAGAAGGGGTAAATTTTTAATTTTTCATCTGAATGAAGATTCTTTAGTTTCTCATCTGCGAATGGAAGGCAAATACGGTTTGTTTGAATCGGATGAACCTGCTGATAAGCACACACACGTGGTGTTTGAGTTTACCGATGGAACAGAGCTTCGATATCGTGATGTAAGAAAGTTTGGTACTATGCACTTGTATCCAAAAGGGACAGAAGAAAGTAATGCCCCGTTGAAAACGTTAGGAATAGAACCTCTATCAGATTCCTTAACAGCAGCTCTTATGAAAAAGTTATTCTCTAACAGAAAACGAAATATAAAAGCAGTACTCCTAGATCAGACGCTTTTAGCTGGATTAGGAAATATCTATGTGGATGAAGTATTGTTTCAAGCAGGCATACATCCAGAGACACCTGCGAATGAATTATCACTTCACAGGTTAAAGAAATTAAAAAAAGCAATAACGGATATATTATCTGAATCCGTTAAGCATGGGGGAAGCTCCATCCGTTCTTATACGAATGCGATGGGTGAAACAGGTGGATTTCAGCTGAAATTATTTGTGTACGGCAGGAAAAATGAAGCGTGCCGGGTATGCGGGACCGAGATCGAACGGTTAGTCGTAGCCGGAAGAGGAACTCATATTTGTAAGTCTTGTCAAAGATAAACCATTTTACTGCTCCTTTCATATACTACGTTTACCGTTAACTGAAAGGAGTACAGGAACATGGTGGCTTACTCATTTGTTTTACTGGCACTAGCCGTCAGCCTGGACAGTTTTGGAGCCGGATTAACGTATGGAATGAAATCCATTAAAATTCCTTTTCGCTCCATAATAATCATTGCAATTTGTTCAGCTGTTACCTTTTTACTTTCAATGGTGCTCGGATTTGCGTTAGAACAATTCATTTCGCCAAAAACGGGTGAGATATTGGGAGGCATGATTCTTTTAGGAATAGGAATCTATTCTCTATGGCAGGTTTTTTTGCCAGAGAAAGAGAACATTGAGAGCAATGAAAAAGAACCTAAGAACATTGTGCTTTTTGAAATTAAGTCTCTAGGCATCGTCATACACATTCTGAAGAAACCAGTGATGGCTGATATTGATAAGTCTGGTTCCATAACAGGCTGGGAAGCTGTACTGCTAGGAATAGCATTATCGCTTGATGCGTTTGGAGCAGGAATCGGAGCCGCACTTATCGATCTTTCACCTTTTTTAACAACTTTTACGATTGCTGTAATGAGTGCGTTGTTCTTGTGGGGTGGAATGGCGTTAGGTTTATATTTATTCAATAAAACAAATTGGATGAAGGGTTTATCCATTCTGCCAGGTGTATTATTGATTGTAATGGGATTGCTAAAAATGTAACAGTAACAGGGGGAAAACGATTGATAATCGGATTAACAGGAGGCATCGCAACTGGGAAATCGACAGTCAGCCAGATAGTAAGGAATCAAGGAATTCCTATAGTCGACGCTGATATCATTTCCAGGGAAGTTGTTATGCCAGGAAAAGAAGCATATGAAAAAATTGTCTCTAGTTTTGGCGCAGGTATTTTGCATGAAGACGAGACGATAAATCGAGCACAATTAGGAGAAATTATTTTTAACGATGCTGAAAAAAGAAGTGTACTAAACAATATAGTACATCCTGCTGTTCGGAAAGAGATGCGGCTGCAAGCTGATTCCTACCTTAAATCAGGTGAATCTTTAGTGATAATGGATATTCCTCTACTATTTGAGAGTAAACTTACGCACATGGTGAATCGAACCTGGCTCGTATATGCAAAACCTGAAATACAGTTAGAGCGTCTTATGTTAAGAGACGATTTTACGGAACAGCAAGCATTATCTAGAATTCAATCACAAATGCCGATCGACGAGAAAAAGAAACTAGCAGATATAGTGATTGAGAATAACGGTTCTCTTACAGAGTTGGAGAGTCGTGTTCTGCAGCTGCTAAACGATACAAAAAACAGACCTTAAGAATGATAAGGTCTGTTTTTTGTATATATAAGCCCCTTTTTAGCCTATTTTAAATAAAAGTATGTTCTTTTCGTGGTTCATTATGATATACTATTTACAGATAGATACCATAAAGAGTATAACACATTGGAAGGAGCAGCTTCATGAAAGCAAAAATTGCAATTAATGGCTTGGGGAGAATCGGAAGAATGGTCTTCCGTAAAATGATGGAGAACGATGAATTCGAGGTTGTAGCTGTTAATGCCAGCTATCCAGCAGAAACACTTGCTCACATGGTTAAATATGATTCTATACACGGAACATATCCTGGAGACGTTATCGCTGGAGAAGATGCCCTTTTTGTTAACGGAAAAAAAGTTCTTTTAGTAAATTCCCGTGATCCTCGCGAACTTCCTTGGGGAACATTAGGTATTGATATTGTTATAGAAGCTACAGGCAAATTCGTTTCAAAAGAATCGGCAGGTCTTCATATTGAAGCGGGTGCAAAGAAAGTAATCATTACAGCGCCAGGGAAAAATGAAGATATTACAATTGTTATGGGTGTAAATGACAGCGATTACATTTCAGCTGAACATCATATTATTTCAAATGCATCTTGTACAACTAATTGTTTAGCACCAGTAATCAAAGTGCTAGATGATCAGTTTGGTGTTCAATCTGGCATGATGACAACGGTTCATGCCTATACAAATGACCAAAAGAATATCGATAATCCACATAAAGATTTAAGACGTGCACGTGCATGCGGAACATCTATTATTCCGACATCAACAGGTGCAGCCAAAGCGATCTCAAAAGTTCTTCCGCATTTAGAAGGAAAGCTAAATGGAATGGCCCTTCGCGTTCCAACTCCAAATGTTTCTTTGGTAGATGTTGTTGTGGAACTTAAGACGCCAGTATCAAAAGATCAAGTAAATCATGCATTTCAATCAGCTGCTGAAGGATCCATGCAAGGTATCCTCGGGTATAGCGATCTTCCTTTAGTTTCGATCGATTATAACGGAAATGAAAACTCTTCGATCGTAGACGGATTATCGACTATGGTGATGGACGGGAATAAGGTTAAAGTTCTTGCTTGGTATGATAATGAGTGGGGTTATTCTTGCCGAGTTGTAGATCTTGCAAAGCATGTTAGCCTTGCATTGAATACGCCTGTTCAAGAGAAGAATGTATCGGTTTCGTAAATTAAAAAATATTTATTCAGAGAGCTGGTAACTTGCCAGCTCTTTTTCGTTTTGCTAAATACTTAAAGAGAATCATACTAGCAGTAAAGGACAGGCAACAAAAATGAATCGCATCAAAAAATTGATACAAAAAAATTTGCCCATACTTATTGCAAATAAATTTTAAAAGAAGTATACTATGTTTCGTGAACTTCAAATAAAGCAAACAAAGGCGTTGAATGCTACTTAAAGGGTTAGGACCTCTTTGGACTAACTTGCCCCCGTGGTGGATGTTCAATACCGCATGCTTGAAGGCATGATTATTTTTAAAAGGGGGACTATGCTAATGGATACAATGGGAAGACACGTAATTGCTGAGTTATGGGGTTGTGATTCTGAAAAATTAAATGACATGAAATTTATTGAAGAGACATTCGTTGATGCTGCATTGAAAGCAGGTGCAGAAATTCGTGAGGTTGCTTTTCATAAATTTGCTCCACATGGTGTAAGTGGGGTTGTTATTATTTCTGAATCTCATCTAACTATTCACAGTTTTCCTGAGCATGGTTATGCAAGTATTGATGTTTATACGTGTGGAGATCGAATTGATCCTAACGTAGCTGCTGATTACATTTCAGAAGCATTAGGCGCTAAGAAACGTGAAAACTTGGAAGTTCCTCGTGGAATGGGTCCGATTTCCGTTGCCAAATCAAAAGTTACTGCTCAATAATTAAAAACAGAATGTAAGCGAGGTGTGAGATTTCACACCTCTTTTTTATTTCACTCAAAATAGGGAATAATACGATACAAATTACGTTGCTTTGGAGGACTACTATGTTTAGAAAACTTCAAAATCTTATGGAAAGCCATGCAGAAACGAGTGAACAGCATGTAGACGAAAGGCTTAAAACACATTATTTTAAAGCTAATAAGCATGAAGTAATGAGAGTTATTAAACAAATCTTAGATGAGGATACCAATTTTCAGGAACTTGGTTTTTCAGAAGAAAGGGGAGAGGTAACCTTTGAGGTAAGACAGCCTAAGAATGCATTTGTTGTAGTAAGTGTCGTAACAGTGAAGCCAAATCGTACAGCTGTAGACCTTAATGTTTCTACAGAATCTGCTCTTCCCTTTAATTTCGGCAATAATCAAAGACTGATCACGAGCATTTACGAAATGTTAAAACAAAAGCTTACGTTTATTGGGACGTCTATGGCTGAAAAATTGTAGGAATAGCTTGTCACATTCCTCCATTTTCTTTAAGATAGATATAGAATAGAAAATTTTTTGGGGATGATTACAATGAGGTGTCCTACTTGCCAGCACAACGGAACAAAAGTGCTTGATTCAAGACCTGTACATAGCGGAAGGTCCATTCGCCGACGAAGGGAATGTGAATCTTGTAGCTATAGATTTACTACATTTGAAACGGTAGAACAAACACCGCTTATCATTGTTAAAAAGGGCGGGGAACGGGAAGAATTCAGCCGCGAAAAGATTCTTCGAGGGCTTATTAAAGCATGTGAAAAGAGACCTGTTCCCTTGGAAACACTTGAAAATATAGTAGATAGTATTGAAAAAGAATTGCGAAACTCAGGTGCATCTGAAATTTCAAGTACAGCTGTTGGTGAACAGGTAATGGAACACTTGTCTAAAACGGATGAAGTTGCTTATGTAAGATTTGCTTCGGTTTATCGCCAATTTAAAGATATTAACGTCTTTATACAGGAACTTAAGGAACTCATTAACAAAGAGGAGCGTTAAAGCGTCTGATATACTGCTGTAACGCTCTTTTTGTTCCTTTAACAAAACAGTTATGAAGAGATAAAAAACGTAAAATACATTGTAATTATGGCTGACGATTAAAACGATCTGTCGGCCACATTACTTTTATAACTTATCATTTATAAAGGGTGAAAACGATGACGGTACATTTTCAGGAAGTCGTGCCCGTTGATGCGTATTCCGTCCAGTGCAAGGGTGTATTACATGAAGGAGATCACAAAGTTCTCACCATGCTTTATCAGCCATTGATTGGCGCTTTTGCACATAGTTTATACATGACATTATGGTGCGAAGCAAATATGGATCGACAGGCACAAAAACACCAGCACCTTATGAACGTAACTCAGTTCTCATTAAAAGATATTTTATCCGGCAGAAAGAAATTAGAAGCGATCGGACTGCTAAAAACATATAAGAGAGATGGAGAGAGTTCAAGGGAATATTTGTATGAGCTTCAACAACCTCTATCTCCAAATGCATTTTTTACAGATGGTTTTTTAAGTATTTACTTATTTAATCGACTAGGAAAAGCGAAATTCACTGAAGTAAGAGAATCATTCTATATTCCTCAATTAGATGTTTCGGGTTTTAAGGATGTGACAGCTTCGTTTAGCGATGTGTTTACTTCGCTGCATCCATCTGAGATGTCTTCAAAGAGTTATGCCGAGATATCAGAAAATGTGCTTCCAGAAGATGCCGCTTTACATGAAAAAGGAGTTCATGGGAAAGTTGTACTAGGTGAGTCTACTTTTGATTTTGAGGCGATGGTAAACCAGATTTCTGCTTTCATCGTCCCTAAAGAGGTTCTTACTCCTAAATTGAAGGAAGCAATATATAAACTGGCTTATATCTACCAGCTGCAGCCAATAGATATGAGCAAGCAAATCCAAAACGTATATTACTCAACAGGTGAGATATCTGCGGAAAACTTAAGAAGAGAAATTCAAAAGTGGTATCGTTTTGAACACGAAGAGGGGCTTCCGGTTTTGGCTTTGAAAACACAACCGGTTCCTTTAAAAGCACTGCATGGGATGCAGCCGCAAACAAAAGAAGAAGAGCTTATTAAGTATTTTGAAGAAGTGTCACCATATCGTCTTCTAGAAGACTACTCTGGTGCTACACCTTCGGAAGTTGATCTGAAACTAGTTGCGTATTGTATGCTCGATCAAAACTTAACACCAGGAGTTACAAATGTGCTTTTGGATTACGTTTTATCTGAGAATGACATGAAACTTGCAAAAGGACTAATTGAACGAATCGCATCACATTGGGCTCGTAAAAAAGCGCAAACCGTAACGGAAGCTATGGCGCTTGCTCGTGATGAAAAACGAAAATATAAAGAATGGCAAGATAAAAAGTCAAATTCTAGATCTTATAGAGATAATAAAAAACCGAACGTAACAGTACCAGATTGGCTGAAGCAAGATAAGGCTCCAACTAGTCAGCCAGACGAGACGAGTTCAAGTTCTACAGAAGATGAGAATCGCAAATGGCTAGAGAGCTTGTTAAATAGTTCGAAATAAAGGGGGGAACAACATGGAATCCATAAAGGAATCTGTTAAACACATGCCGGGTTTTGATAAGTTTCAAGAGAGATATGAGCAAATGAAACAACAAGTTCTATCTGACCCGGGTGTCATGCGTTTTTTAAGAGAAAACCCTGACATATCAGATGTCCACGCGGAAAAATTATTGTCCAGTTTTTACACCTTTAAGAACGAACAACATGCCTGCCGCAATTGCCCTGGTTTAGAGAAATGTCCTAACCTTATGCAAGGATACAGATCGGAACTGACGAAAGTTAGACAAACTGTAGAACTTCGATACAAACCATGCGAGCTGAAAATTCTTGATGAACAAAAGAAAACGATGACTTCATTAATTAAAAGCTATTTTATTCCAAAAGAGATTTTAGAAGCAAGGTTCGATCGTTTGTATAAACATAGTATTGATGAAACAAGACGAAATGCTATCTCAAAGGCGTATGAGTTTGTCCAAATGGCAGGTACAGACCAACAAGTAAAAGGCATTTATTTTTATGGTAAGTTCGGTGTAGGTAAAACGTATTTACTCGGTGCCATTGCAAATGGATTAGCTGAAAAAGGCATTCATTCACTAATCATCCACACACCGGAGTTTCTGCGAGAGATGAAATCATCACTTTCTGATGGCAGTTTTGATTCTAAAATGGAACTATTAAAAACGGTCCCTGTATTAATGTTGGACGATATTGGTGCGGAAAACATGACTAATTGGGTAAGAGACGAGATTATCGGAGTTATCCTTCAATATCGAATGATGGAAAAGCTGCCAACTTTGTATACATCCAATTGTGATTATGACATGCTTCAGCAGCACCTGTCTTATTCCCAAAAAGGCGGCCTCGATGAAGTGAAAGCTCTTAGGATCATGGAGCGAATTAAACATTTAAGTTCTCCAGTATTCATGGGCGGCAATAAAAATTTCAGAGAAGACTATTAATATCGGTTTCTGCTCTTTCTAGGGCAGAAGCTTTTTCTTTAATGCTGTTATAGTTATCATTCATTGGTGTTTTTGAAAGTGGTTGATCTCCGTTTCAGGTGCTCGCTTTCCGCGGGGCATTCGGTGAGCCACATTCGTACGTTTCACTCTTAAGTGTCTCACCTGACCGCTTGTCCCGCAGGAGTCTCACACCTTACACTCCGATCAACCTGCCAATGGAAGCGATTTTTAAAATGCTTTTAAGAGCATCCAATCTTTTAGAAAACGACGTCATTAAAAACCCAAAGCTGTCTCTTCTGCTAAAATATGATAGGATAAGAACAGATGAGATCTAAGAAATTGTATTCGGAGGTTACCGATGAGTATAGAATCGATTTTACAAAAAGCTTTAGATGGCGAACGTTTATCGGTAGAAGACGCCGTTAAACTTTATGAAAGTGATGAAGTAGAACGTATGGGAGAAGTGGCGGATATTATTATGAAAAGGTGGCACCCAGAACCGATCACCACTTTTGTAATAGGACGCAACGTAAACTATACAAACTTTTGTGATACATATTGCAGGTTCTGTGCCTTCTACAGAGCACCAGGAAGTGAAGAAGGTTATGTATTGGACGATGAAGTAATCTTCCAAAAAATACAGGAAACCGTTGATGTTGGCGGTACAGAAATCTTAATGCAAGGTGGAACAAACCCAAATCTGCCGTTTAGCTATTATACCGACTTATTGCGTGAAATAAAGAAACGGTTTGATATTACGATGCATTCTTTCTCTCCGGCTGAAGTGTGGAAGATGGTTGAAGTATCAGGGCTATCTCTTGAAGAGGTACTTCGTGAACTGAAAGAAGCTGGTCTTGATTCGTTGCCTGGCGGAGGAGCGGAGATTCTGGATGATCGTACACGTAAGAAGATAAGCAGATTAAAAGGTTCTTGGACCGAGTGGATCGAGTGTATGAAGACAGCTAAAAAAGTAGGGCTTCATTCTACTGCGACGATGGTAATTGGATTTGGAGAAACGTTTGAAGAGAGAGCTCTTCATTTAAAACGAGTTCGCGATGCTCAAGATGAAGCGGATTGCTTCCTGGCTTTTATTTCGTGGACGTTCCAACCTGACAATACAAATATGAAGGCAGAGAAGACAACGCCAAGAGAATATTTGAAAAACGTTGCCATCTCTCGTATCTTCTTAGATAACATTCCAAACTTCCAATCCTCTTGGGTAACAATGGGTCCTGAAGTTGGAAAAAAATCTCTTCATTATGGCTGTAACGATTTTGGCAGCACGATGATGGAAGAGAACGTTGTTTCAGCTGCTGGGACAACACACAAAGTAAACACAAACTTAACGCTTCGCTTAATTCGTGAAGCAGGTAAGATTCCTGCACAGCGAAATACAAAATATGAAACGCTTCGTGTTTTTGAAGAAGAGGAAAAAGCAGAAAAAGATTTTGTTATGCAAAACTAATGGAGAACACCTGACATGAATTCGTGTCGGGTGTTTTTTTATGTATGAATACCGTTATGACTTTTGTCACAGCGGTAATTTTTATAAAGCATTATTCTGTAGATGTAAAACGTGAGGAGGAATGAAGATGCCGCAGCTTCAAAAAAATGTAAAGGAAGAAGTGGAAGTAAAAAAAGAAAGAGAGTTGTTAGGCACTCTTATATCAGTAATGGGTGTAGGATTATTTATCGTTTTATCATGGACGGCAATTTATTTGCTGTACCTTTCACGTTAGGAGGTTGAAACATGCATATTCATAGATATGAAAAGATTTGGCTCTGGTCTGGCGCAGTGTGTTTAACGCTTTTTCTATTAATTGTAGGTGTATCAGCATTTGCTATGGGGAATCAGCCACCTAGTCATATGGAAACAATCGATCCAGAAAAAGCTGTAACTACTCCTCCTTTTGATAATCCAGGTTTTACAAAGGTTGGAGAAAAGGAATATGAAGCGGTTATGCTTGCACAAGCTTTTACGTACACTCCTTCTAAAATGTCTGTACCTAAAGGCTCTACCGTACATTTTAAAGTAACAAGCACTGATGTGGTTCACGGTTTTGAAATTCCATCAACGAATGTAAACATGATGATTACTCCAGGGTATGTAAGTGAAATCTCTTATACGTTTACAAAACCCGGTAAGTATCTCATTTTATGCAATGAATATTGCGGAGCTGGTCACCAAGTCATGGCAGTAACCTTGGAGGTGACAGCATGATTGATAAAAGAGACGCTCACTTAAGTTTAGCTTTTTTGACGGTTAGTTTCATTGCTCTTTTTATTGGGGCAATAGCAGGGTTATTGCAGACGTTTGTAAGAAGTGGTGCAATTGAACTTCCGCTTTCTATCGGCTATTATCAGCTGTTAACGGCTCATGGGGTATTGTTGGCACTTATTTTTACGACTTTTTTCATTTTAGGATTTTTATATGCTGGAATTAGTAAAACGATGGGAACTCTTTACGACGTACCAAGGCGAACAGGCTGGCTTGGGTTCGTGATGATGACTTTTGGTACTGGGTTAGCAACGGTATTTATTCTTTTAAACAAAGCAACGGTTCTTTACACCTTCTATGCTCCACTCCAAGCATCCCCTTGGTTTTACATTGCTCTCGTTCACGTTGTTGTGGGAAGCTGGTTATGTGCTTTTTCGATGTGGAACCAACATTACATTTGGAAAAGCAGAACAAAAAATAAACTTTCTCCTCTTTTTAGCTACATGGCAGCTATGACTATGGCATTATGGTTTGTTGCAACCCTTGGGTTAGCGGCAACGGTTCTTCTTCAATTTATTCCATGGTCGATCGGCTGGGTTGATAAGATTGATATCTTAATTAGCAGAACTCTCTTTTGGTATTTCGGACATCCGCTCGTATACTTCTGGCTGCTGCCAGCTTATATGTGCTGGTATGTAGTGATTCCAAAGATTATAGGTGGGAAAATATTTAGTGATGCTTTAGCTAGGCTTTCGTTCGTATTGTTTTTATTATTTAGTATTCCAGTAGGGTTTCACCATCAGTTGCTGGAACCTGGAATCTCGCATACGTGGAAGTTTTTCCAAGTGGTTTTAACGTTTATGGTTATTGTTCCCTCTTTGATGACTGCCTTTTCTATGTTTGCTGTATTTGAAACAGCAGGCAGAAAAAAGGGAGCAAGGGGTTTGTTTGGCTGGATTAAAGTTTTGCCCTGGAAGGATGTGCGATTTTTCGCTCCTATGATGGGTATGCTGATTTTTATCCCGGCAGGGGCTGGAGGAATCATCAATGCTAGCCATCAGTTAAACCAAGTTATTCATAACACGCTGTGGGTCACAGGTCATTTTCATTTAACAGTAGCATCAACCGTTGCACTCACTTTTTTTGGCATCTGTTACTGGCTCATTCCTTACCTTACAGGACGGACGTTAACGCCTAGAATGAATAAGCTGGGAATCATCCAAACTATCATGTGGACCGCAGGAATGGCGATTATGTCGGGTGCGATGCATATAGTTGGTCTGTTCGGTGCACCACGAAGAACTTCGTATACGACTTATGCAGATCATTCGCAGGCAGTTGATTGGATTCCTTATCAGGTCGCCATGGCAGTAGGTGGAACAATCCTCTTTTTAGCTATCATACTATTGATGTATATTGCTTGGTTTCTCGCCTTTAAAGCTCCTAAAGGTGTTATGGACTTTCCGGTAGGAGAGGTAGAAGAAAATGCAGTATCCACTCCTGTCATTCTTGAAAACTGGAAGCTTTGGGTGGGCATTTGCGCTGCATTGATCCTTATCGCGTACACCGTTCCTTTTTGGCACATGATTGAGCATGCACCCCCAGGTTCACCAGGTTATAAGTTTTGGTAAGAAAAAAGCTTGTAGACACAGTCGTCTACAAGCTTTTCTTTTTTTGTTCATGAAAAAATACATAATTAATTTGGCGCAAAAATTTTGCTGTATCTTTATTGTTCTCGCTTAATTGTTTTTGAAGGACACTCAATACACTTTTATCAAACAAACTATTAGTAAAGCAGGTCTTCGATTCCTCTTGATAGAGAATACCTTGAGTTTGAAAGTATTCCTTCGTTTTTTTCATTTCTTTAAAAGTATGAATACCAGAAAAGCCTTTGGATTCATGAAGCAGCCAAACTTCGTCTGAAACAGCTAAGGATAATGAAGTATGAAGAGACGATAATGGATCTGCACCTTTGTAGAAAGGAACAAGAATACGTGCTTGATTCTTAACAAACGGCAAATATAGTGAGGGTTGATTGCTGATCAAAATTTTTTCTTGAAAATAAGGTTCAAGTTCTTGCAATATGTGTGGTACAGTATTGGTTTTGTGACTAGCTGGTTGTATTTCCGTTAAAATAACTGCTGCTGTCATTTAAATAACCTCCTTCTAACAAAAGGATAATTCAAATACATTTAAGGGGATGTATCAAAAATCACACATTGTTCACAGTTGGTGTGATAAAAATCACACCCGTTATTTCGTTTGTGGATTATAATGGAAACAAGTAAAGCGGGGAGGTTTTATTTATGGGTGCCTGCACGCAACAGTCAAATTTTTGTTCATATCAAAATACCGATGTATTTTCAAAGAAAACATTTCAATATTTAGAGAATCTTATGTATTTGAAAAAGGTGGAAAAAGATCATTATTTATTTGTTGATAACGATCCTGCCGATCGTCTGTATTACTTGAAACAAGGACAGATTAAAATTACTAAAATGAACGAAGATGGAAAAGAACTCGTCTTATATATTTTTCAAGAAGGCGATCTTATTGGCGAATTAGGCATTTCAACAGACTCACGATACAGCTACAGTGCAAAAGCAACGAGAACGTGTGAAGTAGGAATCATACAGCAAAAAGATCTTGAAACGATTATTTGGCAGCATGGTGAAGTAGCAGTTGAATTCATGAGATGGATGAGTAATATGCATGCAATTACTCGATCCAAGTTTAGAGATTTAATGCTTTATGGAAAAAAAGGAGCGCTATGCTCGACATTAATCAGGCTTGCAAATTCTTATGGAATAATGACACCGGAAGGAATTGTGCTATCCCAGCACTTCACAAATACTGATCTTGCAGAACTTATAGGTACATCACGAGAAACGGTAAACAGAATGTTAAGCCAGTTAAAAAAAGAGGGTGCCGTTGTTTATTCAGAAGGAACGATTAAAATTACCTCTTTGGAGTATTTGAAAACAGCATGCAGCTGTGAAGATTGTCCAATCGAGATTTGCAGAATATAAATGTTTAAATAAGAGACTCCTAGATGGGGTCTTTTTGTTTAATACAATTTTCTAAAGGATTGTTGTTTTGCTTTGTTGTTCCAAATACACCTTTGACAAGCTAAGTGGAGTGAAGGTGCGTGTCTAACACTTAATCAGCTTTTCGCATAGCATGGAAAGAGGAAGCTCGCGTCGTTAGCATATACTTTTAGACGCAGAGCAAAGATCAATTTTATTTTCTTCTCTGAAAGTTGATTGTAGTGCAAGGTGGGAGACTCCTGCGGGAGGCGGGCAGGTGAGACACTTAAAAGTGAAACGTACAAATGTGGCTCACCGCCTGCCCCGCGGAAAGCGAGCACCTGGAACGGAAATCAACCACTTTCAAAAGCATCAAAGTTTACGAAAACAGCGATTTCTAAAAATAATTATCTTAATTTTCCTTATATTTTAAATTTTGTGTATAATATAAGAATATTTAGAATAAAGGGGGAAACAAAATAATGAACATGAAACGAAAATTTAAAATGGGACTTATCGGTTTATCTGCTGCTTTCCTTGTAGCCTGTTCGTCTTCAGAAGATAAGTTAACGATTGGAACAGATGCGGCATATGCCCCTTTTGAATCCTTGGATGGGGAAAAGATTGTCGGATTTGATGTGGATTTACTTGATGCTGTGATGAAAGAAGCAGGATTAGAATACGAAATGAAGAACACAGGGTGGGAGCCACTCTTTATTGCCTTAAAAAATGAGGAAGTATCTGCAGGGATCTCAGCTATTACGATTAATGATAAAAGAAAAAAAACGTACGATTTTTCTTCACCGTACTTTGAATCCGTAAATATGATCCTAGCAAAAGAAGGAACATCTATTAAGAGTGCAAAAGACCTTGAAGGAAAGAAAGTAAGTGTTCAAAACGGGACAACCGGTCAAGAAGCTCTAGAAAAAATGTTCGGGAAAAATGAAAATATCAAAAAGTTTGATAACAATACACTGGCTATACAAGCATTATTGAACGGGGAAGTAGAAGCGGTTGTTGCGGATAATGCAGTTGTTCAGGAGTATGAAAAGAATAACCCTGATAAAAAACTAGTGACGATCAGTGATAAAGATAGTTTTGAAAGTGAATTCTACGGTATCATTTTCCCTAAAGACGGGGAGCATCAAGATGAGATCAACAAGGCTTTGAAAAAAGTAATTGATGATGGCAAGTATGCTGAAATTTATAAAAAATGGTTTGGTGAAGAGCCGAATGTAGATGTGCTGAAACAATAAACTATCTTTGGAGGTCTACATGGAATTCTCTTTACAAATAATTGGTGAGTATATGCCTCTGTTCTTAAAAGGAACATGGGTTACAATCCAGCTTTCATTGCTAGCCATTCTTTTTGGCACCCTATTAGGATTGTTTATTGGACTCGGGAAAATGATGAAACAGTCATACATAAGTCTTCCTTGTGTCTGGTATATCAGTTTTTTTCGAGGAACTCCATTATTAGTTCAGATTCTTTTGATTCATTCAGCACTAATGCCGATTTTTATGAAGCCGCCTAATGTATTTGTATCCAGTGTTCTAGCACTCTCACTGAATGCGGCAGCATATATTGCGGAGATCTTCAGAGCTGGTATTCAATCGATCGACAAAGGGCAGATGGAAGCTGCGCGATCTCTAGGAATGAATCATGTACAAGCTATGAAACATGTAATCCTTCCGCAAGCTTCAAGAAGAATGATTCCTCCGCTTGGGAATGAATTTATTGTTCTGATTAAGGATTCATCACTCGTTTCCATCATTGCTACACCTGAATTGATGTATTATGCGAGGGCCATGATGGGGGAATACTACCGGCCCTGGGAGCCCTATATGACCGCAGCCTTGATGTATCTGCTCTTAACTCTTGGGATGGCATATATCTTATCAAAAATTGAACGTAAATTTGTTTATGATTAAACAACCCGATCTACTGGGTTGTTTTTTCGTTTGTAAGTAACATGTTTTAGGACCTCGTCCCATATAGTGTATTATTGAGGATTTTATATGGGGGGGACTTATTTGGTCGCGATTGCTTTTTCACACCCATCAGATGGAATAGCTGTCTTGAAAAACATGATCAGGATGGCTGCAAAACATAAAATAAACCCTTCCTTTGCCAAATTATCTGAAACTTCTTCAAAAATTCTTGAACTGCACATACATGAGAAAAAATCGTTCATATTGGATGTGTTAACAGAATTTACACGGAATAAGGTAGAAGATATTTGTTTAAAGGAATTGATTGAACATGCCTTTTTTTACACAGATACCGCTGAACAAAAAGAAATTTTCGCCATCACAAAAAGTATTCTTTTAGGAGAAATCGAAGGAATTCCTGAGGTGAAGCATCTGCCAAACTTGAATGATCTGATTCGCAGACAGTGGGATTCTATACTTGAAGCAAAAACAGAATTTTTAGAGTTTGAATCATTTATAAAATTTAGATTGAAAGAGTACTTAGCTACCCTGCTTAAGGTTGTTGAATGTGCGATCGATGAATATAAATTAGAACTTGAATACCAGATGTTTGTCGAACAGCTGCGGACTTGCTTAACCAAACAAAGATCTTTCTCGAAATCTGATATCATCATTATTTTTGAGAAAGAGCATGTGTTTCTTTTTGATGAACAGCAAAAACAGTTGTCACACACAGAATTAATGATGTTGCATGAAAAAGCTTTGAGGTTAACAAATGTTACAAATCTGGATGAAAGGCTTCTAGGTCCGTTAATCGGATTATCACCCTCTTCAGCTAGAATATATGCTTATGACATCGATCACCCATTGCTTCAAACCGTAAAAAATATATTTCAAGAAAAGGTGACAATTAGTCCGATTGAGAGGATGACATATAAGGAACAACGGTACTATCGCAAAAAAAAGTCATAAACATACAGAGCCCCCTTGCTTTTTGAAAAGTGACTGCATATAATAAATGTATAATTTTATCACTCAATCTGTATTGAAAAGGACACGAAGCAAATTTTTACGGTTTAAAGAGAGGGAAGTCTAGGCTGAAAACTTCCTATCACGGAAAATTGCTTTACCACCTTGGAACTTCAACGGTGAAATGTTTTCAGAGTATTCGTTGACGGCCGCAGTCCGTTACACTGTCCGAGTGCCGCAGCATATTTATTTGTTGTGGAACAAGGGTGGAACCACGAGATAATCACTCGTCCCTTCTTTTAGGGACGGGTGTTTTTTGTTTTTTTGAAGGTTTGTTGCTTCTGAGTTTTTTGATTTTACTTTACCTTCATCGAAATGTTGATTGGAGTGTAAGGTGCGTGCCTACCACCTGAGAAACTTCTTGCAAGGCATGCGACGAGGAAACTCACTTCGGTAGCATGTACTTGTAGACGCAGGAGCAAGATACTTCCTTGAAGTGGGACAGGTGAGACTCCTAATGGCGCATAGCGTCAAGGAGGCTCACCGCCAACCCCCGGAAAGCGAGTATCCTGAGATCAACCTCTTTCAAGGACAACAAATATTGCGAAAAAGAAATTGTTTTAAATAAAAAGGAGATGTTTAATATGTCGTCAATTTCAATCAAATTCCCAGACGGATCAGTCAAGGAATTTCCAAAAGGCGTTACTTCTGAACAAGTGGCAGAAAGTATCAGCCCAAGTTTAAAGAAAAAAGCAGTTGCAGGAAAAGTAAACGGACAATTATATGATTTTTCTCGTCCGATTGAAGAAGATGCTTCCATTGAAATCGTGATGCAGGATTCTAAAGAAGGTCTTGAAATGACAAGACACTCGAATGCCCACTTGCTTGCTCAAGCTCTAAAACGCCTTTACCCAGACGTGAAGCTAGGAATCGGACCTGTAATCGATAACGGCTTCTACTACGATGTAGATATGTCTCACAATTTAACACCAGAAGATCTTCCAGCGATTGAAAAAGAAATGAAGAAGATCGTTAACGAAAATCTGTCTATCGTGCGTAAAGAAGTAAGCCGCGAAGAAGCTCTTGAAATTTATGAAAAATTGAACGATCACTTAAAGCTTGAATTGATTCGTGACCTTCCAGAAGGTGAAAAGATCACAATCTATGAGCAAGGTGAGTTCTTTGACCTTTGCCGCGGGCCGCACGTTCCTTCGACTGGAAAGATCAAAGCGTATAAATTAATGAGTATCTCTGGAGCTTACTGGCGTGGTGACAGTGACAACCAAATGCTTCAGCGTATTTATGGCTCTGCATTCTTAAGCCAAAAAGATCTTGATGAGTATCTCCACTTTATTGAAGAAGCTCAAAAACGTGATCACCGTAAATTAGGAAAAGAATTAGAACTGTTCATGTTTTCTGAAGAAGCTCCAGGTATGCCGTTCTATCTTCCAAACGGCCAGACTATCCGTACTGAGCTTGAGAATTTCTCTCGCGAACTTCAGCGTCAAGTGGATTATGATGAAGTGCGTACGCCATTTATGATGAATCAGCGTTTATGGGAGCAATCTGGCCACTGGGATCACTACCACGAAAACATGTATTTCTCCGAAGTGGATGATACTAAATTTGCGATGAAACCGATGAACTGCCCAGGTCACATGCTTATCTTTAAAAACAAGCTTCATTCATACAGAGATCTTCCTGTACGTATGGCCGAGTTCGGTCAAGTTCACCGTCATGAATATAGCGGTGCACTAAACGGTATGATTCGTGTTCGTACTTTCTGTCAAGATGATGCACATATCTTTGTTACACCGGGGCAGATTGAAAGTGAGATCAAAAACGTATTCAAACTGGTAGATAAAATTTACAGCACTTTTGGTTTTGAGTATTCAGTTGAACTATCCACTCGTCCAGAGGATTCTATGGGCGATGACCGTTTATGGGAACAAGCTGAGGGCGCGTTGAAAAACGTTCTAGAAGATCTTGGAATGAACTATCACCTTAATGAAGGAGATGGAGCGTTCTACGGTCCAAAGATTGACTTCCATATTAAAGATGCTTTGAAGAGAAGTCATCAGTGTGCAACAATTCAGCTGGACTTCCAGATGCCAGAAAAGTTCGACCTAACTTATGTAGATGAAAACAACCAAAAGGTACGTCCAGTTGTTATTCACCGTGCGATCTACGGATCAATTGACCGTTTTTTAGGAATTCTAGTTGAACACTTTGCTGGAGCATTCCCTACATGGTTAGCACCAGTTCAAGTGAAACTAATCCCTGTATCCGATGTTCATAACGAGTATGCTCATAAGCTACAAGAAGATTTGAAAAAGCACGCTATTCGTGTAGAGATCGATACTAGAAATGAAAAGATGGGCTACAAGATCCGTGAAGCTCAAATGAAGAAGATTCCTTACATGCTTGTTTTAGGTGATAAAGAGATCGAAGACAATGCGGTAAACGTTCGTAAATATGGTGAGCAAAAATCAGAAACTGTTTCATATGAAGATTTCAGAGACAAGATTCTAGCTCAAATTAACGAGAAGAGATAGATAAAAGAGCGAAGCAGCCAATTTCAAAGTTGGCTGCTTTTATTTGATAGGAAAGTTGAATTGGACAGTTTATCTATTTTAGACACACAACAAATGGGTTTACTATCATTAAAGTGGTTCGCTCAAAAAAACTCTTGCATTCTTTCTGTAAACGAAGTAAAATTAATTTCGTTGCTTGTTGTTATATTCGTTGTTTGACACAATTGACTCCAATATGTTATAGTATGTAAGGTTAATAAAATAAGCAAAAGCATCAAACAAGCAGAAGCACCCGCTTCTCACCTGATTCGACGTCTTTAGACTGTTGATGGGTAGATGGATATTCAGGCATGTCAAAGTGTACATAGCCGGTTTACTATGTGTGGGTGATCGTTGCGCCGACGCTTTTTTTATTTGCAGAAATAACAAGTCGAGTGTATTTGCACTCACTGAAAAATTTTGGAGGTGACTTACTATTAGTAAGGACATGTCTGTCAATGAAGGTATTCGTGCCCGTGAGGTTCGATTAATCGGTCCTGATGGAAGCCAGCTTGGCATTAAAACAAGACAGGAAGCTTTAGACCTTGCAACAAACGCAAATCTTGACCTTGTTCTCGTTGCTGCAACTGCTAAACCGCCAGTGTGTCGTATCATGGACTACGGTAAGTTTAAATACGAGCAACAGCGTAAAGATCGTGAAGCACGAAAAAATCAAAAAGTCATTACGACTAAAGAGATTCGTTTAAGTCCAACAATTGAGGAAAACGACTTTAATACAAAGCTTAGAAATGCCCGTAAGTTCCTTGAAAAAGGCGACAAAGTAAAAGCAAGTATTCGTTTCCGTGGACGTGCAATTACTCATTCTCAAATCGGAAAAACGGTATTGGAAAAGTTAGCGAAAGAATGTGAAGATCTTTCTACGGTTGAAACAAAACCGAAAATGGAAGGTCGTAGCATGTTCCTTATCCTTGCACCTAAAGCCGAAAAATAATTTTTACCAGGGAGGATAACCATTATGCCTAAAATGAAAACTCATAAAGGTGCTGCAAAGCGCTTTAGAAAAACTGGATCAGGTAAATTGAAGCGTGCTCGCGCTTATACTAGTCACTTGTTTGCTAACAAGTCTACAAAAGCAAAGCGTAAGCTTCGTAAAGCAAAACTTGTTCACAGCGGTGATTACAAGCGTATCCGCACATTGTTAACTTACAAAAAACGTTAATCGTTCGTCATTCGATTTAAAATTAGGAGGTTTTTAATATGCCAAGAGTAAAAGGTGGCTATGTAACACGTCGTCGTCGTAAAAAAGTTCTTAAGTTAGCTAAAGGCTATTTCGGTTCTAAACATAAATTATTTAAAGTAGCACAACAACAAGTATTCAAATCACTTATGTACGCTTACCGTGACCGTCGTCAGAAGAAGCGTGATTTCCGTAAGCTTTGGATCACTCGTATTAACGCTGCTGCACGTACAAACGGTCTTTCTTACAGCCGTTTAATGCACGGTCTTAAACTTGCGGGTATCGACATCAACCGTAAGATGCTTTCTGAGATCGCAATCACAGACGAAAAAGCTTTCGCTGAATTGGCTTCAAAAGCTAAAGAAAGCCTAAAAGCTTAATTCGAAAAAAAGAAAAGATCATTTCCTCATTTGATGGAGATGATCTTTTTTCATTCTGAAGGGAAAACAACAAGGTGTTAATCATATATTTAATCATTTTAAACGCTGCCGCCTATTATGTTATGAAAAAAGACAAAGCGAACGCAAAAGAAGGAAAATGGCGCACGCCTGAAGCGAGGCTTTGGCTGATCGCTTTTATAGGTGGAGCACCTGGAATGTGGCTCGCTATGAAAAAGTTCCGTCATAAGACGAAACATCCATCTTTTCGAAATGGTTTACCTGTCTTAAGCATTGTAATAACTGTTTTGGCCGGCTGGTTTATATAAAAAAACACTAATCCTGTTGAAGGTATCGTTTGTCTTTTAAGAAGAGCCTCCAGAATATATAAAAACCAGGAGCGAGTATGGCAAGACCTACGATATACATAATCATCAAGGAATAAAAGGTTTCTTTAGCGGTAAAAGCCTCATAAATCGTTAAATCAGGGAAAACGATATACGGCAGGTGAGCTAAACCATAGCCGATACTAGCTAGACCATATTGAAATACAGTTGCCAATAATGTAAAACGCGGCCGTCCAATTCCTGGGCGGTTTTGTTTTGGCCACCAAAGGGCTGCATATGCCATTAGAAACGCAAGTAAAGATAGAATAAACCATATCTTTTGATCCATTAAATTGTCTATAAGCCAACGAGATTCAGGTGCCATAAACAATAATGTAAAAAGAGCTGAAAGCAAAGTAAGGGGTCCTAACATGATGGCATTGCTGCGATACAGCTTGTAAGCATCTTCTTTATTTGAAACCCGTGCGTAATCTGCTAAAAATAACGATGACAAATAAAGTTCAGAAGTTAAGCCGAACAGTACATAAAGATATAGTGTAGGACTTGTAAACAATTTTCCTAACAAAAGGCTTTGGGTGTCTCCATCAACAGCTATAAATCCACCTTGAGAAATAGGCAAAACAGCTATGAGTAGGGAAGGAATTAATAATCCTGATATTCCTGATATGATAAACATCGTCCTTCTATATCCTTGTACAGAATAGGAGAACACCATAAAAGCACTTCGAATGGCCAGCAAAAAGAGAATCAATGAAACAGGTACTAGCATGACAGTTCCAAGTGTGTAGGCTCCTTTTGGAAAGAAGCCGACAAACGCTACCACTAGAAGAACGAGAAACGTATTCGTAATTTCCCATGTGGGTGATAAGAAACGATTGGCGATCCTACCTGCCATCGTCCTATGATTGTTGTAGATCATCGCCCAAAATCCTGCTCCAAAATCGATGGATCCAAATATGCTATAAATAAATATAAAGGTCCACATCATCAGGATCGCTAAAACTTCTTCGCTCATCCTTTACTCCTCCTTTCTAACTCTGAAGTTTTTCCATATCTTTTGAAACTGGGTTTCGTTTGAAATAAGCAGTTAAAATAAGAACCGTTAAAACGCTTAGCAAGGCATATAGGCCTAAGAATAATAAGAAAAGCATACCGAGATCTTCATTCTTTGTTGCAGCTTCTGCTGTTGTCTGAACTCTGTAGATGGTCCATGGCTGTCTCCCGCTGCAGCTGAATACCCAACCGAATTCAATGCCTAGCATGGATAGAGGTCCAGACAATACGAGCGACCAAAGCAGCCACTTTGGAAATGGCTTTCCTCGCTTTTTAACAAAAAACCACCAATAAAATAACACGAATGCGGCCAGTCCCAATAAAAGAGTGCCGATCCCAACCATTAAATTAAAGAGAGTGTGGACATAGAAAGGTGGCCACGTTTCACGAGGAAATTCGTATAGTCCCTTAACTTCCGTATCAAACTTTCCGGCAGCCAGCCAGCTGAGAGCCCATGGAATTTCTATGCCGTATTTAACTTCTTCTGTCTTTGGATCTGTATAACCACCTATTGCAAGCGGTGCATATCTTTGTGTTTCAAACAACCCTTCAGCAGCAGCTAGTTTTTCAGGCGAATGCTGATGAAGAATCTGTGCTGAATGATGCCCGGAAGTAGCAGAGACAAAACTCATAACAAGAGCGACAGCTAAAGACATGAATAAACCTTTTAAGTGATATGCACGTTCACGTTCAGGACGTTTTTTTAATAGTTTAAATGCCGCGACTGCTGCAACGGCAAAGGCACCTGTCATATAGGCGGTGACCGCAACGTGGAAGGAGGAAGACAAAAAGCTGGGGTTAAAAAAGGCGTCCCAAGGATTTACATCATAGATCGTGCCATCAGGTTTGATTTTAAATCCTGCAGGTGTATTCATCCATGTATTAACTGCAGAAATTAAAATCGCAGATGCCACGGCGCCTAGTGCAACAAAGAATACCGAGATTAAGCGAAAGTACCTTGGTAATCTGTCCGCTGCATATACATAAATAGACATAAATAAGGCTTCCAAGAAAAAAGCAAAAATCTCAATCTGAAAGGGAAGTGAGATTACTTTCCCGACGATCTCCATAAAACCTGGCCATAGAAGCGATAGCTGTACACCTACAATCGTTCCTGATGGAATGGCAACACCTAAAAGAACAGCGAAGGCTTTCGTCCAACGTTTTGCCATAATAGCGTAGTCGTTGTCACCTTTAACTTGATGAATGATTTCTGCGATGACGATCATTAAAGGGATTCCAACGCCAAGCGTAGCAAAAATAATATGAAAACCCAGTGATGTTCCAAAAAAGGCTCTCGCTAGTACAACTGTATCCATGCCCGATTCCTCCTAAAAACTAAGAACTTTGTAAGTAAACAATCTATCTTTAAGGTGTCAATATATAGAATGGATTATGCACACGACATTTTGTCATATAGAGCTCGTCTTCTGTCATATGCTGACTTAAAGGGGGGTGAGTGCGTGCTAGACAATACAAGTGTGTATATCGAGGTGCTCAAGTTTAGTGGAATCTTTGCCCCTTTGCTGTTCATTCTTCTTCAGGCTTTCAGACAATTCTTTTTCCTGCCTGTAGGTCTTATCTGTCTGACAGGTGGAATTTTGTTCGGAGCCGTTGCGGGCACATTTTATTCTGTTATCGGTATCACCTTGTCGAGTGTTCTTTTTTACTGGGGTATGAAAAGCATGCCAAAGCTTATGAAAAAAGTAAAAAAACTGCAGAAAAAGTGGATCGGAAAAAGAATGCCATTCTCGGTTGGTCAGATTGCTATTTTAAAAATGGTCCCATTCATGCATTTCCATCTTTTAAGTCTTTGTCTGATTGAGATTTCATCAAATTTTAGAGAGTACACGAAGGCTAGTATTATTTCAAACATACCAATAGCCATTTTCTATTCCTCTTTTGGATCCGTACTGCTTTCACTGTCATTATTTACATCTCTTGCCGTTATAATTGGGTTATCCGTTCTGTTTTATCTATTAAGAAGAAAAGAATGGGTCATAAAATGGAGTGAATTTTTTGAAGAAGACAACGTAAAACGTGAAAAACAGCGCATGCCTGCATAGGGTATGCTTTTTTTTGTTGAAATTAGAATAAATTCATCCTCGAATGTAGATCAAGATAACGTTATAATAGCTTAGGAATGAAAGGCAGGGGATGAACGTGGAGATTGAACGACTTTTTTCCATGCAAGATGAATTAAATTCACGAATCGTAAAAGAACATAACCTTGAGAATGCATCATTATCTGAACAAAGAAGATTGGCATTTCTTGTTGAACTTGGGGAGCTGGCAAACGAAACAAGATGCTTTAAATATTGGAGTAAACGTCCAGCATCTGAGAAAGAAGTAATTTTAGAGGAATATGTAGACGGACTGCATTTTGTATTATCCATCGGGCTAGACCTTGGTTTTACAAAGATCGAACTGCCAAATGAGGTTGAAATTCGAGGGGAAATGGACAAGATAGAGTTAAACAGTCTCTTTCTTTCACTTTATCAATGGGGCTCTAAATCTTTATCACACCAAGATTTTCATGCGTTTTTTGATGAATTCTTAGGTTTAGGCGTAAAACTTGGCTTTTCATTTGAAGAGATTGAAACGGCTTATTTTGATAAAAATGCTGTAAATCATGAACGTCAGGATACAGGTTATTAAACAAGTCTAAAAAATTGTTGCTTTTGAAAGTAGTTGATCTCCGTTTCAGGTTGCTCGCTTTCCGCGGGGCAGGCGGTGAGCCACATTCGTACGTTTCACGTATAAGTGTCTCACCTGCCCGCCTGTCCCGCAGGAGTCTCGCACCTTACACTACAACCAACTATTTAAAGAAGAGAAAAAAGATGATGAAAAAGCAACATCCTTTAGAAAACAGTTTAAAAATAAAAACCCGGAGATCCCGGGTTTTACTTTAAGCCATCAGATAGAGTTGTTAAAATTTCTTCCTTCTTTTGCTGATCTGAATTTTTCCAGATCACTTCAAAAAGCACGCCAAGACCAGGAAGCATTTTTTCTTCTCCACTTTCGATTGCATCAACAATCGTATCTTGTAATTGCTCTTTATTGTTTCCTGTAACGTTATGCAATACAGCTTTTCTTAAATCAAGATTCATGGGATAAGCACCTCTATTAATTTTTTTCTTTTTTTATTGTGTACGTTATGAGTAAGTTTTATGAGGAAAAATATTAAATATTTATGATTTAAAGGAGTACACCTTATAATGAAGCACATCGAATCAGAATCCAACGCTTCTTTAAAGCAATGGAAGAAGCTGCATACAAAAAAAGAGCGAGAAAGATCAGGCACATATTTGATTGAAGGCCCTCATCTTATTGAGGAGGCAATAAAATCTGGTGCAAAGCTGCAGCATGTCATTATTGAAGAAAATTTTGAAATAAAGGAATCATGGCTAAAAGAAAAGTTTACGCTATGGTCGGTTCCGGCTAAATTGATGAAACAGCTTTCTGAAACAGAAAAGCCGCAAGGGATTGTGGCTGTATGTGAAATGATGGATCAGTCAGCAGAGCTTATAAAAGAAAATGGCCGTTACTTATTGATAGACGGAGTACAAGATCCAGGTAATCTTGGAACAATCATTCGTACAGCGGATAGTGCTGGACTTGATGGAGTCTTCTTAGGTGAGGGTACCGCAGACCTTTATAATGGTAAAACAGTTAGGTCTACTCAAGGTTCTCTTTTTCATCTGCCGATTGTAAAAGCTGATCTTTTAGAGATTATCGAGCAATGTAAGGAGCGGAATATCACTGTACTTTCAACTTCTCTGCAAGAAGCTGTCGACATGAGGAAAGCTCCAGAAGTTGAAGGTTTCGCCTTAATTGTTGGGAATGAAGGAGCCGGCGTGCAGGAAGTATTGCAGCAAGAATCGACGATGAATGTAAAGATACCTATTTTCGGAAGTGCTGAGTCACTAAACGTGTCCGTTGCTACAGGCATCCTTTTGTATGAATTACAGCGAAATCGAACGTAATTTGTTCCAAAGCGTTGCAATTGATGATTTTATTCATATATAATGAAAAAGATGAATGAAATAGAGTAAAAAACAAAGATGGAGAAAAGTAAATAATGATTCCGCCAAAAAGGGAGGAAATGTCCTGGACTGCGAGCATTTCTTTGGTAGGTATTATTGAATTCACTCCTGAGTTGTCACCTGAAGGATCTAAGTAGGGCTGACCGGTGAAGAGCCGTTATTGAAATGAAGTGAACAGTGTATTTTTCATTGTTAAATTGGGTGGTACCGCGAACTCCTCGTCCCTTATTGGATGAGGAGTTTTTTATTTTTTTAAGGAGGGGTTGCACGGTGAAAGACCGTTTAGAAGCTCTAAAAGTAGAAGCGATCGGCCAAATCAAAGAAAGCCAAGATTTAAAAGATCTTCAAGCTGTGAAAGTTGCTTATCTAGGTAAGAAGGGACCCATCACTGAAGTTTTAAAAGGAATGGGTAAATTATCCGCAGAAGAACGACCTGTAATCGGAGCATATGCAAACGAAGTGCGTGACAGCATTCAGCAGGAGCTTGATAAAAAACAGACTGAGCTGGAAAATGCAGCAATTTCAGAAAAACTGGCAAAAGAAACGCTCGATGTTTCATTACCAGGCAGACCTGTAAAGAAAGGTAATGCTCATCCGTTAACAGCGGTTGTAACAGAGATTGAAGATCTGTTTCTTAGCATGGGCTTTACCATTGCGGAAGGTCCAGAAGTAGAAACGGACTATTACAATTTCGAAGCGCTGAACTTGCCAAAAGGTCATCCGGCACGCGACATGCAGGATTCGTTCTTTATCACTGAAGACATTTTGCTTCGTACTCAAACGTCTCCAGTACAGGCTCGTACGATGGAAAAGCATGAGGGTCAAGGACCTGTGAAAATTATCTCTCCAGGGAAGGTTTACCGCAGAGATAACGACGATGCAACACATTCTCATCAGTTCATGCAGATTGAAGGGCTTGTGGTTGATCAGAACGTTCGTTTAAGTGACTTAAAAGGAGTCCTTGAAACGTTTGCTAAGAAAATGTTTGGCGAAGATCGTAAAATCCGCCTGCGTCCAAGTTTTTTCCCTTTTACAGAACCGTCTGTTGAGATGGATATTTCATGTTTTAAGTGCAGTGGAAAAGGGTGTTCGATCTGTAAACAAACGGGATGGATTGAAATCTTAGGAGCGGGAATGGTTCATCCGAATGTTCTTGAGATGGCTGGGTTTGATTCAAAGAAATACACAGGTTTTGCATTTGGTATGGGGCCAGAGCGTATCGCGATGCTCAAATATGGAATTGATGATATCCGTCATTTCTATGCGAACGATATCCGGTTTTTAAAACAATTCAAAAATGCATAACTTGAGGAGGGGAATTACATGCTAATCTCTTATAACTGGCTAAAAGAATATGTAAACATCGAAATCACTCCGTCTGAATTAGCAGACAGAATTACAAAAAGCGGTATTGAAGTTGAAATGGTCGAATCGTTAAATAAAGGAATCAGCGGAGTTGTTGTAGGATATGTTCAAGAATGTATCCAGCATCCTAACGCTGACAAACTTAGAGTTTGTAAAGTAGATGTCGGCCAAGGAGAAGTTTCTCAGATCGTTTGCGGTGCACCTAACGTGGCACAAGGTCAAAAGGTTGCCGTAGCGGTGCCTGGAGCAATTCTTCCAGGGAACTTTAAAATTAAAAAAGCAAAACTTCGCGGAGAAGAATCACACGGTATGATTTGTTCTCTTCAAGAGTTAGGCGTAGACACAAAACTTGTACCAAAAGAATATTCAACAGGTATTTTTGTGATGCCTTCTGATGCAGAGCCAGGAAGCGATGCTTTAGAATACTTAAACCTGCATGATCACGTACTTGAATTAGGCCTAACGCCAAACCGTGCTGATTGCTTAAATGTGATCGGTGTTGCATATGAAGTGGCAGCCATTCTTGAGCAGGAAGTGAAGCTTCCAAATCTAGCGATTGCAGCTACAGAAGAAAAAGCAGAAGACTTTATTTCTGTTCATATCGATTCACTGGAAGATAATCCGTATTATGGAGCGATGATTATCCGTGATGTTAAGATTGGTCCTTCACCGCTTTGGATGCAGAATCGTTTAATGGCTTCTGGAATTCGTCCGATCAATAACATTGTTGATATTACAAATTATGTATTGCTGGAATATGGTCAGCCGCTTCACGCATTTGACTATAATCGTTTAGGTTCTAAAAAAATCGTTGTTCGCCGTGCAAATGAAGGCGAGCGCATTCTTACACTTGATGATCAAGATCGTACGCTCAAAGACACACACTTAGTGATTACAAACGGCAAAGATCCAATTGCTGTTGCTGGTGTGATGGGCGGAGCAACGAGTGAAGTGCAAAATGATACGACAAATGTTCTTTTAGAGGCAGCTTACTTTGCTTCACAGCGAGTAAGAGCAGCTTCTAAAGATCTAGGTTTACGCAGTGAAGCGAGTTCTAGATATGAAAAAGGCATTGATCGCAACCGTGTATACGCAGCAGCTATGAGAGCAGCTGGATTAATGGCTGAACTTGCTGGCGGTAAAGTGGCTGAGGGAATTGTTGAAGCAGGAAAGCGTGAAGTAAACACATATAGCGTGAAGATGGACGTATCTAGAATGAATGGTCTTCTCGGAACAGAAATTTCGTCTGAACAAACAGCAGCAATCTTTGACAGACTTGGGTTTTCATATAAAGAGGCAGATGGCCAGTTTGAAGTGGTTGTTCCTTCAAGAAGACCAGACATTACGATTGAAGCGGATCTGATCGAAGAAGTAGGCCGTATTTACGGATATGACCGCATTCCAACGACATACCTTTTATCAGAAGCACGTCCTGGCGGATTAACAAAGAACCAGGCACAACGCCGTGACATTCGAACGTATCTTGAAGGTGCTGGACTTTATCAAGCAGTAACATATGCATTAACGACTCCAGCTAAATCCACACATTTTTCATTTAGCAGTGAAAAAGTATATCCGATTTCTGTTGCTCATCCTATGAGTGAAGAGCGAAGTACGCTAAGAATGAGCTTGCTGCCTCAGCTTCTTGAAGTGCTTCAATATAACAGAAACCGTTCAATGGAAGATCTCGCTATTTATGAGATGGGCTCTGTGTTCATCAATCGTCAAGAAAAGTTGGCAGAACTTCCAGAGGAGTATGCATTTGTTTCTGGCGCAGTAACAGGTGTATTTAATGAACATCTGTGGCAAGGTGAAAGAAAGACAGTCGACTTTTATGTTCTAAAAGGAATTTTAGAAGGATTAATGAACGAACTGAACCTTTCCGAACGCATCACATATGAAGCAGGCGAAATTGAAAATATGCATCCAGGAAGAACAGCCATCGTGAAACTTGATGGTATTTCCGTTGGATTTGTTGGTCAGCTTCACCCTGCAATCCAAAAAGAATTAGATTTAAAAGATACGTATGTGTTCGAGTTGAACGCAACAAATCTTTTGGAGAAGGAAACAGATCAGATGGTATATCAGACATTGCCTCGTTATCCTTCTATCACACGTGATATTGCATTAGTTGTTGATCAAGAACTTCCAGCAGGTGATCTGACAACCGTAATACAAGCCGCGGGTGGAGAATTATTAAAAGAAGTAAATCTTTTTGATCTGTATGAAGGAGAAAAGATGGAGAAAGGTAAGAAATCACTTGCTTTCTCTTTAAAATACTTTGATCCAGAACGTACGCTTACAGATGAAGAAGTAGTAACGGCACATGATCGTGTATTGAAGAGCTTAGAAGAACGCTTTGGCGCTCAATTAAGAAAATAAACAGTAAAACCGGCTTATCAAATGATGAGCCGGTTTTTTTTAGTAAAATCTTACAGCAAAACTTCTAGAATTTCGCGTTAACACCTAAGATTTCTGTAATTAATAGCTGGCATACTCACAAGTGCGTGAAAATCGCAGGGATGCGGGGGCAATTGGTTGGTTAGTGCGCGCAAACGAGGCCAAGCTGCGCGTAAACTTCATTCGACTGCGCGTAAAGTAAGGCTAGTTGTGCGAATTTGTAAAAAATAATAGAAAACTACCGTAACCATGCATTGCTTATACGAGATTGCGTTCAACTTCTTTTTTTACTCAATAAATTTAAAGCTTTTTGGGTATTTGCAAAGTGTTTCTTTGTTGCTGTATCAAAAACAGACTGTCCGAACTTCTCAACAAGTTCTGCCGCTTTAACATCGACATGAGGACCTGCTCCTTTTGGGATTATAGTATTGAAGCGAGCCCCTAGTTTATCCATCTCTTTTAAGAAGCTGTATCTTGCCAAAATAGAAGCGGCCGCCACCGCAAGATGAATGGATTCACCTTTTGTCGCAAAATAGAGACCTTCTTTTAAAAGGTTTTTCTCTTTCGTTAAATAGTTAAAGTAAACACCAGGTTCGCAAAATTGATCTACTAATATGCCTTCAATCGCTTCTCCTTCAATTTTAGCTTTTACATTTTGAAGAGCGCGATTATGAAGAATCGCCTTAATCTTTCCTTGAGTCATTCCTTTTTGCTGCAGTTCATTGTACTTTTCATTGTTTAAAACAAGCAGGGAATAAGGGACGGTGTGGATCAGCTCTTTTGCGATTTGAATGATCTGTTTATCGTTTAAGTGCTTCGAATCTTTAACCCCAAGTTCCCTTACCAGATCTAGCTGATCTCTTGATACATACGCTGCAGCAACTGTCATCGGACCAAAATAATCACCTGTGCCAACTTCATCGCTTCCGATCATAGATAACTCGGCGGCATTTTGCGGCGGTGCATAGCGATGTGCTGGTTTGGCTGGTTTGCTTTTTTCTTTAGAGGGTGCGACTTGACCTGAAAATTTTTGAGACGCTTCCTCGGCCCCTTTTCCTTGAAACAGGACTTTCCCTGAATGATAGGCCGTTACTGTGCAATCTGTAAGTTTAGCCGAAAAAACGGCTCCAGGAGGTGTTTTAGGTGAGAGGACTTGTGAAAGTTCTTTTTTCATTGCTAGAATTTCCGAGTTCGTCATTTTTTTTACTACATGAGCCATGCGTATTTTCCTCCTATGAATGAAGAGATTTCCAAATATATCAAAAAAAAGTTACGATAGAACAGAAATATTTTCAACTATGTACGATATTTGATAAGATAAAGATTAGAGTATTCATTAAATGAATGATCCTTTTTATGATAAGGAGGTTATTTTGTGGCGGAAGACAAAAATAAAAACCGTACTACGGTCGAGATTTATGGCCAACGTTATGTAATTGCAGGGACCGAAACTTCCAGCCACATTCATTTAGTAGCTGATAAAGTAGATTTGAAAATGAGAGAAATTCAATCTCATAATCGGTTTCTCGATACGAAACAACTTGCTGTACTAACAGCAGTAAATACAATGAGTGAATATTTAAAGATTAAAGAAGAGCTGAAAAAATTGCAACAGCGAATTGGAAAAGAGGAAAGATAGCATGTTAGATTTAATTTTATTTGTCATATTAATTGGCGGTTTTTTGATTGGATTAAAACGCGGTTTCATTATGCAACTGGTACACTTGATCGGGTTTATCGCCGCTTACATTGTTGCTTATCTGTATTATGACGATTTAGCTCCAAAGCTGGAGTTATGGATTCCATACCCTTCTTCAAATGATAGTTCAGTATTATTTCTGCTGAACAGTATATCACTAGAACAGGCATACTATAATGCCATTGCTTTTGCTGTTCTGTTCTTTGCGACAAAGATTATTTTGCAAATTCTTGGTTCAATGCTCGATTTTCTTGCCAACCTGCCAATCCTGCATACATTTAATAGATGGCTTGGCGGCTTATTAGGCTTTGTAGAAGTATATCTGATTGTGTTTATTTTGTTGTATATCGCAACATTAGTACCGATTGAAGCCTTTCAAGCTCATTATGAAAATTCATGGATCGCACAGGGAATGGTCAAAAACACCCCCGTATTTTCTGAGTCAGTAAAGGAAATGTGGATGAAACATATGGCATAACTTCTCCCGAAGCGGAGAAGTTTTTTTCTGTTTGTAAAAAAATTTGAAAGTGGTTGATTTCCGCTCCAGGCTGCTCGCTTTCCGCGGGGCAGGCGGTGAGCCACATTTGGACGTTTCACTCCTAAGTGTCTAACCTGCCCACCTGTCCCGCAGGTGTCAGCAACCTTACGCTACAATCAACTCGTCAATGAAGCGGAAGTATAAAGAACCATATGATAACTACACAAATTTAAACAGCTTTTGTCTTTCTAGCCTTATAATTAACAAAAGAGGAGAGCTCATTATGGTTAATAAAAAAGAGGTAGTACGTACACTTGAACAGATTGCTTTGTACCTTGAAATCTTAGGTGAAAATTCATTTAAAGTTTCTGCTTATCGTAAAGCGGCGAATGCTCTTGAGAGTGATGAGCGGACGATGGATGAGATCGGCGATGTGTCAAAGCTGAAAGGAATCGGTAAAGGAACAGCAACTGTTATCGTTGAAATGATGGAAAAAGGCGAGTCGGACCTTTTAGTAGAACTTCAGGAAAAAGTACCATCTGAATTGATTACTTTGCTGCAAGTTCCTAATCTTGGCGGAAAAAAGATTGCGAAACTTTATTCAGAGTTAGGTATAACGAATATTGAATCTCTTAAAGAAGCATGTGAAAATGGTAAAGTAAGAGAACTGGCAGGCTTTGGTGCAAAAACAGAAGAAAAAATATTATCTTCTCTAAAAGATCTTGGTAAACGCCCAGAAAGATTGCCGATAGCCTATATGCTCCCGATTGCTGAAAAGATCGAGTTGCAGCTGAAAAGAATGACAAACATTGAGAAGTTTTCTAGAGCGGGCAGCCTTAGACGTTACCGCGAAACGATAAAGGATTTGGACTTTATTATCTCTAGTAAAAATCCTGAGAAAGTGAAGGAACAGCTTCTGAATTTAGAGGGTGTCATAGATGTAATTGCAAGCGGCGGTACAAAAGTTTCTGTGGTGCTAGATGAAAACTTGTCCGTCTCAGTTGATTTCCGAATCGTTGAACCACAGCAATTTGCTACAACCCTGCATCATTTTACAGGTTCGATGGAGCATAATGTGAAAATGAGGCAGCTTGCTAAGGCTCGAGGGGAAAAAATTAGTGAGTATGGTGTTGAGAATATTGAAACAGGTGAGGTTAAAACGTTTGAGACTGAAGAAGAATTTTATTCGCATTTTGATTTAAACTGGATACCGCCTGAAGCTAGAGAAACCGGAGATGAAATTGAGCTTTTTAAAGAGACTCATGAGCTTATTCAATTGTCGGATATAAAAGGCGATCTTCATCTTCACTCAACCTGGAGTGATGGAGCTTTCTCAATTGAGGAAATGGCTGAAGAAGCAAGAAATAGAGGCTATGAGTTTATGGCGATCACTGATCATTCTCAATATTTGCGTGTAGCGAATGGTCTTACACCTGAAAGAGTTCGTATGCAGCGTCAAGAAATTAATAAATTGAATAAAAAATACTCAGATTTTAAAATTTTCGCGGGGATTGAAATGGATATACTACCCGATGGCACATTGGATTATGATGATGAATTACTAGAGGAAATGGATTTTGTTATAGCAAGTATTCATTCCGCCTTTTCACAAGACAAAAGCAAAATCATGAAACGCTTAAAAACAGCTCTAGAGCATAAGAAAGTAGACCTTATCGCTCATCCAACAGGACGCTTGATCGGCCGCAGAGAAGGGTATGACGTGGACATAGAGATGCTGCTGAAGCTCGCCTCTGAGACGGATACAGCGATTGAGTTAAATGCAAACCCTAATCGGTTGGACCTTGCACCTGAATGGCTGCAAAAAGCACAAGAGCTCGATGTGAAAATTGCGATAAACACAGATGCACATTATAAAGATACAATGAAACATATGGAGATTGGAGCAGCGGTTGCACGAAAAGGTTTGATTAAAAAAAGCAGTGTAATAAACACGATGACTTTAAAAGAACTAGAAACCTATCTTAACCGTAAAAAATAGCTCTAGATCCTCGAATCAGGAGGAAACAATATGCAAGAAAAAATGCTGCGTGTTTTAGAATTGAGTAAAGTGATTGATCGGCTAAAAAAGCATGCAAGCTGCTCACTTGGACTTAATAAAATTGATTCGCTCATGCCTTTTACGACACTTGAAGAAGTGAACGAAGCACAAGAAGCGACAGATGAAGGGGTAAAAGTCCTGCGTTTAAAAGGACAAGTTCCGTTTGGCGGGATCTTTGATATTTCTTCAAACGTGAAGCGTTCTAAAATAGGAAGCCTGCTTAACGAAGAAGACCTGATGGATATTGCTTCCACTCTTTATGGGGGAAGACGGTTCAAAAGATTTATTGAGGGATTAACTGAGGATGGGATCGAACTTCGTATTTTAAGTTATGCGGCAGATCAAATCGTCCCTCTTCACGAACTTGAACAATCCATTAAAAATTGTATTGATGACAATGGTCACATGATGGATAGTGCCAGTCCGGAACTGCGCGCGATCCGTCAGCAGCTTCGTACGTTTGAAGCGAGAGTAAGAGAAAAGCTTGAATCGATCGTAAGGTCTTCGAGCTATCAAAAAATGTTATCAGACTCTATCATCACCATTCGTAATGATCGATTTGTTATTCCGGTTAAACAGGAGTACAGAGGCAATTTTGGCGGAATGGTCCATGATCAATCGGCAAGTGGAGCAACTTTGTTCATCGAACCTCAATCCGTTGTAACGGTTAACAATCAGGTGAAGGAAGCAAAAGCAAAAGAAGCACGAGAGATCGAAAAGATTTTAAGAGAGCTCACTTCACAGGTAGCTGAGAGTGCTGACGATATCTTAGTAAACGTAGACATTCTAGCTGAAATGGATTTCATTTTAGCGAAAGCTAGATTTTCTCATGAGTTAAAGTGTACGCGTCCAATTATGAATGATAAAGGATTTATTTCATTGAACAGCGGAAGACACCCTCTTCTCGATCAGGAAACTGTTGTCCCAACAAGCGTTATGTTAGGCGGTGAATATCAATCACTAGTGATTACAGGTCCTAACACCGGGGGTAAAACAGTTACACTTAAAACAATAGGACTCCTTACGCTAATGGCACAATGCGGACTTCAAATTCCTGCTCAGGAAGAATCGGAAATGGCTGTGTTTAAGAGTATTTACGCTGATATTGGTGATGAGCAATCGATTGAACAATCATTGAGTACGTTTTCTTCACATATGGTGAATATTGTGGATATCTTAAACAAGATTGATTTCGAATCACTTGTACTCTTTGATGAATTAGGTGCAGGAACAGATCCACAGGAAGGGGCAGCACTCGCTATCTCAATCCTGGATTTTGTTTTCGCAAGAGGAGCAAGGGTTGTAGCAACGACACACTATAGTGAACTAAAAGCATACGCTTATAACCGTCCCGGAGTAATGAATGCATCCGTTGAATTTGATGTGCAGACACTAAGGCCGACATATCGGTTATTAGTTGGAGTTCCAGGCCGAAGCAACGCGTTTGAAATTTCGAAAAGACTAGGACTCCGCCAGGATATTATTGATTCAGCGAGATCACAGATCAGTGAAGATGAAAACAAGATTGATAATATGATTAAGTCTCTTGAGGATAACCGCAAACAAGCAGAAAAAGAGATGGAAGAAGCTGAACGCAGAAGAAAAGAAGCAGAGGATATAAAAGCTGACTTGGCAAGAGAGCTCGAGCTTTTCCAAAATGAAAAAGAACGACTGTATGAAAAAGCGAAAACAGAAGCAGAGAAAGCTGTTGAAAAAGCGCGTGAAACGGCTGAAGAAATCATTCATGAGATCCGCGAGCTTCAAAAAGCTGGCGGACAGATTAAAGAACATAAGCTAATTGAAGCGAAAAAGAGATTGGAAGAAGCCGTTCCTCAATCAAAAACCAAAAGCAAGAAGCCCAAAGCCGTATCAACCAAGAAAGAATATGTTCCTGGAGATGAAGTAAGAGTACTCAGCGTTGGGCAAAAAGGACATATTGTTGAAAAGGTGAGCAGCACCGAATACCAAGTTCAGATCGGAATCTTAAAAATGAATGTTTCAGAGAAAGATTTGGAATGGGTAAAACAAAGTAAACCGAAACCTGAACCGCGTTCATTCGTAAAAGTAACAGGAAACTCAGACTCTTCACGACCTGAACTGGATCTTCGCGGGAAACGATACGAAGATGCGATGCTCGAAGTGGACCGCTATTTGGATGAAGCTCTATTGGCAGGCTTTAACCAAGTGTATATCATACATGGTAAAGGTACTGGTGCATTAAGAAAGGGCGTTCAAGATCTTTTGAAAACTCATCGAAATGTGAAGTCCACTCGGATGGGTGCCGCCGGTGAAGGCGGGGGCGGAGTAACCGTAGCTGTGTTAAAGTAAGAGGAGATTCTTCAGGGTTCATTCATGGAAAAGACCCTAATCTCACACACATAACCAAGCCATTTACAAAGGGGTATTGCTGAATGGATTTTATGAGTAACGCGTTTGTTAAAACAGCCGCAAACTACAGTGTTGTAGTGCTATGTCTTGTCGTCTTTTTGGCTGTATTTGAACTTGTTACCCGTTATAAAAACTGGGTGGAGATCAAAAATGGAAATTTTTCCGTTGCAATGGCTACAGGCGGGAAAATTTTTGGTATCGCAAATATTTTCCGCTATTCTATTGCTCAGAATGATTCCTTGATCATGATGATTACATGGGGAATCTATGGGTTTGTATTGCTTTTGATCGGTTATTTTATTTTTGAATTTCTGACTCCTAAGTTTCAGATTGATAAAGAAATCGAGAATGATAACCGAGCGGTTGGTTTTATTTCAATGGTCATTTCTATTGGTTTATCGTTTGTAATCGGTGAAGGAATCGAATAGCTGAAGGGAATAAATATGGAAACATTATTTAAAGTCTTGTTTGTACTAAGCGGAGTATTTATCGCCGCAGGTCTTATATACTTATTTTTCTTTGCGTAAGCAAAAACCCGGGACTAGTTTTTTGGTCCTGGGTTTTTTATTCCTCATTTAACTAATAATTTTTAATTTTTAAAAAAGTATATAAAATTGTATCCGTTTTCAATATAATAGGAATAAAGATATAGAAATTTTGAAGGAAGGCGTGAATTAAAGGAGGAGATGCAAGTGGAAAGACGGTGGCTTAACAGTTACCCAAGTGAAATTCCGGGACATCTTGATTACGACAGCAAACCTTTATTCGCGTATTTAGAGATAGCAGCAGAAGAAAAAAGAGACAATACTGCTGTACATTTTTTAGGGAAAACATTAACGTTTGGTGAGCTTCACGAAAGCAGTTTGCGGTTCGCACATGCTCTGTCAACACTTGGAGTGAAAAAAGGAGACCGGGTCGCTATCATGCTGCCTAACTGTCCTCAGGCAGTGATTGCTTATTACGGAAGTCTTTTCTTAGGTGCAATCGTTGTTCAAACCAATCCGCTCTACACAGAAAGAGAACTTCGCCATCAACTTTCTGATAGCGGTGCGAAAGTCATCGTTGGATTAGATTTGTTGTTCGGCAGGATCTCAGCAGTTCGTGGCGATACGAACCTTGAGCACATTGTCATGACATCGGTTAAGGATTATCTGCCATTTCCAAAGAACCTACTGTATCCTTTTGTTCAAAAAAGGCAGAATCCAACTGTTGTGGTCGATATCTCTTACAATCACGAAGTTCATTCGTTTCGTGATCTGCTTAAACGCTCACAAGCGATTAAGCCTCAAACAGAGATCGTACCAGATGAAGATCTTGCACTGCTGCAATACACCGGAGGTACTACAGGGCCTGCAAAAGGTGTAATGCTCACTCACAAGAATCTAGTGACAAATGCACTTCAATGCAATGCGTGGATGTACAAGAATAGAGACGGTAAAGAAAAGATACTTGGTGCTTTGCCATTTTTTCATGTTTACGGCATGACATGTGTTATGAATTTAGGCATCATTACAAAAGCAGAGATGATTATATTGCCTCGTTTTGATCCTGCACAAGTTCTTAAAACAATTCATAAGGAGCGCCCAACACTTTTCCCAGGAGCTCCAACTATGTATATTGCATTGCTTAATCATCCAGATTTAAAGAAGTATGATTTATCTTCTATTCAAGCGTGTATCAGTGGGTCAGCAGCACTTCCGTTAGAAGTTCAAGAAAAATTTCAGGCAGTCATATCCGGTTCGCTTGTTGAAGGATATGGGCTTACTGAAGCATCACCTGTTACACATGCCAACCTAATCTACGGAAAACAAATAAAAGGAAGTATTGGTTTGCCGTGGCCAAATACTGAGGCAGCTATTATCTCTGCGGAAACAGGAGATTGGGCAGAACCTGGAGAAATCGGGGAGTTGGCTGTTCGAGGACCTCAAGTTATGAAAGGCTATTGGAATCAACCGGAGGAAACCGCATCCGTTTTCAGGGAAGATTGGCTGATCACAGGGGATATGGGTTATATGGATGACAATGGATACTTTTATATCGTGGACCGTAAGAAGGATTTGATCATCGCTGGCGGATTTAACATTTATCCACGTGAAGTAGAAGAAGTTCTCTATGAACACGAAAAAGTAAAAGAAGCTGTAGTAGTTGGTGTTCCAGATGAATACCGAGGCGAAACAGTAAAAGCTTTTGTTGTGTTAAAAGAAGGTGCTGAATGTTCGGAAGAAGAATTAAACAAATTCTGCAGAGAGCATCTTGCATCCTTTAAAGTTCCAAGACTTTACGAGTTTAGGACTGAACTTCCGAAAACGATGGTAGGAAAAATATTAAGAAGAGTTCTTTTAGAAGAAGAACGTGAAAAAGCAATCCAAAAAACGTAAAAGCTGCCTATAGGCGGCTTTTTACGTTTAAATGCTTTCTTTTTACAGTTCATTTTAACTTACACTTGTAAAATATATTTAAAAAGTGACATAATGAAATTGACAGAAAAGAAAGATTTGTTTTACAATTATGAATGAACAATCATTCATTTTTTACAAAGTGATTGTCTTATACAAAAAGAGGCGATAGCAATGAAACGTAAAGGTCCAAAATATGAAAAAATAATTGATGCTGCTGTTAATGTGATTGCAGAAAACGGTTATCATCAATCCCAAGTTTCAAAGATAGCGAAAGAAGCGGGTGTCGCTGATGGCACCATCTATCTATATTTTAAAAATAAAGAAGATCTGCTTGTTTCTGTTTTTAATGAAAAGATGGGGACCTTTATTGAAAAGACAGAAAACGAGCTAAAAAGCAATGATTCAGCTATAGAGAAGCTTAGAATTCTTGTTGAGATGCACTTTAAGCAACTCACTGCTGATTTTGAACTATCAATCGTTACACAGTTGGAACTCCGTCAAACAAACAGACAGCTTCGTGCAAAAATCGGAGAGGTATTAAAGCGTTATTTGAATTTAATCGACTCTATTTTAAAAGACGGCATGAATGAAGGTGTGTTTGTGAAAAACATGGATTACCGATTGGCTCGACAAATGATTTTCGGGACGATCGATGAAACTGCTACAAACTGGGTAATGAATGATCATCGATATGATCTTCCTGCTCTAGCGGGACCTGTGCACCAAATGCTTGTTAACGGTCTGTCAGTCAGGTCTGTTCAATCAGATTGATATCTATAAATAAGGAGGGGTTGCACAATTGGAATTTTTACAAATCGAAACACAAAATAAAGTGGCAACAATTAAACTCAACCGCGCACCTGCAAATGCGTTGTCCACTGGAGTTATACAAGAAATTGATCAAGCGCTCGATCAGATTGAAAACGATAACTCTATAAAAGTCGTTGTCATTCTTGGAGAAGGCCGATTCTTTTCAGCAGGAGCTGATATAAAAGAATTTACAGAAGTACCTGACGAAAAAGGCTTCGCTGAGCTAGGGAAAAAAGGACAGGATGTTTTCAACAGAATTGAACAATTTTCAAAACCGGTAATAGCAGCTATTCATGGCGCGGCTCTTGGCGGTGGCTTGGAACTTGCGATGAGCTGCCACATAAGACTTGTTGCAGAAGATGCTAAGCTAGGACTTCCAGAACTTACGTTAGGCCTAGTACCTGGTTTTGCGGGAACGCAGAGGCTTCCTCAACTTGTTGGAGTACCGAAAGCTTGTGAAATGCTCCTTTCAAGTAAACCGATCTCTGGAAAAGATGCTGTCACATACGGTTTAGCGAATGATGCTTTTCCAGCTGAAGAACTTTTTGAAAAGGCTTACAAAATGGCGGGAGACTTTTCAGAAAAAAGTGCTGTATCTATCAAGTACACGCTAGAGTTATTGAATTATGCAAAACACGGCCTTTATGAAAAAGGGGCTGAGAAAGAACAAGAGTTGTTTGGCAAAGCATTTAAAAGTTTCGACGGACAAGAAGGAATCGCTGCATTTATTGAAAAAAGAAAGCCTGAATTTCAGGACCGATAATTAGGAGGGTAACGATGAATATTTTTGTTATTTTAAAACGTACTTTTGATACAGAAGAAAAAATCACTGTTTCAAACAATAAGATCTCTGAAGACAGCGCAGAATTTATCATTAATCCATATGACGAGTATGCGATTGAAGAAGCGATCACATTAAAGGATGCTCATGGCGGTACAGTAACGGTTGTAACGGTTGGGGATGAAGACTCTGAAAAAGAGCTTCGTACAGCTTTAGCGATGGGCGCTGATCAAGCGGTTCTTATTTCGAATGAAGACTTAGACAGCCAAGATCAATTTACGACTTCATCAGTATTAGCGGCTTATTTTAAAGATAAAGAGTACGACATTATTCTAGGTGGAAACGTTGCGATCGATAATGGAACAGGTCAAGTAGGTCCACGACTTGCAGAACTTCTAGATATTCCGCACGTAACGACAATTACGAAGATTGAAGTGAATGGAACAACGGTAAATATTGAACGTGACGTTGAAGGAGATCTTGAAAAAATTGAAACGACTCTTCCTTTACTAGTTACGGCGCAGCAAGGATTGAATGAACCTCGTTATCCTTCTCTTCCAGGGATCATGAAAGCGAAGAAAAAACCGCTTGAAACCCTAGAATTAGATGATCTCGATATTGATGAAGATGACGTAGAAGCAAAAACAAAAACAGTAGAAGTTTATCTTCCTCCTAAGAAGGAAGCTGGAAAAATCCTTTCAGGTGAAACTCCAGACCAAGTGAAAGAACTTGTATCTCTGTTAAGAAACGAAGCGAAGGTAATATAAGGAGGAGTCATCATGGCAAAAAAAGTTTTAGTACTTGCAGAATCCCGTGACGGTGCATTACGTAATGTTTCATTTGAAGCAATTGCAGCAGCAAAAGAAATTTCTGGCGGAGGAGAAGTGTTCGCCGTATTATGTGGTGACTCCGTTCAATCGTTAGCAGCAGAATTATTCCACTATGGTGCTGACCGTGTTCTTGTGGCTGAAGATGAGAAACTAGCAACCTATACACCAGATGGTTATTTTCAAACATTGAAGCAAATCATCGACGACGAGAGCCCGGAAGCTATCGTGTTCGGACATACATCACTAGGTAAAGACCTGTCACCAAGGCTTGCAGCACGTTTAGAATCAGGACTGATCTCAGATGTAACAGGTCTTGAACAAGCTGGTGAGAACACTGTATTTACTCGTCCTGTATATTCGGGGAAAGCATTTGAAAAGAAATTAATTTCCGATGGACTAGTATTCGTGACGATTCGTCCAAATAACATCACCCCTCTAGAAAAGGATGAGTCTAAAACAGGTGATGTTAAGTCAGTTTCTGTTGAAATCAAGGACATAAGAACAATTGTAAAAGAAGTTGTTCGTAAAGCATCGACAGGCGTTGACCTATCTGAAGCTAAAATAATCGTTGCGGGAGGCCGCGGTGTGAAATCTGAAGATGGATTCAAACCTCTTCAAGAGCTTGCAGATGTACTCGGAGCAGCTGTTGGTGCTTCTCGTGGAGCTTGTGATGCTGATTATTGTGATTATTCACTTCAAATTGGCCAAACAGGTAAAGTAGTTACTCCTGATCTGTATATTGCTTGTGGAATCTCAGGAGCTATTCAGCATTTAGCTGGTATGTCCAACTCTAAAGTTATTGTAGCAATCAATAAAGATCCAGAGGCAAGCATCTTCTCTGTTGCTGATTATGGAATCGTAGGAGATCTGTTTGAGGTAGTACCTTTGTTAACAGAAGAGTTTAAGAAAGTGTTAGTATAAAAGAAAAACGTTTAAAACGTCCATACACTGGACGTTTTTTTTAAGCGAATATGGAGGGTGCTAAATGACTACAATCGCTTTTATTCGTCACGGTGAAACAGATTGGAACACAGAGAGAAGGGCGCAAGGCTGCAAGGATATACCTCTAAATGATAAAGGAATATATCAGGCTGCCAGGCTATCTGAAAGATTGATTGATGAAAAATGGGATGTCATATATGCCAGTCCCCTTAAAAGAGCGTTTAAGACTGCTGAAGCTTTAAGTGGTGTGACGGGTTTACCTGTAATAGCCGATGAAAGACTTCGTGAAATCTCGTTCGGTGAGACAGAAGGGACAACGGAAGCTGAACGGGTTGAACGCTGGGGAGAGGATTGGATGAATCTTGATCTCGGCAGAGAAACGAATGAAGAGGCTGATCTTCGCTGGAGAGCAGTGTTAAAAGAAATTACTGTAAACCACAAAAATCAAAAAGTGCTTATTGTGACACATGGTGCACTCCTTGTAAGAATATTTAAGGATCTTCTTCAAGACAAGACGGATCAATGGTATGGACTGAACAACACTTCATTTTCTATTTTCCAACTAACACAGCAAGATAGTTGGAAATGTGAATTGTTTAACTGCCAAAAGCACCTTGAGGAGACAGCAACTATTTAACGTTTGTCGAAATGAAAACTTGGGTACCATAAGGTTGAGCAAACTATTAGCAACTGTGTAATTTGTAAGATATACTTTGTTTACACTTTGTTATTTAAAAGGAGGGCCAAATAAATGGCTATTGTTAATGCATCAGATCAAACATTTAATACAGAAACGAATGAAGGTTTAGTACTTGCTGACTTTTGGGCACCATGGTGCGGACCTTGTAAAATGATTGCTCCAGTACTTGAAGAAGTAGATCAAGAAATGGAAGAAGTAAAAGTAGTAAAGCTGGACGTTGATGAAAATCAAGAAACAGCTGGTAAATATGGCGTAATGAGCATTCCTACTTTACTAGTATTCAAAGATGGTCAAGTGGTTGACCAAGTTGTAGGTTTCCAGCCTAAAGAAGCTTTAGTAGAGCTTTTAAACAAACATAAGTAAGCAATCTTCAAAAAAGCCCGAACTTCGGGCTTTTTTTTGTGGGATAGATTTCAAGTTTTTTAAAATGCGATTCAATGTAGTTTGAAAGTAGTTGATTTCCGCTCCAGGCAGCTCGCTTTCCACGGGGCGTGCGGTGAGCCTCCTGCCGCTTTGCGCCATTAGGAGTTTCCACCTGTCTAGCTACAGCGGCTAACCCCTCGAGGTCAAAAGTTAAATGGACAACAAGGCAAAGTGCGCTTTGCTAGCCCATTCACCTTTTGCTGGTCGGGGCTGAACGAGCCACTTCCGCTTTTCGGACTGATTGCTCGTACCATAGGAGTCTCGCCACCTTGCGCTCCAATCAACTTGCAAATGAAGAGAGAATTCAATCAAAAGTAACATTTCTTTTGAAAAGAACCATTAAGAGTTGCAGCTAGGCAGGAGATACATAACTGATGAGTTCAGGTGATCAACCGCATACAATCAAGCATTAAAGAAAGAAATCAACTAATATTTCTAAAAGAAAAACCATCGCTTTTGTACTATTTTCTAGGAAATATTGTCGATAAATGAATGTATATGGTAATTTAATCACGAGAGTATAATGATTTACCTCATACATGATATGATTAAAGAAAAGACTGCAATGAAGTTAAAGGGGGGATGACATGACCTCTGTATCGGTAAAACAAAAATTAATGCTGCTTCCTGATCAGCCAGGATGCTACCTCATGAAAAATGAGTTCGGTAAAGTAATCTACGTAGGTAAAGCAAAGGTTTTAAAAAATCGAGTGAAATCTTACTTTTCAGGAACACATGATGGTAAAACACAAAGACTCGTCAGTGAGATCAGAGACTTTGAATATATTGTCACCTCTACTGAGATGGAAGCATTAGTTCTCGAGATGAACCTAATAAAAAAGCATGATCCTCGGTATAATGTCATGCTGAAAGATGATAAAAGCTATCCATATTTAAAAATTACTTCTGAAAAACAGCCAAGACTATTATACACAAGGAAAATAAAAAAAGATGGCGGCAAATATTTTGGACCGTTTGTAAATGCATATGCGGCCCAAGAAACGAAAAAACTGTTAGACCGTATTTTTCCACTAAGAAAATGCGACACGATGCCTAAACGAGTGTGTTTGTACTATCACATTGGTCAATGTTTAGGGCCATGTGTTTACGATATTACAGAACAAGAAAACAAGAAGATGGTAGAAGGTATTGTGAAGTTTCTTAATGGCGGATATCAAGATGTGAAAAACCAGTTATCTGAAAAGATGCTTGAAGCGTCTGAAGCCCTAAATTTTGAAAGAGCAAAAGAACTGCGCGATCAGATTCAGCACATAGAAGCTGTAATGGAAAAGCAGAAGATGATGACAGCAGATCTAGTGGATCGAGACGTGTTTGGCTATCATTTTGATAAAGGCTGGATGTGTGTTCAAGTCTTTTTTATCCGTCAAGGTAAAGTGATTGCTAGGGATATTTCAGTTTTTCCTTTTTACGGAGAGGCTCATGAGGATCTACTTACATTTATCGGTCAGTTTTATCTGCAAAAAAATCATCTGCTGCCTAAAGAAATTCTACTTCCGCAAGAAGTAGACGCTGAACTCGTTTCAGAGCTTCTTCAAGTAAAAGTTCTTCAGCCAAAAAAAGGCCAGAAGAAAGAGCTAGTTGAATTAGCCACTAAAAATGCGACCCTTGCTCTTAACGAAAAATTTGCTTTGATTGAACAGGATGAAGCTAGAACGATAAAAGCAGTAGAGAACCTGGGTGAGAGAATGGGTGTAGCTCCACCATATCGAATAGAAGCGTTTGATAACTCAAATATTCATGGAACAGATCCTGTATCGGCGATGGTGGTTTTTGTAGATGGAAAACCATATAAGAAAGATTATAGAAAATATAAGATCAAATCGGTGGAAGGTCCTGATGATTATGCTTCCATGAAAGAAGTCGTCAGAAGAAGATACACAAGAGTATTAAGGGAAGAAGGGGAACTTCCGAGTTTGATTCTTATTGATGGAGGAAAAGGTCAGATTTCAGCAGCTCAAGATGTTTTAGAAAATGAGCTCAACCTTTTTATACCTGTGGCAGGACTGTCGAAGGATGACAAACATAGAACGTCACAACTATGGATTGGTGATCCTCCAGAAATGATCCACTTGCCGCGAAACAGCCAGGAATTTTATCTTTTGCAACGTATTCAGGATGAAGTGCATCGATTTGCGATATCGTTTCATCGTAAAGTACGTTCTAAAAGTATGTTTGAATCCACATTAGATAACATAGCGGGGATTGGAGATAAAAGAAAGAAGATGCTTCTTCGCCATTTTGGTTCGCTGAAAAAACTAAAGGAAGCGTCTGTCGAAGAGATACAAGAAGCTGGAGTGCCTAAACCTGTTGCTGAACTCATTACAAAAGCCTTTTTATCAAATGAGTAGTTGCAGTTGAAGAATAACTTTGTTAAAATGAATCCAACTTTATAAATAATGCCATGCTTCGAATGAAGTGATGGTAGAGGAGCAGGAACCAATAGTAGACCATCTGAAGAGAAGAAGCTCTTAAGATGATGGAGGAAAGGGGATTCTTGCCGAAGTGTAAAAGGACTTCTAGCCTTTTATGCTGGACCTGTATTGAATAAATACAGAGCTGTCACACAAGTCCCCCCAGGATTTGTGTGGAGGACTATCTCACTAGGGGAAACAAACTTGGCTTGCTGCGGATAATAGCAACAATAAGGTTTTTTCCTTATTGTTGCTTTTTTTGTTTTTACTTTCAGAATAATATAACTTTTCCCGCATGTTCGATTATCTGGTGAAAGTTATTGTTGAAAGTATTAGTGCAACTAAGTAGACGTGAATAGATTGAACGTCAACAAAGTTTTCTATTAAAAGAGATAGATTATTACAACAAGAAGGGAATTAGAGAATCATGGGGAGAATCGTACAAAAATTTGGCGGTACAAGTGTTGGTTCAGTTGAGCGGATACAAAATGTTGCAAAACGGATCATCCATGAAGTTGATGGCGGGAATGAAGTCGTTGTTGTCGTATCTGCAATGGGTAAAACAACAGATGAGCTTGTAAGACTGGCTGGAGAAATCAATCGTAATCCTTCCAAGCGTGAAATGGATATGCTTCTTACTACAGGAGAACAAGTTACGATTGCACTATTAACGATGGCTCTTCATCATGAAGGATACAAAGCTCAATCCTTAACAGGCTGGCAAGCTGGAATTCAAACAGAAAATGCTTTTTCGAATGCTAGGATACTAGACATTGATTCCGAAAGAATAAACGGTTTGCTAAAGGAAGGAAACATTGTTGTTGTAGCTGGTTTCCAAGGGCTGATCCCTGAGACAAAAGATATAGCTACTCTTGGAAGAGGCGGATCGGACACTACAGCCGTTGCATTAGCAGCAGCATTGAAAGCTGACCGATGTGATATCTATACAGATGTTACTGGCGTTTATACGACCGATCCTCGAGTAGTAAAATCAGCAAGAAAAATACCTTCTATCTCTTATGATGAGATGCTGGAAATGGCGAACCTTGGAGCAGGAGTTCTGCACCCTAGAGCAGTAGAGTTCGCAAAAAACTATTCCATTACGTTAGAAGTTAGATCGAGTATGAGTGAAGAACGCGGAACGTTAGTAGAGGAGGAAGCATCAATGGAACAAAACTTAATGGTAAGAGGTTTGGCATTTGAAGGGAATATAACGAAAATCACAGTTTCAGCGATTCCTAATGAGATCCATGCATTAGCGGAACTGTTTACAATACTTGCTTCAAACGGAATTAATGTAGATATTATCATTCAAAATGTATTAAATGAAGAAAAAACAAATATTTCATTTTCGATAGAATCGAGCTCTTTATCAGAAACACAAGAAGTACTTGCTGCTCATCAAGAACAATTAGGATTTGAATCCATCAGTTATGAAGGGGAGCTTGCTAAAGTTTCTATTGTAGGATCAGGAATGATTTCTAATCCTGGTGTAGCTGCTAAAATGTTTAAAGCTTTGTCAGATAAAGATATTATGATTAAGATGGTAAGCACATCAGAAATTAAGGTTTCAACCGTTGTTAAACAACAAGATATGATTAAGTCAATTGAAACGCTGCATGATGTATTTGAATTGGATGCACGTGTTCCAGTACAGAACACGTAATGAAAACAATCAAAAAGCCGGCTTATGCCGGCTTTTGTGTTATTCGATCGTATCTTTTTTATCCCATTGAACGGTGATGGAAACTTTGTTCCGTTTAACAGATTCTAATGCTTCGGTCGTACATTTTTTTTGCAGCTGGACTTGTTCTGCCAGAAAACCTGCTTCTAAGCTAAACGTTTGGTGACTGAAATTCTCGATTCGCTGCTCAATGAGAACAGAGTGTAAAGAGAACAGCATTTCTGTTTTTGATGCTTCAATCATTTCAAGATTACCCCAGCCTGCTTCAATAAAAAATGCATGTACTTCTTCCATCGTATGTAAAGGATATTTTCTGGCTAAGTGTCTTCCTGCCCAATATAGAATATTTCGTTCTTGTTTACCGAGAAGTTCAGGCAACAAATCGCTTCGAAGGATTTCATACCCAAAAGCTGAAACAGAAAGCTGTTCTACAGGGGTGTTATCATCCTTTGTTTTTTGTTTAAACATTCTGCATCCCTTCTTTCTATTTTTATTATAACGGGAATGCTGTTTAAACTCTAGAGCAACTATCGGTATTTGTCGAAAATCTTAGCAGGAAAAAACGTTGATTTATCAATAAAATTTACGCATTAAGTTGTTAGCGTTTTCTTGACGGTGTCAAACGATGGGAGTAAAATGGACATGTTGCTAGTTAATTAAACTAATTGTTTAACACTCATCCTCTAAAAGAGGAAACTTAAAACGCTTACATGTGGAGAGGAACAAAGATTAGCAGCCAGAGAGAGGCTAAATTTGAAGGGGGCAAGAAAATGGCTGGCAGTAGAGATTTTATTAACAGAAGAATTCATTCATTATTAGGAGTAATTCCGATCGGGCTTTTTCTCGTTCAGCATTTAGTTGTAAACCATTTTGCAACAAGGGATGCTGAAGCATTTAACAAAGCGGCGCACTTTATGGAAAGTTTACCGTTTCGTATTTTCCTAGAAACGTTTGTTATCTATTTACCACTTTTGTTTCATGCAGTGTTTGGACTTTACATTACGTTCCAAGCAAAAAATAACGTTACCCGTTATGGCTATTTCCGAAATGCGATGTTCCTTGTTCAGCGTGTAACAGGTGTGATCACATTGATTTTTATCGCTTGGCACGTTTGGGAAACACGCGTACAAGCTGCATTGGGACAAGAAGTAAACTTCAATATGATGGCAGATATATTAAGTTCTCCATTCATGGTTGCCTTCTATCTTGTAGGTGTTTTATCTGCGGTATTCCATTTTGCTAACGGATTATGGTCGTTCTTTGTCAGCTGGGGCCTTACAGTTTCGCCTCGTTCACAGAAAATTTCAACATACGTAACAATGGCTGTATTCGTAGCTCTTGCTATTGTTAGCGTTAGAACAATCTTTGCATTCATTTAAAAGGGGTGAGACAAATTGAGTAATCAAAAAATTATTGTTGTTGGCGGAGGTCTCGCCGGATTAATGGCTACAATTAAAGCAGCTGAAGCTGGTGTTAATGTTGACCTCTTCTCAGTAGTTCCAGTAAAACGTTCGCATTCTGTTTGTGCTCAAGGTGGTATAAACGGTGCTGTAAATACAAAAGGTGAAGGAGATTCACCGTGGGAGCATTTTGATGACTCTGTTTACGGAGGAGACTTCTTAGCAAACCAGCCGCCTGTAAAAGCAATGTGTGATGCGGCACCAGGAATCATCCACTTAATGGACCGTATGGGTGTTATGTTCAACAGAACGCCTGAAGGATTGCTTGATTTCCGTCGTTTCGGTGGCACTCAGCATCACCGTACAGCATTTGCAGGTGCTACAACAGGTCAGCAATTATTATATGCACTTGATGAGCAAGTTCGACGTCATGAAGTTGCGGGTCTTGTAACGAAGTATGAAGGCTGGGAATTCTTATCTGCAATCATTGATGACGAAGGCCAATGCCGCGGAATTACGGCTCAAAACTTAAAAACGATGGAGATCGTAAGTTTTCCTGCTGATGCTGTTATTATGGCAACTGGTGGCCCTGGTATTATCTTTGGTAAGTCAACAAACTCTGTCATTAACACAGGTGGCGCTGCATCTTCTCTTTATCAGCAAGGTGTTTATTACGCAAATGGTGAGTTTATTCAAATTCACCCAACTGCTATTCCTGGTGATGACAAGCTCCGTCTAATGAGTGAGTCAGCACGTGGTGAAGGTGGACGTGTTTGGACATATAAAGATGGGAAGCCTTGGTACTTCCTTGAAGAGAAATATCCAGCTTACGGTAACCTTGTTCCTCGTGATATTGCAACTCGTGAAATCTTCCACGTTTGTGTAGATCTAAAGTTAGGAATTAATGGCGAAAACATGGTATACCTTGATCTTTCTCACAAAGATCCTAAGGAATTAGATATTAAGCTTGGCGGGATCATTGAGATCTATGAGAAGTTCATGGGTGATGACCCACGTAAAGTTCCAATGAAAATCTTCCCAGCTGTTCACTATTCAATGGGTGGCATGTGGGTAGATTATGATCAAATGACAAACATTCCGGGTCTTTTTGCCGCTGGTGAATGTGAGTATCAGTTCCACGGTGCTAATAGATTAGGAGCAAACTCATTGCTTTCTGCTATTTTCGGAGGTATGGTGGCAGGTCCATCTGCTGTTAAGTATATTAAAGGATTGGAAAAAACGGTTGAAGATGTTTCTTCTTCTGTATTTGACAACCAAGTGAAGAAAGATCAAGAAGTATACAACAATATCCTTTCTATGGATGGAACTGAAAATGCATACGTGATCCATAAAGAGCTAGGTGAATGGATGACGGACAATGTAACAGTCGTTCGCTACAACGATAAGTTAAAGCAAACGGATGAAAAAATTCAAGAGTTGATGCAGCGTTACAAGAACATCAATATTAACGATACGTCTAAGTGGAGCAACCAGGGTGCGTCGTTTACTCGTCAGCTTTGGCACATGCTGCAGCTTGCTCGTGTTATTACTCTTGGAGCGCTTAACCGTGATGAGAGCCGTGGCGCACATTATAAGCCTGACTTCCCTGAACGTAATGACGAGCAATGGTTAAAAACAACAAAAGCGAAATTCAATCCTGCGACAAACGGACCAGATTTTGAATATGAAGAAGTAGACGTTTCGCTTATCCAGCCACGTAAACGTGACTATTCTAAGAAGAAGGCAGGGGTGTAAGTATGAGCACAAAAATGGTGAAATTCATTATCTCTAGACAGGATAACCCAGAAACTGCCCCATATTTAGAAGAGTTTGAGATTCCTCATCGTCCGAATATGAATGTAATATCTGCTCTTATGGAAATTCGTAGAAACCCAGTAAATTCAAAAGGGGAAGCTACGACTCCCGTAACGTGGGAGATGGGATGTTTAGAAGAAGTTTGTGGTGCTTGTTCAATGGTGATCAACGGAAAGCCTAGACAATCATGTACGGCTCTAGTTGATCAATTAGAACAGCCGATTCGTCTTGAGCCAATGAAAACTTTCCCGGTTGTCCGTGACTTGGCAATCGACAGAAGCAGAATGTTCGATGCGCTTAAGCGAGTTAAAGCCTGGATTCCAATTGACGGTACGTACGATCTTGGACCTGGTCCTCGTATGCCTGAAACGAAACGCCAATGGGCATATGAGCTATCAAAATGTATGACTTGCGGAGTATGTTTAGAGGCATGTCCAAACGTTAACTCAAAGTCAGACTTTATCGGTCCTGCACCATTATCACAAGTTCGTCTGTTCAATGCACATCCAACAGGTGAAATGAACAAAGAAGAACGTTTGAATGCGATCATGGATGACGGAGGACTTGCTTCTTGCGGTAACTCTCAAAACTGCGTACAGTCATGTCCAAAAGGTATTCCTTTGACAACATCGATTGCAGCACTAAATCGTGATACAAGTTTCCAAGCATTTAAAAACTTCTTTGGAAGCGATCGTTAAAAGTTTAAACAGAGCTTCTCTCATTAGGGAGAAGCTTTTTAAGTACGATTGGTTTATACGAAGATTTTCTATATAAGAGAGGCGGTAAAGGATGGCTAGACAAGATTACATATCAAACATGGATGAGTGGCAGAATGGATTTTCTTTTTTTCACGAACTGCAAGTCCGTTTTGGTGAGATTGATGGATTTGGTCACGTAAATAATACAAATATCTTTACTTATATGGAAGAAGCTAGAATTGCAATGTTTAAAGAGTTAGGATTAATGACTGACTGGGGAGCCCCAAATTCTGCAGAAATCCCGGTAGTTGCAGATTTACAATGTGATTACCTTGCTCAGATCATGTATGACGAAAGATTAAAAGTATATGTAAAAATAAATGAAGTGGGTTCTTCTTCAATCGACATTCATTACTTAGGTGTAAACGAGAAACAAACTCCAGTCTTTACAGGAAGAGGTGCAATCGTACAGATTTCAAGGCAAAGTGGACGTCCTTCCAAGTGGAATGAAGAGCTAAAACAACAATTGAATAATTTTTCTGACAAAGCCCGTGTTTAAAAAATGGGCTTTTTTTATTGTATATGTTTAATATTATTCATCTTTTTGATTGAACCAAGTCACTCACATCTGCCTTTTTACATACTATATGTTGACTAAATACTTCCAATATTCGTTGGCGGTTCCTAAACCCTAGCAAGGAGGGGTGAATTCATTGAAAGATAAACACTACCGACCGAAGCCTCTACTTACAAAAAGAGAGAGAGAAGTTTTCGAACTATTGGTCCAAGATAAGACTACAAAAGAGATTGCAGAACAGCTGTTCATTAGTGAGAAAACAGTTCGAAACCATATTTCGAATACCATGCAAAAGCTTGGGGTTAAAGGACGCTCTCAAGCCGTTGTAGAGTTATTGAGGCTTGGAGAACTCGAGATTTAGTCAGAAAGCGGCTTTCAAGCGAAAGCCGTTTTCAGTTTGCATGAAGAAAGTATGCGGAATTTTATGAAGCTGTTTTCGTATGCTTTGTTGCTGTTTAAAGAAGCTGCAGAGAATTTATCTGCCCAGTTTTCCTTGCAGGCAAAAAGTGTAATTGATTTTTCTGTCCTTTTTCAGCTATGATGAAGGTTATGATGTTAATGGTTTATGGACCTAAATGAAAAAGGTGAAAATTCATGAACAAAAACCTCCAAGTAAAAAAAGTACTTAACAATAATGTGGTAATTGTCACTGATTCTTCGAGCGAAGAACGAATCGTAATTGGAAAAGGGATCGGCTTTGGAAAAAAGCAAGGCGAACCGATTCTGCCTGATCAAGTGGACAAGCTGTTTGTTTTAAAAGATGAAAACGAGCAGGAACAATATAAGACTCTTTTGAATCATATAGATGAAAAAATTGTTGAATTGATTAATGATGTTATCGTTCATATAAGAGCAAGATTTGAGAATGACTTGAATGAACATATTCATGTAGCTTTAACAGATCATATCACATTTGCCATTAAACGATTGGAGCAAGGTCTGGATATAAAAAATCCATTTCTCACCGAGACTCAAACACTATACCCTAAAGAATATACGGTTGCAGAAGAAGTTATTGAGATCATTAACAAGTCTCTTTGCATTCACCTTCCTGAAGGGGAGATTGGATTTGTTGCACTCCATATTCATAGTGCAATTACGAATAAAAGTGTGACGGATATTAAAAAACATTCTCAATTGATTAATACACTGATGCAGATGGTTCAGCATTCATTAGACTTGACGATTGATACAAAAAGCATCAATTATTTGCGGCTTGTTCGTCATTTGCGTCATGCGATAGAGCGGATATCTATGGGTGATATTATGGAAGAACAAGAAAAGTTAGCAAAAGTGTTGAAAGAAGAATATCCGATATGCTACAATTTGGCTTGGAAGTTAATAAAGGTGATGCAAAACACCTTAAACAAACCCGTGCCACATGCAGAAGCTGTTTATTTAACCATGCATTTGCAAAGGCTTTCGCGTTATGACAATTAAGGCAAACTGTAATAAGTAAATGAATATACCATACATCGTTTTTACGTGTTACTGATTCGATCAGGCATAAGTAAGAAACAAAAGTGTAGCAGTCATCTAATTAGGATATATTAATATCTGATTAGACAAGTTTGCTCATGTTTCTTATTTATGTCTTTTTTTGTTTTATGCGGAAGTAAATGGAAGGGTTATCATAATAAAAGGAGGACTTCCTATGTGGAAAAAACTTTTTGGTGTTTTACAGCGCGTAGGTAAAGCACTTATGCTGCCGGTAGCAATTCTGCCAGCTGCAGGTTTGTTGCTTGCCTTTGGTAATGCGTTCAAGAACCCAGCATTGATTAAAGTAATACCAGCATTAGATGCTTCATGGTTTCAGCTTGTTGCAGATGTAATGGAGAAATCTGGTGATATTGTCTTTGCCAATCTATCCTTGCTATTTGCAGTAGGTGTTGCCGTTGGACTTGCTGGCGGTGAAGGTGTAGCTGGATTAGCTGCGATCATCGGATACTTAATTATGAACGTGACGATGAGTGTTATTGAAGGGGTTACACCTGATATGATCGGAAAAGATCCTTCTTTTGCGAACGTACTAGGTATCCCAACGCTTCAAACAGGTGTGTTTGGAGGTATCATCGTTGGTATTTTGGCTTCATATCTATACAAGCGTTTTTACAATATTGAACTTCCTCAATACTTAGGGTTCTTTGCTGGTAAACGTTTTGTTCCAATCATTACTGCTGTATCTGCTTTAGCACTTGGTATCGTAATGACGTTCATCTGGCCTCCAGTTCAGCATGGACTTAATACGTTCTCTGAAAGTATGATCAATTCAAACTTAACGGTTGCAGCCTTTATTTTTGGAGTAATCGAAAGATCATTGATCCCATTCGGTTTGCATCACATTTTCTATTCACCGTTTTGGTTCGAATTCGGCTCTTACAAATCCGCTGCTGAAGGACTAGTGCGCGGTGACCAAGCAATCTTCTTTGCACAGTTAAAAGATAACGTTGAGTTAACGGCTGGTACATTCATGACAGGTAAGTTCCCGTTCATGATGTTTGGACTTCCGGCCGCGGCACTTGCTATGTATCACGAAGCACGTCCTGAGCACAAGAAAGTAGTAGCAGGTATCATGGGTTCAGCAGCTCTAACATCCTTCTTAACAGGGATTACTGAACCACTTGAGTTTACGTTCTTATTTGTTGCTCCAGTACTTTTTGGAATTCATGCTATTTTTGCAGGACTTTCTTTTATGGTCATGCACTTGTTAAATGTTAAAATAGGGATGACTTTCTCAGGTGGTGTAATTGACTACTTGCTGTTCGGGGTTCTTCCTAACCGTACAGATTGGTGGCTCGTTATTCCTGTAGGTCTAGTCTTTGCTGTTATTTACTATTTCGGTTTCCGTTTTGCAATTCGTAAATGGAACTTGAAGACACCAGGACGAGAGATCGTTGATGATGAAGTTGAAACGAATGTTAGTGCGTCCAATAAAGATTCTCTTGCAGCGAATATTTTAGAAGGCCTTGGCGGAGAATCCAATATATCTAACCTTGATGCATGTATCACACGACTAAGGGTTTCTGTTAAAGATCCTAAGGAAGTTGACAAAGATCGCTTAAAAAAACTTGGAGCTTCCGGTGTTCTTGAAATGGGCAACAACATCCAAGCAATTTTCGGAACACGTTCTGATACGATTAAGAGTGAAATTCAAGATATTATTAATGGTAAGACAGTAGCCAAGCCGAAAAATATCGAGAAGACGCCTGAACAAGGAAAAGTTGTCGATACGAAAGAAACGGAAGCTGTTAATCCAACATCTTCAATTTCTACTGATGATCGTTTCGTTTCACCGATTAAAGGGAAAATACTTCCGATCACAGAAGTTCCAGATCAAGTATTCTCAGGGAAAATGATGGGTGACGGATTTGCAATTGAGCCAGCAGAAGGCTTGGTGGTTTCACCGGTTAATGGTAAGATAATCAATATCTTCCCGACTAAACATGCCATTGGTATTGAGTCAGACTCAGGTAAAGAAATCTTAATTCACTTTGGTATAGACACAGTCAAACTTAAAGGTGAAGGATTTGAGAGCTTTGTTTCTGAAGGTGACAAAGTGAAAGCTGGCCAGAAAATCTTAAAGGTCGATCTGAACTTTGTTAAGGAAAATGCTCCATCTATCATAACGCCAATCGTGTTTACGAACTTATCGGGTGAAACGGTTTCCGTCGAAAAAACAGGAACTGTTGCTATTGAAGAAGAAAATATTATTACATTTAAAAAATAAAGGGGTAATTATCATGGCAGAAAAAACATTCAAAGTAACTAGCGAATCAGGAATTCACGCACGTCCAGCAACAACATTAGTTAACCAAGCAGGTCAATTCAGCTCAGATATTACACTTGATTACAACGGAAAAAGCGTAAACTTAAAATCAATCATGGGTGTTATGAGCCTTGGAATCCAACAAGGATCTACAATCGTGATTAAAGCAGAAGGCTCAGATGCAGAAGAAGCAATTTCAGCATTAGAAGATGTTATGAAAAAGGAAGGGCTTGGTGAGTAATGTCTGAAAAAATTTCAGGTATTGCAGCATCAGCCGGCATCGCAATCGCAAAAGCGTTCGTTCTTCAAAACCCTGAATTAAAGATTGAAAGAAAATCTATTACAGATTCAGCGAGTGAAATCGAGCGTTTTGATTCGGCGCTTTCTGTCTCAAAAGAAGAACTTTCTGTTATTAAAGAAAAAGCGAACAAAGAACTAGGTGAAGATAAGGCAGCTATTTTTGCTGCCCATCTTCTAGTATTAAGCGATCCAGAACTAGTTGATGCTGTAAAACAAAAGATTGAAAATGAAAAAGTGAATGCTGAAGCAGCTATGGACGATGTGTCATCTATGTTCATTAATATGTTCGAATCAATGGATAACGAATATATGAAAGAACGTGCAGCAGATATCCGTGACGTTTCAAAGCGCGTTTTAGCACACTTGTTAAATGTAACTTTTACTACACCTGCAAGTATTTCTGAAGAAGTTGTCATTCTTGCTGAAGATTTGACACCTTCTGATACTGCTCAATTAAACCGTAATTTCGTTAAAGGTTTTGCAACAGACATCGGAGGGAGAACTTCTCACTCTGCGATTATGTCTCGTTCGATGGAAATTCCTGCAGTAGTTGGGACTAAAACGATTACTGAAAAAGTTGAAAACGGTGTAATGATAATCATCGATGGTTTAGATGGACATGTTATTGTAAACCCTTCTGAAGATGAAATTGCTACTTACGAAGAAAAACAAAAACAATATCAAAAGCAAAAAGAGGAATGGGCAAAGCTAGTGAATGAAAAAACATTCTCAAGCGATTCCGTTCAAGTAGAACTTGCTGCAAATATTGGTACACCTGCAGATGTTAAAGGTGTATTGGAAAACGGAGCTGAAGGTGTAGGATTATACCGTACAGAATTCTTGTACATGGGCCGTGACCAGCTACCTACAGAAGAAGAGCAGTTCAAAGCTTATAGTGAAGTTCTAGAGAAAATGGAAGGAAAACCTGTTGTTATCCGTACGCTTGATATCGGTGGTGACAAAGAGCTTCCTTATCTAAATCTTCCAAAAGAATTGAACCCTTTCCTTGGATTCCGCGCGATTCGTCTTTGCTTAGAAGAACAGGATATTTTCCGTACACAGCTTAGAGCACTTCTTCGAGCTAGCCGTTATGGAAACTTGAAAATTATGTTCCCTATGATCGCGACACTTGGAGAATTCCGTGCAGCTAAAGGAATCTTAACAGAAGAAAAAGAAAAACTCGTCGCAGAAGGAATTGAAGTTTCTGATTCGATCGAAGTTGGTATCATGGTTGAGATTCCATCAACTGCTGTGATGGCTGACACATTTGCTAAAGAAGTAGACTTTTTCAGCATCGGTACGAACGATTTGATTCAATACACGATGGCGGCGGACCGTATGAATGAACAGGTATCTTATCTGTATCAGCCATACAACCCTGCTATTTTGAGACTTGTAAAAATGGTTATCGACGCGGCTCATAAAGAAGGTAAATGGGCTGGAATGTGCGGTGAGATGGCCGGAGATCCAATCGCGATTCCTATTCTGTTAGGATTAGGGCTCGATGAATTTTCAATGAGTGCCACTTCTGTATTACCAGCACGCAGTCAGATCTTAGGTTTATCTAAAGAAAAGATCAGCTCGCACATCGATCAAATTTTACAAATGGAAACGATGGAAGATGTCGTTAAATTTGCAGAAGAAAACTTCTAAATAAGAAAAGGGACTATGGGGAGATTCCATAGTCCTTTTCTTTAGGTTAATCATTTGCAAATATGTTCTTGTAAGAGTTGATTTCCGTTACAGTTGCTTTGTCTTCCGTTTGGCGTGCGGTGAGACTTTTTAAATACAGTTATTTATAGTAAGTATACGCGCTTATCCGTCTACACAAGTAATTCCTACTGAAGTGAGCGCTTCTTCATCAATGCCTTGCTAGATGATCAACTTGGGGTTGAAATAGTGAGTGTTTGTGATCAAGAGATTGAAAAGAAAGTCTGTTGCTACAATTTGTTTTTAAAGGCTTCTAGGTAGTTTTAGCTTATAGCTCTACTCTCTTCTTTTGCAAGTTGGTTGTAGCGTAAGGTTGCCGACTCCTCGAAAAATAAACTTCAATTTTTCTTCGTGCGATGTCTCGCTGCCGGAGCCTTCCTTGTCCTACGGGACGAGTTCGCAGGTGGAGACTCCTAATGGCGCAAAGCGGCAGGAGGCTCACCGTTCGCCCCGTGGAAAGCGAGCAACCTGGAGCGGAAATCAACTACTAACAAAAACATCATGTATACGAAAACCTTTTTAATAAGATACATTGAATTGTTACGCACGCTAAGCTATACAACCGGATTTTTCGATTTATCTTAGCCACAAAAATAATTATTTAACGATTGTTATTGCAATTTCATAAAATTATTAGCAAAATAGAAAACAATGATTAACGCCAGTATGGTATATAGAGATGAGGCGATGTTTTTGAACAGACCGATCGGAGTCATTGATTCTGGAGTGGGAGGCTTAACGGTAGCAAGAGAGATCATGAAGCAGCTCCCAAAAGAAGAAATTATTTATTTAGGGGATACAAAAAGGTGTCCGTACGGTCCAAGACCATTTGAAGAGGTTAGGGCGTATACATGGGAAATGATTAACTATCTGTTAAAACAGGAAATAAAAATGCTAGTTATAGCATGTAATACAGCAACGGCTGCCGTATTAGAAGAAGCCAAGAAAGAGCTAAATATCCCTGTTCTCGGGGTCATACATCCAGGCGCTCGTTCTGCTTTAAAAGCAACTCGAAACAATCATGTGGGCGTAATAGGGACTGTGGGTACTATTAATAGTGGTGCATACAAGCAGGCTCTTAAGCAGATTCGCAACGATGTTATTGTTGAAAGTTTAGCTTGTCCACTATTCGTACCTTTAGTGGAACAAGGCAAACTATCAGGTGAAGAAACACTCAACGTTGTCTCAGAAACTCTTTATCCATTAAAAGATGTTTCCATTGATACCTTAATACTCGGCTGTACACATTACCCGCTATTACGACCAGTAATTCAGCAGGTGATGGGAGAGCATATTAAGCTGATTTGTTCTGGTGCAGAAACAGCACGTGAGGTTTCTGTCATCCTCGATCATAGTAGCCTTTTGAATACAAAAGATGCGAGACCTAACCACCGATTCATAGCTACAGCAGAAAGCAGTCATTTTCTTCAAATCGCAAACCATTGGCTTGACCGTAAAATTGAAAAAGTAGAGTGCGTTTCATTATAAGATGCAAAAGAGAGCAGAATCCATTATTAAAGGTTCTGCTCTTTTTATTTTTTGTACAAGTGGTCTAACAGAACAATATGGCTCGTATACATAATAGTACAACCACTTGAGGAGGGAAAGTATGCGCAAAATGATGAAATCAGGGGCTCCGTTGCTTTTGTTGTCAGTGTCTTTACTGGTATCGGGTTGCGGAATTGGGGGAGAGAAAGCAGGAAACGAGCTTGATCCCCCAAAAGTGAACTATGTGAAGGAAGGGCAGTCGCTTGGCAAGAAAGATAAAGCGGCAAGCGCTGAACAAACGCAAAAAAGACAGTTGTTTTTATTCGACAGCAATGGAATGGTTGTGCCGCAAGTCTTGGCTCTTCCAAAAAATGATGAAACAGCAAAGCAAGTCTTGCAGTATCTTGTTAAAGATGGTCCTGTAAGCAATATTCTGCCTAATGGATTTCAAGCAGTATTACCCGCAGATACAGAGGTTCTATCTGTAAACATTAAAAAGGGGACAGCGACTGCGAACTTCTCTAAAGAATTTACTGAATATAATGCTACAGATGAAATGAAAATTCTCCAAGCTATTACATTTACACTTACTCAGTTCGATAATATTAAAAAGGTAAAAATTCAAATCGATGGAAAGAACCAAAATTCAATGCCTGTAAACAATACCCCTGTTGGTGACGGTGTAAGCAGAGTAGACGGGATTAACCTCGAGAATGGCAGCGTTGCTGATATTACAAATAGCGAACTGGTAACTCTTTATTTCTTAGCTCAGACTCAAGACCAGACGTATTATGTTCCGGTAACACGCCGAGTAGCAAAGGAAGGAACAGATAAAGTTACCGCAACGATCAAACATTTGATCGATGGCCCGTCTGCAGAAAGCAGCCTTCTTACAGACTTTAGAACAGATGTGAAGCTATTGAGTACACCTGTAGTTAAAGATGGTGTAGTTACACTAAACTTTAACGGCGCTTTGCTAGATAACAAAGAAGAGAGCATGATTGCGGATGAAGTATTGAATTCTATCGTTCTTTCTTTAACTGAACTTTCAGAAGTAAAGAAAGTAGCGATTAAAGTAGATGGTAAATCGAAAATCTTTAATGAAAAAGGCAAGGAACTTACAGCACCGGTTTCAAGACCAAAAGAAGTAAATACAGGTGAATTTTAAAATCAAATAGGTTGTGATACAGTAAAGAGACGAGGGAATCGTCTCTTTTTTAATGAACTTTGTTGTCCTTGTAAGTAGTTGATTTCCATTTCAGGCGCTCCCTTTCCGCGGGGCGACCGGTGAGCCCCTTGCCGCTTTGCACCTTTAAGGGTCTCACCTGATCACTCGTCCCGCAGGAGTCTCGCGCCTTACACTCCAATCAACTTGATTTAGTTCTTGTTGTCTCTATCTGGGATGTGCTGTGAGCTACATTGTCTGCAAGCGAGAGAGATAGTAGCGAGGGGCTTTTATTCTCTTATGACCAGTGACACGCCTTTCAAATGGCACCTATTGCAGCAAACTTTTGGAAAGGTTTTTTAAAAAAGTTTGTGCTTTCACTCCTTATTTTTCTTTTCTTCTTTGACGGTTGAATGGAGTGTAAGATGCGAGACTCCTGCGGGACAGGCGGGCAGGTGAGACACTTAAGAGTGAAACGAACAAATGTGGCTCACCGCCTGCCCCGCGGAAAGCGAGTATCTGGAACAGAAGTCAACTACTACCAATAAAGACAAAGTTTTACATAAAGGACTTTTACAAAACGGAGGTTTACATAATGAAGATCTTAATCGCTACAAAAAACAAAGGAAAAGTAAAGGAATTTCAATCCATGTTTGAGAATCTTGGGTGTGAGATCCTCTCTTTATCAGATATTGAAGGAAGTCCTGATGTCGAAGAAACAGGAACGACGTTTGAAGAAAATGCTATCTTAAAAGCGGAAACGATTTCTCAACAGATGAACATACCCGTGATAGCTGATGACTCAGGCTTAGAGATCGATGCTTTGGAAGGAAAGCCTGGCGTTTATTCCGCAAGATATGCAGGGCTGCAGAAAAGTGATGAAGATAATATGAACAAAGTTTTAGCTGAACTTCAAAACGTACCTGAAACACAAAGAAGTGCTCGATTTGTATGTGCGTTGGCTTTCGCAAGGCCGAATAAAAAGACCATCGTTGTAAAAGGTGAATGTGAAGGTGAAATTTTGAGAGAAAAAAGAGGATCTCAAGGATTTGGGTACGACCCTATCTTCTTTGTTCCTGAATTAAATCGTTCTATGGCCGAACTTGCGAAAGAAGAAAAAAATAAAATAAGCCACAGAGCTGTTGCCCTAATGAAACTAAAGAACCTGATCAATGAGGAGGATCTGCTATGGGAAAAGCCTTAATCGTTAGTGATAGTCATGGTTTAACAGATGAATTAGTAACGTTAAAGAAGCGTTTTGACGGTGAAGTTGACTTAATGATACATTGCGGTGATTCCGAATTATCGACAAATGCAGAAGAACTGTCTGGATTTGTAACGGTAAAAGGAAATATGGATTATTTAGGCGATGATTTCCCCAATGAAGCGATTGAACTGTTAGGACAAACATGTATATATATAACACACGGTCATTTGTACGATGTGAAGATGTCATACCTTTCTCTTGCTTATCGAGCCGAAGAAACTGGGGCAAAGATAGCTTGTTTTGGACACTCACATGTTGCTGAAGCCTTTGAACGTGAAGGGATGATTTTCATCAACCCAGGAAGTATAAGACTGCCAAGAGGGACATTTGAAAAGACATATGCAGTCCTTGAGATTGAAGAAGGAATGGTTTCAGTAAGTTTTTATTCATTAGATGGTATACGTATAGATCAGTTATGTAAAACCTTTGGGGAAAAGATAAATAATAAAAATAAAAAAGTTTAAGAAAATGGTTGACTCTTTTTTGGATATCATGTATATTTAGTTATGTCGTCGCGACAAGATCTAAATTGTCTGCGGGTGTAGTTTAGTGGTAAAACAAGAGCCTTCCAAGCTCTGGTCGTGAGTTCGATTCTCATCACCCGCTCCATTTGTTTTTCTCACGTTCAAATGGCACATGAAAAGTTACATCTAAAGTTTACAGATCTTACATTTAAAATGCATGTTATAAAAACATATTTGTATCCACGGTCGACAGGTGGAACAAATCACTGTGTGCCCGCAGCGCATGGTAATGCGGAAAGCGCATTGCTATGCGGAATGGGCTCCAATACATATGTCCCAGTAGCTCAGCCGGATAGAGCATACGCCTTCTAAGCGTACGGTCGGGAGTTCGAATCTCTCCTGGGACGCCATAATACATACATACAACAATTATCGACACACCTGATGTCCTCTATTAAAGGACGGAAGGTGTGTTTTTTGTTTGAGTTTTTTTGTTGAATTCTATAGACAGTTTAGTGAAAATTTCTTCATCAACTAATTTCAAAAACAACAATGATCGTGTAAGGCTCTTTTTTTTATCACACTAATTGTAAGCGCTTCATAAATGTTTACAATACGTTTTTATATGACTCACTATCCTTATGTCCATGGGAATGTAAGCGTATACAAAATAACAGAAAAGTCAGAATATAATAAAAAAACTTTAAATTCATGGTTGACCCTTACGGAATATGGGCGTAATATTGTCAACAATTATTAACTTATTTTTAAAAAATTCTAATAATTTGAAATGTAAAGAAAAGGAGGATCACGATGCAGGAGCAATGGGTTTACGTTAATGGTGAGTACGTATTAAAGGAAGACGCCAAAGTCTCAGTTTATGATCATGGATTTTTATATGGAGATGGGGTGTTTGAAGGTATTCGTGTTTACAACGGCAATGTATATCGTTTAGACGAACATCTTCAACGTTTATACGAATCGGCTCAATCCATTATGCTTAAAATTCCACACACTAAAGAAGAGTTAACAGACATCATTGTCGAAACGCTCCAGAAAAATGAATATCGTGATGCTTATATTCGTTTAGTTATCTCACGAGGAAAAGGAAATTTAGGACTGGATCCTTTCTCTTGCGGCCAGCCGGGTGTCATCGTAATTGCAGAGCAGCTTGCTCTTTTCCCTAAGAAACTTTATGAGACTGGCTTAGAAATCATCACGGTGGCAAGCAGAAGAAATCGTCCGGATGTATTAAGTCCTAAAGTAAAATCATTAAATTACTTAAACAATATTTTAGTCAAGATCGAAGCGAGTCTTGCAGGTGTTAGTGAAGCGCTTATGCTAAACGATCAAGGCTATGTGGCGGAAGGTTCAGCTGACAATGTATTTATTATAAAAGGCAATACCATTAAGACGCCTCCAGGTTACTTAGGAGCTCTAGAAGGAATCACGCGAAACGCGATTGTCGAGATTGCACGCGACCAGGGCTACAACATGGTGGAAGAACCTTTTACGAGACACGATGTTTATGTAGCAGATGAAGTTTTCTTAACTGGTACGGCTGCTGAAGTTATCGCAGTTGTAAAAGTGGATGGCAGAGTTATCGGAAACGGTGCTCCAGGTGAGCATACAAACAAACTTTTAGAATCCTTTAGAAAAAAAGTAGTTGAAGAAGGTGTGAAAGTTTATTCAAATCAATCCGTTCAAGCGGGATAAAAGAAGTATAGGAGTGTTACAGATATGCGCAGTAATATGATCAAACAAGGAATCGATAGAGCCCCGCACAGAAGTCTTCTCCACGCAGCGGGAGTTGCACCAGAGGATATGGATAAACCATTTATCGGTGTTTGTAATTCCTATGTTGATATTATTCCGGGGCATATGCATCTCAACAAAGTTGGTGAGTGGGTAAAAGAAGCCATTAGAGAAGCAGGCGGAATACCTTTTGAATTTAATACGATCGGGGTAGATGACGGTATTGCGATGGGGCATATTGGAATGAGGTATTCGCTTCCGAGCAGAGAAGTCATTGCAGACGCTGCAGAAACCGTAATTAATGCCCACTGGTTTGACGGTGTGTTTTATATACCAAACTGCGATAAAATCACACCTGGTATGCTGATGGCGGCTGTTCGAACGAATGTACCAGCCGTATTTGTTTCAGGCGGTCCGATGGAAGCTGGTAAATCAATGGCAGGAAAATCGCTTTCTCTTGCCTCGGTCTTCGAAGGGGTTGGATCTCACCTTGCTGGAAAGATGACTCGCGAAGAACTATTGGAACTTGAGACGAGTGCCTGTCCGACTTGCGGATCATGCTCTGGTATGTTTACCGCTAACAGCATGAATTCCATTATGGAGATGTTAGGAATTACATTACCAGGTAACGGTACGCTCGTAGCTACATCAGATGATAGAAAAGCATTGTATAAAGAAGCTGCCGTATCACTTATGGATCTTGTGAAAAACGACATTAAACCTAGAGATATTATCACAAAAGAAGCTATTGATGACGCTTTTGCATTAGATATGGCGATGGGTGGCTCAACTAACACTGTTCTCCATATGCTTGCGATAGCAAATGAAGCTGAGATTGATTATGACTTGTCGCGAATCAATGAAATTGCAGAAAGAATTCCCTATCTCTCAAAGATTAGTCCAGCTTCAGATTATTCCATGCAGGATGTTCATAGAGCTGGTGGTGTCAGCGCTATCATCAATGAACTTTGTAAAATGGAAGGTGCTATTCATAACGATCGATTAACGATTTCGAGAAAAACGCTAGAGGAACGAGTGCGTCACGCTGAAATTTTAGATGACGATGTTATCCGGAGAAAAGAAAACGCTTATTCACCAGTTGGCGGCTTATCTATTCTTTACGGAAACGTTGCGCCAGATGGCTGTGTCATCAAGGTGGGAGCAGTTGATCCTTCCATAAAAACATTTCAAGGTGAGGCGATCGTCTATGAATCACAAGAAGAGGCGATCCAAGGTATCAATAAAGGAGAAGTTAGGGAAGGGCATGTCGTGGTCATTCGATATGAAGGACCAAAGGGTGGCCCGGGAATGCCAGAGATGCTTTCTCCTACATCAGCGATAGCGGGTAGAGGGTTAAGCACTAAGGTAGCGTTAATAACAGACGGCAGATTTTCTGGAGCTTCAAGAGGTATCTCAATCGGCCATATATCACCTGAAGCTGCTCAAGGCGGACCAATCGCTTTTGTAAATAATGGAGATCCGATTCTAATCAATCTAGTAAATAGAACGATTCAAGTCTTGTTGACTGAAGAAGATTGGATCGAACGAAAAGGAAACTGGGTAAAACCTGAGCCGAAGATCAAGAAAGGCTATTTAGCTCGGTATGCCGCACTCGTAACATCTGCTAACACTGGAGGAATCTTAAAAATTTAATACTATAAAACGATGACGGAGAACAATGGTAGATGTGGAATACACAGAGAGCCGGTGGTTGCTGTGAACCGGTTATTCCTAATACCAGGACATCCCTCCTGAGTGCCCTTTTGAAAGAATTTTAGTAGGAAGGGCCAAGCGATACTCCATTTTTTATCGCTTGTTATCAAATGACGGCTCGTCCGTCTTAAGGCGGTCCTTGTATGCAATAAGAACAAGTACCGTGAAAAAAGGGTGGTACCGTGGAAAAAATAAACTTTTTCACCCCTTTGGATAGGATTAACCTGTTCATTTGGGTGGAGAAGTTTTTTTTTATTAAATAAAGGTTCGAAGTAAAAGGAGGAATGAAAATGAAGGCCAGTTGGGTGGCTGAAAAAAATTCAGTTGATACTTCCTTAGTCTCTGGTGCTGAACTATTTATACAAGGATTGCAGAATGAAGACGTAGAGGTCTTGTTTGGTTATCCGGGCGGTGCAGTATTACCGATCTACGATGCACTATACAAAGCTGAAATGAAGCACGTACTAACAAGACATGAACAAGGGGCTATTCATGCAGCTCAAGGATACGCGCGAGTAACAGGAAAACCAGGAGTTGTCCTTGCTACTTCAGGGCCAGGTGCTACCAACTTAGTCACAGGTATCGCTGACGCCATGATTGATTCGATTCCACTTGTTATCTTCACAGGTCAGGTAGCAACGAACGTAATTGGTACTGACGCTTTTCAAGAAGCTGATATTGTCGGGATTACGATGCCGATCACAAAGCACAATTATCAAGTTCAACGAGCGGAAGACTTACCAAGGATCATGAAGGAAGCTTTTCACATTGCAAATACAGGAAGGAAAGGTCCTGTATTAATCGACATACCGAAAGATGTTGCGGTAAAAACAACTGAAGTAAAAGAAGATCATGGGATACATCTCCCAGGATACCAGCCGACCTTAAAGCCTAATATCCTTCAAGTTAAGAGGTTAAATGAAGCACTGCTGCAAGCCAAAAAACCTGTTCTTTTAACAGGAGCTGGGGTTTTGGCAGCAAAAGCAGAAAAAGAGTTAGTAGCATTCGCTGAATATCATCAGATTCCAGTTGCTCAAACACTTTTAGGGTTGGGAGGCTTTGCTGCAGAACATCCACTGTGTTTAGGGATGGCTGGTATGCATGGCACATATGCCGCAAATATGGCGCTTTACGATTGTGATCTTTTAATAGGTGTAGGTGCTAGATTTGATGATAGGTTAACAGGAAATCTTGATCATTTTGCCAAAAAAGCATTGATTGCACATATCGATATTGATCCAGCTGAAATCGGAAAGAATGTTCCGACTGAGATTCCGATTGTAGGTTGTGCAAAAGAAACACTGTCAGCGCTAAATCAGATTGCAGCTGAACAAGGAGACTATAACGATTGGGTAATACAGCTTTCGCAATTTAAGAGTGAGTACCCGCTAACCTATAAAACAAATGATTCTGAACTGAAACCACAGAAATTAATGCAAATTCTTCACGAAGTTACACAAGGAGGAGCAATCGTTGCTACAGATGTAGGGCAGCACCAAATGTGGGCGGCACAATATTATAGGTTTTCAGATCCTAACAGATGGATCACATCAGGTGGTTTAGGGACCATGGGCTTCGGCTTTCCAGCAGCAATCGGGGCAAAAGTAGGAAGACCTGAACTTCCTGTTATCGCAGTTGTTGGTGACGGCGGCTTTCAGATGACACTTCAAGAACTTGGTGTACTTCAAGATTGGGGGCTGCCTGTAATCGTTGTGATTGTCAATAACAAATCGCTCGGGATGGTTAGACAGTGGCAGGAAATATTTTACGAAAAACGATTCTCTCATTCTCTTCTTGATATTCAGCCCGACTTTGTAAAGCTAGCTTCTGCTTACGGTATTGATGGGAAACTTGCTGTAAATGAAGATGAAGTAAGAGAAGCTCTGACTGCTGCTCTTGCGTCAAAGAAACCTTTTGTTCTCGATTGTGTCGTTTCGGCAGACGAGAATGTGTATCCGATGATTGCACCAGGAAAAGGACTTCATGAAATGATTGGAGTGAGAGGATGAGACGCATCATTTCGGCAACCGTATTAAACGAAAGCGGTGTGTTGAACCGTTTAACCGGGTTGCTGACAAAACGCCAATTTAACATTGAAAACATTACAGTAGGGCATACAGAAGACCCAGCTGTCTCAAAAGTGACTCTTACCGTTTGGGTAGAAGATGACCGAAAAGCTGAACAGCTCGTTAAACAGCTCCATAAGCAAATCAATATTTTAAAAGTACGAGATTTAACCAATATGGCGCTTGTCTCAAGGGAATTAGCACTCATTAAAGTGTTGACTACTCCTGACACAAGGAGTGAGATCAAAATGCTGATTGAACCTTTTAGAGCAACAGTGCTGGACGTTTCCCTTGAAAATGTGACGCTTGAAGTTACGGGAGACAGTGAAAAAATCGATGCACTTATCGAACTGCTCCGTCCATATGGCATCAAAGAAATTTCAAGAACAGGTGTCACTGCTATACCGCGTGGAACACAAAAGAAAGTACTTGAACTTCATCCCTATTCTATTATGTAAAGGAGACTCATTAAAATGGCTAAAGTATATTACGAAAACGATCTTTCAAACGACGTATTAAAGAATAAGAAGGTAGCGGTAGTAGGCTACGGATCACAAGGACATGCACACGCATTGAACTTAAAAGAAAGCGGATATGATGTGGTTGTCGGTGTACGTGAAGGTCGCTCTTTTGATGAAGCAGTTAAAGATGGTTTTGACGTATATCCAGTTCGTGAAGCAGCAAGGCTTGCAGAGGTTGTTATGGTTTTACTTCCGGATGAAAGGCAGCCTGAAGTGTACAAAAATGAGATCCTGCCAGAACTATCAGCTGGCAATGCGCTCGTATTTGCTCACGGATTCAATGTTCATTATCACCAAGTGGTACCTCCTCAAGATGTAGATGTTTTCTTAGTCGCTCCAAAGGGACCAGGTCATTTAGTGCGACGTACTTTTGAAGCGGGAGAAGGTGTACCGGCACTTTTTGCGGTATATCAAGATGCTACAGGAACAGCTCGGGAAACAGCTCTTAGCTATGCAAAAGGAATTGGATCGGCTAGAGCGGGTGTTCTTGAAACGAGCTTTCAAGAAGAAACAGAAACTGACCTTTTTGGAGAACAGGCTGTTCTTTGCGGCGGGTTATCTTCTCTAGTAAAAGCAGGATTCGAAACACTAACAGAAGCTGGTTATCAGCCTGAAGTTGCTTACTTTGAATGTTTGCATGAACTGAAACTGATCGTTGACCTGATGTACGAAGGTGGATTAGAGGGTATGAGATACTCCATTTCAGATACGGCACAGTGGGGTGACTTTCAATCAGGACCGCGCGTTATTGATGAAAGAGTAAAAGAATCTATGAAAGAAGTATTAAAAGACGTTCAATCCGGTGAGTTTGCAAAGAGCTGGATTTTAGAAAACCAAGCTAACCGACCTGTCTTCCATGTTGTGAACAACCGTGAGAAGAACCACCCTATTGAAAAGGTAGGGAGGGAATTACGAGAAATGATGCCATTCGTGAAGGCCAAACAAAAGAAGGAGGCCGTAGCTAGTGCGAAAAATTAAAATCTTTGACACAACATTGAGGGATGGTGAGCAGACAGCCGGGGTAAACCTTAATACAGCTGAAAAACTTGAAATAGCGAAAAGGCTTGAACGGCTTGGTGTTGATGTATTGGAGGCAGGCTTTCCTGCTGCCTCTAAAGGTGATTTAGAAGCTGTAAAAAAAATAGCCTCTACCGTGAAAAACTCAACGGTTACAGGATTGGCGAGATCAAACACGAGTGATATTGATTACGCATGGGAAGCTCTTAAGAATTCTGCCGAACCAAGGCTGCATGTCTTTCTTGCAACGTCTCCCATCCATATGACGTATAAATTAAAGAAAACACCTGACCAGGTAGTAGAGATTGCTGTTGGAGCAGTAAAATACGCTCGGCAAAAATTCCCGGTAGTCCAATGGTCTGCTGAAGATGCCTGCCGATCGGATCTTGTGTTTTTAGCTCGTATCGTAGAGAAGGTCATTAATGCAGGAGCAACGGTGATTAACATACCAGATACAGTTGGTTTTACGAATCCAGAAGAATACGGTAAGATTTTCCGTTTTCTTTTAAATAATGTACCTAATATAGAAAACGCTATTTTATCAGCACATTGTCACGACGATCTAGGTATGGCAGTAGCTAACTCCCTATCAGCTATTGAAAATGGCGCTAATCAGGTGGAATGTACGATTAACGGAATCGGTGAAAGAGCTGGAAATGCATCACTTGAGGAGATTGCCGTAGCATTAGCCATTCGTGAAGACTTTTATAAAGCAAAAACGAACCTGAAATTAAATGAGATTAGCCGTACGAGCCAACTTGTGAGCCGGTTGACTGGAATTGCGGTTCCTCCAAATAAAGCGGTAGTTGGAAAGAACGCTTTTGCTCATGAATCAGGTATTCATCAAGATGGTGTACTAAAGGAAAAATCTACGTATGAGATTATCACACCAGAACTTGTTGGAGTTCCGTCTAATCAACTTGTGCTAGGTAAACATTCCGGAAGACATGCTTTTAAGGATTACCTGCACAAACTAGGGTTTCATCCTGATGACAGCAAACTAAAAGTTCTTTTTGAGGATTTTAAACAGTTAGCTGATCGGAAAAAAGAAATGACAGAAGAAGATATCTTTGCCTTGTTGATCGACCATAAAATCCAGCCGGAAGTACCGCTGTATCAGTTAAAAGATATTCAAGTGAACTACGGAACGAATCAAATTCCAACAGCGACATTACGATTGCTGACTCCAGATGGCACATTAATTCAAGACGCAGCAACAGGCTCGGGAAGTGTTGAAGCAATCTACAATACGCTTAGCAAGATGCTGCCATCATCACTCAAACTAACAGATTATAGAATTCAATCTGTCGGTGCTGGCAGAGATGCACTTGCACAAGTTTTTGTTCAGATTGTTAGTGACGGTCATGAAATCAATGGCAGCGGTACAGCTCAAGATGTTTTGGAAGCTTCGGCTAAAGCCTATGTTCATGCATTTAATAAACTGCAGCTCCATTCTGAGAAGAAGAGTTACGAACAGATTAGTATTTAAAATTTAGGAGGGATGTTAGATGAAAAAGAAGATAGCAGTTTTGCCTGGTGACGGCATCGGACCAGAAGTGGTCAAGGGTGCTCTGCAAGTACTGGATGGTGTAGCAACACGGTTCGGTCATCAATTCGAAACGACTGAAAAAGTATTTGGAGGTGCTGCTATTGACCAGGAAGGCACTCCCTTGCCGGATGACACATTAGAATTCTGTAAAGGAAGTGATGCTGTACTGCTTGGAGCAGTCGGCGGTCCGAAATGGGATAAAGGAAACGTCCGGCCAGAACAGGGATTATTAGCATTAAGAAAAGCATTAAATGTTTTTGCCAACGTAAGACCTGTTCAAGTCTTTCCTGGCCTTGAACATCTATCTCCTCTTAAATCAAGCAGGGTTAAAGGAGCCGATTTTGTTTTTGTTAGGGAATTAACGGGCGGAATCTATTTTTCGGAACCGAAGACAAGAAACGGTGACGGAGCAGTTGATACGTTATCTTATACGCGAGAAGAGATTACGAGGATCGTAGAAAAAGCGTATGAACTGGCTGCTGCAAGAAGAAGGAAAGTAACATCTGTCGATAAGGCAAACGTTCTTGAAACAAGCAAGTTGTGGAGAGAGATCGTTGAAGAAACGGCGAAAAAATACCCAAATGTAGAAACAGAGCACGTACTGGTAGACTATGCTGCTATGAGAATGATAAGTAATCCTTCAAGTTTCGATGTAATCGTTACGGAAAACATGTTCGGAGATATTTTGTCTGATGAAGCTTCTGTAATTACCGGATCCCTGGGCATGATGCCTTCTGCTTCTCTTAGTGAGAGCGGTCCAGGTCTTTATGAACCCATCCATGGTTCAGCACCTGATATTGCAGGAACGGGAAAAGCAAATCCTATTGGAATGATTCTAAGTGTAGGGATGATGTTTCGCCATTCCTTTGGATTAGAAAAAGAAGCGGCAGCTGTAGAATTGGCTGTGTTTGAAACACTTCAAGCAGGTTATCGCACACAGGATATTTATGATGGAACGGGCACTCTCGTTTCGACAAAAGAAATGGTTAATCAAATTCATTTTAGAATGCTTGAGGATTCAACAAGCGCAACACTTCTAGAGGTTTATGTGTAAGGAGGAATTTCTTTGAGTAAAACAATAATTGATAAACTTTGGGATAGACATGTTGTCGTAAAAGAAGAAAATAAACCAGACCTTCTTTACATTGACCTGCATTTAATTCATGAAGTGACATCACCTCAAGCTTTTGCTGGATTAAGAGAAAAAAACAGAACAGTTAGAAGACCGGATTTATGTTTTGCCACGATGGATCATAACATCCCGACAGTAGACCGTTTTAATATAAAAGATGAGACATCCCGCTTGCAGGTAGAAACACTTGAAAAAAACTGTGAAGAATTTGGTATCCAGCTCGAAGGACTAAATTCTGAACAGCAAGGAATCGTTCACGTTATTGGACCTGAACTGGGATTGACTCTGCCAGGTAAAACGATCGTGTGTGGAGACAGCCACACTTCCACACACGGTGCGTTTGGAGCACTCGCATTTGGAATCGGCACGAGTGAAGTGGAGCATGTTCTTGCTACTCAAACACTATGGCAGAACAAACCGAAACAGATGAAGGTCAATATTGAAGGGGATTTAGGTTTTGGCGTCACAGCTAAAGATGTGATTTTATGGTTCATTGCGAAATTTGGAACAAATGTTGGCACAGGATATATCATAGAGTTTTCTGGCAGTACAGTCAGAGAGTTCTCGATGGAAGAAAGAATGACGCTTTGTAATATGTCGATCGAGGCAGGTGCCAAAGCATCGGTTATCTCTCCTGATGAGACTACTTTTGAATATATCGAGGGCAAGCGCTATTCCCCGAAAAATCAAGATTTTAAACAAAGTTGTGAGAGCTGGAGTAAGCTAGCAAGTGATCCAGAAGCAAAGTTTGATCACGTCATTGAAATCAATGCTTCAGAGATTGAACCGATGGTCACATGGGGTACAACGCCTTCAATGTGTCTGCCGGTCAGTGGAGTGATTCCTGCAGATGATCCGTCATTCTCAAGTGAAGAAAAACAATCTTTGCAAAATGCTCTCACTTATATGGGCTTTAAAGGCAATGAAAAAATAGAAGAGATACCTGTTCAGCATGTGTTTATTGGGTCATGTACGAACTCAAGGCTCAGTGATTTAATCGAAGCTTCAAAAGTTGTAGAGGGTTTGAAAGTTCATCCAGATGTACGTGCAATCGTAGTACCTGGTTCACAATCGGTTAAAAAAGAAGCTGAGAAACTCGGCTTGCATCAGATTTTTTTGGATGCAGGATTTCAATGGAGAGAATCAGGCTGTTCAATGTGTCTTGGGATGAATGATGATATCGTTCCAGAAGGAGAAAGATGTGCATCTACTTCGAACCGGAATTTTGCCGGAAGACAAGGAAAAGGGGCGAGAACACACCTAGTTAGTCCAATTATGGCCGCTGCTGCTGCCTTGAAAGGGAAATTTACAGATGTTCGTTCTGTACTGCCTGTTAAGGAACTGGAGGTGAATCGTTATGCCGGGGTTTAAGACACATTCGGGTAGTGCCGCGGTCCTTGACCGTAATCATGTAGATACCGATCAAATCATCCCAAAGCAATTTTTGAAAAAAATTGATAAAGCAGGGTACGGCGAGTTTTTGTTTTATGACTGGAGATATCTCTCTGACGGGAGCGAAAACTCCGCATTCGAATTAAATCAAGAAGAAACAAAAGGAGCTTCCATTTTAGTTACAGGTAAAAACTTTGGATGCGGTTCATCGAGAGAGCATGCACCATGGGCACTTAAGGACTATGGTTTTCAAGTAATTATCGCAGAAAGCTTCGCTGATATATTTTTTAACAACTGTGTAAAAAATGGAATATTGCCTATCAGGTTATCCGAAAATGAGATTCAACAGCTTCGTAAGAATTCTTCAAAGCAAGTTATTGAGAATCTGAAAGTGAATCTGGAAGAACAGCACGTTGCGAATCCAAACGGAGATGTTTTCTGGTTTGAGTTTGACCCGTATTGGAAAAAAATGCTCCTGAACGGATGGGATGAAATTTCTGTCACTCTTCAACAGGAAGCAAACATTAAAAAATATGAAGATGAGAGGATTGTGAACTGACAATGGGAATTTAACAATCACAGGGGAACGTTTATTTCACGCGATGGAGGAAGTGTCAAAAATTGCGCACCGTACACCACTCAAGCAATCTACAACGTTAAACAAGTGGACGGGCGGAAATGTGTATATGAAACTTGAAAACATGCAGAAAACTGGCTCTTTCAAACTAAGGGGAGCTTATTATAAAGTTTCTACACTAAATGAGTTAGAGTGCGCAAGAGGTGTTATTGCTGCTTCAGCAGGAAACCATGCACAAGGATTGGCGCTTTCCTGTTCATTGCGTGGTATCAAATCAAAAATCTTTATGCCGGAAAATGCACCGCTTTCCAAAATCGAAGCAGTAAAATCTTATGGCGCAGATATTGTCTTAGAAGGTGATAATTATCAAGCTGCATATGAAGCAGCTAAGAGAGAAGAGATGGTGAACGGCGGTGTTTTTGTTCATCCATTTGACGATTATGACGTGATTGCAGGTCAAAGTACGGTTGCACTTGAGATGCTTCAGCAAAACCCTGAATTAAAAACGATTGTCGTACCAGTAGGAGGGGGCGGCTTACTTGCAGGCATCGCTTTGGCAGTTAAATCTGTCAGACCAGACGTGAAAGTAGTCGGCGTGCAATCTGTTAACGCCAGTGCTGTTTATCAAGCTTTCACGGGTACTTCTAAAAAAACATTATCACGCTGTACTTCGATCGCGGATGGGATCGCGGTTGTTAAACCCGGAGAGATTACCGTTCCTGTGATTTCAAAATATGTAGATGAAATGGTCACGGTTTCAGAAGAACAAATTGCTTACGCTATGATGTTTATGCTCGAACGAGAAAAAGTGGTCGTGGAGGGTGCAGGCGCTGCAAGTCTAGCGGCAGTCCTGTTTCATAGTCACCTTGCACTTGATCAGAAAGTCGGGCTCATCATAAGCGGAGGGAATGTGGATCCTGTAAAATGGTCGCTGTACAAAGGGATGGCCGACAAGCTGAATATGAAGAGAATAAGTTAGGTGTAAAAAACCCTTAGAGAGGAACTTTCTTCTCTGAGGGGTTTTTTACGGTATCTTCATAAAACGGAAAGATTTTTATATGATGATGTACAATTTTTATATGATATAAGTCATTTTTTATGTGATATCGACCACTTTTTATGTGATAAAGCAAATCTGTCACATTACAATAGGTTGTCTTGAGTTCCCCTCGTGAACCTGCTATTCTTTAGTCAAACATTAACGGAAGCGGAGAGTTGTGATGACAAACGATAAGAGCAACAAAAATAAAATCATTCGGTTTCCTAATTTAAATGGACGACTTTTAGAAAAAGGCATGGATTCATTAAAAAACAAAAAATACGATGAAGCACTTTCTTGTTTTGAACAATTGCTTCATTCTGATCCTATGCATTCACAAGGTAACCTTGGGCTCGTATTAAGTTTGGTTGAGCTGGGCAGATTACACGAAGCAAAAATGAGATGTGACCGAATGCTTAAAGAAGGAATCGGTGAATATTACGATGTTCTTCAGATTTATTTAAGCATTTTAGTGCAGCTATCTGAATACATAACCGTGGTTTCTGTAATTGAGGCGGTCTTAGAAGAGCAGAAGATTCCAGCTGACAAAGCAGAAACGTTTTATCAGCTCCTTCAATTCAGCAGAAAAGTAATCGAACAAGAAGGAGTTCCAGAAGTTAAAAAAGATCCTGAACCAACGGTAAATCCTAATCCGGATTTTCAAGCATTAAAAGAGATGCTGTCCAGTGAGAGAGCAGACTCGCAATGGATTGCTGTTCAGCAGTTAAAACGGCTTGGACCTGAAATGACCGTTCCGATGTTTGAATCTTTTTTAGTGGATGAGAAAAAACATCCGGCTGTAAAAAGTCTGATCCTTCAATATTTAAAAGAAAATCAAATAAATAAAACGGTTAAAGTTGAAAAATACGGTCAAACCGATGAAATCGACATAGCAAAACTGCCAGAATTAAACGAACATCCTTTTTATAAGGAAGTAAAAACATTAATTCAAGATGAGCTTGAACAAGAAAACCCATCATTACTAGACATTGCACTTGCTGTATGGAAGGATTACACGCTGGCTCTTTATCCTTTTTCTCCAAAGCCTGAAAACAAACTTCTATGGTATGAAGCCTCCGTTTTAGCGGCATCCATTCTATGTGGAATAGAAGAAGAAATAGAAAACGAAGAAGAAGAATTGCAAAATGCAGTAAAGCTTCTCGTTGAATTGGAAAGATTTTATATGCAGACTTAACGAGAAAGTGATGTAACTTGTTGAAATACAGAACGGCTATGCTATAATGGAATGGTTGTAATCTATATGATAGTTATGGAAATACCGATGTTGGAGGGAACATTTAATGACTGCTAAATGGGAAAAGTTAGAAGGCAATCAAGGTGTCTTAACGGTTGAAGTTGAGGCTACTGAAGTAGATACAGCGCTTGATCAAGCGTTCAAAAAAGTTGTAAAGCAAGTTAACGTACCAGGATTCCGTAAAGGGAAAATGCCGCGCCGACTTTTTGAGCAACGTTTTGGAGTAGAATCTTTATATCAAGACGCTCTAGATATCCTATTGCCAAAAGCATATGGAGACGCTGTACAAGAAACAGGTATCGAGCCTGTTGATCGTCCAGAAGTTGACATCGAAAAAATGGAGCAAGGAAGCAACCTAGTATTCACGGCAAAAGTAACTGTTAAGCCTGAAGTTAAACTAGGTGATTACAAAGGTCTTGAAGTAGAAAAGACTGAAACTGAAGTTACAGATGAAGATGTTCAAAACGAACTAACTTCTTTACAAGAACAACAAGCTGAGCTAGTTGTTAAAGAAGAAGGTACTGTTGAGAACGGTGACACTGTAAATATCGATTTTGAAGGATTCGTAGATGGAGAAGCGTTCGAAGGTGGAAAAGCTGAGAACTATTCACTTGAAATCGGATCTGGTTCTTTCATCCCAGGCTTTGAAGAGCAACTAGTTGGTGAAAAAGCTGGTGCGGAAAAAGACGTTAACGTTAATTTCCCTGAAGAATATCATGCTGAAGAGCTAGCTGGTAAGCCTGCTGTATTCAAAGTGAAAATTCATGACATCAAATCTAAACAACTTCCAGAACTAAACGATGAGTTCGCTAAAGAAGCTGAAGGCGATGCTGAAACATTAGAAGATCTTAAAAAAGAACTTCGCACTAAGCTTGAAGAAAGCAAAAAGCAAGAAGCTGAAAACAAAACACGTGAAACTGTGATTGAAAAAGCTTCTGAAAACGCTGAGTTGGATATCCCGGAAGCAATGGTTAATACTGAGCTTGATCGTATGGTACAAGAATTCGGTCAGCGCTTGCAAATGCAAGGTATGAACCTTGACCTTTACTACCAGTTCTCTGGTACTAGCGAAGAAGCTCTTCGTGAACAAATGAAAGAAGATGCTGGAAAGCGCGTTCGTACTAACCTTGTACTAGAAGCAATCGTTGAAGCTGAAAACATTGAAGTTTCTGAAGAAGAAATCGATGCAGAACTTAGCAAGATGGCTGAAATGTACAAAATGGAAGTAGAACAAATCAAGCAAATGCTAGCAATGCAAGGTGGAAATGACGCAGTTGCTGCTGACTTGAAAGTGCGTAAAGCGATTGATTTTCTTGTTGAAAACAGCAAGACTGCTTAATTAAAATAATTTAATCAGTTTAAAATGAAACAAGGCGCGATTCCTTATTTATCGTGCCTTGTTTTGCAATACATAACAAAATATGGGTAATTACTACCCCTATTTGAAAAATAGGTTTTAAAACTCGTAGGATTGTTCATACTTATATAGAGCCATACCATACATATTTATTAAGCGTTATTATTTCCGTTTTAATATGGAAGTGTGATACAATCCATTATAATCAACGGAATGCTTAAGCAGTCGAAATAAATAAAACAGACTTTCCTTCAGAAAATATCTGAAATCGGGTCAAGCGTTTCATCCATATTCTTGTTTTAGGGGTGATATCATTGTTTAAATTTAATGATGAAAAAGGGCAATTGAAGTGTTCTTTCTGTGGCAAAACACAAGATCAAGTAAGAAAACTGGTTGCTGGACCAGGTGTATATATTTGTGATGAGTGTATCGAACTCTGTACAGAAATCGTAGAGGAAGAACTAGGTACAGAAGAGGATGTAGAACTAAAAGAAGTACCAAAACCAGTTGAAATTCGAAAGATACTTGATGAGTATGTAATCGGACAGGATCAGGCAAAGAAATCTCTTTCTGTAGCCGTTTACAATCATTATAAGCGTATTAATTCTACTCAAAAATCGGATGAAGTTGAACTTGCAAAAAGTAATATTGCAATGATCGGACCAACGGGTAGCGGGAAAACCCTTCTTGCTCAAACATTGGCTCGTATCTTAAATGTACCTTTTGCAATTGCCGATGCTACATCTTTAACAGAAGCTGGGTATGTTGGAGAGGACGTAGAAAACATCCTTCTTAAATTGATTCAGTCTGCTGATTATGATGTAGAAAAAGCAGAAAAAGGAATCATCTATATTGATGAGATCGATAAGATTGCACGTAAATCTGAAAATCCTTCTATTACAAGAGATGTTTCAGGTGAAGGTGTTCAACAAGCACTTCTTAAAATTCTTGAAGGTACGGTAGCGAGTGTTCCGCCACAAGGAGGAAGAAAGCACCCTCATCAAGAGTTTATCCAGATTGACACTACGAATATTCTATTCATTTGCGGTGGTGCATTTGATGGAATTGAACAAATTATCAAGCGCCGCCTCGGGAAAAAAGTAATCGGTTTTAGTTCTGACTCTAAGCAAGCGGACTTAAAAGCTGGAGAATACTTATCAAAAGTTCTTCCAGAAGACTTGCTTCGTTTTGGTCTAATTCCAGAATTTATCGGTCGTTTACCGGTCATTTCAAACTTGAATCCTTTAGATGAGGACGCATTGATTGAAATCTTAACAAAGCCTAAGAATGCACTTGTAAAACAATATCAAAAACTATTGGATATTGATGGTGTAGAATTAGAATTTACAGATGAAGCTCTTCGAGAGATCTCTGCACAAGCGATCGAACGTAAAACGGGTGCCCGTGGACTTCGTTCGATTATTGAAGGGGTTATGCTTGACGTTATGTTCGAGCTGCCATCTAGAGAAGACGTTGTCAAATGTATCGTAACGAAAGAAACGATCTCTGACAAAGTACCTCCAACGTTAGAGCTTGAAGATGGTACTGTAATTGAACAATCAAAAGAAACTCCAAAAGAGAGTGCTTAATTTTAAGGCCAGCTTATGCTGGTCTTTTTTGTTTGTTTTCAAGAATATCGCTGCCGCCGAAACCGAAACCTTGCTAACGTGAAATTATTTGGAATAACGTGAAATTATTTATATTAACGTGAATATAATCTAAGTTAACGTGAATAAAAGTCATTTAATGTGAATATATTTTGGGCTGTTACTCCCAAACGCACATAAGGTATGTATGTTTTTGTGAAAAGTACATTTATCGCATGCCCCAGCAAAAGCCTACTCTTTAATGTCTTAAAAAGTTACCTCTCAGAACAAAAACGCGATCAGTTTTGTACCAAACTGATTGTTTCGATGATTTCATATTAAAAAAAGAACTTCCTAGTTGCAGTTCCCCGCAGTTCTCTACTATAAAGAACATTTCTCATCATTCCTTTCTTTTTAACAGGATTACCGTTTAGTTAACCACCTCCTCGGAGATACTATGATTATCACTACATAGGTACCGGGAGGAAAAACAATGAACTGGACTGGCATAGCATTACTCATTCAATTATTTTTTGGAATCATAATCGGTCTGTATTTTTGGAACCTGCTGAGAAACCAGCGTTCTCAAAAAGTGAGCGTAGATAAAGAATCAAGAAAAGAGATGGAACAGCTCAGAAGAATGCGTTCGATCTCGTTATCAGAACCATTGTCTGAACGAGTACGTCCTGGCAAATTTGAAGATATTATTGGACAAGAAGATGGGATAAAAGCTTTGAAAGCGGCGTTATGTGGACCTAATCCCCAACATGTTATTGTCTATGGACCACCAGGAGTAGGGAAAACAGCAGCTGCTCGTTTAGTTTTAGAAGAAGCAAAACGAAATAACACATCACCTTTTCGTTCGACAGCTGTTTTTGTTGAATTAGATGCAACTACAGCCCGTTTTGATGAACGGGGAATAGCAGATCCTCTAATTGGTTCTGTTCATGATCCTATTTACCAAGGTGCTGGTGCGATGGGACAGGCAGGAATTCCGCAGCCTAAACAAGGTGCGGTTACGAATGCGCATGGTGGAGTTTTATTTATAGATGAGATCGGTGAGCTTCACCCTATTCAGATGAACAAACTCTTAAAAGTATTAGAAGATCGGAAGGTTTTTTTAGAAAGTGCTTATTATTCTGAGGAGAACGCAAACATTCCTCAGCATATTCATGATATTTTCCAAAACGGTCTGCCTGCCGATTTCCGTATGATCGGGGCAACAACACGAATGCCAGAAGAACTTCCACCTGCGATTCGTTCAAGATGTTTAGAAGTATTTTTTAGAGAATTACAGCCGGCTGAAATCGAGCAGATCGCAAAAAGAGCTGCAGATAAAATCCAACTAGGAATTGATGAAGAGTCATTAAAATACATGGCTCAATATGCAAGAAATGGCCGAGAAGCTGTCAACATGATTCAGATAGCAGCGGGATTAGCGATTACAGAACAACGTAAAAGTATTACAAAAAGTGATGTAGAGTGGGTTACACATTCAAGCAGGATGGCACCAAGGCCAGAGCGGAAAATTGGAGAAAAGCCTAAGATTGGTTTAGTAAATGGTCTTGCTGTGTATGGCCCTACAAGCGGAGCGTTGTTAGAGATTGAGACGACCGTTCTTCCTGCTAAGAAACAGGGTACTATTACAATAACAGGAATTGCCGAGGAAGAGAGTATCGGAAATCAATCAAAGTCCATTAGAAGAAAAAGTATGGCTAAAGGTTCAGTAGAAAACGTCATTACCGTTCTTCGATATATGGGAGTAGACGCAAGCATGTATGATATTCACGTTAACTTTCCAGGAGGCGGTCCGGTAGATGGTCCTTCAGCGGGAATCGCCATTGCATCTTCCATCTATTCTGCGATTCATAATATAAAAATTGATCATGAGCTCGCGATGACAGGGGAAATTAGTATTCACGGAAAAGTAAAGCCGGTCGGAGGGGTAATGGCCAAAATATTGGCTGCTAAAGACGCAGGTGCTAAACGTGTACTCATTCCGTTTGAAAATAATCAAAAGATATTTGACAGCATTGAAGATGTGGAAATCATCCCGGTGAAAAAACTCTCGGAAGTCTTTCAGCATGCCTTTTTAGATGAGAGTGAAGAGCAATCCGTACCTGCATCAGCAGCATTAAACTCCCCTCCTTCTTCTGTTTAAGGAGAAGAAGGGGGTTTCTTTTTATTCCGCTTCTAGAGTCAGGTCACACAGGCTTTATAGAAAACCATAGCTTACATTAGACAAAGTTAAGCATTATCGGTAGAATTGTACAAAGACTATGCATATAATTAATGATTACATAGCAGTTTTCGGAGGTGTTTTTAATGGGGGAAAAACGAGTTCTTCCGCTCCTCCCTCTACGCGGATTGTTGGTCTATCCAACGATGGTGCTTCATCTTGATGTAGGAAGAGAAAAGTCCATTCAAGCGCTTGAAAAAGTTATGCTTGATGACCAGATGATTTTTCTATCTACACAAAAAGAGGTATCTATTGAAGATCCAGCTGAAGAGGAAATTTATAATGTAGGAACGTTATCAAAAGTCAATCAGATGCTCAAACTGCCAAACGGCACGATACGAGTACTAGTAGAAGGTATTAAACGCGGGAAAATCACTGCTTTTATGGATGAAAAAACCCATACGGAAGTAGAAGTAGAGCTAACAGATGATGTTGATGTGAAAGAAGCTGAAACGGAAGCGTTGATGCGAGGAGTTCTGGCACAATTCGAACAATACATAAATCTATCAAAGAAAGTGACTCCTGAGACTCTTGCCTCTGTTCAAGATATTACAGAGCCTGGGCGATTGGCGGACGTTATATCTTCACACCTTTCCCTCAAGATTAAAGAAAAACAAAAAATTCTTGAGATCTTCGATGTGAAAGAAAGGCTTGAACACTTGCTTTCTTTGTTAAACAATGAAAAAGAAGTACTCGGTCTTGAGAAGAAGATTGGTCAGCGTGTTAAAAAAGCGATGGAAAAAACGCAGAAGGAATACTATTTGCGTGAACAGATGAAAGCCATCCAAAAAGAGCTTGGTGACAAAGAAGGTAAAGTTGGTGAGGTCAGTACGCTGAAAGAGCGTATTGAAGCGTCTGATATGCCAGAACATGTCATGGAGCTAGCTAAGAAAGAACTGGATCGATACGAAAAAATGCCAAACTCTTCTGCAGAAAGTTCGGTTATAAGAACGTATATCGAGTGGCTCGTTAATCTTCCGTGGAAACAAGAAACGATAGATAATCTTGATATTCCGCATGCAGAAACGGTGTTAAACGAAGATCATTACGGACTAGAAAAAGTGAAAGACAGAGTTTTAGAATATCTAGCTGTTCAAAAACTGACGAACTCACTGAAAGGACCTATCCTTTGTTTAGTCGGACCTCCTGGAGTGGGTAAAACCTCACTAGCTAGGTCAATCGCACGTGCAGTCGGCAGAAATTTTGTGAGAATTTCCCTTGGTGGTGTTCGGGATGAAGCTGAGATCAGAGGTCACCGAAGAACGTATGTTGGAGCAATGCCAGGAAGGTTAATTCAAGGTATGAAAAAAGCAGGAACGATAAATCCTGTATTTTTGCTTGATGAAATCGATAAGATGTCAAGTGACTTTAGAGGAGATCCGTCCTCTGCTATGCTGGAAGTTTTGGATCCTGAACAGAATAGTACGTTCAGTGATCATTACATTGAAGAGCCGTATGATCTATCAAAAGTTATGTTTGTGACGACGGCAAACTCTCTTTCAACGATTCCAGGTCCGCTTTTAGATCGAATGGAAGTTATTTCGATCGCTGGTTATACAGAAGTAGAAAAGCTTCACATTTCTAAAAACCACTTGATTCCAAAACAGCTTAAAGAACATGGTTTAAAAAAGAGCCAGATTCAGTTTAAGGATGAAAGTATTTTAAAGTTAGTCCGTAACTATACACGGGAAGCTGGTGTGCGAAATCTTGAACGCCAAATTGCAGGATTATGTAGAAAAGCAGCCAAACAGATTGTTTCAGAAGAGAAGAAAAAGGTTGTGCTTTCAGCTAAAAACCTTGAAGATTATCTAGGTAAGCCTCGTTTCCGTTATGGACAGGCGGAACTAGAAGACCAAATTGGTGCAGCAACTGGCTTAGCTTATACGACGGCAGGCGGGGATACACTTTCAATAGAAGTAGCGCTTTCACCAGGTAAAGGTAAGCTAATCCTTACCGGTAAACTAGGCGATGTGATGAAAGAATCAGCACAGGCGGCATTAAGCTATGTTCGAACAAAAGTAGAAGATCTCGGAATTGATGCGGATTTCTACGAAAAAACGGATATCCATATTCATGTACCTGAAGGCGCAACACCAAAAGATGGACCTTCAGCGGGCATTACTATTGCCACAGCGCTTGTATCTGCGTTAACGAAAAAGCCTGTAAGAAAAGATGTAGGCATGACAGGTGAAATTACATTAAGAGGCCGTGTGCTGCCAATAGGCGGTTTAAAAGAAAAATCGCTGAGTGCACATCGAGCGGGAATCAAGACGATTATTCTTCCAAAAGATAACGAAAAAGACATAGAAGATATTCCTGATACGGTAAAAGAAGGTTTATCATTTATAACAGTTTCTCATTTGGATGAAGTATTAAAAGTTGCATTAGCAGGTGATGGAAAGTGAAAGTAAATACAGCAGAAATCGTAATTTCGGCAGTTGGACCAAAACAATATCCGGAAGGCAATCTTCCGGAAATTGCTCTGGCAGGCCGATCGAATGTAGGAAAATCATCTTTTATCAATAAGATGATTCATCGTAAAAATCTAGCAAGAACGTCTTCTAGACCAGGAAAAACACAAACTTTAAACTTTTATATCTTAAATGAAAGTTTTTATTTCGTGGATGTACCTGGATATGGATTCGCGAAAGTGTCAAAAACAGAAAGAGAAGCGTGGGGCAAGATGATCGAGCAATATCTGGTTGAACGTGATCAGTTAAAAGCGGTCGTTCAGCTCGTTGACCTCAGACATCCACCATCAAAAGATGATGTGTTAATGTATGATTGGCTCAAATATCACGAACTGCCTGTTATTGTTGTGGCGACGAAAAGTGATAAGATTCCAAAAGGAAAATGGGATAAACATAAGAAAGTAGTTAAAGAAACTTTAAACTTGGACCCGACCGATAAGATCATACTCTTCTCATCCGAAACCGGACACGGAAAAGATGAAGCATGGGGAGTTCTTAATTCTTATTTAACGAAGTAAGAACCATTTTTAAAGCTTCAACTGTTTTCTAAGAAGTAGTTGATTTCCATTTCAGGCGCTCGCTTTCCGCAGGGCAGGCGGTGAGCCACATTCGAACGTTTTACTCTTAAGTGTCTCACCAGCCCGCCTGTCCTGCAGGACAAGGAAGGCTACGGCAGCGAAACATCGCACGAAGAAAATTTGAAGTTTAATTTTCGAGGAGTCTCGCGCCTTACACTCCAATCAACTTGTCCAAGAAGAGAAGTTAAAACAGACAAAACAACTTACTGAGAGCAAATCTTAAAGAAAAACCCCTGTGATCACTTTGGATACACAGGGGTTTTTGCTTATTTCTTCTTTTTAAAAAACATAAGGTAAGCACCTAGGACCATTAAGATAATCGGCCAAAAATCTTCTGCTTTTACAAATATATTTTCTACAGAAGGGGTATTACTCTTAAAGAACAGTAACCATAGAGCTAGCAGAGATAATAATAACCCAGGGATAAGTCCTTCTTTTGTTTTTCTGTACTGAATCAGAAATGATACTCCTGCAAGCAGTATAATCATTTGAAGCGGCTCAGGCCATGCAGCTACTTTTGCTGCAGCATGAAAATGCAAACCCAGGCCTGTTAAGAAAACACCTGAAAACAAGTTTGACGAGTCTTTGCCAGACCCTGCTTGCATAATTAGGGCTATCCCAATAATTACGATTAGAGTGGGCCAGGTCATATAAGGCTGAAGAAGTTCGATTTCCATACTCATAGCGAAATAGAATAATCCGATTCCGAGTAAAATTATACCGCTGAAAGTGTTTCTTTGTTTCATAATGCCTCCATTTTAAACGTAAACCTTTGCTAAATTGGTCGAAATTTGTTATTTTTATTATTGGTGCTAAGTTTTAGTAAATATGGTTATCCTAAAACTGCTGAACACACATTAAAATGTGATAAACCCATCATAGCATAAACGTTTATATTCTGTTCACAATATTGGATATTCCGTATTTTAGGACATGTTATAATAATGATAGAACATACATAATTAAGGGAGGTGAGCGCATGCATATTCTAGTGGTTGGACTTAATTATAAAACGGCACCCGTAGAAATTCGGGAAAAAGTCTCATTTCAGCCTGCTGAATTATCTGATGCGATCTCTACACTCCGAAAACAAAAAAGTATACTTGAATGTGTAATCGTTTCAACGTGCAACCGTACTGAAATCTATGCGGTTGCCGATCAGCTTCATACCGGAAGATACTACATCAAATCTTTTTTGGCGGACTGGTTTTCAATAGATAAAGAAGAACTTTCACCATTTTTAAACATTAGAGACGGAGAAGCTGCTGTTGAGCATCTTTTTAGAGTTACAGCTGGCTTGGACTCTATGGTTATTGGTGAAACACAAATACTGGGTCAAGTGAAAGATGGTTTCTTAGAATCACAGAAGCTTGATGCTACAGGCACTATTTTTAATAAACTTATGAAGCAAGCGATCACGTTTGCAAAAAAATGTCACTCTGAAACTGATATCGGTGAAAATGCTGTTTCTGTAAGCTACGCAGCCGTTGAACTCGCGAAGAAAATTTTTGGCGGTTTGCAAAACAAAACGATATTAATTGTTGGAGCCGGCAAAATGGGTGAACTTACTGCGAAACATTTGCATGCAAGCGGTGGAAATGAAGTTTTAGTGATCAATCGTACTTTTGAAAAAGCACAAGAGGTAGCGGAGAAGTTTCACGGTACTGCTCATCCGTTTGAGAATCTTGAAAGCTTACTCGTAAAAGCAGACATTGTTATCTCTTCAACTGGAGCAAGTAAGTTTGTTATCACGAAAGATACAGCGGCACCTGCTGTAAAGAAACGTAAGGGTCTTCCATTGTTTATGGTGGATATCGCTGTTCCGCGAGACTTAGATCCCGCTTTGCATGATTTGGAAAGCGTTTTTCTCTATGATATTGATGATTTAGAGGGCATCGTAGAATCTAATCTAGCGGAGCGAATGAAAGAGGCCGAAAAGATCGAGATTATGATTGAAGCTGAAATTGTTGCTTTTCAGTCCTGGATTTCACTGCTTGGCGTTGTACCATTAATCTCTGCTCTTCGTGAAAAGGCGTTAAACATTCAAGCAGAAACGATGCAGAGCATTGAACGCAAGCTGCCAGATCTTACAGATCGCGAAAGAAAGATATTAAGCAAGCATACAAAGAGTATCGTGAATCAATTGCTTCGTGAACCTGTTACTAGAGCTAAAGAAATGGCTGGAGAACCAGGAGCAGAAGAGCAATTACAATTATTCACTGAAATTTTCGGGTTAGAAGAATATTTGGATAAACAGAAGCAGTTGGAAACTGGGCTTGCTGCAAACAGAAAAGAGAAGGCTTCTCTTACAGATGATGTGATTCATACTTCTGCAGTAAGAACTTAATTTTTCGTTTCCCTCGGGCTCATGGAGTGTGAGCAAAATGAATTGGATATATGATCTGACTATTGTTCTATATGCACTTAGCATCATAGGCTATTTTATAGATTTTCTTCAAAACAACCGGAAAGCGAACCAATTTGCTTTCTGGTTGCTTTCTATTGTCTGGATACTTCAAACGGTCTTTTTTGTGTTAAGGATGCTGAAAGATCAGCGGTTCCCTATATTAACACCTTCTGAAGGCCTGTTTTTTTATGCCTGGATCCTTGTGACCTTTTCAGTGGTCATGAGCAGATTTTTCCGGGTCGATTTTCTAGTGTTCTTTACAAACGTACTAGGGTTCCTGCTCGTGTCTATTCATTTGTTCGCACCTACAGGACAAGCTAGTGCCGTACTGGAGAAGCAGCTTATATCAGAGCTGTTAATCATTCATGTCACAATGGCTTTTATTTCATACGGAGCATTCTCCCTTTCGTTTATCATTTCGTTCATGTACTTGCTGCAGCATGGGATGTTAAAACGAAAAAAATGGAGCAAAAGACTTCAGCGGTTTGGCAGTCTTTCATACTTAGAAAAGTTATCTTTTCGATTGAATACGATTGGGGTGCCGCTCCTTCTGCTCAGTTTAATATTGGGTGTCGTATGGGCATTCTGGAAAATAAATGACTTTACACTTCTTGATGCAAAAGTCATCTCATCGTTTATTGTTCTTTTGGTTTATAGTACTTACTTATATCAAAAGGTAGGAAGAGGCGTTCAAGGTAAAACGTTAGCTCTATGGAATGCTGCCGCTTTTTTGGTAGTACTGATCAACTACTTTCTAGCGACTACGTTTACAGAATTCCATCTATGGTATAAGTAAAGAGATAGGAGATTCATATAATGAGAAAAATTATAGTAGGTTCAAGAAGAAGTAAATTAGCTCTTACACAAACAAACTGGGTGATTGAGCAATTAAAAAAAGCTGGTATGCCCTTTGAATTTGAAGTAAAAGAAATCGTGACGAAGGGTGATGTTATTTTAAATGTCACATTATCAAAAGTAGGCGGAAAAGGCCTTTTTGTGAAAGAAATCGAACAAGCGATGTTAGATAAAGAGATTGACATAGCGGTTCACAGCATGAAAGATATGCCGTCTGAATTGCCAGAGGGACTTGAAATAGGCTGCACACCTAAGCGTGTTGATCCGAGGGATGCTCTTATTTCAGAAAAGTATTCTTCATTAAGAGACATGCCTGAAGGTGCCGTTGTAGGAACAAGCTCTTTAAGAAGAGCGGCGCAGTTGCTGAACAGACGCCCTGACCTTTCAATAAAATCGATTCGCGGCAACATTGACACACGGATTGAGAAGCTGAAATCAGGAGAATTTGATGCGATTATTCTAGCTGCGGCCGGCTTAGAAAGAATGGGTTGGTCTAAAGATGTCGTTACTGAATTCTTGGACATTGATCTTTGTCTGCCTGCTGTAGGTCAAGGTTCATTAGCGATTGAATGCAGAAGTAATGATTCAGAAGTAAAAGAACTTCTTGCTACCCTCAATGACGCATATACGTATCAGACGGTTGAGGCAGAACGCTCTTTCCTTAACACGTTAGAAGGCGGCTGCCAGGTGCCGATCGCTGCGTTTGCAACGATGGCAGATAATCATGAAATAACGTTAACAGGACTCGTTGCAGACCCAGAAGGCAAAAAAGTACTTAAAGAAATGAGAACAGGAAAAGACTCACACCGTGTAGGGGTCGAGCTTGCTGAAGAGTTAAAGACTTTAGGAGCAAAGACCATACTTGATGCTGTGAAAAAGGATCTAAATGCTTAATGAATACGTCAGGTGGACCATTAGCAGGTAAAAAGATACTTGTTACAAGGCCGAAGAACCAGGCAGATTCATTGGTTAAGCTTATTGAAGAGAATGGGGGGACTCCTCTTTCTTTTCCTATAATATCTATAAAAGCTGTGAAGAACGAGCAGGCAGCGGCACGCCTAAATCAGTTAAACACTTTTCAATGGATCGTTTTCACGAGCAAGAATGCTGTAGATTACTTTTTTCGGTTGATTAATGAGTTAGGGATTTCTTTAGGAGACTATAAGTTTGCTGCTGTAGGTGAAAAAACAGCCGAGACGTTAAGGCGTTATGGTATAACATCTATACTTGTTCCAGAACGTTATGATGCGGCAGACTTAGCTGAAACGTTAAAAAAACATGTTTTAAAAGATGAAAGAATTTTGTTTCCTAAAGGTAACCTAGCTCCTTCTTTTCTTAAAGAAGAACTCAAAAGTACAGCTGTTGTGGAAGAGATGGTCGTTTATAAAACAGAGCCCGAAGACGGTTTAGACTGGTCGTTAATTGATATAACGGATTGTTTCTTTTTTATGAGTCCATCCGCTGTTTCATTTATGATAAAAGGTTTATCTGACAGTCAAAATAACATGATCTACAAAACGCCTGTAATTTGTGTAGGCCCTACAACAAAAACAGCTGCTGAAAAGTGCGGATTTAAGCATGTTTTTATGCCTAGTAATTTTACAGCAGAAGATATGGTGAACTGTGCCATCTCTTATTTTCAAGGAGGAAGATAATATGAATTTTCAGCGTCATCGCCGTTTAAGAAAATCTGCATCCATGCGTTCATTAGTACGTGAAACGCATCTTCAAGTATCCGACTTTATTTACCCACTATTCTTTGTTGAAGGTGAGAATGTAAAAAAAGAAGTACCTTCAATGCCAGGTGTATACCACTTATCACTAGATTTACTTGAGAAAGAAGTTAAGGAAATCGAAAGTTTAGGCATACAGTCAATTATTGTGTTTGGAGTGCCAAACGAAAAAGATGACTGCGGAAGCTCAGCTTATGACCATAATGGAATTGTACAAAGAGCGATTTCTCAAATTAAAGAGATTGCACCTTCTTTAACTGTAATTGCCGATACTTGTTTATGTCAGTTTACAGACCATGGCCATTGCGGTGTGATTGAAAACGGTGAAGTGCTAAACGATGAAACGCTATCACTGCTTGCCAAAACAGCTGTTTCTCAAGCAAAAGCTGGAGCGGATGTTATTGCACCTTCAAACATGATGGATGGTTTTGTTGCGGCAATCAGACGAGGATTGGATGAAGCAGGATACTACGACGTGCCCATCATGTCTTATGCTGTTAAATATGCATCATCTTTTTACGGTCCGTTTCGTGACGCTGCACATAGCACGCCTCAGTTCGGTGATAGAAAAACATATCAGATGGACCCGGCAAATCGCTTAGAAGCTCTGCGTGAAGCTGAATCGGATATTGCTGAAGGTGCTGACTTTTTAATGGTAAAACCAGCCCTTTCTTACCTGGATATATTAAGAGAACTAAAAGACAGATATCCTCTTCCATTGGTTGCATACAACGTAAGCGGAGAATATTCCATGATAAAAGCAGCTGCAATTAATGGATGGGTAGATGAAAAAAGCATCGTGCTTGAGAAATTAATTTCAATGAAAAGAGCAGGAGCAGATTTAATCATTACCTACTTTGCAAAAGATGCTGCAAGATGGCTGAATGAAAAATAATAGAAAGGGTGTTGGTATGAGAAGCTTTGAACGTTCAATAGCGGCTTTTAACGAAGCGAAGGAAGTAATGCCAGGCGGTGTTAACAGTCCTGTTCGAGCATTTAAATCAGTAAAAATGGACCCTGTTTTTATGGAGCGAGGAAAAGGATCAAAAATTTATGACATCGATGGAAATGAGTATATCGATTATGTTTTGTCGTGGGGACCATTAATTTTAGGACATGCCGATGATCAAGTAGTAAAAGTGCTTAAAGAAACAGCTGAACTTGGAACAAGTTTTGGTGCTCCTAATGAAATGGAAACAAAATTGGCCAAGCTTGTGATCGATCGCGTACCATCCATTGAAGTTGTTCGTATGGTGAATTCAGGGACAGAAGCAACGATGAGTGCTCTGCGTTTAGCACGTGGATACACTGGAAGAAGCAAGATTGTTAAATTTGAAGGATGTTATCACGGGCATGGAGATTCTTTATTGATTAAAGCAGGTTCTGGTGTAGCAACACTAGGTCTGCCGGATTCTCCAGGTGTTCCTGAAGGTATTGCACAAAATACAATAACTGTTCCTTATAATGATCTTGAAAGTCTACAAGTTGCTTTTGATCAATTTGGTGAAGATATTGCATGCGTTATTGTTGAACCTGTCGCAGGAAACATGGGTGTTGTTCCTCCGCAAAAAGGTTTCCTTGAAGGCGTTCGCAAAATGACGGAGCAGCATGGCTCTCTATTAATCTTTGATGAAGTGATGACAGGGTTCCGAGTGGATTATGAATGTGCACAAGGTTATTTTGGCGTGACTCCAGATCTAACATGTTTAGGAAAAGTAATTGGAGGCGGACTTCCTGTAGGTGCGTATGGCGGGAAACGCGAGATCATGGAACAGATTGCGCCAAGTGGTCCGATCTACCAAGCGGGAACGTTATCAGGAAATCCGCTTGCTATGGCTGCTGGGTTTGCTACACTCTCACAGCTTACAAAAGAAAGCTATGTATACTTTCAAAAGCTGGGTGATCTGTTGGCAACAGGGATCTCTGAAGCTGCAGAACATTATGGAGTGGAACATACAATCAACCGTGCGGGAAGTATGATTGGGTTCTTCTTTACAAATAAAGATGTCATTAATTATGAAACAGCAAAATTATCGAATTTAGATCATTTTAATTCTGTTTTCAAAACGATGCTTCAGGAGGGAATTTCTTTGCCTCCATCACAATTTGAAGGATTGTTCTTATCTACTGCTCATACGGAGGAAGATATTAACAAGACGGTAGCTGCGTTCAGAAAAGCTTTTTCTCAATTAAAATAATGAGATCTAATAGCGTTCGCTTATAAAAGCGGGCGCTATTTTTATTTGATTCATATTTCGTCCTCTTCCCTCATACACCTATATTGTATAACTATATGCAAACCGAAAGGAGGAGAAGGGCATGAGTCAATCGAAGCTGCGTTTCTCCATTGAGGAGTCTGTTTGGCTTAAGAAAGGACAGGAAGTAGCTGAAGTCTTGTCGATGTCACTTGATCCTGATATTCGTATTACAGAGGAAGCCGGACAGGTTTATATCAAGGGAGCCCTTATTTTAAACGGCAGATACCGTGCAGAGAATCAAGATCAGAATGCGGGTGATCCAGAACTAAACCCGCTGGCTGAGAGTGTCTCTTATCGTTCACTTACACAGTTAAGTGTTGCAGAAGATGGAGTAACAGACCTGGTGCATCGTTTTCCGGTGGACATTACCATCCCGTCCTATCGTGTAGAAGATGCAAATGAGGTAAAAGTGGAAGTGGAATCATTCGAATACGAGCTCCCCAATTCTACTTGCTTTGAACTTTCTGCTTCCATCTGTATTTACGGCATAAAAGATGAAAAGCAGCGTCAAGAAAGCCCTGCGTATGATTCTCCAAAAGAGGAGATACGTTCGGTAGCCGCTGAAGAGAGATTGGCACAAAAAGAAGAGAAGCAAGATATTTTTACTCCTTTTCAATTTGAAGCGCGTCAAAGCGGTGGAGTACCGTCACAGCCTCAGCCAAACGAGTTTTTAGCTCGATTTAATGAGAATAATGCTGAAGTTCGTGATGAAAAGAAAGCAGCTTTTGAGTTTAAACCGCATTTTGAAGCATTAGATGACCGCACAATGGAGGCTACCTTTGATTCGCTGAAGGCCATTGCTTTTTCGAGTGAAGATACTCGCCATTCTGACCCACCTGCCATAGATGAACCCGAAGCTCACTATGAAGAAGATCATGAAGTGTACGGTGAAGTAGAAGCTTCAGATCAAAATGATTATTCAGAAGCATATGATCATGAAGAAGAAGAGGCTTATGAAAGCTATCAAGCTCAGCAAACACCAGATTATGAAGCACAAACGTATCAAGATCAACCAAACAGCTATCAAAGTCAGTCGCCTTATCAAGATACGAATCGACCATATTCTTATAATCCGTATCAGCAGCAAGAAGCGTACCAGCAGCAAGCTAATCACTATGCCAATTATCAATATCAGCAAAATCATTCTGAACGTCCTTCTTATTCCAATGAATATGAGTATGGTGAACAATCATATGAGGCTGAACAAGAATACGAAGATTCAAGCTATCAGCAAAGTGCGGAAGAGCATGATGCATCTTATGAATATGAAGATAATAGTTATGCAGAAACAGAACCTGAATCACAGCCAGTGGCTGAACAGGTTGAACGTGATGAACCTAGAGATGAGAACGCTCTTTATTTAACAAAAATGCTCTCTGCTAAAGAAGATCGTTTTTCTAAGATGAGAATGTACATTCTACAGCGAGGAGATTCTTTAGAGCATATTTGTGAGAGGTATGATATCTCATTAAATACACTGATGCGCATGAATCGACTTCAGCAAGGTGAAGTATCTGAGGGGCAGATTATATATATCCCTGTAAGTTCACGTTAAGATGAGGTGCTGTTATGGGGCTGATTAACACCTTGGAAAATGAATATGAACTGTACGGGATAAGATGGAAAGAAAAACCTCATATCATTCTGACTGATTCGGGGGAGAAACGCATCCGTTATTGGACGGAGCACGAAAGGCTAAAATGGCATGTTAAGTGGCGCGATGAGTCTTCAAAAGGCTCAGGCGCCGTGCCAGACCGTATGATTCGTACTAAAAGCGGGGAATTTGCAATACAATATGGTGAACAATGGATATCCTTACATGACCATGCAGATGCTTTATTCGGCTGTGATGAGGTAGAACGATGGGCGCAGTTCATCGGTATGTTATTAAAATCTGCAGTAAATTATGATGTTAAAGAGAACCCAGCCCTTCAAACAGAACTTCCGGTATTTGATATGAATCATTGTTTACGTTTGTCTCAAAAGTACATGGAAGCAAACTTTTCCTTTATAACAACGAGTATTCTTGAAGCAAAAGAACGTCTTAAGCTTTCTGAGGCGATCAGAAGTAAGGTGAAGAAAAGTTCATTGCCTGTTTTAGAAAGAGAGATGAGTGTTAAAAACGGTAAAAAAATCTTTCATTTCTTATTTTACCAGGGTGGTGATGCTTGGCCGGTTAGAGGATATCTGCCTCTTCGAACGTTCTTATTAGAGTGGCTGGAACATTCTTCACCTCTTTCGTTAAAAGGGCTTTTAACAGAGGTAAACAAACACTTCTCTTTGGACCAGGAGCAAGGATTACTTCTTTTAGCTGAGATCGTTACACCTTGGGAAATCTATGATTGTTTAAAACAATTAGATAACAGTTCTTTAGAAAGAATGGTAGAGGGACTCAAGAGGTATGAAGAATGCTGGGAAGCAAATCGAACTCTTGTTAAGACGGTAACAGAATGGTTTGATGAAAAAAGAAGGAAGGTGGCCCTATGACAACGGAAAAGGAAACTTTAAATTACGGGCCCGTCCTTTTTCATTATGATCTATTTCCTGAAAAGTTGGAGCAGCATGGGAAAGTGAAGAAGGTCATAACGAAAAGGGGTACATTTGCACTAAAAGAAGCAGAGATGACTGAGGATGAAAGAAGCTGGTTTACTCATGTAATCCAGCGTCTTTCAGAAATAGGCTTTCACCAGGTTGTACCTCTGTATCCAACAAAGTTTGGTGATTACACAGTACAGCTAGGCTCAAGAACGTATTATCTGATGCCTTGGTTTGCTTCAGATGAGAGAAACGAAAAAGCAAAAGATGAGGTGCTTCTCGATCACTTAGGAAAAATTCATGCCTTAACGCTTAAAGAACAGGACTTTTCAAATGAAGTAGTGGAACATTCTTATCAGTATCTCATGAACAGATGGGAAAATCGGCAATATGAGATGGAACGGTTTACAGAAGAAGCAGAACAGAAAACGTATATGTCACCATTTGAATTAACCTATTTAAGTCATTTTCATCAAATCATGAGAATGACCGAAGAAGCAAAAAGAAGATTGAAAGACTGGTACGATACATGTCAAAGGGAAAAACGCTACCGGAGCGTCCTTTGTCACGGAAAAGTTTCAAGAAATCACTTGATCTTTAACCCGACAGGTGAAGGTCATCTTCTAAACTTTGAGAAAGCAGTACTTGATACGCCAGTAAGAGACCTAGCGGTTTACTTCAGAAGATCTGCACATCAAAGAGAATGGACAGTGGAAGAAGGAAAGTTTTTATTAGATCTTTACGAGAAACATGTACCATTGTTGAATGAGGAAAGAGGATTATTAATTAGTTATTTATCTTATCCTGAACCCGTTTTTAATGCAGTGGACCTATACTGCAGCAGACGAAACGATTATTCTCAAATTGAAATGGTGCATCGTCTGGAGAGCAGAATAAGAGCAATGAAAAAAATCCGGGACTTTTGCGATGCGATTATGCTGGCACCTCCTCCTGCACCTTTAGATAATTCGAATACTGTTCCGACGAAAATTAATATAAATGACGAAGGAGATCACATATAACACGTATATGTGATCTCTTTTTTAATTGTTTATAAAAAAATGAGATGAGTGGCTAGTTATTCTTGATATGTCACATCATTGGTATATGCGGAAGCGTTCAAAACGCGTAAACTCATTTCTACTGCCCGAACTTGTAATTAATACAGTTTATTTTCTAAAGAATTGTTGCTTTCAAACTTCAATTTAATTTCTTCTGTGACAGTTGATTGGAGTGCAAGGTGGGAGACTCCTGCGGGACAGGCGGGCAGTCCGAAAAGTGAAAGTAGCTCGTTCAGCCCCGACAAGCAAAAGGTGAATGGGCTAACAAGGCGCACTTTGCCTTGTAGACAATTTAGCTTTTGACCTCGAGGGGCTAGTCACTTGCAACTAGACAGGTGAGACACTTAAAAGTAAAACGTCCCAATGTGGCTCACCGCCTGCCCCGCGGAAAGCGAGCACCTGGAACGGAAATCAACCACTTCCAATAACAACAAAGTCTATAAAAACAGCCTTAACAAAAGAACACGTACCGTAAAAACACAACCTGAACAGTGGATTTATTAATTCTCTCTACTTTTTACAGCATATCGTAAGCAAAACATATATGGAGAATCACTAAGGTTAAAAGAATAATAAAATCTACAGCAGATGGAAATAGTATCGTCCTTAACAGTTGAAAGATAATGAGTGGTGCAGTCAATTGTCCAATCGTTTGTTTAAGGGTTACAAACCAGCCAGCAGGAAAACGTGCTTTTCGAAAATACTTTCTAGCCAAGAAAAGCCCCCCATTCGCCCATTTTAAATAATTTATGCAAAAATACGATTAATGTGAAAGACATGCATTCACTAAAGTGGGGATGTTACATAGAATAACTTTTACAAGATACGGGTATGCTATTGACTAAAAACAGATATGTTGTATAAAATATACTCAGAATCTATATTGTTGCGTAGATAGGGAATAGTACAAATGTAACGCCTTTTAGAGAGAGGATTCATCTGCTGAAAGAATCCTTAAGGAAAGTTCGTTGGAAGTCGCCCTTGAGCATCTTCTTTGAAGTGTAGTAGGAGAAGACGGTACATCCGTTATAAATGAAGTGTACAGCAAGTTTATTTAGACTTGCCGTAAATTAAGGTGGTACCGCGGAGTCCTTTCGTCCTTTTCGACGAAAGGGCTTTTTTGTTTTTTAGAAATAAAGGAGGAGAATAGAATGACGAACGAACAGAAAGAACTGACGATGCCTACAAAGTATGATCCGAAGGCAACGGAAGAAAACCGTTATGATTTTTGGCTGAAAGGTAAGTTTTTTGAGGCGAAAGGCGAGGAAGGGAAGCAGCCTTATACGATTGTTATCCCACCTCCAAACGTTACAGGAAAACTGCACCTTGGGCATGCATGGGACACAACCCTTCAAGATATCTTAACTCGCACAAAACGCATGCAAGGCTATGATGTTTTATGGCTGCCAGGAATGGACCATGCTGGAATCGCTACACAGGCAAAGGTAGAAGGAAAACTGCGTGAAGAAGGTATTTCCCGTTATGATTTAGGACGTGAAAAGTTTTTAGAAAAATCGTGGGAATGGAAAGATGAGTATGCTAAGTTTATCCGTCAGCAATGGGCGAAGCTAGGACTGGGTCTAGACTATTCCCGCGAGCGATTTACGCTTGATGAAGGTCTTTCAGAAGCAGTTAAAGAGGTATTTGTAAATCTTTATGAAAAAGGATTAATTTACCGCGGTGAGTATATCATCAACTGGGATCCGCAGACAAAAACAGCACTCTCTGATATTGAAGTTATTCACCAAGATGTTCAAGGTGCCTTCTATCATATGAAATACCCGTTAGCTGATGGATCAGGTCACATTGAAGTAGCGACAACTCGTCCTGAAACGATGCTCGGAGATACAGCGATTGCCGTACATCCAAAAGATGAGCGTTATCAGCAGCTGATCGGCAAAAAAGCTATTCTGCCGATCGTTGGCCGTGAGATTGAAATTGTTGGTGACGATTATGTTGATATGGAATTTGGTTCGGGTGCCGTAAAGATTACGCCTGCACATGATCCAAACGACTTTGAGATTGGTAATAGACATAGCCTTGAGCGTATCCTTGTTATGGATGAAGGCGGAAAGATGAACGAAAACGCTGGAAAGTATCAGGGCTTAGACCGCTTTGAATGCCGTAAGCAGATTGTTAAGGATCTGCAGGAGCAAGGCGTATTGTTTAAAATTGAAGAACATATGCACTCGGTTGGACACTCTGAGCGAAGTGGAGCTGTTGTTGAGCCTTACTTATCAACTCAATGGTTTGTTAAAATGCAGCCTTTAGCAGAAGAAGCGATCAAACTTCAAAAAAGTGAAGACAAAATAAACTTTGTTCCAGATCGTTTTGAGAACACATACATGCGCTGGGTTGAAAATATTCGTGACTGGTGTATTTCACGTCAGTTGTGGTGGGGACACCGTATACCAGCTTGGTTCCATAAAGAAACGGGTGAAATCTACGTTGGCAAAACAGAGCCAAAAGAGCCGGAAAATTGGGAGCAGGATACGGATGTACTTGATACTTGGTTCTCATCTGCTTTATGGCCTTTCTCAACGATGGGCTGGCCAGATGAAGAAGCTGCAGATTTTAAACGTTACTTCCCTGGCAATGTACTTGTAACAGGTTACGATATTATTACGTTCTGGGTTTCAAGAATGGTCTTCCAATCCATTGAATTTACGGATCAAAAGCCGTTTAATGACGTATTAATCCATGGACTTGTTCGTGACTCTGAAGGCAGAAAGATGAGTAAATCACTTGGCAACGGTGTAGATCCGATGGATGTTATAGAGAAGTATGGTGCGGATGCATTACGATTCTTCTTATCTACAGGAAGCTCACCAGGAAACGATCTTCGTTTTTATTGGGAAAAGGTAGAATCTACTTGGAACTTTGCAAATAAAATCTGGAACGCATCTCGTTTTGCTTTGATGAACATGGATGGCATGCAGTATGATGAAATCGATTTAAGCGGAAAGAAATCACTCGCTGATCAATGGATTCTTACTCGATTGAACGAAACATCAGAAGATATTACTCGTCTGATCGATGCTTACGAATTTGGAGAAGTTGGACGTCTTCTTTATAACTTTATCTGGGATGACTTGTGTGACTGGTACATTGAAATGGCAAAGCTTCCTTTATACGGAGAAGATGAAGAAGCGAAGAAAACAACACGTTCGGTACTCGCGTATGTGTTAGACAATACACTGAGATTGCTTCATCCGTTCATGCCATTTATTACAGAAGAGATTTGGCAGCATCTGCCTCACAACGGGGAATCTATAACGGTTGCAGCATGGCCAGAAAAGAAAGAAGATCTTCATTTCCCTGAAGCAGCTAAAGAGTTTGCTCTTATTACAGAAGTAATTCGTTCTGTTCGTAACATTCGATCAGAGATGAACGTTGCACCAAGTAAACCTATTGAGCTTCAAATCAAGCCGAAGAACAAAGAAATTCTTGCTGCGCTAGAAAAGAACCGTCAATATTTAGTTCGTTTCTGTAACCCGAGTGAACTTGTAATCTCAGATGAGATTTCTGCACCTGAAAAAAGCATGAGCACCGTATTAACAGGTTTAGAAATGTATCTTCCTCTTGAAGGACTGCTCAACATTGATGAAGAGATCAAGCGACTTGAAAAAGAAGCAGAAAAGTATGCAAAAGAAGTAGAACGTGTACAGAAAAAATTAAGCAATGAAGGTTTCATGAAAAAAGCACCTGAAAAGGTTATCGATGAAGAACGTGCAAAACAAGCAGATTATCAGGAAAAATATGATAACGTATTAGCACGTATCAAAGAACTTCAAAGCTAAAATTTAACAATTTGAGGCGGATCCTTATTACAGCAGGGATTCGCCTTCTTTACTTTTAAGAAAGGCGGGAATCAAGTGAATTCTTACAATGATGCGCTAAAGTGGATTCATAGCTTATTAAAATTTGGTATTAAACCAGGACTTAAAAGAGTGGAATGGCTGTTAGACAGAACAGGGAATCCTGAAAATCAATTAACCCTCATACATATTGCAGGAACGAATGGAAAGGGATCAACCGTAGAGTATTTAAGAAGCATTTTTAATGAAGCAGGGTACTCTGCAGGTACTTTTACGTCGCCATATTTGATAACTTTCAATGAAAGAGTTTCGATAAATGGTGTGCCGATAGCCGATGAAGAACTTCTTCATTATTCGAGGATTTTAAAGCCTCTAGTTGAAGAGGTGTCTTCAACATCACTTGGAAGTCCTACCGAGTTTGAAGTGATCACGGTTATTTCCCTTCTGTATTTTGCTGACAAAAAGCCAGATGTAGTTTTGTATGAAACAGGGCTTGGCGGTCTTTACGATTCTACAAATGTAATTGCACCCATCTTGAGTCTTATAACCAACATCGGCTTTGACCACATGGGAATACTCGGCGACACAATTGAGGACATTGCGTTTCAAAAGGCTGGAATTATAAAACCGAATACCCCAGTTATTACTACAGTAGAACAAGATAGTGCCATCACGGTAATAAAACAAAAAGCAAAGAAAACGAAGTCAGATTCGTATTTTTTAGATCGTGACTTTTCTGTGCTTCATCTTGAGAGCATGGATCAAGGTGAGCGGTTTATTTTTAAGGATTTTGAAAAGAAGGAGCATGAATACCTTATCTCCATGAAAGGAACACATCAAATAAAGAATGCAGGTCTGGCAGCAGCTGCCATTATGCACTTAGTGAAGTCGGGTGAATTTAACATCTCTGCTTCCGAAATAAAAAAAGGGTTAAATAAAGCAAATTGGGCTGGGAGATTTGAAAAAGTATCACAATCACCCGATATAATAATTGACGGCGCGCACAATCAGCAAGGCGTTCATGCACTTAAAAAAACATTGCTCAACCACTATAAGTCAAAAAGGATTTTTTTGCTTTTTGCAGCATTGCAGGATAAAGCATATGGAGAAATGATGAAAGACCTGGAAAGTGTCATTTACGAAGCGTGCTTCACCACGTTTGATTTTCCAAGAGCTGCTTCTGCCGAGGAACTACTAGCAGAAAGTCCTTTTAAAAGGTCGATTGCTATTTCTTTATGGGAAGAAGCTTTAAATCATGTTAGAGGACAATTAAACGAAGAAGATGTCCTCATTATTACGGGTTCGCTTTACTTTATTTCAGAAGTAAGAAAAACATTTCAAAATTTGGAATAACATTTATTGTAATTTTTTGAACTTTTGATAAAATAAAAGATAATGAATTTGTCCTAGTAAAAAAGATGTGTTTTCACTAGGGAAGATTGATAGACAGACAATTATATAGAGAGGAGGACAAGTTAATGACAACGCGAATGGTAAATAGAAAAAAACGGATGTCTCTTGTAATTGCATGGGTATGTTTATTCCCGCTGGCCATTTGGACAGCTACTCAGATGACTAATAACCATCTTGATATTAACTTTATTGATTTGGGCATTATTTCCTTATTAGCGATTGTTGTTTCTTGTTTTCCTATTAAAGTTTTAAATTCAAACATCTCTTTTATGTCTGGTATTAATTTGGCTGTATTTTTATATTTTGGGCTAGCACCTGCTTTATACATGACGCTTTTATCACTGATCGCGATGTTCTTGTCTCTAAAAATAAATATCGTTAAAGAATATTATAGATATATGGCAAATACGCTTATGTTTTCGTGGATTATCATCTGTGAAAGCACCGTATTCCATCTTTTTGGAGGGGAAACGGGGGCGTTTGAAGTAAACGAAACGATCAATTTAATCCCTGTTATAGCCTATGTTGGCACAGGCCTAGTCTTAAATCATATAGCCATATATTTTATTGTAAAATTTCTATACGAAGAAGAAGTCGCTTTCTTTGAACGTGATGCAGTGTGGGATTTTGTCTCAGAAGTATTAGCGATTCCAGTCGGTCTTATGTTATTTGTTCTTTATTCTCAATTAGGACGGCCTGGCATCTTTTACGTAGGACTTCCTTTTCTATCGCTCTCTATCATTATTAATCTGTATCATTCTAGCCAGCAGATTAACGATGCTCTTCAAAAAGCAAGTGAGATCGGCCAGCAGCTTTCTGAACATTTGAAAGTGAATCATATCTTGGATGTTTTTATTGAAAAATTAATTGGTTTTATGAATGTGGATTTTGCATTTATCTATGATGCTGATGCAGGAGAACACCTTAAAATCATACGCCAATATGAAAGTGAAGAGGGTTTATTAACAGCAGTTCCTATAAAAAAACATGAAGCAATCAGCGGGAGAGTATGGGCGACTGGAAAGAGTATTCGCTACAGCAAACTGAAAGCTTGGCGACAGATTTCAGAGCTGTTCTTTCAAGGGAAAGCCCAATCCGTACTATCTGTCCCAATGATACGAAATCAAAGAATTGTTGGAATCATTACCTTTGCATCAAAAGATAAGCATGCGTTTCATAATCACCATTTAATTATTCTTGAGATCTTAGCCAACTATTTGGCTGTTGCTATCGATAATGCTAGAAACTATGAGTCTACAAAATTAAAAAGTGAACAATGTCCATTAACGGGTTTGTATAATTATCGTTATTTTGAAGATCTTTTGACGAATATGTATCAGAATTATGAGTATTTCAGAAAGCAATTTTCAGTTATCCTTTTGGATATCGATCATTTCAAAAAAGTGAATGATACATATGGACACCAAAGTGGAAATGAAGTGCTGATCCTATTAGCTAGAAGACTGGAGAAATTTATTGGTGAACGGGGTACAGTTGCTCGCTATGGCGGTGAGGAATTTATAATAGTCTTGCCTGAATCTGGTGAGAGAGAATGTTTAGTTCTAGCTGAACAGCTTCGTTCAATCATTTCGAATAACGGATTTGAAATACATAACGATCTCACAGATCAATGCAGACATAACATTTACATAACAGCAAGTATTGGGGTTGCAACAGCACCACATCAAGGAGAAGATGCGCTTACTCTAGTTAGAAACGCAGATCGCGCAATGTATACAGGAGCAAAACAGCAAGGGCGAAATAAAGTAGCAGCTTATGTAGGTTAGAGAAAACTTTAGGGTTAGTTCCTAAAGTTTTTTTATTTCGCTCTTTTCTAAAAGATTGTTGCTTTCAAATTTTGTCTTCTATACTCGTCTTGATATTTGCGTTCTTCCTCTCATTTTCAAGTTCTATTAAAATGAATTTTGCATATGTTTTAGTAGATGATAGAGAGGAGCGGATTCGTGATGAAACAAGAGATTTCAATTTTAATAAATGGGAAAGAAAAGAATTTTAATAAAGATAAAACAGCAGAAAATCAAGAGCATGCTCAAAGTGAGGTTGCTGCTGCGATAGAGACTGTAAACAGAGATGGTTATACGATTCTTGCAGCACCTGTAAAGAAAACAGATCACTTCTTTAAAAAAAGGAACTGGCATGTATTTTCACATAAGAAGACAAGCTTTCCAATGCCTCAAAAAAATAAAACACTTTCAAAGCAAATTCTTGCTGCCGTAATGGGTGCGGTAGTGACTGGCACGATCTTAGGGGTATTCGTATTGATGGTGTTTTCTTCAGATATTACAGAAGCTGGTGATAAACAGGTGGAAACACCAGTTGTAAAAACAGAACAACCAGCTAACAATGAAAAATCTGTAGCGTTAACCCCTATCAAACTAGAGTTCTCAGCTCTTCAAGCAGGTGTCTTTTCATCTAAAGAACGTGCAGAAGGAGTAGTGAAATCTATTGAAGAAAATGGATTCTCCGCAATCATTTTAAAAGCTGATGAAGAGAAATACTCCGTGATTGTTGGCATGGGAAATGAAAAACATCAATTAGATAAATATAATGAAGCTTATCAAAAGAAAATGGATAAGCCGCTTTCTAAAACTCTTTCTTTTACATTCGAAAACTTAAAAACGCCAAATAATCTTGATGAAATCTATTTTAAGAATGGGCAAGTCCTACTTCAAAATGTACTTACTCTTTCTCAAATGCCTGAAGCAAAAGGTTCTGGTCTTGATCGTACGATAAACGATTTCAATAAATGGAAAGAGTATGGAAATAATCAAAAAGGTAAATGGAAAGAAAATACCGCAAAGGCGTCATCTGACTTTGAAAAACAGCTGGAAGGTGCTTTTTTAGCACTAAAGGATTCTAAGAAGGGAGAAATAAATTGGGCGTTCCAGCAAAAAGTGATGGATAGCTTCCAAGCGTATACTAATCTCCTTTCAACATTGAAATAGGCTTTTACAAAATTTTGTAGCACAGGACTTTGAGTCTAGCAATCTTGCTTTACAACCTTGCATTTGAAACAACATAAATAACCAAAGTGAGCGTTTCATGATGCCTTAACTTGAAGGATGTCTCAAATCAGTAAATACTGATGAGCCATTCTTTTTATTTTTATATTTAGTCTAGAATTGATAAGATTGATCAATATTTCGCTTTCAAGCATTTCGCTGTAAACTGGTTATAAATATTGTCATTTGCCCACATAAAATGCTGAATATTATCGAAAAAGTAATAGAAGTATGTTTTTTGGCGTGGTTTGTCTAATTTTTACAAGTTTGTTATTGTAAAACTGTACAAAAAATAAAAAATAACATCAATGAATTAGATGAAAGGTGATTACATGAAACGCCTCATATTAGCCTCTGCTTCACCTCGAAGACATGAACTTCTGTCATTAACGCTTCTTCCATTTGAAACGTATCCAAGTACACTTGAAGAAAAAATGGACCTTTCCCTTACTCCAAGTCAATTGGTTGAATCACTAGCTGAACAAAAAGCTGAAGATGTTTTTACGTATAAACCTGATTGTGTGGTTCTTGGTGCAGATACGATCGTTTCTTTTCATAACAATCGCCTAGGTAAGCCAAAAAATGCTGACGAAGCGGCTGATATGTTAAGAATGCTTTCTGGACAAACCCACGAAGTTTACACTGGTGTTTGTTTATTAGACCAAGAAAAGAAAGTGGTTTTCTCCGTTAAAACAGAGGTAACTTTTTACACGTTAGATGAAAAAACAATCTCTTGGTATATAAACACAGGTGAACCATTTGATAAGGCCGGAAGTTATGGGATTCAGGGCCATGGATCATTATTAGTAGAAAAAATTCAAGGTGATTACTTTAATGTTGTAGGTTTACCCATATCAAAAGTGGTTCGTTCACTAAAAGATTTCGGATTTTTATTCACCGAGTCAGTCACGCAGACTGAATAATAAGGGGGAAACGTAAGTGGTGACTAGACCGCTTATGATTAAAGATTACCCAGTACAGGAGAGGCCGCGAGAAAGGCTGTTGAATGATGGACCTGAAGCCCTATCCAACTATGAATTGTTAGCTATTCTTTTAAGAACGGGTACGAAACAAATGTCAGCTATCCAACTTGCGCACCATATCATTCAGCAATTTGAAGGATTGAGGCATCTTAAAGAAGCAACAATAGGTGAATTGAAAGAGATCAATGGTATCGGATCAGCAAAAGCAGTCGAACTAATGGCTGCAATTGAAATTGGTAAACGCATCAGCCGTCTTCAGTTTGAAGAAAAGTATACGATTCGTTCTCCAGAAGATGGAGCAAGGTATTTAATGGATGAATTGCGTTTTTTGCAGCAAGAACATTTTGTTTGTTTGTACTTAAACACAAAGAACCAAGTGCTGCATAAGCAGACCATATTCATAGGAAGCTTAAATACTTCTATTGTTCATCCAAGAGAAGTATTTAAAGAAGGATTCAAACGTTCAAGTGCTTCGATCATCTGTTTTCATAATCATCCAAGCGGTGATCCTGCGCCTAGCAGGGAAGACATCGAGGTTACAAAAAGGTTAGTAGAGTGCGGAAAAATGCTAGGAATTGAAGTGTTGGATCACATCATAATAGGTGATCAAAAATACGTAAGTTTAAAAGAAAAAGGATATGTTTAACATTGTCTTTTGTTTCTTTTTTAGCGTATAATCAAACTTATGAGTTTTGCTTGATGAAAGGAGTCTACATAAATGTTTGGTGGATTTTCAAGAGATTTAGGAATTGATTTAGGAACTGCAAACACACTTGTTTACGTGAAGGGCAAGGGTGTTGTTGTGCGTGAACCTTCCGTTGTTGCTTTGCGTACTGACACAGGTTCAATTGAAGCAGTAGGTAATGCTGCTAAAAATATGATTGGACGTACTCCAGGTAATATCGTTGCTGTAAGACCTATGAAAGATGGAGTTATTGCTGATTTTGAAACAACGGCAACTATGATGAAGTATTTTATTCAGCAAGCCCAAAAGAACCGTTCTGTTTTTGCACGTAAGCCATACGTAATGGTATGTGTGCCTTCAGGAATTACAGCGGTTGAAAAACGTGCTGTAGAAGATGCAACTAAGCAAGCAGGAGCGCGTGAAGCGTATACAATCGAAGAGCCATTCGCAGCTGCAATCGGTGCAGATCTTCCAGTTTGGGAACCAACGGGAAGTATGGTTGTTGATATCGGTGGAGGAACTACGGAAGTAGCTATCATTTCCTTAGGTGGTATCGTTACTAGCCAATCAATCCGTATTGCTGGGGATGAAATGGACGATGCAATCATCGCTTACATTAAAAAGACTTATAATTTAATGATTGGTGAAAGAACGGCTGAAACGCTCAAACTTGATATTGGATCAGCTGGAACGCCTGAAGGTATCGAAGACATGGACATCCGTGGTAGAGATTTGTTGACAGGTCTTCCAAAAACAATTACGATTACGGCGGAAGAAGTTTCCAGTGCGTTGCGTGATACTGTAAACAGCATTATGGATGCAGTTAAAGTTACTCTTGAAAAAACACCGCCAGAACTTGCTGCTGATATTATGGATCGCGGTATTGTACTTACAGGTGGTGGTGCTTTATTAAGAAACTTGGATAAAGTAATCAGCGAAGAGACAAAAATGCCTGTTATCGTGGCGGAAAATGCATTGGATTGTGTAGCAGTTGGAACTGGCCGCGCGCTTGAAAACCTGCACCTTTTTAAATCCAAAGCTGGTATAACTTCTAGATCTAAATCCAAGTAAGTAGGTGTATTTTCATGCCACATTTTTTTTCGAATAAACGCCTTATCATTCTGCTAGTCAGTATTATTATTCTAGTAGCTTTGATTGGTTTTTCGATGAAAAAAAGGGAAAGCCTAACCTTACCTGAGCAGTTTTTAAAAGATTCTGCAGGACTAACACAAACGATTTTCTATAAACCCGCTAATACAATAGCGGGTTTCTTTGAGAATTTAGCTGAAATGAAACAGCTTTACAAAGAGAATCAAATGTTAAAAGCTAGGTTAGATGAGTACGCAAAACTATATGTTCAGTATGAGGAAGTTAAAAAAACGAATCAAACACTAAAAGCACAATTGGAAAAGGAAGAAGATCTCACCGATTTTAAAGTGAGAGAAGCAACTGTGATCGGCCGTTCCCCGGATCAATGGAATCAATTCATCTATATCAATAAAGGTGAAAAGGACGGGCTTAAACCGAAGATGGCTGTCATTTCACCACAAGGATTTATCGGGAAAGTAACGAATGTATCCTTGTTTCAATCAACGGTTCAGTTAATTAGTGATAATGACCGTACAAATCGTTTCTCTGCCATTGTTCAAGGTGAGAAGAACATCTTTGGAACGATTGAAGGTTATGATGCCAAAAAGCAAGCTTTGTTGTTTAAAAAGATTCCAGTAGACGCAAAGATTAAAAAGGGCCAGAAAGTTATTACTTCTGGTTTGGGAGATGTTTTCCCGCCTAATCTTCTGATTGGAGAAGTTGTTGATATCGAGCCGGATGAAGTAGGTTTGACACAGACTGCTTATTTGAAGCCTTCTGCAGATTTATATGATATTGATCATGTAATGGTGCTTGAACGAGAAATGCCTGCAGTGGATGAAAGTTTAAAAGAAAAGGAGGAAGAATGATGAAAAAAATCCTTCTTCCTTTTCTTATCTTTTTAGCTTTTATTAGTGAAAGCTCTTTAGTTCAAGCTTTCTTGCCTCATGAAAACAGTATGGATTGGCAATTAATTCCCCGTTTTTCAATGGTTATGATTTTATTTGTTGCTATCTATTTGAATACTACATATGGACTTCTGTATGGACTGGCTTTTGGTCTATTGACGGACCTTCTTTATACAGACATCATTGGTGTTTACCTGTTCTCAATGGCTGCTACTGCCTATATTACGTCTGTTTTTTCTAGATACTTATTTGGTAATTTAATTGTGACACTGCTTCTTTCCATTGTAGGAGTATCTATCCTAGAGTTTTTTGTATACGGTTTGAACAGTCTGATAGGAATCAGCAATCAAATGATTGATGTGTTTCTTTATAAAAGATTGTTGCCTACCCTCATCTTAAACGGTTTATTTGCGATACTCATTTATTATCCGTTTGTAAAGCAGCTGAACCAAATAAAGGATACCCTAAAAGAAAACTAACTTCTGCAAAGAGGAATTTAGACCTAGCTGTCGAATGTTAGTACGTTGAGGTGAACAATGGCAATGGTACAAAAACTCCAGCACAACGTAACAATAAAAGGTACAAAAGACGGCCTCATTTTATTGTTGGATGATAAGTGTTCTTTCGAGAAGTTAATCGAGGAGCTTAATGATAAATTAACCGCGGGAAGCGGCCAGTTGTTAAACGGACCTGTTATTTCTGTAAAAGTAAAAGCGGGTAAGCGTTATGTAACAGCTGAGCAAGAGGAAAAATTACGAGAATCGCTTAAACAAAAAGAAAATCTGATTCTAGAGCATATTGAGTCAGAAGTTATAACAAAGGCAGAAGCTGAAGAAATGAGGAAAGATGCCCAAGTTGTAACGGTTTCAAAGATCGTCAGGTCAGGACAGGTCCTTGATATTCAAGGAGATCTGCTCTTGATTGGCGATGTTAATCCTGGCGGTACTGTTATGGCGACGGGGAATATTTATATTCTCGGTTCGCTCAAGGGAATTGCTCACTGCGGAACAAAGGGCAACGAAGAAGCGATCATTGCAGCATCCGTAATGAAACCTTCTCAGCTAAGGATTGCTCAACATATTAATAGAGCACCAGACTCTTATCCGGAACTAGGAAACGAGATGGAGTTTGCTTACATATCCAATGAAGAACAACAGATTCGTATTGATCGAATCAGTGCTGTTCACCGATTAAGACCGATGTTGAACAGTTTGGTATAGAAAGGGGAATGAAGCATGGGAGAAGCGATAGTCATTACGTCTGGGAAAGGTGGGGTCGGTAAAACAACGACTTCTGCCAATATAGGGACTGCTCTAGCTCTTTCTGGAAAAAAAGTATGCCTTGTAGATACAGATATCGGTTTACGTAACCTTGATGTATTAATGGGACTCGAGAACCGAATCATCTATGATCTTGTGGATGTTGCAGAAGAACGCTGCAAGCTGAACCAAGCTTTAATAAAAGATAAGCGCTTTGAGTGTTTGTACCTGCTCCCTGCAGCTCAAACAAAAGATAAATCTTCCATAACCCCTGAACAAGTTAAGAAAATCGTTCAGGAGTTAAAACAAGACTATGACTATGTGATTATCGACTGTCCTGCTGGTATTGAACAAGGCTTCAAAAATGCTGTAGCAGGGGCAGATAAGTCCATAGTTGTAACAAATCCTGAGATCTCATCTGTACGTGATGCTGATCGAATCATTGGACTTCTAGAACAAGAAGAGGTTGAAGCTCCGAAACTAATCGTGAATCGCCTTCGTAATCATCTTGCTAAAAGTGGAGATATGTTAGATGTAGATGAGATTGTTTCTGTTCTCTCTATTGAGCTATTAGGAGTCGTTATTGACGATGAAAATGTGATAAAAGCAGCGAACAAAGGTGAACCCGTTGCGATGCAGCCTGACTCGAAAGCTTCTATTGCATATAGAAATATTGCGAGAAGAATTTTAGGTGAGTCTGTTCCACTACTTTCTTTAGAAGAAGAAAAAGGTTTCTTTGGAAAGATTAAAACGTTATTAGGGATGAAATAAAGCATCAGCTTTGCGCTGATGTTTTTTTTGTTGTTTTTTAACAGGTAGCTCTTGAAAGTGGTTGATTTCCGTTCCAGGAGCTCGCTTTCCGCGGGGCAGGCGGTGAGCCACATTCGGACGTCCCACTCTTAAGTGTCTCACCTGCCCGCTCGTCCCGCAGGACAAGGAAGGCTATGGCAGCGACACATCGCACGAAGAAAATTTGAAGTTCAATTTTCGAGGAGTCTCGCTCCTTGCACTCCAATCAACTTCAATGGTGTCTTTTAAAGGCTAGTCTCCCAGCTAGTTCTTGAGAGTGGTTGATTTCCGTTCCAGGATACTCACGCTTTGCTCCCTTATGTATTTCAACCTGTCTGCTTCAATAAAGTATTCTTGCTCCTGCGTCTCACTTAGCTTTCTCCTCGCAAGCTTTGCGAAAAGTTTCTCAGGTGGAAAGCAAGCACCGTGCACTTTAATCAACATATCATTAATGTTTTTAACAAAGCTTTTATCAGCGTTGTTGTTCTTGAATGTGTTTATATTCTTTTTCACGATGCTCGTTTTTAAGATTTGAATCTTCTCACGCTTAGGTTTGTAAGAAGCATCTTTGCTCCTGTGTCTACAAGCAAACCTACCGGAGCGTACTTTTTGTGCATGCCCTGTGAGAAGCTTGTAAGGTGGTGTTGCACTCCATTCATTCAATTCAAGTTGCCTAAAGAGTTTTTTCTTTTCTCATCATTTGCATGTTGGTTGTAGCGCAAGGTTGCCGACTCCTACGGGACGAGTGGGCAGGTGGAGACTCCTAATGGCGCAAAGCGGCAGGAGGCTCACCGTTCGCCCCGTGGAAAGCGAGCAACCTGGAGCGGAAATCAACTACTTACTAAAGCAACAGTGTGTACATAAATCTTTAATTTGCATACTGCAGTATCTCTTAAATCAACAAAACCATTTTACTCATATCTCTTCCGGACAAGTCATAGGATGTACATATATGATAAAAATGGAGGCACGGTTATGAAAAATAGAGCAGATGAAATCCGAAAAAAGTACGGAAATATTTCTAAGAACGGCAGTTCAAAAGAAAATGGTTCAGTAATGACTTCTAGAGAAGAAGCGGAGAAATCTCATCCTCTATTTAACCGTCATGCCATGCTGATGCAGGTCATGTTTTCCATCATCTTATTTTTAATAGTAGGGATTATCTTTAAAAACAATGGAGAGCACACGGCTAAAGCACAAAATTTTATTAAATATGTGTATGAAGATGAATTTCAGTTTGCTGCCGCAAAAGATTGGTATGAAGATAAATTTGGAAAGCCTTTAGCATTATTGCCTAAAGATAAGCTGCAAAAGGAACAAAAAACAGAAGAAGTGAGTGAAGTATTTGCGGTTCCTGCTGATGGAAAGGTATATGAGACATTTAGTACAAATGGTAAAGGGATTGTGATTGAAACAGGAAAAGAAGAAGATGTTGAAACAGCAAAAGATGGATATGTTGTATATGCTGGAAAAAAGGATGATCTTGGGCTTACCGTTATTATTCAGCACTCGGACGAGCAAGAATCTTGGTATGGAAATCTAAAGGAAATCGATAAGTCTATAAAGCTTTATAATTATGTTGAAAGCGGTACACGACTCGGTAAAGTATCAGAAAACGAGGATGGGGAATCAGGTAAATTTTACTTTGCGATTAAAAAAGACAAGAGTTTTATCGATCCGAGCAAGGTGATTGATATTGATTAAATTAATATTCGAATTTATACGAAAAATAAAGATCAATCCCTTCTTTTGGATTGTTATTTTTGGAGCCGTCTATACAGGACACTTCAGGGAAATTATCATTTGGTTTTTCGTTGTTCTTATTCACGAGATGGGTCACTTTGCTGGGGCCCGTCTTTTTAAATGGAGAGTTTCAAGAATTGATCTTCTTCCCTTTGGAGGAGCAGCTGTCGTTGAAGAGCACGGTACAAGGCCCTTTCACGAAGAAATATGGGTGGCAGTTCTTGGGCCGCTGCAGCATGTATGGTTAATTGGAATTGCATATGCTTTAAGGCAAGGAGAGATCATTTCTGCTGATGACTTTTATTGGTTCTTTCTTTTAAACGTTACATTGTTTATTTTTAATCTTCTTCCAATATGGCCTTTGGACGGTGGGAAAGTGGCGTTTGCCCTCTTCGCCAAATGGATTCCTTTTAAAGAAGCACAACGCATTTTTTTACTAGTATCGGGAGGCTTATTAATCATCGGGAGCGCTTGGCAGCTATCCATACAGCCAACACATTTGAATTTATGGGTGATAAGCACATTCTTAGGATTAGCACATGTCCTTGAATGGAGAAGCAGACATTATGTTTTTATGCGGTTCTTATTAAGCAGGGTGCAGCAAACTTCATCAAGAACCACACGAACGATTATTGTTCCGCCAACATGGCCACTTTCAAAAGTTACACATCAACTAATGAAAGGGGTTACACATTACATCGTCATTAAGAACCTCAAACCCATTAAGATAAAAGAAGCAGAGCTTTTAGATGCCTATTTTCATAAACATCCTCCTGAATGTGCAATTGGGAAAGTTTTTCGTTAGAATAATAAGAAGATGCGAAAACAGGGAGATGTGAGTTGAAAGATGCAGCGAGTGGTAATCAATGCAGCAGGAATGGAAAAACGTACTGCACTTCTTGATAACGAAAAGCTTATAGAATGTGCTATCCATAGGCCAACTGAAAAGCCGTTAACAGGAAACATATACAAAGGTAAAGTTCAAAAAGTATTGCCAGGCATGCAGGCGGTGTTTGTAGACATTGGAACAGATAAGAATGGTTTTCTTCACAAAGATGACCTTCCTGCTTATCAACAGCTTTCGGAGGATGATAAGAAAAAGGCATCTATTTCGAATCTTATAAGAGAAGGAGAATCGATTCTTGTTCAAGTATCAAAAGAAGAGACTGGAGATAAAGGGGCAAAGTTAACAGGACTTATTTCTTTTACCGGTCACCTTCTCGTATATTTCCCGTTCACCCCACACATTGGGATATCGAAAAAAATAAGAGAATTCCAACGGAGTGCACTGCAAACATGGGGAAGTTCAGTATTATCTGGTGCGGAAGGATTAATCATTCGAACAGGATGTGAGGACTTTCCTGAGCGGGAAATGAATCATGAGCTTGAGAACTTAAGAAGACAATTAAAAGAGGCTGAAAAAAAGTCAGCTGGCAAAAAAGCGCCTGCTCTAATCGTTCAGCCCCCTTTTTTCTATCCTTTATTAGAAAGATGGCTTAACGCAAATGTAGAAGAGATCGTCGTGGATGATTATGACACGTATAATCTCGTCAAAGAATATGCAGCTTCCTATCGTAATCCTTATTCTGTAAAGTTGTACAATGAAAAAGAACCTCTTTTTCACAAGTTTGGAATTGACGTAGACATCGAAAAAACACTTTCTCCTCTTGTGTGGTTAAAGAATGGTTCTTTTCTGTACTTCAATGTGACTGAAGCATTAACGGCAATTGATGTGAATACGGGAAAATTCACCGGAAAAAAAGACCGTTCTAAAACAGTTGTTGAGACGAACTTAATCGCTGCCAAAGAAATAATGAAACAGCTCCGCTTACGCAATATAGCGGGGATGATCGTTATCGATTTTATTACCATGCAATCAAATGAAGACAAAGAACAAATTATTAAGGCAATGCGCGAGGAAGTGAGAAAAGATTCTTCCACCATGGTTTTGCATGGCTTCACAAAAATGGGATTGTTTGAGATGACTAGAAAAAAAGAACGTCCATCACTTCTAGAAACGCTAGCGGAAAAGCAAAGCCATATGATGGATGGGTATATACTTCGTTCAGAAACACTGTATTTCAAAATGGAGCGGTTGGTTAAGGAATACACATTTGAAGATGTAGAAGCGTTATGGATAGAAGTGCCTCATCACTTTTCAGAATGGATGCAAAAAAATCCCGACAAACTGAAAGTGATTATGGAACAAACTGGACTCGTTTTGTTTCTATCGGCAGGCTCATCAAACCGTGAAATAATCGTGAGGCAGTCAGGCAAAGAAAACGAAGTAAGAAGCAGAATGTTAAAAGATTCAGATTGACACAAGGGTGCCAAACATGGTATCCTTTTTTCGTTAGTGTTTGGAGCACCCGCTCCAACCGCACAGACTAGGTTTTAAGTATTTTTATACGCCTAGGATGGCGAGTCTGAGTATAAGAGGAGGTGCACGTTGATGTACGCAATTATTCAAACTGGTGGTAAGCAAGTTCGAGTTGAAGAAGGTCAAGCAATCTATGTTGAAAAACTAGATGTTGAAGCTGGTGAAACAGTAACATTCGAAGATGTATTGATGGTCGGTGGAGACAGCTTGAAAGTAGGAGCTCCTTTAGTTGAAGGTGCTACAGTTACGGCAAAAGTTGAAAAACATGGCCGTGGCGAAAAAATCGTTGTCTACAAGTTTAAGGCGAAGAAGAACTATCGTCGTAAGCAAGGACACCGTCAACCATACACAAAAGTTGTGATTGACAAGATTAACGGGTAATTCTCATGATTAAAGTTTCTATTTACAGAAACCGTAATCAAAACATACTTTCGTTTACGATGGATGGACATGCTGATTTTGCTCCACATGGCCAAGATTTGGTTTGTGCAGCCGCAACAGCCGTGTCGTTCGGTACAATTAATGCTATTGAAAAGCTTTGCGGCTTTGAGCCGGAAGTGACCACTCATGAAGATGGTGGGTTTCTAGAATGTAAAGTACCGAATAATCTTGATGATTCTACCTATCAAAAAACGCAATGGCTTTTGGAAGGCATGATTGTATCTCTTGCTTCAATTGAAGAAGGATACAGCGAGTATATAAAATTGACTGAACATGAAGGAGGTGCAACGAATGCTTAAATTAAACCTTCAATACTTTGCCTCTAAAAAAGGGGTAGGTAGCACAAAGAATGGTCGTGATTCACAGTCTAAGCGTCTTGGCGCTAAGCGTGCTGACGGACAATTCGTTTCTGGTGGTTCAATTCTTTATCGTCAACGTGGTACTAAGATCTATCCTGGTACAAACGTAGGTAAAGGCGGAGATGACACACTATTTGCTAAGGTAGACGGAATCGTTCGTTTCGAGCGTTATGGCCGTGACCGCAAAAAGGTAAGTGTTTACCCAATCGCGCAAGAAGCGTAAGAGGGAGATGAAAACTCTAACCAGATTGGTTAGAGTTTTTTCTTTGCTTTATTGAATTTAAGTACTGCGCTAAATTTGTTGGTGTAAGGTATAGCCATATTAAAAGGAAAGGCTAGGAGTGCGATAATGTCAAAAAAATGGACAACTGTCGATCTTTTGCGCCACGCCAGGCATGACTGGCTAAACCAGCTACAGCTTATTAAAGCAAACCTATCACTTGACCGCACTGAGCGGGCAAAAGAGATTATGAATGAAGTAATTGAACTATCCCGGGAAGAATCAAGAATCTCTAACCTGAAAACCCCGAATTTATCGGAGTACTTATTAACATATAATTGGTTGAAACATCCGGTTAAATTGTATGGAAAAGTAAATGGGGAAAGCGGGGATTTCAGCTTATTTGAAGACGAATTGTTACATACAACGAAAGAAGTATGCGATGTGTTGAACAATTCCATTTCGGGTTATGATGAATACTCACTTACTGTTACATTTGATCCTGCAGCTCTTCGTGTTTGTTACGCCTTTCAAGGGGCACTGACAGACGGGGAGAGTACCTTTGAAAACATGAAGAATATTTTTTCAACACATAAAAGCATGTTACTCATCGAAAGCTATAACCAGGAAAATAAGTGTTATTTTGATATTCAGTTAACTTCTTAAAGGAAGGAGGAGAATTAAATGTTTGTCGATCAGGTCAAAATTTATTTAAAAGCAGGTGACGGCGGAAACGGAATGGTAGCATTTCGCCGTGAAAAATATGTTCCAGATGGTGGCCCGGCAGGCGGTGACGGAGGAAAAGGTGCAAACGTAATCTTCGAAGTAGAAGAAGGATTGCGTACGCTGATGGATTTTCGTTACAACCGTCATTTTAAAGCGCCACGTGGCGAGCATGGTATGTCTAAGGGCATGCATGGAAAAAAAGCTAATGATATGATTGTAAAAGTTCCTCCAGGGACTGTTGTGACAGATGCTAATACAGGTGAAACGATTGCAGACCTAGTTCATCATCAGCAGCAAGCGATTGTAGCAAAGGGTGGTCGTGGAGGACGTGGAAACACTCGTTTCGCAACTCCGGCGAATCCGGCTCCTGAGATCGCGGAAAATGGTGAACCAGGTGAAGAACGTGAAGTTACACTAGAATTAAAAGTGTTAGCGGATGTTGGATTAGTTGGTTTCCCTAGTGTTGGAAAATCAACGTTCTTATCGATCGTGTCTGCAGCTAAACCGAAAATTGCGGAATATCATTTTACAACAATCACTCCGAATTTAGGAGTAGTTGCAGTAGAAGATGGTCGCAGCTTTGTTATGGCTGACTTACCAGGATTGATTGAAGGGGCTCATGAGGGTGTTGGGCTAGGACACCAGTTCTTAAGACACATCGAAAGAACACGTGTAATTCTTCACGTTATCGATATGTCTGGGATGGAAGGCCGAGATCCTTACGATGATTTTGTGAAAATCAACGAAGAGCTTAATCAATACAACATGCGATTAATGGAACGTCCGCAAATTGTACTTGCAAACAAGATGGACATTCCGGGCGCAGAAGAAAACCTTGCAGAGTTCAAAGAAAAAGTCGGAGAAGATGTTCAAGTATTTCCGATTTCAGCAATTTCTCGTCAAGGAATTCGTGAAGTATTATTTACGACCGCTGATATTCTTGAAGTGACGCCTGAATTCCCGCTTATCCATGATGATGGTGTGGAGCAGCAAAGGGTTCTATATAAGCACGAAAAAGAGGATGCAGGTTTTTATATTACTCGTGATCCGGCAGGAACTTTTGTTATTAATGGTCCAAAGATCGAAAAGCTGTTCAAGATGACAGACTTTTCTCGCGAAGAAGCGACGAAACGTTTTGCGCGTCAGATGCGTACACTTGGTGTTGACCAGGCGCTGCGTGATCGGGGTGCAGAGCACGGTGATGTTGTTCGTATCTTGAAATATGAATTCGAATTTATTGATTAATATGAGGCAGCCTATTTTTTAGGCTGTCTTTTTGTATACAAATGTCCGCCTGGAATAGACATTTTCTTTTATTTTATTTATAATAGAGGTAAGATTGACACCGGAGGAAAGTTATATGAAAAATGATCAGCAATATTATATGGTTAGAGAAGATGTTTTGTCTGAATCTATGCAAAAAGCTTTGGAAGCTAAATCTCTCTTGGATAGAGGAAAAGTTAAGACGGTAGCAGAAGCTGCTGAGAAAGTGGGCTTGAGCCGAAGCGCGTTTTACAAGTATCGTGATGGGATCTTTCCGTTTCATACAATGGTAAAAGAGAAAATTATTACGCTTTCTATTCATCTCGAAGACAGATCCGGTGCCCTGTCGAGCCTTTTAACAGTTGTTGCTTCGCAAGGATGCAACGTATTAACAATTAATCAGACGATTCCCTTACAAGGACGAGCACATATTACATTAACGATTGAAACGAACATGCTGCAAGGTGACTTAAAGGATCTGTTAAGTACTCTTAATAGAATGGAAACCGTTGAACGAGTAGAAGTTGTAGGAACAGGCGCATAAGACAACACCCCCTTAGCAAAGCAAGGGGGTGTTTTTATGCTTTTGAAAAGTGAGCTCGTGGAGATTTCTGCTCGTTCAGCGGCTGACAAGCACGCTGGACGAGTGCTATCCGAGAAATACGAGCGCCATCCGAGGATTAAGACCAACGAAATAGAGAGCAATACTTACAGAGTACAACGATTACGCAACAGCATTTCTAAAAGATTGTTACTTTGAAACCTCATTTTTATTTTCTTCTGTGCCAGTTGACTGGAGTGCAGGGTGCGAGACTCCTGCGGGACAGGCGGGCAGTCCGAAAAGTGGAAGTGGCTCGTTCAGCCCCGACAAGCAAAAGGTGAATGGTATAGCAAGGTGCACTTTGCCTTGTGGACCATTTAACTTTTGACCTCGAGGGGCTAGCCACTGCAACTAGACAGGTGAGACACTTAAGAGTGAAACGTTTAGAATGTGGCTCACCGCCTGCCCCGCGGAAAGCGAGCACCTGGAACGGAAATCAATTACTTACAAAGCAACAAAGTTTTCGCAAAAAGCCTTTTCAAAAAAATACTACAATAAAAATCCTTTTTCTTGTAACGCATCACAAACTTTATCTAACTTTTCCTGCGAATCAGATGAGAGTGTATGCATATGAATGCCTTCAGTTAACTCACTTAACAGAGTGGCGTTCGTATCTTTAAGCCGCTTAATCAAATTCTCAACATCTTTCCGAGTGGAGAGCTTTAGTGAAGCTTTAATATCTCCATAAACAGGGTGTTCAACTGTAACATCTTCAATGGTTACACCGTAATCCACGATTGTATGGAGTTCGTCGATCGTTTCTTCTGGAAGATGGTTTGCAGCAATCACGCGCGTGAAAGAGTTTTTAATACCGGGCTTAATATAAACATAGCCTTGTGCAGTTGCCATAATCGGCTCGCCGCTCGCTTTAAGTAGCGACATATCCCCAACGATAACTTGTCTGCTAACGTTTGTTTTGGCGGCGAGTAATGAACCGCTAAGGGGCTCTTCAGCTTCTATCAGCCACGATATAAGCTGCGACCTTCTATCATCACCTTTTAATTTATCGAGTTTGCTCATCTGGATAAAACCTCACTAACAGATCTGAATTTATTTGTAATCTCATTAAGTGCTTTTCCTAACATCGTGATATCTTCTATCGTTGTTTGGTGACTAAGTGAAATCCGTACTAGACCATGGGCTTCACTGTCAGTTCTTCCTACTGCAAGTAATGCTTTGGATGGTTCTTGCTGACCATTTTTGCATGCAGATCCTGTGGAAACGGCAATCTTCCTTCTGTTAAGTTCCTGCATAACAATTTGCCCTTCCATTCCTAAAATTCTGATTGGAATGATGAAAGGCGAGCTATCAGCTTTTCCTTCAAAGATAATATCTTTATTTGTAAGTATAAGCGATAAGAACCTTTTTCGCATATCTTCAGCATGCTGAAAAACGACAGGTTGCTTACTTATATACTCATCTGCCGCAGTAACAAAAGCTACAATGGAGGGCATGTCAACCGTTCCTGGCCGGAAGCCACGCTCATGTGTTACATCAGAAAGAAGTGGTTTTATATGAACTGACGGTGAGATGTAAACAGCTCCCGTTCCTTTTGGTCCATGAATTTTATGTGCAGAGACAGTAAAAGAATTTATGAAAGCTGAGCTGAAATAGTCAATGCTATATTTTCCGAATGATTGAACACAGTCACTGTGAAACAAGATATCTTTATCGGCTAAGAAGGTTCCTATTTCCTTGATGTCTTGAACCATTCCTGTCTCACTGTTTACATGTTGAATGGTAACCAGAATGGTATCTTTCCGGATTGTGGCTTGCAATTGATCGATAGAAATTTTCCCGTTATTGTTCACAGGAATTCTTGAAACTTCATATCCATTCTTCTCTAAAAAGGTAAGAACGTATTCAACAGAAGGGTGTTCTATGTTTGAAGTAATAATGTGTCTCCCCTTTTTCTGTGCGCCAAACGCTAAAGAAGTAATGGCAAGAAAATTCCCATCAGAACCTCCGCCAGTAAAATAGATTCCTTCTCCTTCTATTCCTAATAAATTTGCTAATGAAGTTCTACCATGTTCCAATAAATCCTTTGCGTTTAAACCGCCATCGTGGAGACTTTCCGTATTGTGAAAAAAAACTTTTGATGTATGGATAAATGCTTGTAAAGCTGTTTCTGACATAGGAGTAGTAGCAGCAAAATCGAGATATATCAAGGTTTTCACCTCTGTTTAAATAAAATAGTTGTATCTAGTTTAAATCTATGTAAATATAGGTGTCAAGACACGTGTAAAGTAGAGGTGTTCTAATGAATGACTCATATTGAAGCAGATGTATTAATTGTCGGTGGAGGAATCGCTGGATTGATGGCTGCTGAATATTTAAGTTCGCATAAGAATGTGATAGTTATCACAAAGTTTTCTGAAGAGCAATCAAATTCCTATTTAGCACAAGGCGGGATCTCTGCAGCCGTTGATAAAGAAGACTCATGGGTGGAGCATCTTCTAGACACCATTAAAGCCGGTCATCTTCACAATGATCATGAGATGGTAAAGAACCTCGTTCAAGAAGGAAAAAACGTCATCCATACTCTTGCACAGTGGGGAGTGCGGTTTGACAGAACAGAAGATGGTTCTTTTATGCTTGGAAAAGAAGGTGGGCATCACCGAAATCGAATTGTTCATGCAGGTGGAGATCAAACTGGCAAAAAGGTTATGGACGCTCTTATACGCAGAGTAAAGGATAAAGTCGAGGTGATTACATATCAATACGCCGTAGACTTAATCATACAGAATAACAAATGTACCGGAGTGTATTGTAAGGATGATGCAGGTAATTCTACCTTCTTTCATGCGAAGAATACGATTTTAGCAGGTGGTGGTTATGCAGGAATCTATGCGACTACTTCTAACGCTTTTGGATCTGATGGAAGCGTTTTATGTATGGCATACCGAGCGGGTGTTGAACTTTCTGATTTGGAATTTGTTCAATTCCATCCAACATTACTAACGGGGAGAAATACAGTTGGATTGATTACAGAAGCAGTAAGAGGCAAAGGTGGTGTCATAGTCAATTCTAAAGGAATTCCTTTTATGGAAGGTGTTCATCCTCTTAAAGACTTGGCACCGAGAGATATCGTTTCAAGAAGAATATTTGAAGAGATTCATAATCATGGTGAAAGAGTTTATCTCGATATTAGAGGTATTACTGGTTTTGAAAAACACTTTCCTGGTGTAAGTATGTTGTGCGAAAAAGCGGGGGTTTCGTTAAACGAAGGGTTGATTCCCGTAGCCCCGGGTGCTCATTTTACAATGGGTGGTATTGTTTCAGATCAGAACGGCAAAACATCAATGGCAGGACTATATGCGATAGGAGAATGTGCGAATACAGGAGTACATGGAGCGAATCGTCTCGCTAGCAACTCTCTCTTAGAGGGAGCAGTTTTTGCAAAGTCGGCAGCACAAAGTATCCTTCTCACAGATGACTGTAACACGAGTTCATTTTCTTTTCGCGAATTAGAAACGCCAACTCAGGACTATGCGCTAGCATCGGAACTGCTTAGTGAAGAGCAGATTCGATCCATAATGGATAAGCATGCTGGTATTTGTAGGCACGAAGAAGGATTAATAGCAGCGGCAGAGATGCTGCAGTTAACAACTTGGAAACCACTACTTATCAATGAGCCTTTATCTGTGATTAAGAGATTAAATATGCAAACAATGGCTTGGCTAACCTTAACAAGCGCTCTGAAGCGTGAAGAAAGCAGGGGCAGTCATTATCGAAATGACTATCCATTTCCACAAAGTGAGTGGGAACAAAAAAAGATTATAAGGAGTTTACGGCATGATGAATCCATTATTGCTAAAAAAGCAGCTACAAGAGTTTTTAATTGAAGATATTGGATCAGGAGACTTGTCAGCTTCACTGTTTGAAGGAAACGCAGAAGTTACCGCAACGATTATTGCAAAGGATCAAGGTGTATTTGCAGGTGGACAGATACTTTCAGCAGGTTATGAACTGATTGACACAACTCTTCAAACAAACATTTATGTGAGTGATGGTGAATGGTTTGAAGCTGGTACTAAACTTGCAGAAATTACTGGTAAAAGACAAAGTGTATTATCTGGAGAAAGAGTGCTATTAAACTTGCTGCAGCGTCTCTCAGGCATCGCGACGGTCACAGCAAAAGCTGTTTCAAATTGCAACGGAGAAACACGAATTTGTGATACAAGAAAAACAACACCTGGACTTAGGATGCTAGAAAAATATGCAGTAAGGTGCGGAGGGGGATTTAACCACCGATTTGGATTATACGACACGGTGATGTTGAAGGAAAACCACCTTGCAGGATTTCAATCTATTCAAGCAGCAGTTGAAGCTGCGAGACAAAAGTTTGGACATACGGTAAAAATCGAAGTTGAAACTGAGACGGAAGAACAAGTAATTCAAGCAGTGCAGGCTGGAGCAGATATTATTATGTTCGATAACTGTACGCCAGAAGAAATCGTACAGAGGATGAAGCATGTACCTCAAGGCATGATTACAGAAGCATCCGGCGGCATTACACTTGAGATGATTCCAGAGTATAGCCTTACAGGGGTCCATTATATTTCATTAGGTTACTTAACTCACTCATACAAAGCATTGGATATCAGCATGAACGTTAAAGGAGTTATAAAGCATGAATATACTCAAAACCTTTTCTAAGAATAAGACATTGCCAGCTCGCTATTCAGATATGACAACAACAGAAATGGAACTCAGGATTAAGGAAATAAAGAAGATGCTAGGAAATAAGCTATTTCTTCCTGCGCATCATTATCAAAAAGATGAAGTGGTACAATTTGCAGATGGTACTGGTGATTCTCTTCAGCTTGCTAAAATTTCAGCTCTGAACAAAGAAGCTGATTTTATCGTTTTCTGTGGTGTTCATTTTATGGCTGAAACAGCTGATATGCTGAGCAGCGTAAATCAGATTGTCATACTTCCTGATTTAAAAGCAGGCTGTTCGATGGCGGACATGGCTAATATTCATCAAACCGAAAGAGCATGGGACGAACTGAATAAAATTTTTGGTGACACCATTCTTCCACTGACTTATGTGAATTCAACGGCTGAAATTAAAGCGTTTTGCGGTAAGAATGGAGGAGCTACGGTTACTTCTTCCAATGCTAAAGAGATGGTAAGCTGGGCATTTGAACAAAAGGAAAGACTGCTTTTCTTACCTGATCAGCACCTAGGTAGAAATACTGCCTATGCCCTGGGGATTCCGCTGCAGGATATGGCAATTTGGGATCCGATTAAAAATGAGCTTATCTTTGAAGGATCTGATATCGAGCAAATTAAAGTGATTCTTTGGAAGGGCCATTGTTCAGTTCATGAAAAGTTTACAGTTAATCAAATTCAAGACTTTAGACAAAACTATTCAGATTATAAAATCATCGTTCATCCCGAATGTACGCATGAAGTAGTAAGTGCAAGCGATCTGAACGGATCAACACATTACATCATTGAAACCATAAAACATGCAGCAAAAGGAACAAAATGGGCAGTCGGGACAGAGATGAATTTAGTTAACCGGTTAGCTCAACAGTTTTCAGATAAGAAAATCGTTTCATTAAACCCTAATCTTTGTCCATGTTTAACAATGAATCGCATTGATCTGCCACACTTGCTATGGTCTTTAGAAAATATTATAGATGGTAAGCTGGAGAATATTATTAAAGTGGATGATGAAACAAAAAAATATGCCGTAATGGCATTAAATCGAATGATGTAAGAGCTCAAACTCCCCTCTGTCATATCCTTCTTTTATCAGGCATAAATTGATAAAGGAATAATGACACTTCATTAAGATGTAGCAATATGCCCAAATGTTCATATACTGTAAGGAAATTTGGCAGGAGGGAGTTTTGCAGCGTGAGAATTCACATTGTGCAAAAAGGGGACACACTTGACAAAATAGCTGAAAAATACGATGTTCCAGTTCAAGAACTAAGAAGAGCAAATCCTGGTTTCTCCAAAACAGATGTAATCGAGCGGGGGGAAAAGATTAAAATCCCAATCAAGATGCCTGGAATGAAAAAAGAGCAGCCTATAGTACCAGTGAAAGAAAAACCGGTAGCACCTATACAGGAGGCTCCAAAACCAGCTCCGGTTAAGCCAGCGCCGATGAAACCAGCACCAATGAAACCGGCACCTATAAAACAAGAAATGAAGCCTGCGCCAATGAAACCGGCACCGATGAAACCAGCGCCGATGAAACCAGCCCCGGCTAAGATGGACAAAAAAGACGTGCCAATGAAAAAAGATGTTGCACCACCAATGAAAAAAGATGCTCCATTGCAAAAAGATGTTCCTATGCAAAAAGATGTTCCGATGAAGGCGCCTATGAAAGCACCTATGAAGGAACCAATGGCACCCCTTCATGACAAAGATTTTGCCGGGATGATGGAGTCTTCAAACCTAGGCCATTATGTTCCGATGGGTTATCCAAATCAGCAGCCAAACATAGCAAATCAGCCAAATATGGCAAACCAGCCTAATGTAGCCAGTAAACATGGGTTGTATCCAGGAAAAGATGGTTATGGACCTAATAAACATCAATTCTTAATGGAAGAATCCTCAGGTATGATGCAAAATATGTATGGCTCTATGCCGTCGATGTTTCCTAAGCCGCAAACGTATTCGCAGATGCCACAAGGTTATGGTATGATGCCTCCTCAAGGATTTAGTGGTATGCCGCAACTTTACGGTGGAGGGTATCCACAAGGAGGCCAACAAGCGGGTGCTGGAATGCAGCAAGGTGGTTCCATGCCATTCGGTGAATATCCTGATTCAGAAATGGATCAAATGCCAGCTGGAGAATATACACCTGGTGGTCAACAAGGCATGCAAGGAATGCAGATGGGCATGCAGCAATCGGGTGATATGGGTATGATGCCAATGGGTATGTCTGGGACGCCGCAAATGGGCCAAATGAGCATGATGCCAATGGGAATGCCACAGATGGGTATGATGCCACAAGGCGGAGAGATGTCACAAATGGGTCAGATGGCTATGATGCCGATGGGAATGCCGGGAATGCCGGGAATGCCACAAATGGGCCAGATGGGCATGATGCCACAGGGTGGAGGAATGCCAGGAATGCCACAAATGGGCCAGATGGGCATGATGCCACAGGGTGGAGGAATGCCAGGAATGCCGCAAATGGGCCAGATGGGCATGATGCCACAGGGTGGAGGAATGCCAGGAATGCCGCAGATGGGTCAGATGAGCATGATGCCACAAGGTGGAGGAATGCCAGGAATGCCGCAAATGGGTCAGATGAGTATGATGCCACAAGGTGGAGGAATGCCAGGAATGCCGCAAATGGGTCAGATGGGTATGATGCCACAGGGTGGAGGAATGCCAGGAATGCCGCAGATGGGTCAGATGGGTATGATGCCTCAAATGATGCCACAAGGTCAAGGAATGGATAACATGCCTAACCCATATTCACAAGCTCAGTCTCGTGATCTTCAGGAAGATTTTGCGGAAGAAAACGAAGACGATGAATAGGGAAGGTAGGGACGGTTTCCAAGGAGATCGTCTTTTTTTTTAAAAAGATGAAAGAAATGGGTCTTGAAATCCTTGATTTCGGGTTCTTCCGTGATAATGTAATTTGGGTTAATACTAGGCAAGGCAAGTATGTTCTAAAGGGTTTCAGCCGATCGGAAACATGCAAAAAACAATTAAAATTATCTAAACTTTATCATGGTCAAAAACCTAGAATCATGGGAACTTATACCGTTTATCCCAATCAAAAAAAGTCGATGGAGTTTGGAGAATATATATGGGCAATCATGCCTTTTTATAAAGGAGAAGGACTTCATTTCGGCAATCAATCGGATGTAAGTGCAGGAATGGATGCAATCAGTCGTTTTCATTCTTTTTCAAAAAACATTCCTTCCTCTGTTTATGATCAATTATCCTCTTATTCACTTTACAAAAAGTGGAGCGATAGGTTTGATACGTTTAAATACCATGCTCAATCAGCAAAATGGAGTCATCAAATGCAGCCGCTCATTTCTGACATACTAATATGGGGAAATTGGAGCTTAAAGAATTTTGATCATGATGCAATTGAAGCACTTGAGAAAAAAGCGCATAAAAGAAAAGAAATTACGCATGGAGATGTGGCACCGCATAACTTTGTAATCAATAAAGAAAAATCCAATAAAGCATATCTGATTGACTTTGATCTGTTTGCGGCCGTTCCTCAAGCTTTTGACTGGCTGCAATACGCGAATCGAATTTTACCATTTTGGTATTGGTCTTATGAAAAAATGGAAGAAATGGGTAACGAGGATTTCTTGAAAATGTTTACAAAAAGATGGTTTGTCAGTTGTTTAGTCTTTCCTACAGATCTTTATAGGGAATGGAATAGGGCCTTGAAATATCAAGACCAAGGCATGATTGAGGCAGTAACGAGATTTACATTGCGTGATTATTCTTACAGAAAAAAATTTGTTGAGAAAATCATAAATAAAATGAATTAAATGACATCCTACATTTAACAGATTATTTAAGACCTTCTCTTGCCAAGCTAATGGTGAAAGGAGGTTTTTCCATTGAATGCATTGATAAAGACACTTACCGTAACAATTCTTGCTAGTGGTCTTGTAGGCTGTAACGGTGTAAATGAATCACAGGACAGGAATGACAACGATACTCGCCCAATCGGATACTATTCCAATGAGGGAGATAATCGTGGTGATCTTGACCGTGGTAGTGGATTTATTTCTGATATGGCTGACCGAGATGTAAACGATCATGCCTCAACTTACCACGAAGATTATGATGGTAAGCTCGCTGAACGTATCGCCAATAAAGTAAACAATATCCGGGGTGTAGACGATGCTCACGTTATTCTTGAGGATAACAACGTCATTGTAGGAGTAGACACGGATGAGAGTAAAAGGGAAGAACTGACTAAAAAAGTCAGGGAAACCACTGCTAATTTGGCGCCAAATCGTGATGTGAAGGTTGTTTCTGATCAAAAAATGGTGAACCGCATTGAGAATGTTGATAATGACCTGCGTGATGGCCGTGCATACACGGAAGTTGAATCAGATGTACGCGGAATCAGTAAAGACATCGTAAATGCAGGAAGCGATCTTGGAAATGCTATAAAACGTCCTTTCGAAAACAACCGCTAGCTTTAAAGAACTGTCAAAAGTTTATTCAACTTTTGAGCAGTTCTTTTTTTTGTAAAGCTCACCTAGTGTAATACAGTGATTAGGTTGTTTCTAGCTGAAAGATGAATAAAGCGATAAATAAAAAATAAAGGAGATTGGACAAAAAAGAAAGTTGGGCATGGTCATCAGCCAAAGATCACAAAGTAACCAAATTCACTTTTTATAAGGAATTAGGGGGTGGGCTATGTTACAATGGGGATAGAAACATACGCTCGGTTTAGCGTTAGGGAGAGAAGAAGTTGATAGAAAGTATTTCTGGAAATGTAGATTACATAACAGCAGAATATATAGTATTGAATAATAACGGGATCGGCTATAAAGTGTTATGTCCAAACCCATTTATCTATAGACTAAACGAACAAAAAACAGTGTATACGTATCAATACGTGCGTGAAGATATTCTTGCATTATACGGTTTTAAAAATCGAAAAGAGCGGGATCTGTTTTTAAAGTTATTAAATGTTTCAGGTATTGGGCCTAAAGGAGCACTAGCAATTGTTGCTTTCGGACAGCCTGAACAAGTAGTGAATGCCATTGAACATGAAGATGAAAAGTTCCTAACGAAATTCCCAGGTGTAGGAAAGAAAACAGCGCGTCAAATGATTCTAGATTTAAAAGGCAAGCTGTCTATCTTTGCTGATGTTGAAATTACAGAGGGTCTTTTTGCTGAAGTTGAAACAGCTGGTGATGAACTTGATGAAGCACTCGAAGCACTGGCTGTTTTAGGATATGGAAGAAAAGAAATTCAAAAGATACTTCCTTCTTTAAAGAAAGAAAAGATGTCTGCTAATGAATATGTTAAAGCAGCATTAAAGAAGTTAATGAATGCATAAGGACGTGAGGATGGATGGAAGAGAGAATTGTTTCTTCAGAGGAACGTCAAGATGAAGCAAACATTGAGTTAAGCCTGCGCCCTGAAGTGTTAGATGAATACATTGGTCAAACTTCCGTAAAAGATAATTTGCGGATATTTATTAAAGCTGCAAAGCTCCGCGATGAGCCGCTTGATCATGTCCTGCTTTATGGGCCTCCTGGTCTTGGTAAGACGACCTTGGCTTCAATTATTGCAAACGAGATGGAAGTTAATTTGAGGACAACCAGTGGTCCTGCGATCGAACGTCCGGGAGATTTAGCAGCCATTCTAACTTCATTAGAACCTGGTGATGTTTTATTTATAGACGAGATACATAGACTTTCACGTGCCATTGAAGAGATTTTATATTCGGCGATGGAAGACTTTTGCTTAGACATCGTGATTGGAAAAGGAGAGGTGGCGAGGTCTGTTCGGCTCGACCTTCCTCCTTTTACGCTTATAGGAGCAACTACAAGAGCCGGGTCTTTGTCAGCTCCGCTTAGAGATCGTTTTGGAGTACTCGCTAGGCTTGAATATTATAAACCGGATGAACTTGGTGAAATTGTAAGGCGTACCGGTGATGTATTTGGCGTAAAGGTTGATGATTTATCAGCTGAGGAAATTGCAAGAAGATCAAGAGGAACCCCGAGGATCGCAAACCGTCTTTTAAGGAGGGTTCGGGATTTTGTACAAGTGGAAGGCAAAGATACCATTTCGCTGCCCATCTGCCAAAAAGCACTTGAACTTCTGCAAGTAGACCGTTTAGGTTTGGACCATATTGACCATAAATTATTACTAGGGATCATTCACACGTACAAGGGCGGTCCTGTCGGGCTAGAGACCATTTCGGCTACAATAGGAGAAGAGTCCATGACGATTGAAGATGTGTATGAACCGTATCTTCTGCAGATTGGTTTTTTACAGCGTACCCCTCGTGGACGGATGGTAACTGAACAAGCCTATCATTATTTTGGACTGGAGGCGTCCGGAGATTGAATCGGCTCTTAATTATTGCAGGAATCGTTCTGATTATAATAGGATTAGTAGGTACGTATATTGGCAAACTTCCTGGTGATATGGTTTGGAAAAAAGGAAACACAACTGTTTATTTTCCAATCATGACTTCCATTATCATCAGTGTTGTTCTTTCCTTGATCTTTATGATTATAGGTCGATTTAAATAGAAAGCAGGAATACAATACATGAACGTAAATGATTTTGATTTCCATCTTCCTGAAGAACTAATCGCTCAGACACCTTTGGAGAACAGAACTTCTTCTAGGCTGATGGTGTTAGATAGATCACAAGAAAAAATTGAGCATAAACATTTTTATGATTTAAAGCAGTCCTTAAAAGAAGGAGACTGCCTTGTTTTAAATGATACACGTGTTCTGCCAGCAAGACTTTTTGGACAAAAGTCTGATACAGGTGCAAAGGTTGAAGTTCTTCTTTTAAAAGAAGAAGGAAACGACACATGGGAGACACTGGTTAAACCAGCAAAGCGCATAAAGCCTGGAACAGAAATCACGTTTGGAGACGGACGCTTAAAAGCGGTCTGTACGGGCGAGAGCGACCATGGCGGCAGGCAGTTAAAGTTTATCTACTCAGGGATATTCTATGAACTTCTCGATGACCTTGGGCAGATGCCGCTTCCACCTTATATTAAAGAACAGCTTGAAGAGAAAGACCGCTATCAAACAGTTTTTGCTGTGCATCAAGGATCAGCAGCTGCACCGACTGCTGGACTGCATTTTACAACTGAGATGATTGAAGATATTAAAGCGATGGGTGTACATGTTACGTTTATAACGCTACACGTGGGATTAGGGACGTTTCGTCCTGTGAGTGTAGAAAACATTTTCGAACATGACATGCATGCAGAGTTTTATCAGATTACAAAAGGGACAGCTGAACTACTGAATGAAGTTAAAGCGGCTGGCGGAAGGATCATTACCGTTGGAACTACGAGTACTCGTACACTTGAAACGGTAGCAAACAAATTTGATGGAGAGTTTAAGGAAGACTCGGGCTGGACAGATATCTTTATTTATCCGGGATATACGTTTAAAGCGATCGACGGTCTGATCACAAACTTTCATCTGCCGAAATCAACGTTAATTATGTTGGTGAGCGCATTCGCAACGAAAGATTTCGTTTTAAGAGCATATCATGAAGCCGTTGAAGAAAAGTATCGTTTTTTCAGTTTCGGTGACGCGATGCTTATACTTTAAGGGGGATATATTTTAGTTATGAAACCAGCAGTAACTTATGAACTAATTAAAACGTGTAAACAGTCAGGAGCTAGACTCGGGAAAGTCCATACCCCGCATGGAACGTTCGAGACTCCTATCTTTATGCCTGTTGGTACGTTAGCTACGGTAAAAACGATGAGTCCTGAAGAACTAAAAGAGCTAGGTGCAGAGATTATCCTGAGCAATACGTATCACCTTTGGCTAAGACCAGGCCATGATATCGTAAAAGAAGCAGGAGGACTGCATAAATTTATGAATTGGGATCGTCCGATTCTCACAGATTCAGGTGGTTTTCAAGTTTTTTCTTTAAGTGACCTTAGAGAGATTAAGGAAGAAGGCGTTCACTTCAGAAACCACCTTAGTGGTGAAAAACTTTTCTTAAGTCCTGAGGGAGCGATGGAGATTCAAAATGCACTAGGCTCCGATATTATGATGGCATTTGACGAGTGCCCGCCATATCCAGCTGAATATGAGTATATGAAGGCATCTGTAGAACGTACGAGCCGTTGGGCTGAACGTTGCTTAAAAGGACATGCTAGACCTCAGGATCAAGCTCTGTTCGGTATTGTTCAAGGCGGAGAGTACGAAGAGCTTAGAAAACAAAGTGCTAGAGACCTTGTATCACTTGATTTTCCTGGCTATGCGGTTGGAGGTCTTTCTGTAGGAGAACCGAAAGATGTGATGAACCGAGTGTTAGATTTCACTACTCCGCATCTTCCGGAAAACAAGCCTCGTTATTTGATGGGTGTTGGGTCTCCAGATTCACTTATTGACGGTGCAATTAGAGGAATAGATATGTTCGACTGTGTTCTGCCTACTCGTATCGCAAGAAATGGGACATGTATGACAAGCGAAGGAAGACTCGTGGTTCGAAACGCAAAGTATGCACGAGACTTCCGTCCAATCGATGAAAAGTGTGATTGTCATGTGTGCAGAACGTATTCCAGAGCGTATATTCGTCATCTTGTAAAAGCAAACGAAACATTCGGATTTAGATTAACAAGTTACCACAATCTTTATTTTTTGGTAAACTTAATGAAGCAAGTAAGACAAGCGATCATGGAAGACAGGCTTCTTGACTTTAGAAATGAATTTTTCGAAATGTACGGCTTCAATAAACCGAATGCACGTAATTTCTAAATAAGGTTTCGAAAGCATTCCGGTTTCAGTAATATTTTACTCGGCATAAACTTTTGCTCATTTTCTTCATTGACAAGTTGATTGGAGCGTAAGGTGGCGAGACTCCTACGGGACGAGCGGTCAGGTGGAGACTCCTAATGGCGCAGAGCGGCAGGAGGCTCACCGCACGCCCCGTGGAAAGCGAGCCGCCTGAAGCGGAAATCAACTACTTTCAAAAGCTTACGAAAACAGTATTTAACTTACAGAAAGGGGTGAATAAGTATGGGAAATCTTGGAGGAATATTGCCGATTATCTTAATGTTTGCTATTTTTTATTTCTTGTTGATCCGTCCGCAGCAAAAAAGACAGAAAGCGGTTCGTGAAATGCAGTCTAATCTGAAAAAAGGCGACAAAGTAGTAACTATCGGTGGATTGCACGGAACGCTGGATAGCATTGATGACAATGTTGCAGTTATTCGTTCGAATGATGGTGCAAAGCTAACATTTGACCGCAACGCGATTCGTGAAGTAAAAGAAGAAGCTGCTCTATAGCAAAAAGATAAGACCCGTTATGTAACGGGTCTTATTTATATGTTTGCTTATGACTGCTTAAGTTAACGCCCATAATACCGCCGATCATTGCTAACAGAAGAAAAAGGCCATGATACATATACTGAGAAGAGTTAAATGTACTTTGGTAACCTAAATATTGAATGAGGAAAACAAGAAAAGAGAACAGAATACTTGTACCGCCGCCTAAAAGCCAGCCTTTACTTTGCCCTTTTTTTCCAGAAATCATCCCGCCAATAAATAATGATAAAAAAGATAAGCCGATCGTTACCCATTTGAGTGATGCTTCTGTCAGTCCGGTAAATCGTAATAATAGTGAAAGAACCAAACTGCATAGCAAAATCATAAGAAGAACTGCTATCAAACCCCGTCCCATAGAAGAAGCCATATGCTTAATCCCCATCTTTTGATCCTCCTTATTCCTACAAGCTTTCTATATACTTTATTCAGTCTTTTTCAGAATTAGAAGTACAAGCAAGGTATTTTCCCTTCGGTTCCCATTTCTTTGTTATTGGCAAAACCTTCGTATCATGTTTTTTCATTTCTGTGCCACACTAACAAATGGAATGTGATGAGAAAGATTATGGAAGGAGGGGGATTATGGAGCTTTATACGATTATATTTAGAACGCTTTTTATATATTTTTTAATTATGGTTATCTTTCGTATGATGGGTAAACGTGAGATAGGAAAATTGTCCATTATTGATTTTGTCGTATCCATCATGATTGCTGAGTTAGCGGTCATATCCATTGAAGATCCGAAAATTCCAATGTTAAATTCCCTCGTATCCATTTTTGTATTGCTTGGTATTCAGCTTTTGTTAGCTTTAGTTTCTTTGAAGAGCAGAAGAATGAGAGAGATTGTTGACGGAAAACCTTCTTTAATCATTCGTGAAGGTAAAGTAGATGAAGAAGAAATGAAAAAACAACGATATAATTTTGATGACCTTCTCACACAATTAAGAGAGAACAACATAAAAAGTTTAAATGAAGTGGAATTTGGTGTTTTAGAAACAACAGGAAAACTATCTGTAATTAAGAAAAATGAAGATTCAAACAAGACTCCGTTCCAGATGATCTTACCACTTATATTGGACGGGAAAATGTTAGAGGACAACTTAGAAAAAATGGACAAAACTCCTTTTTGGCTCAGACAAGAGCTGAAAAAAGTTGGTTATAAAGATATTAAAACCATTTCCTTCTGCACAATTAACGATGATGGATCACTATATGTTGATGAAATGAATAAGAAAAAATAAAACAGCCGAGCGGCTGTTTTATACCCATTTTTTTATGAATGGTATGTGCTTTAAATCTTCTTTTCCTAAAAGCTTAAAAAAGATTAGTGTGAACAAATATAGGCAGCATGTTGCTGTAACACAGATGATTAGACCTTGCAGTGGTGGAAACTGTGGCATCATATAACGGTATAAGTATACTGCGCCTCCGCCTGTAATGATTATAGCTAGCAAACAAAATATAAAATCTTTCACAACGATTGTATAGCTGATCGCTTTTATAACTGTAGCAAAGTGCAGCAATGTTACGACAACTATACTAATTACTATACCGAGAGCAGCGCCCATAATCCCGAATTCTGGACGTGTAGCAAGTGCAAAGATGGCTGTTAATTTCACTAGTGCACCAATAAGGCTATTGATCATCGCAGACCGAGCCAAGTCTAGGGCTTGAAGAACGGCTTGCAATGGACCTTGAAAATAGAGAAAAAAGAAAAAAGGAGTCATAATCTTTACATAAGAAGCAGATGCTGGTGAATCATACATCAAGTCCATGATGGGAACAGCAAAAACATACATTACAACTGCCGCAATACCACCTGATAGCATGGAGAGCTTCAACGCTTGATTAAGCCGGTGCTCGATAAGATGGTATTTTTTTTGTGCATTCGCTTCACTTATAGCAGGGACCAAAGACACAGAAAGAGAATAGGTTATGAACGTTGGCAAAAACAATAAAGGAATAACATAGCCTGCAAGTTCCCCATATTGGGCTGTGGCTACAGCTGTGGTGATTCCGGCAAGTGCTAAACTTTTTGCAACAACGATTGGTTCGAAAAAGTACGAAACCGAACCGATCAATTGACTTCCTGTTGTAGGAAGTGCAATATTCAAAAGGTCTTTCAGTGTTTCGTGTCCTTGTTTTAACTGTTTGAAGAAGCCTTTTCGTATGCGCATTTTCTTTTTTACTTTGAACATGGAAAACATGTATAACAGAGATGCGAGTTCGCCGATGATTACAGAGATCATCGCCCCAGCCGCTGCGTATTCAACACCGTATGGCAGAAAAAGGCCGGTTAAAAGAGCTACGAGGGCAATCCTGACAACCTGCTCGATCACTTGTGAATAAGCTGAAGGTCTCATGTTCTGCAGTCCTTGGAAGTATCCTCTCAATACAGAGGATACAGCGATTACAGGAACAACAGGTGCAATCGCGAGCAGCGGCCATATCGTTCTTTTATCTGTAAAAAAGTATTGAGCTAACAACGGGGCTGCAATAAATAAAGCAATAGTGATCAATATACTTAGAACACCAGTGATGGCGAGTGAAACGATTAAAATTTTCTTCACTTTCGATCTGTCACCTGTAGCATCAGCTTCCGCTACAAGCTTTGAAATAGCGATCGGAAGACCCAGTCTTGTCAGCGTAACGGCCAATAAAAACGTTGGAACTGCCATCATATAGAGTCCAACACCTTCAGGTCCCATTACGCGTGCCATTACAATTCGGTTAACGAAACCAAGTATCCGAGTTACAAGACCTGCTAAAATAAGCAGAATCGTTCCTTGTACAAGTGTTTGTTTTGTCATTTTAACCTGTCCTTTCTTGGACAATCTCATATATCACTATATGCACGATGTGTGAAAGGTCATGACAGCTTGTTTCATATTGAAAGGAGAGAAGAATGATGGAGGATACTCATTTTACTCATTGGAAAAAAGAAGTGAAGCCAGCCGTACAGAGCAAAAAAGAAGAATTTCATTACATGGGGTATGAAAGTGTTACAGAAGAGGAAATATGGGAATGTGTACAGGCCAGGTTAAAGAAAAAAAAGATCGAGCCTCGTCTCCATGCGCTAGTCGATCAAATTCTAGCACTTTCACTGAATGATTTTATGACATGGCTAACGATTCAATCTTATAAAGAATAGTGTTATCAAAAGTGAAGCGGATGCTTCACTTTGTTTATGTTTTATTTATGAACAATCACAGGACAAATTGACAGAAAAAAACAACAATCGCTATAATGGGAAGGATTAGTATTCGTACTTATACATAATGTTGTCTTTTTGGTGCAGCATGAAGGAGGTTTCTTAAAGTGGTAAAGAGAAGTAAGATCGTCATCTTTTTTATCGTACTTCTAATGTTTGCCGCACTTATTGGGCTTACGACAGAAAAGATCGTAAAAGAAACAAAGCTTGGACTTGATCTCCAAGGCGGTTTTGAAGTGCTTTATGATGTTGAACCTGTAAAAAAAGGTCAAAAAATAACGGAAGCAACGTTAAATAGCACGGTTGAAGCGTTAAACAGCCGTATCAACGTGTTAGGTGTGTCTGAACCTGATATTCAGATCGAAGGCAACAACCGTATCCGTGTTCAGCTTGCCGGTGTGTCTGATCAAAATAAAGCGCGTGAACTATTGTCTACGCAAGCAGAACTTACGTTTCGTGATGTAAATGACAAAGTGTTGCTTGATGGATCTGATTTAAAAGGAAATGCTGCAAAACAGTCATTTGCGCAACAAACGAACAATCCAATAGTAACACTTGAACTTAAAGATGCTGACAAGTTCAAACAAGTTACTGAACAAATCGTGAACATGCCTCCTGGTGAAAATGTTCTTGTTATTTGGTTAGATTTTGAAAAAGGTGATTCGTTTAAGAAAGAACAGCAAAAAGAATTAGCTGGTAAGGAGCCCAAATACATTTCTGCACCTGCTGTTAATCAAGTGCTTTCACAAAGCGACGTTATGATCGAGGGATCTTTCTCAGTAGAAGAAGCAAAAAGTCTTGCAAGTATCCTAAATGCAGGAGCCTTGCCAGTTAAGCTTGATGAAGTATATTCTACATCTGTTGGAGCAAAATTCGGTGAAAAAGCATTAAACGAAACAGTATTTGCTGGCTTTATCGGTATTGCAGCAATCTTTTTATTCATGCTGATCTTCTACCGTATCCCAGGAATTATTGCTGTATTAACTCTATCCATCTATATTTGGTTGATTTTAGCCATTTTCTATTTAATGAACGGCGTTTTAACATTGCCTGGTATCGCAGCACTTATTCTAGGTGTGGGTATGGCAGTTGACGCTAACATTATCACGTATGAACGTATAAAAGAGGAATTGAGAAGCGGAAAATCCGTTTTAAGTGCTTTTAAAGCGGGGAACCGCCGTTCATTTACAACGATCTTTGATGCAAACATTACAACGATTCTTGCAGCAGCTGTTTTATTCGCTTATGGGACGAGTTCAGTAAAAGGTTTTGCATTGGTTTTAATCATTTCGGTACTGGCAAGTTTCATCACAGCCGTTTTCGGAACAAGACTATTCCTTGGACTATGGGTACAGTCACGTGTGATGGATAAAAAGCCAGGGTTGTTTGGTGTAAAGGAGAGTGACATCCGTGAGCTTTAATTACGACTTTGTAAAAAACAGAAACCTTTATTTCATCATCTCAACTCTCCTTACGATTGTTGGAATTGTATTTTTACTTACAATCGGTCTAAAACTTGGTATTGATTTTGATAGTGGTTCACGTGTTAATATTCAAGCGACTGAAACGTTAACAAATGAAGGTGTTGAAGAAGAGTTTAAGTCACTTGGTCTCGATCCAGAATCGGTTGTACTAGCCGGAAATAATGATCAAGCAAATGTTGCCTTTAAGGGAGCATTATCAAAAGACGAAGTGGCAAAGATAAACACCCATTTTGAAGATAAATATGGGGAAACACCAAGTATAAGTACTGTAACACCGACTGTTGGCCGTGAGCTTGCACAAAACGCCCTATTTGCAGTTCTGATTGCTTCAGTTGGTATCATTATCTATGTAGCATTCCGTTTCGAGTGGTCCATGGCTGTTGCCTCCGTTGTTGCGTTACTGCACGATGCGTTTATGATCATTGCAATCTTTAGCATCTTAAGAATTGAAGTTGATCTGCCGTTCATCGCAGCTGTTTTGACCATTGTTGGTTATTCCATCAACGATACGATTGTTACATTTGACCGTATTCGTGAAAATATGAAACTTGAAAAAGTAAAAACACAAGAAAAGCTAGCTGAAATCGTTAATAGAAGTATTCGTGAAACGTTAGGTCGATCCATCAATACTGTACTGACGGTAATCATCGCAGCAGTTGCTCTATTAATTTTTGGAGCAGATTCCATCAGAAACTTCTCCATTGCCTTGTTAATTGGTCTAACTTTTGGTGCTTACTCATCAATCTTTATCGCCTCTCAGTTGTGGTACGTAATGAAATCACGACAGATGAAATCGAAAAAGACACGACCTGTTGAAGCAGAACCAGAAATCTAAAGATAAATTTCATTCATAAATTGTCACCTCTTATCCTGTTTTGTATAATGAATAGGTTAAGAGGTGATTTTTTATGCTGGAGCCTAGAACAAGGTGGGAAATCCAAAAACCTTCAGAAGAAAAGGCAAAATGGTTGTCCCAAGAATTAGACGTACCTCTGCTTATTGCAAATTTGCTAATCGTTAGAGGGATTGAGACAATAGAAGAAGCACAAGCATTTTTAAAAATAGATACGAATCAATTTCACGATCCGTTCTTGATGGATGGTATGAAAGAAAGTGTTGAGCGGATACATAAAGCGATAGAATCTGAAGAAAAGATATTGATTTTTGGAGACTATGATGCAGACGGTGTCAGCAGTACAACGGTTATGTATTATGCGCTGAAAGAATTAGGGGCACAGTTTGATTATTATATTCCCAATCGATTCACAGAGGGATACGGACCTAATGAACCCGCTCTCAGAAAAGCGAAAGAAGAAGGCTATTCACTTGTAGTAACCGTTGATACGGGAATTTCTGCTGTACATGAGGCAGCTGTTGCTAAAGAGATCGGACTTGATTTTATCATTACCGATCATCATGAAGCGCCGCCTGTATTACCAGATGCTTATAGCATCATTAATCCTAAAAAACCTGGCTGCACGTATCCTTTTTCCGGTCTAGCGGGGGTAGGAGTCGCTTTTAAAGTAGCGCATGCGCTTCACGGAAAACCTTTGCTGCACTTGCTTGATTTTGCGTGTATAGGAACAATAGCAGACCTTGTACCGCTTGTTGATGAAAATAGAGTGATCGCGAAACTTGGAATAGAAGCACTCTCAAAAACAGATAAGATAGGTTTGCAAGAGCTGTTAAAAGTAGCAGGACTTTACGAAAAAGAACTTTCAGCAGAAGATGTAGGGTTTGCGATCGGACCGAGAGTAAACGCAGCAGGCAGGCTTGGATCAGCGATGCCAGTTGTAGAGTTGTTTACCTCAAACGATCGTGAAGAATCTGCCATGCTGTCTGAAGAGATCGATTCGGTTAACAAAGAGCGTCAAGGGATCGTTAATGAGATCACGAAAGAAGCAATCACTATGGTTGAAGAGAGTTTTCCATCTGACGAAAATGAAGTGCTAGTTCTTGCGAAAGAAGGTTGGAACCCAGGGGTTATCGGAATAGTAGCCTCCCGTTTGGTAGAAAAATTTTACCGGCCAACCATCGTGCTTTGTTTGGATCATGAAAAGGAAACGGCAAAAGGATCGGCCAGGAGCATAAAAGGTTTCGATATGTTTGAGAATCTGTCCGAATCAAGAGATATCCTGCCTCATTTCGGAGGTCACCCGATGGCAGCAGGAATGACCTTGTCGATGCATGATGTGGATGAGCTGAGAAAGAGGCTCATTAAGCAAGCGAAGAATTGTTTACAACCAGAAGATTATCTTCCGGTTACTTCTATTGATCTTAGTGCTACTCTAGGCGAGGTTTCACTGGAAACTGTTGAGATGCTAAGTACTTTAGCTCCTTTTGGTGTAGGAAATCCATCACCTCGAGTATTGATTGAAGAAGTGCCTATACGCGAGATGAAAAGGATTGGCAGTCAGTCAAACCACCTAAAATTACAGGTAGGAAATGGTGAGATGTCTGTATTGGATTGTATCGGTTTTCAAAAAGGAAGTTTACTTGATGAGATGACTCCTTACTCTTTGCTTTCATTAGTCGGTCAAATTCAATTAAACGAATGGAACGGTTATCGAAAACCTCAACTTCTTCTTGAAGATCTTTCTGTAAATCATTTTCAGCTTTTTGACTACCGTGGTCTAAAAGACGCTGGTAAAAGGTTGATTGGTCTGCCATACTCCAAAACATGTTTTATCGCGTTTGAAAAAGACACATTAAAACTTGCGGGACTAGAGGGATTAACTGAACACGTGATCGGAGAAGATGAGCTTTCTACACTTCCGAAAGATTATTTTAAAGATAAATATTTAGTGTTCTTAGATGTCCCTTCCTCTCTTGCTCGTTTTTCAGAATGGCTGGAAACGATCGGAGAACCATCTCGGATTTATGCAGTGTTCCACCAAAACACAGAACACTTTTTCACTACGCTGCCAACAAGAGAACACTTTAAATGGTTTTATGGCTTTTTAGCCAAACGAAAAACGTTTAATGTTCGTAAAGATGGTGCAGAACTCGCGAAATGGAAGGGCTGGTCAAAAGAAACAATAGATTTTATGTCAAAGGTGTTTTTTGAGCTGGATTTTGTTACAATAGACGATGGTGTTATTTTCATTAATAAAGAACCTAGCAAAAGAGAATTAGAAAGTTCTGAAACATATCAGAAAAAGTTTGAACAAGCAGACATAGAAAATCAGCTCGTTTATTCTTCTTATCATTCTTTAAAAAGCTGGTTTACAGAACAAACCCGGCCAAAAGCCAGTTTGTAATTTTCAGGAGGCAAAGATTCATGGATTATAAGCCGTTTATTTCAGTAGTAGAAGATTTTCCAATCGAAGGCATTCGTTTTAAAGATATCACTTCACTTATGTCTGATGGTGCAGTATATAAACAAGCAATGGATGATATTGCTGTGTACGCTAAAGAAAAACAGGTCGATGTTATTGTTGGACCTGAAGCACGCGGATTTATCGTAGGATGTCCTGTAGCTTACACTCTTGGACTAGGATTTGTTCCGGTTCGAAAAGAAGGAAAACTTCCTCGTGAAGTAATTAAGGTCGATTACGGTCTTGAATATGGTAAAGATGTTTTAACAATGCATAAAGACGCGATCAAACCAGGACAAAGAGTCTTGATCACAGACGATTTACTTGCAACGGGCGGAACAATTGAAGCAACGATTAAGCTTGTTGAAGAACTTGGCGGAGTAGTTGTAGGTATCGCATTCATGATCGAACTTACTTACTTAGATGGCCGCAAGAAACTTTCAGGTTATGATATCTTCACTTTAACTCAATACTAAACAGATGAGAGAGTTCCTATTAAAGGGGCTCTTTTTTAATTTCCTTCTAAAAAGCAAAAGGGCTGTTGCTATTTGAAGATTCTTTCAAGGACATCTCGATAAGTTGATTGTAGTGTAAGGTGCGAGACTCCTGGGGGACTAGTGGGCCAGGTGAGACTCTTATCACTGCAAAGCGCTAAGAGGCTCACCGCAGACCCCCCGGAAAGCGAGCACCTGCAACGGAAATCAACCTCTTTTTACAGAATTCATTCATGCAGAAACAGCCTTTTTTTACAATCCTGTCACAAAAACTGCCCATTCATTCGACAAATTTCGTTTTTCGCTTTACATGAGGGTTCAATTTAACGATAATAGAAGCAATATACAATGACAACGTAAGGTGATTCCATGACGATTGAGCAAGTATTGCAAAAAGCGGAAAGCTATCTGTCTAAAGACGACATCGGCTTTATTACGAAGGCCTATGAATACGCAAAAAGTGCACATGAGGGACAATTCCGTAAATCGGGAGAGCCCTATATTCATCATCCTGTTGAAGTAGCAGCCATCCTTGTTAACCTGCAAATGGATCCTGTAACTGTAGCTGCAGGGTTTCTTCACGATGTAGTTGAAGATACCTCTATTACTCTTAAGGATATATCCAACCAGTTTAATGAAGAAGTGGCTATGCTTGTTGATGGTGTTACAAAACTGAAGAAGATCAAGTTCAAGTCAAAAGAGGAACAACAGGCTGAGAATCATCGCAAAATGTTTGTTGCGATGGCACAAGATATCAGATGTATTTTGATCAAGCTTGCTGACCGTCTTCACAACATGCGTACACTGAAACATATGCCAAAAGAAAAACAGATTCAAAAAGCGAATGAAACGCTTGAAATCTTCGCTCCGCTTGCCCATCGTCTTGGGATTTCAACCATTAAGTGGGAGCTTGAAGATGTTTCTTTAAGGTACCTAAATCCACAGCAATACTACAGAATCGTTAACTTAATGCAGCAAAAACGAGCTGAACGGGAAGAGTATGTTCATCTAGTGATGGATGAAATGAAGAGCAAGTTAAAAGAAGTTAACATTCAGGTAGACATTTCTGGAAGACCGAAACATATTTACAGCATCTATCGGAAAATGGCTAAGCAAGGCAAGCAGTTTAACGAGATATATGACCTGCTTGCCGTTCGAATTATCGTTCAAAATATTAAAGATTGCTATGCTGCATTAGGGATTATCCACACCGCATATAAACCTATGCCAGGGCGCTTTAAAGATTATATTGCCATGCCTAAAGCAAATATGTACCAGTCCCTTCATACGACCGTTATCGGTCCAAAAGGAGACCCGCTTGAAGTTCAAATCAGAACGGCTGATATGCACCGTGTAGCGGAATACGGGATTGCTGCACACTGGGCTTATAAAGAAGGTGCTACGAAAGCACCTGTAAGTACTTTTGAAAATAAACTGACGTGGTTCCGTGAAATTCTTGAGTGGCAAAATGATGTTGTAGATGCCGAAGAATTTATGGAATCATTAAAAGTCGACCTTTTCTCTGATATGGTGTTTGTTTTCACGCCAAAAGGAGATGTATATGAACTGCCTTCAGGTTCCGTTCCAATCGATTTTGCCTACCGCATTCATACAGAAATTGGGAATAGGTGTATTGGGGCTAAGGTGAACGGGAAGATGGTCACATTAGATTATCGCTTGAAAACTGGAGATATCATTGAGATTTTAACGAGTAAGCATTCTTATGGACCAAGTCAAGATTGGCTGAAAATTACTCAAAGTTCTCATGCGAAAAATAAAATACGTCAATGGTTTAAGCGTGAAAGAAGAGAAGAGAACGTTGCTAAAGGTAAAGAGCTCGTTGAAAAAGAGATTAAGAATCGCGGTTACGAGCTTAAAGACATATTCACAACTGAAAATCTTCAATATGTAGCTCAAAAGTATAACTTTGCAGGCGAAGAAGACATGTATGCAGCAGTCGGTTATAACGGTATCACTGCCGCTCAAATCGCTACACGTCTAACAGATAAAGTACGCCGTAAAAAAGAGCAGGACCCGGATAATTCAGAACTCCTCGACGCGATCAGGGATTCTGCTGAAAAGCCCGAGCCCAAAAAACGAACAGATTCTGGCATCGTCGTAAAAGGCATTGATAATATGCTGATTCGTTTATCTAAGTGCTGTAATCCTGTACCTGGAGATGACATTGTAGGTTACATTACAAAAGGGCGCGGTGTCTCTGTTCACCGGGAAGATTGTGTGAATGTTCATAACGAAGATGCTCAGGTACGTTTGTTGCCTGTTGAGTGGGAAGGCAATTTGGAACAGCCTAAAAATTACAATGTGGACATTGAAATTAACGGCTTTGACCGACGCGGTCTTCTTAATGAAGTTCTGCAGGCAGTTGCAGAAACAAAGACAAATATCACAGCGGTTAGTGGTAAGTCAGATCGAAATAAAATGGCTACAATCAGCATGTCTATTTCAATTCACAATGTTAGCCATCTGCAAAAAGTTGTAGAGCGAATTAAACGTATTCCTGATATTTATGCCGTAAGACGGCTTATGCAATAGGCTTTAAGGGAAGTGATCTTGTAATGAAGGTAGTATTGCAGCGTGCTAAAAATGCAGAGGTTATAGTTGATTCTGAAGTGAAGGGCAAAATTGAAAGCGGCCTTGTGCTATTAGTTGGTGTTACCCATGACGATACAGAGAAAGATGCAGATTATTTAGCAGAAAAAATTGTGAATCTCCGTATCTTTGAAGATGAAAATGAAAAAATGAACCTATCACTCAAGGATATCGATGGCAGCATACTTTCCATTTCTCAATTTACTTTGTATGGTGATACGAAAAAGGGAAGACGGCCGAATTTCATGGAAGCCGCTAAACCTGATCATGCGATTACCATGTATGAATATTTTAACAATAAGCTTAGTCATTTAGGCGTTCATGTGGAAACAGGTGTTTTTGGAGCGATGATGGATGTAACGTTTACAAATGATGGTCCTGTAACCTTGATCTTAGATTCTAAAATGTAAATACAAATGAATGAAACCTCCGCCTTTATGGAAAGACTAAACCAAAAAAGGCGGAGGGGTTTTTATGAGGCAGAACCGAAAAGGTATTGAAGGGATTCCTGGGTGGAAGAATCTAAGCTTTCATGATTTTCTTTCTCTTGAAAAATCATCGAACAATATGGAACTCGCAGAAGAGTTTGGATTAAACTTGTACCAAGTAAATCAATTAAAGAAAAAAATAAAACGCGAAAACTATTGACATCATACCCTAATGAAAAGTATGATAATCTACAATTCCAAAATGTAAAACTGATGACGAAGAAAAGTACCTTTACCCCACAGGGTTAGAGAGGAAATACCACGGCTGGAAGTATTTCTCCCTGATGATAAAGTGAAAGACACTTCATAGGTTTTAATTCGAACGGTTATTATCAACCTCAGTAGAGTTACACGTGGGCAATCGTTACTTGCATAATGAGGAAGCTTTTTAGCTTCGAAGCAGGGTGGCACCGCGGGAAAATCCCGTCCCTTATGAAATGACAGATTTCATAAGGGACGGGATTTTTTTATTTGAGTGTTTTCTAACATATTGTGCATTAAAGGCATTGTGTTCGATTCACTTCTTTGACAAGTTGATTGGAGCGCAAGGTGCGTGCCTACCACTTGAGAAACATCTCGCAAGGCATGTTACGAGGAAGCTCACTGCATAAGCATAAACTTGTAGACGCAGGAACAAGACACTTCCTTGAAGCGGGACAGGTGAGACTCCTAATAGTGTATAGCGCTAGGAGGCTCACCGCACACCCCGCGGAAAGCGAGCATCTGGAGCGGAAATCAACCACTTTCATAAGACAACAAAGTACACGAAAACTGCCTTTGATTTTAACGAACATGAAAAAGCGGGAGGATGAAAGAAAATGAGTATTAACATTCCAAGGGGAACGAAAGATATACTCCCAGGAGAAGTCGAAAAGTGGCAGCTGGTCGAACAAAAAGCGAAAGAAGTATCAGCGCGATTTAACTATAAAGAGATCCGCACACCGATCTTTGAACATACTGATTTGTTTCAAAGAGGTGTTGGAGACTCAACAGATATCGTACAAAAAGAAATGTACACATTTAATGATCGTGGTGACCGGAGCTTAACCCTTCGTCCAGAAGGCACAGCACCTGTTACTCGATCTTACGTTGAAAATAAAATGTTCGGTCTTCCCGGACAGCCAGTGAAATTATTTTACATTCAGCCTATGTTCCGTTATGAAAGACCGCAAGCAGGTCGCTATCGTCAATTTGTACAGTTTGGTATTGAAGCGATGGGTTCAGCAGATCCTGCCATTGATGCAGAAGTAATCTCACTTGCGATGACGGTATATAAAGAGCTTGGTTTGAAAAAGCTTCGTCTCGTATTGAATACATTGGGAGATGCTGAAAGCCGCAAGTCTCATAAAGAAGCACTGATCGCACATTTTGAACCTAGAATCGATGAATTCTGTTCAGATTGTCAGAACCGATTATTGAAGAATCCGCTTCGAATTCTGGATTGTAAAAAAGACCGTGATCACGAGCTTATGAAGAATGCTCCTTCAATTTTGGAACACTTAAACGAAGAGTCAAAAGCGTACTTTAAAGACGTTAAGTCAAGCTTAGATGGAATGAACATTGAGTATGTGATAGACCCAACGCTAGTTAGAGGATTAGATTACTACAACCACACTGCGTTTGAAATCATGAGTGAAGCAGAAGGCTTTGGCGCTATAACAACACTTAGCGGCGGAGGCAGATATAACGGTCTAGTTGAAGACTTAGGCGGTCCTGCTACTCCAAGTATCGGTTTTGCGATGAGCTTAGAGCGACTTTTGTTAGCACTGGAAGCAGAAGGCGTCACGCTAGAAACTGAAGAAGAGCTTGACTGTTATGTTGTTGCGCTAGGTGATGAAGCAAAACAAAAGTCAGTTTCAATCTTAAGCCAGCTTCGTCAGAACGGCATCAAGAGTGACAAAGACTACTTAGATAAAAAGATGAAAGCACAGTTTAAAGCCGCTGACCGATTGAAGGCTAAATTTGTTGCCATATTGGGTGAAGAAGAGCTGACAAAAGGAATCATCAACGTTAAAAATATGGATTCTGGCGATCAACAAGAAGTAGTGATCGAAGAATTGAGCACATTTATCAAGCAAGGGAAATAAGGAGGACACATCTTATGGAATATCGCACACATCAATGTGGTAAGATTACTGAACAAATTATTGGTGAAAAAGTAACAATCACTGGCTGGGTACAAAAAAGACGTGACTTAGGCGGTTTGATCTTCATTGATCTTCGTGACCGTTCTGGAGTTGTACAGATCGTCTTTTCACCTGAAGTATCAGCAGAAGCTCTAGAAACAGCTGAAAAAGTAAGAAGTGAGTATGTTCTTACTGTAACTGGCACTGTAATCGAACGTGATCCAAGTACAGTTAACCAAGTTATGGCTACGGGTAAGATCGAAATCTCTGGTGAAGACATAAAAATATTGAACAGCGCAAAAACACCTCCTTTCTCCATTAGTGAAGATATGGATATTACAGAAGACGTACGTTTGAAATATCGTTACCTAGACTTGCGTCGTCCGGTTATGCAAGAAACGATGAAGATGAGACATGAGGTAACTCGCTATATCCGTAACTTCCTTGAGAATGATGAATTTATGGAAATGGAAACACCGATGCTTACGAAGAGCACACCTGAGGGAGCACGTGATTATCTTGTGCCGAGTCGTGTGCATCCAGGAGAATTTTATGCACTACCGCAGTCTCCACAATTATTTAAGCAGCTTTTAATGGTTTCTGGTTTTGAAAAATACTATCAAATCGTTCGCTGTTTTAGAGATGAGGACTTGCGTGCAGACCGCCAGCCGGAATTCACACAAGTCGATATCGAAACTTCTTTTATGGGTCAGGAACCACTCTTATCTATGATGGAAGAGATGATGACTGGGTTATTGGAAAAAGTAAAAGGTGTTGAGATTCCAAAGCCATTCCCAAGAATGACATACAAAGAAGCTATGGACCGCTATGGTTCAGATAAGCCCGACACTCGTTTTGGTTTAGAGCTCATTAACGTTTCTGAAATTGTGAAGGAGTCAGGTTTTAAAGTATTTGCTGCAGCAGTTGAGAACGGCGGGCAAGTTAAAGCGATCAACGTTAAAGGAAAAGCAGCGAGCTATTCCAGAAAAGACATCGACGGACTTACTGAATTTACAGCAGTATACGGAGCAAAAGGTTTAGCTTGGATGAAGGTTGAGGCAGAAGGCTTAAAAGGACCGATCTCTAAATTCTTTAACGAAGAAGATGCAGCAAACCTTACAAGTGCCCTTCATGCAGAAGAAGGAGATTTGCTTTTATTCGTAGCAGATAAGCCTTCAGTAGTAGCAGACAGCTTAGGTGCTCTCAGACAAAAATTAGCGAAAGACCTGGATCTGATTGATCAATCAAAATTCAATTTCTTATGGGTCGTTGATTTCCCGCTTGTGGAGTACGATGAAGATGCAGATCGCTTTGTTGCTCTTCACCATCCATTTACAATGCCAAAGACAGAAGATCTTCATTTAATGGATTCGAACCCTGCTGAAGTAAGAGCTCAAGCATATGATTTAGTTCTTAACGGTTATGAGTTAGGCGGCGGATCACAGCGTATCTATCAGCGTGATGTTCAAGAAAAAATGTTTAAAACATTAGGGTTCACTGAGGAAGCGGCACGTGAAGAGTTTGGCTTCCTTTTAGAAGCTTTTGAATATGGAACACCTCCGCATGGCGGAATTGCTTTAGGGCTGGATCGTATGGTAATGCTATTAGCTGGCAGAACTAATTTAAGAGATACGATTGCATTTCCGAAAACTGCTTCTGCTTCATGCTTGCTGACCAACGCACCATCAAAGGTGAATGAAAAGCAATTAGATGAACTTCACTTATCGGTTAAAATGAAGCAAGAGACCAAGTAAATGAATATTTAGAAAAATACGAATTGTTTTTTACAGAGACACATTTTGTCTTGTATTTGATATCTTCGTATGATAGTATGAATTTAAGCGATGGGTCCTATGGTGACCGTTAACAACCCGAAAGTTTTGAGCCAACATTAAGTACTAGGGAGTTTGTGTTTTCTCACAGCGTCCATGCCCTGAGAGATAGGGGACGGACAAAATGCGAAACAGGACACCCACCTGCGAGAGCAGGTTCAAAACTAAGGGAAAACGGCATTTTTGGGGCTCATTTTTTTGTGCGAAAAAAACCAAGTAAGCATATTGATTTTGTTTCCAAAAGTGGATATGCTGATAAAGATGCATTTTCTTTATATATGTGCACGCTGAAAGGAGATTTCGTTAGTATGCTTTATCAATTTTCAAGAAATGAACTTGCGATCGGAAAAGATGGAATCGATGTTCTGAAAAACTCAACTGTTGCTGTTCTAGGAATCGGCGGAGTAGGTTCTTTTTCAGCTGAAGCTCTTGCGCGTTCAGGAGTCGGCCGTTTGATCCTTATCGATAAAGATGACGTTGATATCACAAATGTGAATCGTCAAATACATGCTCTAGTTACGACTGTTGGTCAACCAAAAGTAGATCTGATGAAAGAAAGAATCGCACTTATTAATCCTGATTGTGAAGTTATCGCTCTTAAGATGTTCTATACAGAAGAAACGTATGAACAGATCTTTGAATATGGACTGGATTTTGTAGTTGATGCATCAGATACGATCTCCTATAAGATACATCTCATGAAGGAATGTTTGAACCGCAACATCCCTATCATCTCAAGCATGGGTGTTGCGAACAAACTAGATCCGACGCGTCTTCAAATTGTTGACATTTCAAAGACAAGTTATGACCCAATTGCTAAGGTTATCCGTCAGCGTTTAAGAAAAGAAGGGATTACAAAAGGAATTCCGGTTGTTTTCTCAGATGAAAAACCAGTACAAATTCGCGAAGAAATCCGCAAAGAGATTGTACCTGAGAACGCACCTGGCATACGTAAAGCTAAAATGCCGCCTTCTTCTAACGCTTTTGTTCCGTCCGTATCAGGACTGTATATGGCTGGATATGTGATCAATAATATTATTGAGAAAAATAACATTAAGATTGAAAGAATTCGATAAATGCTAGAGGAAAAGGTTCTGTCTCAGTTGGGTCAGGGCCTTTTTTTTATTTGTATGCGAGATTTTAGTTAACAAAATACTTTTAATTACTTAAAGGTGAATCATCATGGACACCTCATTTATTTTTTACGAGGTAATCTCAATTAATTCCAAGGTAACTGCAATTAATTCCGCTTATAGCTTCAATAATTCCGCGTATAAAATTTTTTATCCGATTTTCAATAAATATCCACAAACTTAAACGAAAAAATGACTCACCCGGGCTCAGTTGCACCCTTGTGAGTCATTTAAACGTTATTTTGCTAGTTTTTCCAGATTTCCGTTCTTATCCATACGGAAGCTTACGTTTGGATTTGTTTCCTCATCTTGAAACAGCACCATTTTTCTTGCTCGATCCATAATTTGTATAAGAGCTTGATAATCTTCCTGAACCGTTTGATGCTCTTTTTCAAGAACGGCAAGCTGTTCTTTCATCACTTTATTTTGCTGCAGCAATTCGTTCATCTGCAGTCGCAGTTCCATATTTTCCTGAACAAGTTTACCGCTTGCCATTCCGTTTCGTTTTAATCCGTTTAGGAAATCTATCACTTCATCTAGTGTAACTCCATCTCTATTACTAGGTTGTGGCTGGCGATTAGAGTACGAAACTGGCGATGCTGCTGGTGTATTAGAAACTTCAGAAACTGGCGGCGCATCAGCTGCTGGCTGCTGAACATAGCTCGCTGGAGTATGAGCTGCAGGTGTTGCTGCAGACGTTGAAGCTGCAGTGTTATTATCATACGTATATGGTGTCTTAAAAAACTCTTCAGGATGATAGGTTTCATCATCATGCATCTGTGGTGTTTGAACCTGCTGAATTGGCTGAACAGGCTTTGCTGCAGGCTTAGGCTGCTGTTGTTGCGATCTTGCCAACGCACGCTGACGCTCTTTTCTTTGCTTTTTAGCAATCTTTAAAGCTTGTTCGTATTTTTTTCTAACGATCGCATTCCATCGAAAGCCAACGGCTGCACTCGTTCGTTCTAATTTATCTCCAACCTCTTCAAAAGCATGCAACTGCGTACTGCCTTCACGGACATGGCGCAAAACCGTTTCGGCCAGCAATAGATCGTCTTCTTCTGACCATGCGTCCTGTCTGATTTTTGACACGGTAATCCTCTCCTTAGCTACAAAAATATTCATTTACTATTTACATGTTTACCAATGAGAGAGAATCCTATACACAGAAGCAGAGAAATTTTGCTAGTTTGATAAGTTAGAACAGCTCATATTGCAGTCAGAATAAGAAAACCGTTAAAAGTCTCATAGATTTACTGTCCTTTTTTCTTTCGTTCATTGAAGTAGTCGAGACGTTTTTTTATATTTTTTTCAAACCCACGTTCAGTAGGTTCATAAAAAGTCTTGCCTTGCAGATGACGCGGCAAATATTCCTGCGGTACATATCCATCTTCAAAGTGATGAGGATATTTATAGTCTTCACCGTGCTTCAATTCTTTTGCCCCTTTATAATGAGCATCACGCAGGTGGATTGGAACAAGGCCTGTTTTTTCTTTTTTTACAGCGTCAAGTGCTTTATCGATTCCTGTTATCACTTTATTGCTTTTTGGAGCAGTTGCTAAATAAAGTGTTGCTTCCGCAAGCGGGATACGTGCTTCAGGCATTCCTGTAAAATCTGCCGCATAGCTTGCAGCATGGGCAACCAACAATGCGTTAGGGTCAGCTAATCCGATATCTTCAGCAGCATGCACAAGCAGACGGCGTGCAATAAATCGCGGATCTTCTCCTGCATAAATCATTTTAGCAAGCCAGTAGAGAGCGGCATCTGGATCAGAACCGCGGATGCTTTTGATAAAAGCAGAGACTGTATCATAGTGGTTGTCTCCTTTTTTATCATATTGAAGCACTCTTTGCTGTATGGATTCTTCAGCGATCTCAAGTGTGATATTGATGGTGCCATCCTTATCTGGTTTCGTGGTCAATACAGCAAGTTCCACCGCATTAAGTGCTGTTCTTGCATCACCGTTCGCAATAGAAACGATATGATTTTGAGCATCTTTTTCCATGTTGATCGGATGCTTACCGTATCCTCTTTCTTTATCAGAAAGAGCTTGATCGATGACTTTCGCGATATGCTCGTCAGTTAGCGGTTCAAAGCGAAACAATCGTGATCTTGATAAGAGAGCGGGATTGATCTCGAACATCGGACTTTCTGTTGTTGCACCTATTAAAATAACACTGCCATCTTCTACATAAGGAAGAAGAGCGTCCTGCTGGCTTTTGTTGAAGCGGTGAATTTCATCGATAAAGAGCACCGTCTTCTTCTCCTCTAACAAAAGCCGTTCCCTTGCTGCTCCCATAATCACTTTTAAGTCTGCCACTCCTGAAGTAACGGCATTTAACTGCTCAAACCATGCTGATGTTGAGTTCGCGATAATTTTAGCTAAAGTGGTCTTGCCTGTTCCAGGAGGTCCGAAAAAGATCATGGGAGTAAGCTGATCCGCTTCGATTGCCCGCCTTAATAGCTTTCCTTCTCCTGCAATATGTTCTTGGCCGATGAACTCCCCAATCTTTCTAGGACGCATGCGGTTAGCAAGAGGTCTCTTTAAGGAGTGAGAGCTTTCGTCTTTATAAGAAAACAAGTCCATTGATATTTCACCCTTCCGTACACTTGTTCTAGTCGTCATATGACAATACTATACAACAGTACGTCATGCAAGGTGAAATCATTTCATGCTATAATAAGCTTTAGATTTATGAAAAGTAGTAAGATCAGACAACTTAATAGGGAAGGATTTTGCATAGTGAAAGACCAAAAACATTCAAGATGGAACAAATTTTTGTTTCAGTGGTCTGTGTTTTTTGTGGGACTGTTTATTATGGCCTTCGGAATAGCTCTTATGATCAAGGCGAACTTAGGAAGCGCTCCATGGGATGTACTTCATATCGGTTTGTTTTCACAGTTCGGGTTATCGATAGGAACGTGGTCGATCATTATGGGCTTTTTCGTTATTTTAGCAACATCATTATTAACCAAAAAGATGCCTCAGTCTGGTGCTTTTTTAAATATGGTGTCTGTTGGCTTGTTTATTGATTTTTATTTATGGCTGCCTTTTTTCCATGATCCTATAACGTGGGTTGGAAAATGGCTTTTCCTTATAATTGGAATCCTGATATTAGGCTTTGGCATCGGACTCTATATTTCATCAGAGTGCGGAGCTGGACCGAGAGATAGTTTAATGCTCGCTCTTACCGAGAGATCAGGTATGAAAGTTTCAAACATTCGTCTATTTATGGAACTCATCGTTCTTTTCTTTGGATGGATGTTAAAAGGACCGATTTCATTCGGAACCATTATTTTTTGTGTAACAATTGGAGCAATCGTAGGCAGAACCCTTCCGTATTGCCAAAAGTTAGTGAAGTTTGTATTAGAACGGAGTGAACAATTTGAAAATATCAACAAAGGGCCGGTACGGATTAACCATCATGATGGCATTAGCAAAGAGATCAGGTGAGGGTCCTATCGCGTTAAAATTAATCGCAAAAGAATATAGTCTTTCTGAACACTATCTGGAGCAGCTTATTGCACCTCTCAGAAATGCAGGTCTTGTTAAGAGTATAAGAGGTGCTTACGGAGGTTATATTTTAGCTAAAGAAGCTTCAACGATTACAGCTGGAGACATCATTCGAGTTCTCGAAGGACCGATCTCTCCAGTAGAAGTAATGGACGATGAAGAACCGGCTAAACGCAACCTATGGATTAAAATCCGTGATGCAGTAAAAGACGTATTAGATTCTACAACACTCGAAGATTTAGCGAATTATGAAGACGAGGGCGGACAGGACGCTTACATGTTTTATATATAGGAAGGAATGGAGTAATGAAAAACGTATATTTAGATCACGCTGCAACATCTCCTGTACATCCTGAAGTGGTTGAAGAGATGATTCCGTATCTTACCGAACATTTTGGAAATCCTTCAAGTATTCATCAATTCGGCAGACGAGTTCGTAAAGTACTTGATGATGCAAGAGCGGCCATTGCAGAATCGATTGGTGCGTCCAGAAATGAAATCATTTTTACAAGCGGTGGTACGGAAAGTGATAACCTTGCAATATTAGGTGTCGCTTCTGCTTTGCAAGGTAAAGGGAAACATCTTATAACAACTCATATTGAACACCATGCAGTTCTTCATACTTTTCATGAACTTGAAAAGAGAGGCTTTGATGTGACCTACTTACCGGTTGATGAAAACGGACAAATCTCTCTTGAGGAGCTGCAGGAAGAAATAAGAAATGATACGATTTTAGCTTCTATTATGTTTTGTAACAACGAAACAGGTACATTACAGGATATTGAGTCGATCGGCAACGTATTAAAAGAAAATGGGATCATTTTTCATACGGACGCTGTTCAGGCATATGGGCTTGTATCAATTGACGTTAAGAAATTGAGCATTGATCTCTTAAGTGCTTCTGGTCATAAAATCAACAGTCCAAAAGGCACTGGTTTTCTTTATGTAAAAGAAGGCACTCCATTTATTCCACAAGGTTTCGGAGGAGAGCAAGAGCGAAAACGCCGTGCAGGAACAGAAAACGTAGCAGGAATTCGAGCTCTTCATAAAGCCGCTGTTCTTGCTGAAGCAGAGCGCAAAGATCGTTATGCTCAATATCAAAAATATAAGGAAACAATGAAAAAGATTTGGGATCAAGAGGGAATTTCTTATGTCGTAAACGGAAGTGAGAAAAGTACACTTCCACATATACTCAACGTTAGTTTTTCTGGAGTAAAAACAGAAGTTCTTCTAGTTAATCTAGATTTAGCGGGAATAGCTGCATCAAGCGGATCGGCTTGTACAGCAGGTTCGCATGAGCCTTCGCATGTATTAGCAGCGATGTTTGGAGAAGTTGAACGGACAAAGTCATCGGTTCGATTCAGCTTCGGATACGGCAATAATCTGGAAGATATTGAGTATGCGGCTATCGAGACAGCAAAAATCGTGAAACGTTTAACAAAATAAGTTACAATGTTTGTCATATGAAAGAAATGAGGTGGACAGTATGCAAACGGAATTAAACAAAAAGGCACCTCAAGATACACGAGTAGTTATTGGAATGAGCGGCGGTGTTGATTCTTCAGTTGCCGCACTTTTATTAAAAGAGCAAGGCTATGACGTTATCGGAATCTTTATGAAAAACTGGGATGATACCGATGAAAACGGCGTCTGCACAGCAACAGAAGATTACAACGATGTGATAGCGGTCTGTAACCAGATCGGCATTCCATATTACGCGGTGAATTTTGAAAAAGAATACTGGGACAAGGTATTCACGTACTTTTTGGAAGAATATAAAGCAGGAAGAACGCCTAATCCTGATGTAATGTGCAACAAGGAGATCAAATTCAAAGCATTCCTTGAGCACGCTATGAATTTAGGTGCAGATTATGTAGCGACAGGCCATTACGCACGTGTGGCTGAAATAGATGGTGAAGTAAAAATGCTTCGCGGTGTTGATGAAAATAAGGACCAAACGTATTTCCTTAACCAGCTTTCACAAGATCAGCTTAAAAGAGTTCTGTTCCCGATCGGTGAGTTAAAGAAGCCTGAGATTCGCAAGATTGCTGAGGAAGCGGGACTTGCCACTGCCAAGAAAAAAGATTCCACTGGCATTTGTTTTATTGGAGAAAGAGACTTCAAAGAATTCTTAAGTCAGTATCTACCTGCAAAACCTGGTGAGATGCAAACGTTTGAAGGCGAAGTGAAGGGCAAGCATGACGGGTTAATGTACCATACGATTGGGCAGCGTCACGGCCTCGGTATTGGTGGAAGCGGAGATCCATGGTTTGTTGTCGGGAAGAATTTGAAAGACAATGTGCTGTACGTTGAACAAGGATTCCATAATGACAAACTTTACTCAGACAGCTTGAAGGCAGTAAAATCGAGTTTTGTTTCGGATAAACCTGTACCTTCTGAATTCAAATGTACAGCAAAGTTCAGATACCGCCAGCCTGACATGGGGGTAACTGTTCATGTGATGGAAGACGAAACTCTTCATGTCGTTTTTGATGAACCGCAGCGCGCGATTACTCCCGGACAAGCTGTTGTATTTTATGACGGCGATGTTTGCTTAGGCGGAGCAACGATCGATACAGTGTACAAGAACGATAAACCAATCACGTATTTATAAGAATGATAAAAAACTGGCTCAAAAGGTATAATGACCTTTCTTAGCCAGTTTTTTTGGCTTTATTAAGGATTTAAAGGGCATTAGACTTTCTTTTTATAAGCAAAGTGTTGGTGGTGCTCGTGCAGCGGCATAACTATGCTCGCTGCATGAGCGATTCCAGAGATTTATGAGCGATTCCAGAGATTTATGAGCGATTCCAGAGATTTATGAGCGATTCCAGAGATTTATGAGCGATTCCAGAGATTTATAAGCGATTCCAGAGATTTTTCTAAACCCATCACGCCAAAGCATCCAGAAAAACTATGCGTCATCCAGCACGATTTGTTATACTTTTGAAGGAAATCAAAAGTGGGGGAATACAGATGGAACCTTCAAAAGGTCTTGAATATTTAAAAAAAGGGAAGTTTGAGGAAGCGGCAAAAAGCCTCGAAGCAATGATTGAAGCCGATCCTCAAAATCCAGTTCATTATATTAACTTTGGAAATCTGCTTTCTGCAGTTCATGAACATGAAAAGGCAATTCAATTTTTTGATAAAGCCTTGTCGCTTGATGAAAGTGCTGCAGCAGCATTGTATGGTGCGGGTATTGCTTGCTATCATTTAGAGGAATTTGCCAAAGCGGCAAAACTTTTTCAAGAAGCCATAAAAGGCGGTATGCAAGATAGCGATACTCACTTCATGACAGGTATGTCTTTCGTTTCGCTCGGTGAGAACAAGCTGGCTTTTCCATACTTGATGAGAGCGACGGAACTTAACAACGAAGATCAAGAAGCACTGTTTCAGTTTGGTCTGTGTCTAGCGAGAACTGGTGATATCCAATCAGCTTTAAACACGTTTGAAAAAGTTGTACAGGTTGATAAAAACCATGCAGATGCATGGTACAACTTAGGCGTTACACTTAGTTATTTTGACCGAAACGATGAAGCGCTTCAAGCCTTTAAAAAAGCGCTCGACATTCAACCTGACCATTATTTAGCAGGGAACGGAAAAAGAAATATCGAAAGTAAGAATACAAACCATTAAAGGGGGTGCTTTATGGCACAGCAGCCTTCCTTTCATTTAGACGACGATGAAACACAAGAAACGTCCCGATTTATAAAAGGTACGTTGATTGCTACTGTTTATCATCAATCGGAAAGCCTCTACACCGTTGCACGAATTAGGGTGAAAGAGACAAATGAAAATTATAACGAAAAAGAAGTCATGGTTACGGGAATTCTTCCGCCTTTACGAGAAGATGAACTGTATTTATTTTATGGCAAATTTAAAGATCATCCGAAATACGGTAAGCAATATGAAGTCGAATTTTTTCAGAAAGAGATGCCGCAATCAAAAGAAGCAATGGTTCAATATCTCTCCAGTGATTTGTTTAAAGGAATCGGAAAGAAGACGGCAGAACATATTGTTGAAGTAATGGGCAATGATGCGATCACCAAACTGTTGGAGTCTCCGGAATACATTAGCCAAATTCCAAAGTTAACAGAAGAACAGGCTAAAAACTTACAGGAATCACTTTTGCAGAACAGAGGATTAGATCAAGTGATGATGGCGGTCCAGCCCTATGGAATTGGCCCTCAGCTCGCTATGAAGATTTTTCAAACGTATCAGGATGAGTCGGTTACTGTCATCAAAAAAGAGCCTTATCGCTTGATTGAAGATGTTTCTGGAATTGGATTTCATCGTGCTGATGAAATCGCAAAGGGAAATGGTATGCAAGTCAATCATCCAAAACGAATACAAGCTGCTTGTCAGTTCGTGCTTCGTGATCAAGGTACAGATCTCGGGCACTCGTATTTGCCGATGGAAGAACTGTTAGAGGGTGTGAGAAAGCTTTTAGCAGATGGAAAGAACACTGTCGATGAGATGAGTATTTTTAGAGAGATTCAAGATATGGAGACCGAACAGCGTTTGATTGTAAAAGAAAATGTTGTATATTTGCCAACCCTATATTTCGCAGAGCGTGGATTTGCTCAAAAGATGAATCAATTATTACATACTCAGCCAAACGATTATCACATTGAAGATGAAAAATTGGAATCTGAGCTATCAGCTCTTGAAAAAAGACTCAACATGAAATATGCAAACAGTCAAAAAGAGGCTATTAAAAAGGCACTAACCTCTTCATTAATGGTGCTCACTGGTGGGCCAGGCACGGGTAAGACCACCGTTATCAAGGGAATCGTTGAACTTTATAGCGAGATTCATGGTGTGAGTTTGAACCCTGATGATTACAGAGGAAAAAAAGAACCTTTCCCTGTTTTACTCGTTGCGCCAACAGGCCGTGCCGCAAAGCGAATGACAGAATCAACGGGAATACCGGCGCATACCATCCATCGTTTATTAGGGTGGAAAGGCGGCGGGAATTTTGAAAAGAATGAAGATGAACCCATAGAAGGGAAGCTATTGATCGTTGATGAAATGTCGATGGTCGATATTTGGCTTGCTCATTCCTTATCGAAAGCACTGCCGCAGCATATCCAGATTATTTTTGTAGGTGATGAAGATCAGCTGCCATCTGTTGGGCCAGGTCAAGTATTAAAAGACCTGCTTCAATCCGAACATATTCCACATACACGATTAGTGGATATTTACAGGCAAGCTGAAGGGTCATCCATTATACGATTAGCTCATGAAATGAAAAATGGAAAAGTACCTGATGATCTCCTGATCCCTCAAAGCGACAGACGGTTTTTTCCATGTTCTGGTGAACAAGTTTTTCAAGCGATTCTTCAAGTTTGTGAAAATGCGATAAAAAAAGGATACACTTCAAGAGATATTCAAGTATTAGCTCCTATGTATAAAGGGTCAGTGGGTATCGACCGATTGAATGTTGAGCTTCAGCGCCTTTTTAATCCTGAGAAACCAAAACAGCGTCAACTGCAAGTAGCTGATGTTTTTTACCGAAAAGGAGATAAAGTTCTTCAGCTTGTCAATCAGCCAGAGGATCAGGTTTTCAATGGTGACATTGGTGAGATCGTAGCTGTTATTTATGCCAGAGAGAATACGGAAAAAGAAGACCAGATTGTAATCAGCTTTGACGAAATCGAAGTAACGTATAAAAGAAGTGAATTTAATCATTTCACACATGCTTTTTGCTGTTCGATCCATAAGTCACAGGGAAGTGAATATCCGATCGTGGTTCTTCCGGTTTTAAAGAGCTATTATAGGATGTTAAAGCGCAACTTGCTTTATACAGCAATAACAAGAAGTAAAGAGTACTTAATTCTATGTGGGGAACAAGAAGCTTTTACTTGGGCAGTTCAGCGCTCAGATGAATTGGAAAGATTCTCAGGATTGAAACTTCGTCTTCAAGAAACGCAGTTGGAAAAAGATTTAATGAATGAGACCCTTCTAAACGAAACAAACTAGAAATGTTCGGGAGATGTAATTTGTCATCTCGTCGGACATTTCTTTTTTATTTCTATGATTCATGATTCTTCAAAACCAATAATTGCGTATATTTTCTCTGTATTCAGGACACCCTTGTAAAAGTAAAATTTTAAAGGAGCGAGAGCAAGTGGAATGTCCGAACTGCAGTAGAAAAGATATTGGGAAAATCGGTGTAAACCAGTATTATTGCTGGAACTGTTTTATTGAGCTTTCCATTGTTAAAGGAAGACTGTCCCTTCATCAAGTGGAAGAAGACGGCTCTCTAACTTCACTAGATGATTTATTTGAAGATCAAGATCTGACTTATAGAGAAAGCACATCATAATTGTAAAACTCTAATGTCGAGGTGATACAGCATGAGCAGGACGATGAGTTCTCTTTTCGCACTTGGTATTGGAGCGGCAACATATGCGATGAGAAACAAGAGGATGTCTAGAATGTCTAAAATGAACGTCAATTTTTCCGATATCGGTGATCTTTGGACATCAAGACGGGTAAAAAGAATCCGCAAAAGAGTCGCAAAAGCTATTTATTAAAGTACGTAAGCCCCGTCTCAAACAAGGACGGGGTTTTTTAAAGAAAAGGGTGAGTGTATGACAAGAGACAGTAGAATGAAGTGGGTTTACAGACTGACCCTTTCTTTATTATTGTTTTTATGTTTGTTTCTTTTAATGAAACTTTACCCTCTGTACGAACCATTATGGAAAGCTATAAAAGGAATATTCCTGCCCTTTTTTCTAGCTGCTCTTATTACATATCTGCTGCATCCTGTCGTTGAATACGTGCATGAAAAAGGGCTGCCTCGATTTGTTGCGATCTTAAGCATCTATCTCTTGTTCTTTGGAGGATTAGGGTACGCAGCTGTTAAAGGGTTTCCTTACTTTATTGTGCAGATGAAACAGCTGTTAGAAAATGTGCCTGCCCTTGCAGAAGATTACAAAGACCTTTTATATAAAGTTGATAAAGGAACTTCGGCACTTCCACATTCTGTTCATTTAAAAATCGAAAATTACATTGGGAAAATGGAGACTAACGCTCAAAATATTTTGACCAATGCAATCTTTTCTTTGCGGAAAATTGTAGATTACTTCTTTGTGATTATCGTTGTTCCATTTTTAGTGTTTTATTTTCTAAATGATTTTGAGAAACTAAAAAAAGCACTTTGGTTTATTACGCCAAGAAAATACCGAAATGAAGGCAAGCACTTGATAAAAGATATCGATCAATCCCTTGGAGGGTATATAAGAGGGCAGTTATTTGTTGGAGCCATTTTAGGGGCAGCAGCGATGGTAGCTCTGTGGTTTGTGGGTATGCCATATCCCATCCTATTAGGTCTTGTTATTGCGATAACAGACATCATTCCGTACTTTGGTCCGATCTTAGGTGCCATTCCAGTCATCCTGATTGCCTTAACGATATCTTGGAAGATGGTCTGGATAACTGTTGGAATCATGCTTGTTTTACAGTTCATCGAAGGCAATATTTTAGGCCCTTTTATCGTAGGACGAAATCTTCATATCCATCCCGTTTTTATTATCTTTTCTCTATTGCTTGGAGGAGAGCTTGCAGGAGTGCCCGGAATGATTCTTGCCGTTCCTATTTTTAGTGTGATTAAAGTGGTTGTCATTCATATTAGGGAACATCGGCTCAGACATCCGATTGACAAGTCAGAATAAATAAACGTATACTAACGCTAGAAGATAAAAAAATCGCTGAAAGAGATAAGTACGTTTTAGACCTTCCAAAAGAGAGAAACATCCACCGGCTGAAAGATGTTTTAGGAAGAAGGAAAACGGAAAGCTACTCTGGAGTGCAGAAGAAAAATCTGCCGTTATGCCGCGTTAAGGCTTAATCAAGGTGATATGCTTTCAAATGCATATAACCAGGGTGGTACCGCGTGAATTCAAAACTCTCGTCCCTGTTTTTTTACAGGGATGGGAGTTTTTTTGTTTTGGTTGGTTTTGTACCAAACTCCAACAACAAGGTGATGAAGTCAATGCGCTCTTTTTATCAAAAAGTTGTAGCTTTTAATTTTGTCTTCTATGATTGTTGATTGGAGTGTAAGGTGCGAGACTCCTGCGGGACAGGCGGGCAGGTGAGACACTTAAGAGTGAAACGTACGAATGTGGCTCACCGCCTGCCCCGCGGAAAGCGAGCAGCCTTGAACGGAAATCAATCACTTTCAAAAGCAACAAAGCTTGCAAAAACAGCCTATCCAAAAATGCAAAGGAGAATGAATACCATGAAAAATTTGACTTCAGCTCAAGTCAGACAAATGTTTCTTGATTTTTTCCAGGAAAAGGGCCACCGTGTGGAGCCGAGTGCATCACTTGTTCCCCATGAAGATCCAACATTACTTTGGATTAACAGTGGTGTTGCGACACTTAAAAAATACTTTGATGGCCGGGTAATTCCTGAGAATCCGCGTATTACAAACGCGCAAAAATCAATTCGTACGAACGATATCGAGAATGTAGGTATAACAGCAAGACATCATACGTTCTTTGAGATGCTTGGAAATTTCTCTATCGGTGATTATTTCAAAGTAGAAGCAATCCTTTGGGCATGGGAGTTTTTAACGAGTGAAGATTGGATCGGCTTTGATCCTGAAAAGCTTTCCGTAACAATTCACCCTGAAGATGATGAAGCGTTTGACATTTGGACGAAGCAAGTGGGATTGCCAGAAGAGCGCATCATTCGTTTAGAGGGGAACTTCTGGGATATCGGTGAGGGCCCTAGTGGACCAAACACTGAGATCTTCTATGACCGCGGTGAATCTTATGGTAACGATACATCTGATCCTGAACTATATCCAGGCGGTGAGAACGATCGATATCTTGAAGTGTGGAACCTTGTGTTTTCCCAGTTCAACCACAATCCAGATGGAACGTACACGCCGCTTCCTAAGAAAAACATTGATACAGGAATGGGCCTTGAAAGAATGGTTTCTGTTATTCAAGATACAAAAACAAACTTTGAGACCGACCTTTTCATGCCGATCATCAAGGAAACAGAGAGACTTTCAGATACGTCTTACGGTTTAAATACAGAAACAGATACGGCGTTTAAAGTTATCGCCGACCACGTACGTACAGTTAGTTTTGCGATTGGTGACAGCGCACTTCCTTCGAATGAAGGAAGAGGATATATCCTTCGACGATTGATCAGAAGAGCTATCCGTTTTGCAAAAAAGATCAATATTAATAAACCGTTCATGTACGAATTAGTGCCGACAGTTGCTGATATCATGGTTGATTTTTATCCGGAAGTAAAAGAGAAAGTTCCTTTTATCCAAAAAGTCGTGAAGACAGAAGAAGAAAGATTCCATGAAACGATCAATGAAGGTCTTGCTATCTTAGAAGACGTAATGGCTAAAGAGAAGGCTGAAGGAAAATCTGTTATCTCTGGAAAAGACGCATTTAAACTATATGATACGTTTGGTTTTCCGTTCGAGCTTACTCAAGAGTATGCTGCTGAAAATGGAATGGATGTCGATTTAGAAGGTTTTGAAAATGAGATGAAAGCACAGCGTGAACGTGCACGTGCTGCAAGGCAAGAAGTGGACAGCATGCAAGTACAAGGCGGAGTACTTTCTGACATCACAGTAAAAAGTGAATTCTCTGGGTATGATCACTTATCAGGAGAAGCTAAAATTCTTGAAGTCCTTCAAAACGGTGAGCGTGTTGCAATGGTAGCAGCAGGAGAAGAAGCTCAAGTTATATTGGATGTTACACCTTTCTATGCAGAAAGCGGTGGTCAGATAGCTGACCAAGGTACCATTACAGGTAAAGAAGTGGAACTTAAAGTAAAAGATGTTCAAAAGGCTCCAAACGGACAAAACCTTCACACGGTAGTCGTTAACAAAGGTGTTCTTGAAAATAACATAGAAGTTACGGTTCAGGTTGATCCAGAAACTCGTGCAAAAATTGTTAAGAATCATACCGCTACACATCTGCTTCATCAAGCATTAAAAGATGTATTAGGAACGCATGTTAACCAAGCAGGATCACTTGTTCAAGAAGGACGTCTGCGATTTGACTTTACACATTTCGGAAGTATTTCTCCAGAAGAGCTTGAAAAGATCGAGGAGATTGTTAATGAAAAGGTTTGGGCTAACATTCCTGTAGATAAGATGGTTAAAAACATCAATGAAGCAAAGGCTATGGGAGCAATGGCTTTATTTGGCGAAAAATATGGTGAGACTGTTCGTGTTGTAAAAGTGGGAGACTATAGCTTAGAACTTTGCGGTGGGTGCCACGTGAACAATACGGCAGAGATCGGATTGTTTAAGATCGTTTCAGAATCAGGAATTGGAGCGGGAACTCGCCGTATTGAAGCTGTTACAGGAGAAAATGCATACCGCCTGATGAACGGTCAAGTTCAACTCTTGAAAGACACAGCTTCAAAATTAAAAACAAACTTAAAAGATGTTCCTCAGCGTATTGATGCACTAAACGAACAGATTCGTGAACTGCAAAAAGAAAAAGAATCTCTTGCTGCGAAAATTGGAAACATGGAAGCAGGCAGTCTTGTTGATGAAGTTCAGACAATTAATGGCGTTTCTGTAATCGCGAAGAAAGTTAACGGTATGGATATGAACGGACTTCGCACAATTGTGGATGACTTAAAGAATAAAATCCAAAGCGGAGTTGTCATTTTAGGGGCAGAAAATGCTGGAAAAGTGAATATTGTAGCTGGAGTGACAAAAGATTTAGTATCAAAAGGGTACCATGCGGGTAATCTTGTAAAAGAAGTTGCAGTTCGCTGCGGCGGAGGCGGCGGAGGCCGTCCTGATATGGCTCAAGCAGGCGGAAAAGATCCAGAAAAGCTGCAAGAAGGAATAGATTCTGCAGTTGAAATGATTAAAACGGTTTCCTAAGCTTTCCTCTTTCATGTACAATAGAGATAGAAACTAATTTGTCCCATAAGGGAGATCTTCAGAAAGAGGTGTTCGCTAGTGAGTTCCATGGACAAAACGATGAAGTTTAACTTCAACGAAGATGATGCTTATAAAACGAATGTTGAAACTGTCCTGTTTTCTGTTTATGACGCCCTGCAGGATAAAGGATACAACCCGATTAATCAAATCGTAGGTTATTTGCTCTCAGGCGATCCAGCTTATATTCCTCGTCATAATGATGCGAGAAGTATGATCAGAAAACTTGAGCGAGACGAGCTTATTGAAGAGCTTGTTAAATCGTATCTCTCAACTCAAAAAGAAGGAAGCCGTTAATGACAAAAACTCTTGGACTGGATGTCGGAACGAAGACGATAGGTGTTGCTGTTTCAGATGCACTGGGATGGACAGCACAAGGAGTCGAAACGATCCGGCGCCGTCCTAATCAACCTGAACAAGACTATGAACGAATTCAAGAACTGATTAAGCTTCATGATATCAGCAAAATTGTGGTCGGCCTTCCTAAAAATATGAACGGTTCGATCGGTCCCAGCGGCGAGGCTTGTCAAAACTTTGCCAAAGATATTGAAAACCTTACAGGTATTTCGGTTATCCTATGGGATGAAAGACTAACAACTATGGCTGCTGAAAGAACTTTGATTTCAGCTGACGTAAGCAGGAAGAAACGAAAGCTAGTGATCGATAAGCTTGCTGCTTCGATCATTCTGCAAGGTTATTTGGACAGCCAACAATAAGAAAAGTAGAGGTGAGCCAATCATGGCTAAAGAAGAACGCGAACGCATTATTATTCCTGACGAAAACGGTGACGAAAATCTATTTGAAGTATTATTCAAATTTGATGTTGACCAAACAGGTAAATCATACATGGTAACAATTCCTGTAGCTGATTCGGAAGATGACGATACAGATGAAGTAGAAGTTTTTCCTTTCCGTTATGAAGAAAAGGGAGAAGAAGAGGATGATCTAGCATTGTTCCCTCTGGAGACAGACGAAGAATGGGATATGATCGAAGAAATGTTAAATACATTCCAAGATGACGAGTTCGAAACTGAATAATATTGGTTAAGAGATAGGAAGATGGTTATGATACCATCTTCCTTTTTTTATTCCAATTTACGGCCAATCTCGACAATTTCTGCTAGCAAACGTATAATTAAACAGGTGGAAGGGGGAAACACAATGTTACATCTCCAGTCATCTGGGAATTACATAAATGAAAATAAAAGTAAAAAACGGACAAAAACCATCGTACTATCCATTCTCGCTCTCTTTTTGGCAATCATCATGGCAACGGCGGCAGGAGCGTATTTTTATTTTACTAAAAATACTGGCCCTCTAGACGCTGATAACAAAAAGAACATGACGATTGAAATTCCAATTGGCTCAACTTCTGCAGACATTGGGAAAGAACTAGAAGATAAAGGTATCATTAACAGCGGTGACTTTTTCAGACTCTACACTCGAGTTAAAGGAGAAGGGAACTTCCAAGCAGGCATCTATGAACTGTCACCTTCGATGAGTCTTTCAGAAGTGATTTCTGCACTTAAAGAAGGAAAGCTGTTCAAAAAACCTGAACTTACGCTTACCATCCCGGAAGGATATAACGTCCCACAGATTGCAGGATTAATCAGCAAGGCTACAGGGTACGATCAAGCTGATATCTTAAAGAAGATGACTGATAAAACCTATCTGAACGAGCTGAAGCAAAAATATCCTTTATTGCCGGATGAAATAACGAAAGAAGGACTTTATTATCCACTTGAAGGGTTCTTATTCCCTGCAACTTATGATTTTGAAGTTAAAAAACCCGAAATAACTGATATTATCGACAAGATGGTTGAACAATCATCTATAATCTTAAAAAAACATGAAGCTGAAATTAAAAATAGCGGATATTCACTTTTTGAAGTGATCACGCTTTCCTCTCTTATCGAAGAAGAGTCTCAACGTGATGAGGATCGAAAAAAAATCGCAGGGGTATTTTATAATCGTATCAGTAAAGATATGAAATTAGATTCTGATCCAACCGTTAAATATGCAAGGAAAGATTTCGATGTACAAGTTTTATACGAACATCTTGAGTTTGATTCTCCTTATAATACTTACAGGTATAAAGGGATTCCAATCGGTCCGATCACCTCTCCAGGTGAAAAGGCGATCGAAGCTGCATTAAATCCAGTTAAGATGGAAGAACTCTTTTTCTACGCAAGGCCTAATGGTGAAGTGATCTACACGAAAACCTTAAGTGAACATAATGCGGTATATAAAAAATACAGAGATGAATGGAAAGTTTGGCAGGAAAAAGACAAACAATAATTTTTAAGAGAGTACGTTTACGCGTATTCTCTTTCTTTTTTTAGGCTGTTTTCGTATACTTTGTTGCTTTTGGAAGTGGTTGATTTCCGTTCCAGGTGCTCGCTTTCCGCGGGGCAGGCGGTGAGCCACATTCGTAACGTTTCACTTTTAAGTGTCTCACCTGCCCGCCTGTCCCGCAGGAGTCTCACACCTTGCACTCCAATCAACGGTCATAGAAGAGCAACTATCTTTTAGAAAAGAGCCTTCTTTAAAAAGTCCTTTTTCGTGTCCCCATTGTTGTTTTTGAAAGTAGTTGGTGGAGTCTCACACCTTACACTACAACCAACTATTCAAAGAAGAAAAAAATTTAAAGCAACTTTCAAAAAGAATGTGTTGTGACATTATTTTATTGCCTTTTGTGAAATCACCTGTAAAGTGCTAACGGACATGGAAAATATGAAAAAATGATAGGACTCTCGCCTTCAAATAAAGATTATGTTACAATATACCGGTTAGTGTGAAGGAGGCGTGTTACTTTGGTCTCAAATGAAGTAAACCAATACATTGAAAAAATAATTCCAACGCGCTCTGATCAAGTTCTAGAAATGGAGCAATACGCCAAAGAGCATAATGTGCCGATTATGGATCTAGTAGGAATAGAAGCACTTCTTTCATATGTAAGGCTAAGAAAACCAAAACGTATACTAGAAGTGGGCACAGCCATTGGGTATTCAGCCATTCGAATGGCCCTTGCTTGTGAAACAGCTGAAATTATTAGTATTGAAAGAGATGAAGAACGGTACAATATAGCAAAAGATAACGTTAAAGCTCTTCATCTTGAAAGCAGGATTACCTTATTATTTGGTGATGCGAATGAATTGCAAAGCCAAGTAGAAGACTATGCCCCATATGACTTTATTTTTATAGATGCAGCTAAAGGACAATATCAAAACTTCTTTGATCACTATTCCACTATGCTGTCAGCAGACGGCATCATCGTTACAGATAATGTTCTCTTTAGAGGGTATGTAGCGGATGAAAGCGGTCTAGAGAGTAGAAGACTTCGTTCTCTAGTAAAAAAAATTAGAAGTTTTAATGAATACATGATGCAGCATCCTGATTATCAATCTTCAATCTTGCCGGTTGGTGATGGTATGATGGTCAGCATTCGAAATTCTTAAGGGTACAGGAGTTTGGAGGAGTAATAACAATGGCACAAAAACCGATTGTAATTGGGGTTGCAGGTGGATCTGGATCAGGTAAAACAACAGTAGCAAAAGAAATTTACAGGCAGTTTGCTGATCAATCCATACTCATTATTGAACAAGATGCTTATTATAGAGATCAATCTGAGAAATCTATGGAAGAGAGATTGAATACCAATTATGATCATCCTCTTGCTTTTGATAATGATCTGTTGATCAAACATATTTCCTCGTTATTAGAGTACGAATCCATTGAAAAACCAGTGTATGACTATACAGCACATACAAGAAGTGATAAAATTATCCCAGTTGATGCTAAAGATGTCATTATATTGGAAGGTATTCTAATTCTAGAAGACGAGCGTTTACGTGATCTGATGGATATCAAGCTATTTGTTGACACAGATGCAGATGTTCGAATTATTAGAAGAATGGTTCGGGACACTCGTGATCGTGGCAGAACATTAGAATCCGTAATTGATCAATATACTTCCGTAGTGCGGCCGATGCATAATCAATTTATTGAACCCACGAAAAGATATGCAGATATCATTATTCCAGAAGGCGGTCAAAACCTTGTTGCGATCGACTTAATGGTGACAAAGATAAAGACCATATTGGAAGACAAAGCATTATTGAAAAAATGAGGAACATCATCCTCATTTTTTCGGTATACACGGACAAATCACAGCTCTAAGCTGCTTGGCAATCAACTATTGTCCTATTTTTTATACATACCCTGCCCGAATTATCATATAACGTAACAAGGGTACTGATTATTGAAGGAGTGAATATTATGGCAGACGAGAAAAAACACTATATGACCTTAGAGGGTAAGCAAAAGCTAGAAAACGAATTAGAATTTTTAAAAACAGAACGAAGAAAAGAAGTTGTTGAGCGCATTAAAGTAGCGAGAAGCTTCGGGGATCTTTCTGAGAACTCTGAGTATGATGCAGCAAAGGACGAGCAGGCTTTTGTTGAAGCTCGTATCGTTCAATTAGAAAAGATGATTCGTGATTCGGTGATTATTGAAGACAATAAAGACCAATCTGATAACGTTTCCATCGGGAAAACAGTTAAGTTTCAAGAGCTTCCAGATGGAGACGAAGAAACATATGTTATCGTAGGTAGTGCAGAAGCTGATCCGTTTGAAGGGAAAATTTCAAACGACTCTCCAATGGCAAAAAGTTTGTTAGGTAAAAAGCCAGGAGATAAAGTTTCTGTTCAAACACCAGGTGGAGAAATCAGCGTTGTTATTTTAGAAGTTAAATAAAGTGTAAAGTTAAAGAAGACTTGCGATTTTTTGCAAGTCTTCTTTTTTTGACCCTTGATTAGGAATAACAAGAGTAGGTGAAAATGTGGGTAAGGTGGTGAAATGTATTTGTTATCTAAAAAAAGAACAATAGGACTGGCTATTTGTTTTCTTTCACTTATCTTTTTTTAATTTATCGCTTAATGGATATACAATTGATTTCAACAAAATCATTTTCAAAGAATAAAGTTAACCTTATACAAGAAAGTGTTGATCAGCGTACACACCGATTTACCATAAATGACGGCAGGGGTTATTTTCTGGATCGAAACGGAGAACTGTTGTCAACAGATGTTAAACCACAAGTAGTTGTTTTTCCTAATCTTTTTACAAGTAATTGGCCAGTGGCAACAATCGGTAATATACTGCAGATCCCTGCCGAAGATGTTGCAAAAATGATTGGACAACTTAAGAAGCCTTCAGCGCTCTCGCTTCAAAAAGAACTGAGTCTTGACCAAATGAATGACATTAATAAGCTTGAGATTCCAGGTCTATACGCCCAGCTCGTTACAAGAAGAAAGCCAATTCCATTTGCAAATCATATCATCGGTGCTGTAGGTCAAGATCCTGATTTAATAAAGAGAAAATACGGTGATAAATTAGAAAAGGGAACGGTGACTACATCCACAAAAACGGGCAAGAACGGGATGCAGTATACGTTCGATCCATTTTTAATATCTGAAGGGGAGACACAATATATCTATCACGTCGATAGACAAGGTCATCCTCTATTAGGTCTTGACGTCAAATATCGTTCCCAGACAAATCCTCTCTATCCTTTGTACGTCAAGACGACAATTGATAAAAAGATGCAGGAAACAGTAGAGAATGCACTGGATGTCCATGGTATTAAAGATGGTGGTGCTGTTCTATTAGATATTGAATCAAACGAGCTCTTATCTATGGCAAGCAGACCATTGTTTACGAGCAAGACAATTTTTAACCATGGAAATAATATGACGTCTCAGCAAATTCCAGGTTCTGTCTTTAAGATTGTAACGGCAGCTGCCGCCATTGAAGAGAATAGGGTTCAAAATGAGAAAAAATACGATTGCAGCCTTAATATATATGGTGAAAAAGACGAAAGACAATTAGGTAATCTTAATGTTGAAGATAGCTTTGCACAAAGCTGCAATAAAACATTCGGTGAGCTTGCGAATGAAATGATTAGGACGAATCCTGATTTTATAGAGAAGTACGCAGAAAAGATGGGACTACTTCACTATAATGGTTGGCAAGGAGAAGTGTATCATCTTAATTCCTTTACACACTTTTACCAAGAAGAGCTTGGACAAATATATAGCTCGAAAAAGAAGCATTCCCACTATCAATCTTCATTAGCCGTTTCGCAAACAGCGATCGGTCAGCTTGATGTAAAAATCACTCCCCTTGCAGTGGCGAATATGATGGCGACGATTGCACGGGGCGGGGAAAGGTATGAAGTGAAGGCGGCGAAAAGTGTTAATTTCGCCAACGGAACAGAGTTAATTGAATTTGAGGATCATACGGCAGGAGATCAAAAGCTTTCTTCGTATACAATGATGAGACTTCAATCTCTTCTGTTAAATGTCGTAAAAAATGAAAGTGGTACAGGTCATGCTTTGCAGGCACTTCCCTTTCAGGTTGCAGGCAAGTCCGGGACTGCAGAAAAGGGGGAAGGAAACAGCTTGAATAACAAATGGTTCGCGGGATATTTTCCGGCTGAACAACCACGATTCGCTTTAGTAGTAGTTGACCTGAAACATGATAAAACCAATAGAACGATTCCTGTTTTTGCGGACATAGCAAATGAAATTATGAACGATGCAAACAAAAGTGAACATAAATAATACAAAGATAGATAGTTAATAGTGTTCGCAGACATCATCCTCATGGTAAAATAAAAAAAGTAATTTTACTGAGGAGGATATTATGAAACGAAACCAACGTTATGAAACAAGACTAGAAAAACGAAAACAAAATCGTTTTTTAAACATAGCAATCGGGTTAGTTGTTTTGCTGATTGTTGTTGTTGCATTTAATCTTTTCTCAGGCGATGAAAACGAAACAGCTACAACAAACGAAACGGAACAAACAGCTGACAAAAAAGAATCCAATAATAATAATTCAATAGAAATGGAAAAGGATGATTCTGACAGCAAGCAAGAAGATTCTGCGAATAAAGAAGATACTGAGGAAGAAGCAGAAAACCAAGAAACAGATTCAGGTTCAGAACAACCTGCTGGCGGTGGTCCAGAAGGTCCATGGGAACCAATTGGAACTTCACAAACGGAGCCGCATCAAAAATCTTATGACGATGGATCGCAAGACTGGAACGAGATGGTTCAAGCCCTTTCTTATGCAACAAATATTCCTCAAGATCAGATGACTATTTTCTGGCTAGGCAACGGTGGTGGTCCTGATCTTTCAAAAGGAACCGTTCAATCCAAAGCTGATGGAACTAAGTATGATGTTATGCTGCAATGGATTCCTGAAAAAGGATGGCAGCCAACGAGTGTAACACCAGTCCAATAAATGACAAACAACCTGTTTAAATGGCAGGTTGTTTTTTTTTTTTTTTGCGAAGACTTTGGCGTCATTGAGTGGTTGATTTCCGCTCCAGATGCTCGCTTTCCTCGGGGCAGACGGTGAGCCACATTCGTACGTTTCACGTATAAGTGTCTCACCTGCCCGCCTGTCCCGCAGGACAAGGAAGGCTCCGGCAGCGACACATCGCACGAAGAAAATTTGAAGTTTAATTTTCGAGGAGTCTCGCACCTTGCACTCCAATCAACGATCCATAGAAGACAAAATTTGAAAGCAGCCATTTTTAGGATAGGGCGTTTTGGTAAAAGCATTGTTGCTCTTGTAAGTGGTTGATCTTCATTCCAGAGATGCTTGCCTTCCAAGGGTGTGCGGTAAGCCTCCTGCTGATATGCCACATTTGGAATCTCACCTGACCGGCTTTAAAAAGCAACTTTGCTCCTGCGTCTTTTCGGGAAATCAGCACTCCTCTTTAAAATTCTCTTACAATTTATTCAAATAATTGTAATCTACACCAATCCTCAAAGATATTACATTTGAAAAATTATAGAAATTATGCTAATTTGGAACCTGTAAGATTTTAATTCATAGTATATTGATAGGAATTATATAATTTAAAACGTGGAGTGGAAAAAATGGGACGAGAATTTATTGATCTTTTTGATGAGTGGTCATCTTCTTATGATGAAACTGTTTCAGGAGAGGATCAGGAATATAAGGAAGTTTTTCATAAATACGATGAAATATTAGAAACTGTTGTGCAACGTTCTGGAAATGTTGTATTAGAGTTTGGGGTAGGTACTGGTAATTTAAGCGAGAAGCTTCTTAAGAGCGGAAAAACAGTTATCGGTATTGAGCCATCAAAAGGAATGCGGGAAAAAGCGGTTAAGCGAAATCCAGATTTAAAGCTCTACGATGGTGATTTTTTATCTTTTCCAAAATTTGATCAGGAAATTGATACAGTCGTTAGTACGTATGCCTTTCACCATCTTACGGATGATGAAAAAGATAAGGCAATCGGACATTATAGCCAGCTGCTTAAAAAAGATGGTAAAATTGTCTTTGCAGATACCGCTTATCTTCACGAAGACGATAAAAAAGAACGTCATGAAAAAGTTAAATCACAAGGCTACCTTAACTTATTAAAAGATTTGCAGACAGAATATTATACAACCCTTGGTGTCCTAGAAGATATTTTTAAAAATTATGACTTTGAAGTTTCGTTTGAAAAGCTGAATGAATATGTCTGGCTGATGGAAGCGGTAAAAAAATAGACATTGGAGAATAACATGAAAAGAATCGGAATTATCGGTGCAATGGAAGAAGAAGTGGTTCTATTACGTGAGCAGCTTACAGAGCTTGAAGAGAAAAAACTTGCAGGTTGTGAATTTTATAAAGGTATGTTGAACGATCAAGAAGTTGTTCTTTTAAAATCTGGAATTGGAAAAGTAAACGCAGCAATTGGAACAACGCTATTAATCCAGTTGTACAATCCAGACGTTATCTTAAACACAGGATCTGCAGGCGGATTCCACTCAGATTTAAATGTTGGAGATGTAGTTATCTCAACAGATGTTCGTCATCATGATGTGGATGCTACAATTTTCGGTTATGAGCATGGCCAAGTGCCTCAGATGCCGCCTAATTACCTGCCTGACCAAAAGCTTGTTGAGGCGGCTGTAAGAGCTGGAGAGCGTGTACAAAACATCCAAGTTGCAAAAGGATTGATTGCTTCGGGTGATTCGTTTATGAGTGACCATGCACGGGTAGAGGACATTAGAACAAAGTTTCCAGCTTTATATGCTGCTGAAATGGAAGCGGCAGCGATTGCCCAAACGTGCTATCAGTTTTCTGTTCCTTTTGTTATCATCCGTTCTTTATCAGACATTGCAGGGAAGGATGCGCGCGTTTCTTATGATCAATTCTTAAAAACGGCATCTAAGAACTCAGCAGAACTAGTACAACAAATCGTAGAGGAGCTGAAATCATTATGACAAAAAAAATGAATGTAGAAAGCTTTAACCTTGACCATACAAAAGTTGTTGCACCATATATCCGTTTAGCGGGTACAACAACAGGAGCAAACGGAGATGTGATCCACAAATATGATATCCGATTTTGCCAGCCTAACAAGGACCATATGCCGATGGAAGGACTTCATTCCATCGAGCACTTGATGGCAGAAAATATTCGCAACCATCATTCAACAGTCGTTGATATCAGCCCTATGGGTTGTCAGACTGGCTTCTATCTTTCTGTTATCAACCACGATAACTATGATGAGATTTTAGAGGTGCTTGAAAAGACCTTAAATGACGTTTTAGAAGCTACAGAAGTACCGGCATGTAACGAAGTGCAATGTGGCTGGGCAGCTAATCATAGTCTTGAAGGTGCGAAAGATATCGCACGTAAAATGCTTGCTAAAAAAGACGAGTGGCATATTGTTTTTTCAGAATAGAGGACGATTGAAATGAAATTTTATAAAAACGTGCACGAATTGATCGGCAATACGCCTCTGTTGGAAATTACTCAATTTCCCCTTCCGGAAGGTGTACGTCTTTTTGCGAAGTTAGAATTTATGAACCCTGGTGGAAGTGTGAAAGACCGTCTTGGGGTGGAACTTTTAGATTCTGCTTTGACAAAGGGGCAGCTGGTTAAAGGCGGAACCATTATAGAGCCTACAGCAGGGAATACAGGGATTGGACTTGCTCTTGCAGCAATCAATAAAGGAATTAACGTCATTTTTGTTATTCCAGAAAAATTTAGTATTGAGAAACAAGAGCTTATGAAAGCGTTAGGTGCTAGAATCATTCATACACCAACAGCAGATGGTATTAAAGGTGCAATTAAGAAGACAAAGGAGCTCTTAAATGAGAATCCGAACTCTTTTTCTCCGTCTCAATTCTCAAACCCTGATAATCCGAACACGTACTTTAAAACTTTAGGCCCTGAGATTTGGAATGACCTTGATGGAAATGTAGATGTTTTTGTGGCTGGTGCGGGTACGGGCGGAACATTCATGGGAACGGCTCGCTATTTGAAAGAAAAGAACAAAACAATAAAAACCGTAATTGTTGAACCAGAAGGATCAATTCTTAACGGAGGGCAATCTGGTCCGCATAAGACTGAAGGAATTGGGATGGAGTTTTTGCCAGAATACATGGATACTGCCTATTTCAACAGCATTCATACCGTTAATGATGTTGATGCTTTTCAGCGGGTAGCTGAGCTGGCTAAAAAGGAAGGGTTGCTCGTTGGGAGTTCCTCAGGAGCAGCACTTCACGCTGCATTGATCGAAGCACAATCGGCACAGTCAGGACAAAACATCGTCACCATATTTGCGGACAGTTCTGAACGATATTTAAGCAAGAAAATTTATGAAGGAGGCATCTGATATGAAACGTAAAACAAAACTAATCCACGGAGGCATTCCTTCTGATAAAACCACAGGAGCTGTGTCTTTTCCGATCTACCAAGTAAGCACGTATAAACAAGAAGATGTAGGAGTTCATAGCGGTTTTGAATACTCTAGAACTGGAAATCCTACAAGGCATGCACTTGAAGAGCTGATTAAAGACTTAGAAGGCGGCAAGCGCGGATTTGCGTTTGGCTCTGGCATGGCTGCAATCACTGCTGTCATGATGCTATTTGATTCTGGCGACCACGTTATTTTAACGGATGATGTTTATGGTGGAACGTATCGTGTGATGAGTAAAGTATTAAATCGCCTTGGGATTGACTCAACTTTTGTGGATACAACTGATATCGATCAGATTGAAGCGGCTCTGAAGCCAAACACAAAAGCCGTTTATGTTGAAACACCGACAAACCCACTGCTAAAAGTTACTGATATTGAAGCTGTAGCATCATGGGCAAAATCTAAAAACCTTTTATTCATGGTGGATAATACATTCAACACACCGTATTGGCAAAACCCAATCGAACTAGGGGCAGATATCGTTCTTCATTCTGCAACGAAATATATTGGCGGCCACAGTGACGTTGTAGCAGGCCTAGTTGTTGTAAATGATGAAAAGCTAGGGGAAGATCTTCATTTTGTACAAAATTCTACTGGCGGCGTTTTAGGACCTCAAGATTCATGGCTATTAATACGCGGTATCAAGACACTAGGTTTACGTATGGAAGCTCATGAGATCAATACTAAAAAAATTGTTGAGTTTTTAAAGGAGCATCCATCAGTCGAAAAAATTTATTACCCAGGACTTGAAGACCACCCGCAGCACGAAATTGCTAAAAAACAAGCTGGCGGTTTTGGAGGAATGGTATCGTTTGATGTTGGATCTCTTGAAAATGCCAATGCTGTACTGAAAAAAGTAAAGTACTTCACTCTAGCAGAAAGTTTAGGCGCAGTTGAAAGTCTTATCTCCGTTCCTGCACGAATGACTCACGCGTCAATTCCGGCTGAGCGCAGAGCAGAACTCGGCATCACAGATGGCTTGATTCGTATCTCTGTTGGTATAGAAGATGCAGACGATTTGATTGAAGATCTTAAAAATGCATTAAGCTAATGACAAATTGAAAGAACAAGTGCCTGAGCAGGTGCTTGTTCTTTTTTTATTTGGCTCTTCTCTTCAAAAGTTTGTTTCTTTCAAATGTTGTCTTCTAAGATGTTGATTGGAGTGGAAGATGCGAGACTCCTCGAAAATTAAACTTCAAATTTTCTTCGTGCGATGCTTCGCTGCCGTAGCCTTCCTTGTCCTGCGGGACAGGCGGGCAGGTGAAACACTTAAGAGTGAAACGTTAAGAATGTGGCTCACCGTCTGCCCCGCGGAAAGCGAGCATCTGGAATGGAAATCAACCACTTCCAATAATGCTTTCATTAAAGTCAGATCAAAAGCATTGAACTTCCATGATCACGATTTAGACAAAGTTTTTTCACGTTTTTGTCAAAAACTGCTTGGTAGGTCGCTGTCTTACCTATGTTATCCTTTTAGTAGAGGTTAGGAGGTAGAGACTGCTATGAAAAACAAAGCTGAACAATTACAAAAGAAGATGGCTGACTACCAGCGTTTCGGTTTTATTTTGTTGGCTGTTAGCACGTTCTTTTATTTAGGATTAGTACTTCCTGTTGAAGACAAAAACTTTATCCAATCTATCACATTAGGGATTGCTTCTACCATGTGTTTAGGATTCACTGCACTTATGTACAATGTCGTTAGAAAGTGCAAAACACAATTACAAGAACTGAGCGAATAAACTTAAAATAAAAATTTCACGTACCGTCCTTTAAAAAGGGCGGTATTTTTGTTTTTATGAAATGAAATTTAGGGAATGGATACGGAATGGCCACCAATGGCCATACTAAGTTTTAACAATCTATAGAGAGAAAGAAGTGGAGTACTTGGGTATCATATGGGCACTTATTACAGCAGTTTGCTGGGGAAGCATCGTATTAGTGAGTGAAAAGCTCGGCGGTGATTTTCACAGTCAAACATTTGGGATGACATTAGGAGCCTTGTTGTTTTCGGTTGTTGCTTTCTTTATCGTACAACCTGATCTAAACATGTCAGTTATCGCGATAGGGGTCGTTTCAGGTATCTTTTGGGTCATCGGCCAGCGTAACCAATTTGCAAGTGTTGATTATTTAGGAGTTTCTAAAATCGTCCCTTTATCAACAGGTATGCAGTTATTTGGAACAACATTATTTGGTGTCATCGTGTTTCACGAGTGGAAAACGACGACGGAAATTATTATAGGGGTAATTGCAATCTCAGCGATTGTAGCTGGAGCTCTTTTAACGTCGAGAAGAAGCAAGCAGGGCGATCAAAAAGACAAACAGAACTTTAAAAAAGGAATCACATTTCTTTTGATTTCTACAGTAGGATACGTTACATATGTGGTCATCATCAGATGGTTTGAAGTAAATGGCTGGCAGGCTATCCTACCACAGGCAGTTGGGATGTTTCTAGGAGCACTTGTCTTATCACTAAAACATAAACCATTCAATAAATATTCAGTCAGAAATATTCTAACAGGTTTGATATGGAGTACGGGTAATCTGACACTCCTGCTTGCTTTGCCTCTTATCGGAATCGCCACAAGCTTCTCGCTTTCGCAAACCGGTATCATCATCTCAACACTAGGCGGTATTTTCCTATTAGGTGAAAAAAGAAGCAAAAAAGAAATCATTTGGGTGATCTCAGGATGTGTGCTTATCATAGCAGGCGGTGTCATGTTAGGGTTCACTAAATCATAGAGGAGCTGATGTACAATGTACCCAGATTTAAATGGAAAAACAGTCATCATTACGGGAGCAGCTACGGGAATTGGTAAAGCATGTGCTTTACGGTTTGGGCAAGAAAAAGCGAATGTGGTTATTAATTATCACTCTGAAAAACAAGTAAAAGAAACAGATGAAATGATAAATGAAATTAAAAAAAGCGGAGGAAATGCGATATCCGTTCAGGGGGATGTAACGAAAGAAGAGGACATTAAAAAACTTATTAATAAAGCAACTGAAGAGTTTGGATCACTTCATATTATGATCAATAATGCAGGGATTGAGAATGAAGTGCCTTCACATGAACTGAAGTTAGAGGATTGGAATAAGGTAATCTCTACGAATTTAACAGGACAATTTTTAGGTTGCAGAGAAGCGATTGATTACTTTTTAAACAATGATATTCAAGGTGCCATAATCAACATGTCGAGTGTTCATGAGATTATCCCTTGGCCGCACTTTGTTCATTATGCAGCAAGTAAGGGCGGTATAAAATTAATGACACAAACTCTGGCACTTGAATATGCTCCTAAAAAAATAAGAATCAATAGTATTGCCCCGGGTGCTATTAATACGCCAATCAATGCAGAAAAATTTGCTGATCCAAAGCAAAAAGAAGGGGTTCTTAAGCTTATTCCAATGGGGTATATTGGTGAACCTGAAGAGATCGCAGCAACCGCTGTATGGCTAGCATCCAATCAAGCAAGCTATGTAACCGGGTTAACACTGATCGCTGACGGTGGAATGACTCTGTATCCAGGATTTCAAGCAGGAAAAGGTTAAAAAAAAATTGTCCGCCTTTAAATAGGCGGACAATTTTTTATGTTATAGAAGAATTCCAGTTAGTGTACCAACACATAGAAGAATCCCAAAAGCCATATGAAGCAGAGCTGTTAAACCAAGTGCTTTGTTTAATTCTTTGCTATCCCATGTAGATATTGCAATCTTAAGACCTTTTAATGCGATTGGCAGCGTAATGGCAGCTATAAGACTCCATAAAGGTAAAATATCCATTATAACAAGTGCAGCTAAGCTGACATATGCACCAAGCATTAAGATGTAATACTCTATTCTAGATGCTTTTCTCCCGATTAATCCAGCGACGGTCGTTTTACCGATCTGTTTATCAGTATCAAAGTCGCGTAAATTGTTGGCATGAAGAATGGCCATTACAAGAAGGGCATTCGGAATTGCAGCAAGGAAAATTTCAAGATTTAATGTTAATGTTTGTGTGTAAAAAGAACCTACAACAGCAAGTATTCCTAATGTACTTCCTGAGGCTATTTCACCCAAGCCGTTATAAGCAAGGGCATATCGAGTAGCTGTATAAAAATATCCTACTAATAAGGATGGTATACCAATATAAAGTACAACAGGGCCTGTTAAGGCAGTTAAGATAAGTCCAACAATTATGCTGAGGCCAAAGAAGATCAGACCAGTTATATAAACCTGACGAGGTGTCATCTCATTTCGGTCAATGACGCCGGAAGGACTCAATGAACCAGGGATATCTGCACCCTTTACATGATCAAAGTAGTCGTTAACAAGGTTTGTTCCACATTGTAAAAATATAGCACCAAGAAGTGTTAATAAAAAAGTAGTCCAATGAATGCTTGTCCATTGCAGCGCTAAAATCGTCCCGAAAATGACGGGTATGACTGAAGCAGTGAGTGAAAAAGGCCGAGTTGAAGCAAAGATGACCTTAGGATGTATCATTTGTGTTTCCCCCTTTACACTACTTATTATAGTAAAAGTTTGTGAAAGTGTACACATAAATATCTTGCACAGCAAATACCTATTTTTAGAATATTTATCGTTTTTTTTGTAAACTTTTTTCTTTTTCAGCATATCCTTATACAGGCTTAGAAATTATCTCTTTACATCAGTTGGTAATTTGTGTATTATTTGCTAAGTAAAGTAAAAAACAAAAGGAGGTTGAACACAATGATGAAATTGAAAATGATCAATCAATTGAATACTATACGTTCGACCGCCCTCTGGAGCATTATGTCTGTTTAAATTTGTTTAAAAGACACCGCGGGTCGAATGCCTGCGGTTTTTTGTGTGCTTATACAACACCGCAGGGATTAATCTGCGGTGTTTTTTTATAAATCTAAAGGAGGAGATGGAATTGATAATGGTTGGGATTACGCTGCTTACATGGCTTTTAACGGAGAAAGATTCGACCTAAGGAAAAAGATAAATGGAAATGAGGAGTGAATTTTATTATGTTTACACTGCACCTGTTTTTTGTAACGATAACCTTTTCTATAAAAACAAACAGCCGATCTAAAGAGTTACATGCTCATGATGAAGAAGTAAAATCTCTTTATGATCGTGCCAAAGAAAAGGCTTCTTATAATGTATCTTCTTGGCTATAAGACAAATAGAACAAGCGCCTGCCTTAAAGAAGGTTAGGCGCTATTTCTTTAAACAAGCAGGTAGGAAATAAGATAGATTATCTGTTATTGCGTTGCCGATACGATACCCAAAAGCGCTTGGCTTTCCGTTAATTAAAAAGGTACCTGTCATTCGATGGCCTTCTTGTACACCTTGCTGAGATTCAAATTTCATTTTAGGAAGCGGCACATGCTTTTGATAAATACTTACATAGTTCTCATAAGTGTTATGCTGATCTTTAGCAATCAAGCTGCCATTCTCGTCAAATACTCGGACCGTATCTCCCTCACGCCCAAACACTGGTTTTTGCACAAATTTTTCTTTATTATTTAGGAAAATATCAGGCTCTAAATAGGTGGGAAGAAAATAATGTTTGATCCATTCATGTTCTTCTTTTGTAAAGAATGGCGATTGTTCTTCATGAAGACCCCAGATAACAGCGAGAACAGCTTTGCTTTGTAGGAGAAATGCAGAAGGAGGATTAACAATTGCCAGCTTGTTTTGAATAACAAGCTGAGTAAGCTGAAGTCCAATTTCTTCATTGGTCTCACTATCTTTATCTTGAATAAGAAGTTCGATCGGAAACGTCTGTCTATATAATACATCGATTTTTTTGCCTTGCTGATCAAACAATCCTACATTCTTTTTAATAACTAATTCATCCAAAGGTACAAATTGTGAAGGAAAGCCAGATAACTCTTTTAAATAAAGCACCGTTTGTTTATCTTCTGTATTCTCATCATGTGCTGTAAAAACAATGTGAGGTGCATGTGATGTTTTTAATTGGCGATAAGCGGTTAAGATAGCAGAACGCACAGCTTGTTTTAATTGTTCTTCCATACCCTCATTCGGATCACTGCATCCAAAATGTTTACTAAGTAATCCGTTGACTTTAAAGCATTCATAGATAAAGGTAGGGGTATCACTGTTGAACTCCATAATCTTATGTCCAAAAGGTGTTTCGATAGAGTCGATTCTTCCGATCACTGTTTTGGCTAATGGTGTTTGATAGCGAAGAAAGGGAAGAATGGATTCTGGAAAGCCTAACAGCTTTAATGTATCATCCTCTATACTCTCTGATTGCAATAATGAGGCAGTCTTAAATAGAATACGCCCTGCTTTTTCACCAAGATTTTTTATGGCTTTTGGTACGTCTTCGGAGATTTTACATGGGTTGTATAACGCATATTCCTGTCCGTACATGTCCGCCCAAAATTCGGGTAGCTGTTTATAAAAAAATCTTCTGTCTTCCGTATAACTCATACTGATCAATACCTCCGAACATACATTCAAAACAATAAACTGGTATTATAAACATAACAAAGAATAAAGAGGATGAAAATAATGGAACTTACTTATTACATAGAAAAACAAGAGAGTTATGAACCCTTCTTAACCTATAAGATACCTGAAAACATGCATAATGATGAAAAGTATGCGAGGCAGCTTTGTGAATTTTTTGTTTCTGGACAAAGGGAGTACGAACTTCAATCCAACGAAATGAAGGGCAGCGAAGAAATCTTAATCGTAAAAGAAGTCGGTCCTGTTAGAAGCTTTGCAGAAGAACCGAGTTACAAAGGAAGAGGAATATTTTTAGAGTTTAGAAAGTACAACGAAACAGGAGATATGCCGATCCTGCATGTTCAAGCATTAAACAGCCACTGGGATGTTATGCGCTATTTATTAAAAGATGTCGTTGATATTCCAGGTAAAGGGCAGTACTTGCGCGATTCAGCGGAAATTGACGAAGACCGTGCTGTTTATGTTATGTATGTAGGTGAAAAAATTTAAGCATGCGGCAAAATGCCACATGCTTTTTTTAATATGTAAGACATTGAGCGATAACCCAGCCAACAGAAACGCTTAGAAACATAACGAGCAGTCCGACAGCTTTGTTGTCAGCGTCAATCGCTTTTGAGATGCTCGAACGAATGGCTAAGTGTTCTGCAACAAACAATGCTACGATTTGAGCGATAATTCCAACTGATCCCCAGATGAGCAAATCAACAATGCTCAATGAATTTGCAATGGAAGATCCAATTACAAAGGCAAGACCAAAAAGTCTCCCGCCAAGTGATAGAGCAGCCGCACAGTTACCTTTACTGATTAACTGTAGTTCTTTCGTTTTTGTAGTAAGTTCAAATATGATAAAGCCGACAAATAATAATGCAAGCCCCGTAGCCGCATATAGGGCAAAATTAAGAAATAAGTTTTCCATCTTCACAACTCCTCATGATTTATCCGCCAAATCCCTTGCTGCCTCCAAAACCAGATCCACCGCCTTTAAAACTGGAACTGCTTTTGTATGACTTATAAGCTGAGCTTTTTAACAAGCTGCTTTTTCCTTTGTAATATTTTCCGCCATAAAAATAACTGCCAAAATAGCGGGAATTCGTGTCATCACATTCATAAACGCCATCATCTGCATCCCATTCCCAATCTTGGCATTCAGTATCAGTTGGTTCTGGTGGAAGCTCTTCTGCTGAATAATCATTGCAGCCAGAAAGCATAACAGCTACAGAGGCAGAGGATACACTGGCGATAAGTTTTTTCGTTTTATTCACATTTTCACCTCATTCCATGCTCAATTATAGTATGGATCATCGTGTATTTAAACCATTTATTTCTAGTACGTGATAAAAAATAAAAAGGTTTCGTTTGATTTTGTATGTACAGACACACCCAAGCCCAGCTTCGCATAAACATAAGGGAATACAGAACGTCTTGGAGGTGCTGTTATGTCATTAGTAGGTGTGTTGGCCTATTTCTTTAAAGAAGTTATGCTGTTTGTGTCATACGTTAAGAACAATGCCTTTCCCCAGCCCCTGTCTGAAAATGAAGAGAAGCAGTACTTAAAAGAGATGGCAGAAGGAAACGAACACGCGAGGGCTATGCTGATCGAGCACAACTTACGGCTTGTGGCGCATATCGTCAAAAAATTTGAGAACACAGGAGAGGACACAGAGGATCTTATCTCCATCGGTACCATTGGCCTGATTAAAGCGATCGAGAGTTATTCCAGGGGAAAAGGAACGAAGCTTGCGACCTATGCAGCTCGTTGTATAGAAAATGAAATATTAATGCATCTGCGTGCTTTGAAGAAAACAAAAAAAGATGTTTCGCTTCATGATCCGATCGGAACGGATAAAGAAGGCAATGAGATCACATTGATCGATGTATTGAAAGCGGAAACAGAAGATGTAGTAGATGCCATTCAATTAAAGATGCAAAAAAAGAAAATTTACGATTATATTCATGTACTGGATGACCGGGAAAAAGAAGTCATTGTTGGACGTTTTGGCCTGGATCTTCAAAAAGAAAAAACACAGCGCGAGATCGCAAAACAGCTTGGGATTTCTAGGAGTTATGTTTCACGAATCGAAAAAAGAGCGCTTATGAAGTTGTTTCATGAGTTCTATAGAAGCCGTCAGCAATCAGAACGGTAAAACAAAGATGTTCAAGGCTGGTAACATTTACAGCCTTTTTATTTTGGGCTTCGGGCAAACTAAAGAAAAAAAGGAGTTTTTATAGATGGCAAGCAGAAAAAGACAGCCTATTGTTCCTGAAGCTAGAGAAGGTCTTGATCGGCTAAAAGCGAAAGTGATGAGAGAAGCAGGATATAAAGTGTCTGATCAGTCACCAGATGATGTGAAATATGAAGTGGCAAGAGATATGGGAGTATCGTTAGAAAAAGGATATAACGGAACGATTACTTCTAAAGATGCAGGCCGTGTAGGCGGGCAGATTGGCGGAAGAATGGTAAAAGAATTAATACAGCAAGCAAAAGCAAACTTAGGTAAACAAGTGCGTTAAAAAGAATAAAAATGTTCTGTGTTTAAATAAATAAAACAGGGAATAGAATAGGTAAAAAACCAGGAGGCGTTCTTATGCAAGAAGCTGTTTTATATGGATCATTCGTCGTCATGTTGGCCTATTTTGTTTATGCGGCAATAGCTGAATAATATTTAAAGTAAAAACTCTCCATAATAGGGGAGTTTTTTATTTTGATGTTTTTTTGAAGAAGTGGCAAATCAAAAAAATCAGCAAGATGAAAGCTAATGTTATGGCCTCTAGAAAAATAAACACACAAAAATAAACTTCATAGTCGATTTTTGTTTGAATATTTTTTATAATAAGAAAAGAGTGGAAATACGTACATAATGGGGGAGAAATAATGTTATTACAAGACTTAAGGCAAACATGGGAACTTGATTCCGTTTTTCCTGGTGGAAGTGAATCCAAAGAATTATTAGCAGAAATAAAGTGGACGGAAGAAGAAGCGAAGGAATTAGCTAAAAAAGCAGAATCATTCACTTTTTCAAACGAAAATTTTTTAAATCTTATTGAAGAGCTTCAAAACTTTTCTGAGCGATTATCAACTGCAGGAGCTTTTATCGGCTGTTTGATCGCTCAAGATGTAAAAGATAAGAAGGCGATGGCTCTTCGTGGAAGATTAGAATCTGTTTACGCAGCCTTCTCTAACGTAGGTTCAGTAATCGATCAAAAGTTGATGGATATCTCTGAAGATGTATGGAAAGATCTTATGAGTCTTCCTGAATATGAACATATTGCGTTCTCTTTAAACGAGAGAAGAGGAAAAGCAAAAGAAAAGCTTGGCATTTCAGAAGAATCTTTAATCAATGATCTAGCAGTTGACGGCTACCATGCATGGTCAACTCTTTATGATTTAGTAGTGGGCAGAATTAACATTAAGGTAGAGATCGATGGTAAAGAGGAAGAACTATCAGTTGGCCAGGCAGAAAACAAATTCTCAAGTCCTGATCGTCAAGTCCGAAAAGATACGTTCAAAAAGTTTGTTGAAGCTTGGGATCATGAAGGAGAATTTTGTGCTGCGTCTATTAATCACATCGCAGGCTTTAGAAATGAAATCTATAAGCATAGAGGATGGGAAGAAACGTTAAAAGAACCTCTTGCGATCAATCGTATGAAGGAAGAAACGCTTACAGCAATGTGGGATGCAATTACATCTAAAAAAGACATCTTCGTAAAGTATCTTGACCGTAAAGCCAAACTTTTAAATCTTGAGAAATTAAGCTGGTATGATGTAGATGCACCATTGTCTTCAGCAAACAGCAAAATGAGCTATGATGAAGCTGCTCAGTTTATTGTTGAACATTTCCGTACATTAGCACCTAAAATGGCAGATTTCTCAGAAAAAGCATTTTTGGATGGCTGGATTGAAGCGGAAGATCGTTCGGGAAAAAGACCAGGCGGGTTCTGTACAGGTTTTCCTACCAAAAAAGAAACACGTATCTTTATGACATTCTCAGGAACACCTAGCAATGTTTCTACGCTTGCCCATGAGTTAGGTCATGCTTTTCATTCTGATGTATTAAAAGAAATGCCATACTATGCAACAAATTATGCGATGAATGTAGCGGAAACAGCTTCTACATTCGCTGAGATGATCGTTGCAGATGCAGCAGTATCAAATGCAAAAACAAAAGAGGGAAAAATTGCGCTTCTCGAAGACAAAGCACAAAGATCTGTAGCGTTCTTTATGAACATACATGCGCGTTTCTTGTTCGAAACAAGAATGTATGAAGAAAGAAAATCTGGTCAGCTGTCTGTTGACCGTTTATGCGAACTAATGGAAGAAGCGCAAAAAGAAGCGTTTAACGATGCGCTTGAAGAGTATCACCCATACTTCTGGGCGTCTAAGCTTCATTTCTACATTACCGATGTTCCGTTTTACAACTTCCCATATACGTTCGGCTATTTATTCTCTGCAGGTATTTATGCAAAAGCAAAAGAAGAAGGGCCATCGTTTGAGGAAAAATACATTGCGCTTCTTCAAGACACAGGGAAGATGCAAGTGGAAGAGCTCGCACAAAAGCATTTAGGCATTGATGTTACAAAACAAGATTTCTGGTTAAAAGGAATTGAATTAGCAGCAGCAGATGTAGAGGAATTTTTGGCACTAACTGAAGAGTAATATGACTGGTTTGAAGTATACTGGCAGTTTCCGTTATGGGAGCTGCCATTTTTTTGTGAAGGTTTGTCTATATGAGGAGTACACAATTAAGCGGATTGATTTTTTTCCGTGATGGAGCGTATTTTTCCGTGATTCCAGCATGTTTTTCGAAAGTTCATCTTAGTAGTGTATTTACCACACAGAATACTAGAAGAAAGGCTTTGTGAAATATAAAAAAAGCTTGGCATAACACCAAGCTTTTTCTAATTCACAGCACTCCACTATTAGAGAAAAGATATTTATCTCTTTTCAATGGAGATATTGCTTATCATCAAGATAGATAACCCAAAGGTAAGGAACATATATAGAAAACCTGGTACTACATGTACTGTCAAATATCCAGCAGCCATTAAACAGCCTGCTACGGTAATGGGCACACCCACAAAGGAACCGGTAAACTCGGTAATATTGAAGCGGGCAAGACGTATGGCACCGCAAACAATAAAAATGATGGTAAATAGCATACCAGGTACGCCAAACTGATAAAGAACAACTTGATAGATTAAAAAGGCTGGTGCAATACCGAATGAGATTAAATCACAAAGTGAATCTAATTGCTTTCCAAACTCTGATTCAATATTTAGCATTCTAGCGACCATCCCATCAAAACGGTCGAACAAACCTGCCAAAAAGATCAAGATAAATCCAATTTTCAAGTCTCCTGAAATCATAAGTAATAAAGCTAAAACACCTAGTGATAAATTGATTAACGTTAAGAAGTTGGCTGTTTGCCCCTTCACTTTCTTTAACGTTGAATCAATCCTCTCTCTCTCAAGCATGAACATATAATCACTCCTCAAAGGGTAGCAAGCTAGAACAATAAATGAAAGCGGCAGATGAATATAGTAATTCCTGCCGCCCATTTTACCAACAATGTCCGTTGCTTAAAATTATATACCCAATGTTTTTAATATATGTCTGAGAGAAGTTGATTCTAGTTATTGACCGTTGGACCTATGATTCTTTTCGAGTTCATTAAAAACTGTTTTATCAGACAGTGGAACACCTGTCCGATACGCAGCTCTAGAGATCATATGACCTGCTACAGGAGCTGTCATAAGTACGAAGAGGATTCCAAGAATTAGTTTTCCACTGAACAAATTCATCTCAGCTAATACGTATATAAACGACCCAATAAGAATTCCTGACACACCTAGAGTCGAAGCTTTACTGGCTGCATGAAGTCTTGAATACACATCTGGAAATCGAAGAACGCCAAGTGTACCGGAAAAAATGATAAAGGTGCCGATGATAAGGAAAAAGCTAATCACGATCTTGATCAATGATAACACCCTTTTCTAAGAATTTTGCAACTGCAACCGTTGCAATAAAAGTTAATATTCCAATCAGCAAGATGATATCGTTCAATTGGACCGTATCTAAAATTATAGCCATTAGCCCAGTGATCGCAATTAAGTTAATTCCTATTGTATCGAGTGCTACAACACGATCTGGATTGGATGGACCAACTACTGCTCTATAAAGGAGAAGCAGGATAGAGATGGTAGTGACGAATAAACATATATAGACAACAATGGAGAACCAATCTGTCATCGTGTTACCTCCCTTATTGCTTTTTCGAATGAATCCTTAATTGAAACGATTGTTTCATTTACATCAGGTAAATCTAGGGCATGTATATAGATGAATCTTTGATCTTTAGAAACATCAACAGAAAGAGTACCTGGTGTAAGAGTGATCAAGTTTGCGAGCAGCGTAATTTCCCAATTCTTCTTTACATCAATAGGGAGCGCTAAAATTCCTGGTTGAAAATCAAGCCGAGGTTTGTATATCCACTTTAGTACTTCTATGTTTGATAAAATCAGCTCTTTAATGAACAGAAAGATCAAAAATCCAATCGCTTTTACATGTTTGAAATAGTAAGAATCTGGAATGAATCGGTTTAATAAAAACAGAAGAGCAGCCCCAATCACAAATCCAACTAAAAAACTTGCGAAAGAGTAGCTCTCAGATAAAAACATCCAAATAACGCCGATCAGCAAATTTAGAATAAGTTGAAATGTCATGGGATTACTCCTTTAATACATAATCAATATAGATTTGCGGATCAATTAGGCTGTCTGCCGCGGCCTGAATATATGGATAAAACCATTCCGCACCAACCCCTAAAACAATAGAGATAGCCAGCAGTACAGCAGAAGCCGTTAATCCTGAAGATTTCACTTTTTGTTGAGGCTCTTCTTTTAACTCTCCCCAGAAAGCACCTATGAAAATGCGGATTACTGAAAATAAGATTAACAAACTAGATAACAATCCGGCCCCAGCAGCGATATAGTGACCCTCGTCCATTGCGCCTCTTAAAAGAAGGTATTTACCGATAAATCCGCTGAACGGCGGTATTCCTGCTAAAACAAGGGATGCGATAAAAAACATCCAGCCCATAAATGGTGCTGTTTTAATATATCCGCCCATCTTGTGAAGGTTTGAAGTTCCAGCATGCCAAGCAAGTAATCCCACCAAGAAAAATAGTGCAGCCTTGATTGCCATGTCGTGTACTAAATAATAGATCGTACCGGCAATTGATTCAGCTGAGAACGTTCCGATTCCAAGCAGCATAAACCCTATGGCAGGCATGATATTATAGGCGATGATTAGTTTTACATTCGATGTGGATAGTGCTCCAATAACTCCTATTAACATAGTTAGAGTGGCTATCCAAATGAAAAAGGTATGAGTCAGCTCAAGTTTGTGAGAAAAAATGAGTGTAAATACTCTTAGCATGGAATAAACGCCAACTTTAGTTAACAGGGCTCCGAATAGTGCAGAAACAATCGGTGAAGGAACAATGTATGACTTAGGAAGCCAAAAATACAAAGGAAATAATGCTCCTTTAGTTGCGAAAACGATGAATAATAAAATCGCAATACCGGTTAAGATCCCTTGCTGTTCAACTTCGGCAACACGTTCTCCAAGTTGTGCCATATTAACTGTCCCGGTAACAGAGTATAGAAAGGCTACCGTTGTTACAAATAGAATAGACGAAAACAAATTTAGCAAGATATACTTTACAGATTCCCGGAATTGATGCTTGGAACCCCCGATGATAATCAATCCATAGGAGGCCATCAAAAGTACCTCGAAAAATACGAATAGGTTGAAAAGATCACCTGTTAAGAATGCACCACATACTCCTGCAACCAATAAAAAGAACAAAGGATAAAAGTAGTGGTGTATCATCTTCTCGGTAACTGATGATAATGCAAAAATAGCTGCAGTTGCCGCAATTACATTGACAGCAAGTATCATAATGACCGATAACTGGTCAGCAACAAGAACAATTCCATATGGTGCTTTCCATCCACCGGTTTCAAGAACAAGCGGACCTTTTGTAAAAACATAATAACTTAGAAAGATAGATATCCCTAAGTTTAGAAAAACTACAAGAAAAGAAGTATTAATCGTTAGCTTTTGTTTCTTATTAAAAAACACGAGCAAAACACCGAAAAATAATGGTATGAAAATTGGCAAAAATACTAAATTACTCATCATCCGTTCCCCTTAGCTGATCCATCATATCCGTCTTATTGCTTTGATAGGTACGATAAGCTAGAACAAGAAGAAAGCTCGTTACCCCAAAACTTATAACAATAGATGTCAGTATTAGCGCTTGAGGAAGAGGATCAGTGTATACTTTGATCCCCTTTTCTAAAATGGGAGGTGCACCACGGTTCAATTTTCCCATCGTTAAAATAAACAGGTGTGCCCCATGTGATAAAAGCGCTGTGCCTAGTACAATTTTTAATAGTTGTTTTTGAAGTATAAGATAAACGCCGGCTGCAAATAAAGTTCCGGCAAGTATAGACATAAGAATTTCCATTAGTGATTCATGTCTCCTTTATCCCGGTATTTTATCATGGCGAAAATGCCCAAAGCAGCTAGACCAAGTACTGCTATTTCAAATAAAGTATCCAATCCACGGAAATCAACAAGGATGACGTTTACGATATTATCTCCTCCGCCGAGTTTATAAGAGTTATCGACGAAATATTTTGCAATGCTGTCAAAGTATTGTGAGCTATGTGAAGAGATCGCTACAATGGTAAGCAAAGCTCCTGTCGAAGCAGCAATTACAAAATCCACAAGTTTTTCAGAACTCTTTTTATCCGACTTTTTTAGCTTTGGCAAATGAGCAAAGCATAGCAAGAACAATGCTACAGTAATTGTTTCAACGATTAGCTGTGTTAATGCCAAGTCAGGTGCCCGGAAGAATACGAACAGTAAAGAAAGTCCATACCCTACGACCCCGATTACAATGATTGCAGCAATGCGCTGGTTCATCCAAATGGTTGCAATCGCAGCAACAGCCATTACAGATCCAATTAACACCTCAGGCCAAGTGACAGGCGCTAAGTCATCAAAAGAAATTTTAAATCCGTCTGTAATGAAGATAAAGGCTGATGTTGAAATGACCAAAAATACAAGGATGATGGATGTGTATAAACGCAATGACCCCGTCATATAGGATTTTGTAAAGATATTCGAAAACCTCAATAACCCATTTACTAATGCTTGATATAAACGGTCCGTTGAAAATTTCCCAGGTACCCTGTTATAGACCGGCTGCCATTTTTTTAATGTCAGTGTTAGTAAAATCCCAAGTATTACAACAATAATTGACATATAAAGCGGTCCATTCAAACCGTGCCAAAATTTAAGGTGTATAAGAGCAAAATCTCCCGTGACAGAAGCGACTGCTGGTGCAAGAAGGGGCTCGTTGATTAAATTTGGCAATAATCCAATCAATACTACTAATCCAATAAGTACAATCGGTGATATAAGCATGCCGATTGGTGCCTCATGAGGCTTTTTCTCTAACTGATCAAGCTTTGCCTTCCCTGTGAATGTGCCAAATACAAGATACATGGAATAAACAAATGTAAAAATACTCCCAGCTACTGCAAAAACGGGAACCCATTGGGCAAACATTGCAGCAAATCCACTCGTTTGTTCTAGTTTCAAGGAGGCGTCAAAAAACATCTCCTTACTTAGAAAGCCGTTGAAGATGGGAAGTGGTATTCCGGCCATAGAAAACGCCCCAAAAAAGGCAAGAGTAGCAGAGATAGGCATAAACGTGTATAGTCCGCCAAGTCTCCTAATATCTCTTGTTCCTGTCTCATGATCTACAATACCTGCAATCATAAACAGGCTGCCTTTAAAAGTGGCGTGATTAAAGATATGGAAGATAGCAGCTAGAGTAGCAACTCCAGAGCCAAAGCCTAGCATAGACATGATCATACCGAGCTGACTGATTGTAGAATAAGCAAGAATTCCTTTTAAATCGGTTTGGCGTGACGCGAGAAAAGACCCAACACAGAGCGTGATTAGCCCGGCACCTGTAACGATAATAAAAAATATATCCGTACCGCTGAAAATGAGTGAGAATCTTGCGACTAAGTAGATTCCCGCTTTAACCATCGTTGCCGAGTGAAGGTACGCACTGACAGGTGTTGGTGCTTCCATTGCATCAGGAAGCCAGCTGTGAAACGGAAACTGTGCTGATTTAGTAAAAGCTCCAATCAGCAGCAAAAGCATAATGGGAATAAACAAATCGCTCTCAATGATCTCAGATCGATTTGCAATCATCTCTCGAATGCTGTTAGTCTCTGCTGTTATGGAAAGGAGAATAAGAGCACCAAGCATCGATAGCCCTCCAAAGACCGTGACCAGCATCGATTTTTGTGCACCATATGTTGAACGTTCACGGTAGAACCAAAAACCGATTAATAGAAATGATGAGATACTCGTGAATTCCCAGAAGGTATAGAGTACGAATACGTTGTCAGATAGAACGACTCCTAACATCGATCCCATAAATAAGAGTAAATACACATAAAAATGGACGAGTTGTTCTTTTTTCGATAAGTAAAAGATGGAATAAAGAACCACCAATGAACCAATACCAGTTATCAATAAGGAAAAAAGCATACTAAGCCCGTCCAAGTAAAAGCTCAATTGAATATCAAGCGATGGAATCCAGTTAGCGACGCTTTGAACAATTTTCCCTTCAGCTAATACAGGCAATTTCGAACAAAACAGAATAAACAGTACGGCTGGAACAGGAAATACAAACCAGCCAGTATGTATCCGGCTTTCTTTTTTAGCGACAAGCCCGATCAACAGTGCTGCTAAAAAAGGTACAAGTATGTAAATATGTAACATAAATACCGGTAAACCTCCTTAAAACCCAATAATAATCATGATAGTCCATTACATTGTAAGCAAAACCTTTCCGTTTTAGCAAATAGTTTACTAAGCAGAAACTCTCTCGTTCACATTAGATTTATTAACTCTTGAATATCCTTCCCAAAAAATACCTAACCTATTTGAGAGGTGAATGATAATGAGACTATTTCATATATACGGATTACTTTTGATTTTGTTTCAATTAACAGGATGTTTAAATGATTCTGTATATAAAAAAGAAGAAGGAAGCCCTGGTTTTCAGCCAAGAGAATATTATAGGAAACACATAAGTTTTTCCGATACAGGTGTTTTTAACGCTTCGTCGCTTGCCGAAGAAATGAAAAGAGAAATAACAAAAGACAAACATATCAAACATGCGATTGTGCTAAAAGATCAAGAAAAATATGTAGTCGCGATAAAAGTAAAAGCTTATCATCATAAAGAAGCAGAAGCATTGAGTAAGAAGTATAAGCAGTTCTGGGAAGAAAAATGGAGAATTCCTGTTGAAATTACTTTTTCACCAGGGGATTACCGAAAAGCAGAGAAGATGCTAGCCACAAAAAAATAGAGCGTACGTATACGCTCTACATTAAAACTTGCTGTAATCTAGCATGAAGTGATCTTCTGTCAATCTCTTTCTTTATAAGTAAAATAAAGTCTTTGCTAAGTTTCAGTTCTCTTGCCTTTAAGTAGGATTCAATCAACAGGTCGTCCGAAAGTTTTTCCATAATATAGCCCTCACGAAGCGGCATGGTCACCTCCTGTTTTTTATAAAAAAATGATGGAACAGCTATTCTAAATTCGTATAAAAGTCATAAAATGTTAGGTTGATGTTTTATGTACTTGCTTTATGTATTTGAAGCTTACCATGTATTGTAAAAAGGAACAACCGTTCGTTTATCCACAGTGTTTGGTGGATAAGTTGTGGGTAAAATGTTAACATCTTAAAGAAAGATAACTGATACCAAGGTGAATAATGTGTATAAGATTATCCACATTGTTGGGTAGGGGAACAATTTGTCGAAAACTTTTTTATTATTTTAAATAATGCTCTTTTCTTAAGGCTGTTTTCGGATTTTATGTTGAGCTTTGAAAGTAGTGATTTCCGCCAGGTTTTTCGCTTTCAACTTTTCAATGAAGAACAAGAAAAAAGAATTTCTTAAAAAAGATCTTTTAGAAGTTGCTCTTTTAAAGTAATCCTTTTAGGTGTGGTGTGCCACATACAAAACAATCATCTTGTCCAGGAAGCGCATGAACAAAAATAATGTTCTGTATTTCATATTTGAATTCTTACTAATAGCAAACGTCACGAAAATACCCTAAAATCGGGAAATGTAGAAAAATCGTTTGTACTTCCTTTCATTACTGGTAAAATAGAAACGTTCATAAGGAAATGTGAAGAGGTGCTTGAAATGTTAAAACATTTTTTGCCGGATCAGCATGTTCAAAATATATTGGACATTACACCGGAAATGTTAGTTGAACGAGGAGTTAAAGGGATTATCACAGATTTAGATAATACGCTTGTGGAATGGGATAGACCTGAAGCAACTCCCGAATTAATTAAATGGTTTACTTCTATTAAAGAAAAAGGAATCTTGATTACCATCGTATCGAATAACACACAGCATAGAGTGAAAAGTTTCTCAGACCCTGTGGGGATCCCGTTTATCTATAGTGCAAGAAAGCCTATGACAAAAGCTTTTAAAAGAGCTCTAAAGGATATGAAGTTAAAAAATGAGGAAGTTGTTGTAATTGGTGATCAGCTTCTTACTGACGTATTAGGCGGAAACCGATTAGGGCTGCATACCATTCTAGTTGTACCTGTTGCTAGCAGTGACGGGTTCTGGACAAGGTTTAACAGAAAGATCGAACGCATTATATTGTCTTGGATGAAAAGAAAAGGCATGTTGCATTGGGAGGAATAAGTTTGGAACAAATAAAATGTGTGGGCTGCGGAGTCTCCATACAAACAGAGGACAAAGAAGCGCTCGGATACGCACCTCTTTCAGCACTAACGAAAGAGCTGCCTATCTGCCAGCGCTGTTTTCGTTTAAAACACTATAATGAGATTCATGACGTTAGTTTAACAGATGATGATTATCGTAAAATTGTCTCTAGTATTGGTGATGAAGATGCGCTTGTCGTAAAAATTGTAGATATCTTTGATTTTAGTGGAAGCTGGCTACCTGGGTTACATCGATATGCAGGCAAAAATCCGATACTTCTTGTAGGGAACAAACTTGATTTACTGCCAAAATCAGTAAATCCTAATAAAGTCATTCATTGGATGAAGAAAGAAGCGAAAGAACTGGGATTAAAGCCAATTGATGTCCAGTTGATTTCAGCAGAAAAGGGTTACGGAATTGAAGAATTAGCAGAAGCTATCGATCATTACCGTCAAGGAAAAGATGTGTATGTTGTAGGTTGTACGAATACAGGTAAATCTACATTTATTAACCGATTGATTAAGCAGTATGGAGAAGATGCTGCTGATTTTATTACAACTTCTCATTTCCCGGGCACAACTCTTGATCTCATTGATATTCCGCTTGATGGAAGAAGTCACATGTATGATACTCCAGGAATCATAAATCACCATCAGATGGCACATTATGTTTCTAAAAAAGAACTGAATATCATCATGCCGAAAAAAGAGATAAAGCCGATGGTGTTTCAACTAAACGAAATGCAGACGTTGTTCTTTGGCGGACTTGCGAGAATGGATTATGTAAAAGGCGGAAAACAATCCTTTGTCTGTCATTTCTCTAACCATCTAAACATCCATCGAACCAAAACAGAAAAAGCAGACGAGCTTTATGAAAACCACTTGGGTGATATGCTAGCTCCACCAGAAGACGTTACAAACTTCCCTAAGCTTAAACGCTATGAATTCATGATTAAAGAAAGTAAAACTGACGTTGTGATCTCAGGACTAGGTTGGGTTACGTTTCCGGAAGCAGGAGCAAAAGTTGTTTTTCATGCTCCTGAAGGTGTAGCGGTCACTGTTCGTAAATCCTTAATTTAAGGAGGATCTTTCATAATGATAAAAGCACTTGTAATCGGAGATCCAATAGAACATTCTTTGTCACCGGTTATGCATAATGAAGCTTTTAAGCATACGGGAATCTCTGGAATATATGAAAAACAAAGAGTGAAGTCAGAGGATTTAGAAGTTTTTATTAATAAGCTTAAAGAAAGCAACTACGCTGGATGTAATGTAACCATTCCACATAAAGTATCCATTCTTCCTTTTTTGGATGAGGTTGATGAAGAAGCGAGAGAGATTGGTGCTGTTAATACCGTCGTAAACAACGGCGGAAAATTGATTGGATATAATACAGACGGTAAAGGCTTTTTACTAAGTTTAAAGGATAAAATCAGTAAACCTCTTTCAGAACTTAACGTATTGCTAATTGGTGCAGGTGGTGCAGCACGTTCGATTTGTTACGCATTAAAAAAAGAAAACCCAAAACAGTTAGCTATTGCTAATCGTTCAGAGGGACGGCTTCAATCTCTATTAAACGACCTAAAAGATGAGCGTATAGAAGGGTTGTCTTTACAAAGGGCAGAAAAAGTTCTTGAACGGTTTGACGTACTGATAAATACGACTAACGCAGGGATGTACCCTGAGATGGATTCTGTCCCTTTAAAGCTAGCTCATTTGAAGGAAGAGGCAGTTGTATGTGACATTGTATACAATCCTCTCGTCACGAAATGGTTAGAAGAAGCAAAAGCTAGAGGTGCTGTTACAGATAATGGTGTTTCAATGCTCGTCATGCAAGGAGCAATGGCTTTTGAAAAATGGACAGGTATTTTTCCTGACACAAATAAAATGAAACAAATTGTTATTGAACAACTTAGGAGGTAACTATGCTTACAGGTAAACAAAAACGCTTTTTGCGTTCCAAGGCGCATCATATTCAACCCATTTTTCAAGTTGGTAAAGGTGGGGTAAATTCAAATTTAGTCAAGCAAGTTGAAGAAGCATTAGAAGCTAGAGAGTTAATTAAAGTAAGTGTTTTGCAAAACTGTGATGAAGATAAAGATACAGTAGCATCAGAACTATCTAGTGGATCTAAGGCTCAATTGGTACAAGTAATCGGCAGTACAATCGTGCTATACAAAGAATCCGTTAATCAGAAACGCATTGAACTCCCTTAAGGAGTGAAAAAAAGAATGGAAAAGCAGATCGGGCTTTTTGGTGGAACTTTCAATCCGCCGCACATCGGACACTTGCTCATTGCCGAAGAAGCATTGGTACAGTTGAATTTAGATGAAGTGTGGTGGATGCCTTCATCTAAACCACCTCACAAAGAGAAAGACGTCGAAGTACCAGATGAACAGCGTATTGAAATGGTAAGAAGAGCAATTGGTAACAATAATCAATTTTCCCTTTCTTTACTTGAGTTTGAGAGAAGTGGTCCTTCATATACTATTGATACGATACGACTTCTCACCCATAAATATCCGCATATAAAATTCACTTTCATTATGGGTGGAGATATGGTTCATTCATTAAGCAGCTGGCATGAAATTGATGAGTTAAAAAATCTTGTTCAATTTGCAGGTGTCGGACGTGCAGGATACCCCATTGACCAACATTGGGAAAGGTATTCGGTAAAACATGTAGAAATACCTATTATTGAGATCTCTTCTTCTTTCATACGTTCAAGATCAAGATCTGGGGGAAACATCCGTTATTATGTCTCGGATGAGGTATGGAAATATGTTAAGGAGAACCATCTTTATGGAACGAACTGAAGCACTTGAAATTGTTAAGAAGCAGCTTACTGACCACCGCTTTATTCATACGTTAGGCGTAGAAGAAACGAGTATCCTTTTAGCGAATAAATTTGGCGCGGACCCAAAGAAAGCTGAAACTGCTGCGATCTTTCATGATTACGCTAAATTCCGTCCAAAGGATGAAATGAGAGAGATCGTTCGAAATGAGGGACTTCCTCAAGACCTTCTTCTATATGGCAGTGAAGTATTGCATGCACCAGTTGGCGCATTTTTAGTTAAAAAAGAAGTAGGAATTGCAGATCCGGAAATCTTAAATGCGATTTATTATCATACAACGGGTAAAGAAAATATGACAATACTCGAAAAAGTGATCTTTCTAGCTGATTATATTGAACCTAACCGTCAATTTCCCGGCGTTGAAGCTGTTAGAGAACTGGCGCAGGTAAATTTGGATCAAGCCTGTTTAATGGCAGTTAAGAATACGATAGGATTTTTAATGAAACAGAATCAAAAAATCTACCCACTCACGTTTGAAACGTATAACGGATTGCTTCAAGAAATTAAACAATAATTTTAGGAGGAGTGCACTGGATGAACGTAAAAGAACTTATGGAATTGGTAGTAAGAACGGCAGATGATAAGAGAGCAGAAAACATTGCTGTTTTGGATATGGAAGGAATCTCACTCGTTGCGGATTACTTTGTTATCTGTCACGGTAATTCAGAAAAACAAGTTCAGGCCATTTCAAAGGAACTGAAGGATGTTGCTTTAGAAAATGATATTCAAATTCGCCGCATGGAAGGCTACGATCATGCTCGCTGGGTATTGATTGACTTAGCTAATATCGTCGTTCATGTATTTCATCGTGATGACCGCAGTTACTATAATTTAGAAAAACTTTGGGGAGATGCTAACAAAGTTGATGTAGATGCTATCCTTGCCCCTCAACAGAACTTATAAATGAGCTACCAGCAATTTGCATACCTTTATGATGAATTAATGGAGGATGCTCCTTATTCGGATTGGCTTTCTTTTGTAAAAGCGTCTGTATCAAAATATCTTAAGGATGGAACACGTTTTTTAGACGTGGGCTGCGGAACCGGCTCATTGACTATACTCTTAGCAAAAGAGGGCTTTAATGTAACTGGAGTGGATCTTTCATCAGACATGCTAATGGTCGCTAGAGAAAAAGCAGAAGCTGAAAAAGTTTCAATCTCTCTCTTTCAACAGGATATGAGGGATTTAGAAGGATTAGGCTCCTTCGACTGTGTGACGATACTATGTGATTCGCTTAACTACATTTTAACAGAAGAAGATGTAAAACGTACCTTTCTTTCAGCAGGAAATCATCTTAAAGCTGGAGGACTTCTGCTGTTCGATGTTCATTCTATACATAAGATCAACGAAATCTTTATAGGACAAACCTTTGGAAGTAACGAAGAGAAGCTCTCTTACATATGGCAGTGCTATCAAGGTGAATTTGAAAATAGTGTGGAACATGATTTATCCTTTTTTATTCAAAACGGAACCAAGTATGATCGATATGACGAACTTCATATGCAGCGAACATTCTCAGTAGAAGACTATTCAAGATGGTTACTAGAATGCGGCTACGACCTATTAAATGTTTCAGCTGATTTTAAACCTGAAGATCCATCAGATGAAAGTGAACGTATTTTATTCGCTGCGAAGAAAAGATAATAGTTTAGACTTTTTTAAATTGTTTTATTTGAAGCTATCATTGTTGTTTTTGAAAGTAATTGATTTCCGTTTCAGGTGCTTCGCTTTCCGCGGGGCAGGCGGTGAGCCACATTCGTAACGTTTCACTCTTAAGTGTCTCACCTGCCCGCCTGTCCCGCAGGAGTCTCGCACCCTACACTTCAATCAACAATCATAGAAGACAACATTTGAAAGCAGCAATCTTTTAGATAAGGGCTCTTTTCATAATCAATGCTTTTTTGAAAGTAGTTGATTTCCGTTTCTGGTTCCTCGCTTTCTGCAGGACAGGCGGTGAGCTACATTCGTACGTTCCACTCTAAGTGTCTCACCAATCTAGTTGGCTACAAGTTTTAAATATGAAGAGAGTCAATTCTTAAAAGACAGCCTAAGTGCTGTCTTTTATTGTAGGAAACGTTACAATACCATTAAAGAGTATTAGTTTTTTACAGAAATAGGGTGGATATATTTGTTAGTTCAAGATCCGTTATTTAAAAAAACATTTTAGAGACGATTATTGATAGCGCTTACGAATGGATTGTAGTCGTTGATCATGAAGGCATCGTCCGCTATATGAATAAGACATATTGTAAGTTCTTAGGTGAGGATCCTCAAGAAGTTATTGGCAAACATGTAACAAATGTTATTGAAAATACAAGAATGGACAAAGCGGTTTTACAGGGTAAGGTAGAAATTGCTGATCTGCAATTCATTCGAGGCAACTACATGATTGCTAATAGAATTCCCATCTTTAATGAGGGGAAAGTAATAGGCGCAGTCGGAACAGTGATCTTTAGAGACACTGAACAATGGAAAAAGATGAACTCTCATATTAAAGCTTTGCTTCATGAGCTGAATTTTTATAAAAATGAGTGGGAAGAAATCAATGGAGCATCTTATACATTAAATGATTTTGCTGGAACATCTGCTGAAGTTGAAAAAATAAAAAAACATGTAAAAAACATTGCTAGTGGTGATTTATCTGTATTGATTCGGGGTGAAAGCGGAACGGGTAAGGAATTACTGGCTCATAGCATTCATCAGTTAAGCGAAAGAAGTGCAAAACCGTTCATAAAGCTCAATTGTGGCGCGGTACCTGAGCATTTATTTGAGTCGGAATTATTCGGTTATTCAGAAGGCGCTTTTACGGGAGCAAAAAAAGGCGGGAAATTAGGAAAGTTTCAGCTTGCAGATGGGGGAACATTATTTTTAGATGAAATTGGGGATCTCCCTCAAAGTATGCAGATCAAGCTGCTTCGTGTACTTCAAGAGAAAGAGGTAGAGCCTGTTGGTGCTGTACATACTCAGAAGGTAAATGTTAGAGTGATCGCAGCCACAAACCGTCCTCTTGAAAAGCTAATTATGGAAAACAAATTTCGGGAAGATCTATTCTATCGTATTAATGTGCTACAGATTAAGGTACCTCCTCTTCGTGAACGAAAAGAAGATATTTGGCCTTTGGCAGAAAATTTTATAGTGATGAATTGCAAAGTGACAGGTAAAAGAATCCTCAGTATTGATGATGATGTAAAAGAAGCTTTTCTAGAATATGAATGGCCTGGAAATGCTAGAGAACTTAAAAATTTCGTAGAAGCAGCTATTCAGCTTACACTGAGTGATCGATTGACGATTGATTCTTTTCCGGATTTTCTAAAAGAAAAATTAGGTGTACATAAAACAGTAATGACACTTAAAGAACATGTGCAAGAAACAGAAAGGAACGTTATCTCTTATTATCTAGAGAAGATGAATGGTGATATTAAGAGTGTCGCTCAACAACTAGGTATAGGGAAGACAAATTTGTACGATAAAATCAAAAAGTACAATATTCGTTAATTCGCACTCATCTTCCGGAAAAACGGAATCACTTTCCGTTTTTCCGGAATTATTCATAATGTTAATAAAATGAATAGATTAGTAGCTTTGGAAACATTCTTTACAGCAATATTTATTTTTGCAAGAAACTTTATTAGCTTAATGTTCCGCTTTTTCGGAAAAAATGCTTTACTGTGACCTGAATAAAGGAATTTTCATGTTGGCATGGAACTTGCATTACATTACGGGGTGTAGTTTATAAGGAAAGGTGCTGATGCCACAGTAAAATGAAAGCGCTTCAAAGGATACGAGAACGTAAGAAATGGGGGAATAGAAATGGACATTATTATTATTTTATTGGCATTATTTTTCTTAATGTTTGTAGCGTATAGAGGATTTAGTGTTATCTTATTTGCACCGATTGCAGCACTTTTTGCTGTGCTGCTAACAGAACCAGGACATGTACTTCCGTTTTTCTCTGGGGTTTTTATGGAGAAGATGGTTGGATTCATTAAGCTATACTTTCCAGTCTTCTTATTAGGAGCAATATTCGGAAAGGTTATTGAGATGTCAGGGTTTGCAAAATCCATTACGCAGTTTGTTATCAAATTGATCGGACCATCCAGAGCGATGCTTGCTATTGTGCTCGTTGGAGCCATTCTAACTTACGGAGGCGTATCATTATTCGTAGTTGCCTTTGCTCTTTATCCGTTCGCAGCAGAACTCTTTAGACTGGCAAATATTCCAAAAAGACTTATACCTGGAACCATCGCGTTAGGTGCTTTTACCTTTACGATGGATGCTTTTCCAGGCAGTCCTCAGATTCAGAATATCATCCCAACGTCATTCTTTGGAACGACAACATGGGCAGCGCCGTGGCTTGGCTTTATTGGGGGAATGTTTGTCTTTATTATTGGTATGGTTTACTTGGAATGGAGACGAAGACAAGCGGCAGCAAAGGGAGAAGGCTATGGGACGGGGCACAGCAACGAGCCTGAAAAACTAGAGTCTGAAAACCTTCCGAACGCATTTATTGCGATCCTTCCACTCATTTTGGTAGGAGTCTTCAACAAATGGTTCACGGTTCTTATTCCTAAGTATTACGGAACAACTTTTGACTTTTCTGCCATTGGTATGAAGAATGTACCCGCGATCCAGATTCCGACACTTGCTGCAGTTTGGGCAGTTGAAGGTGCATTGATTATTGGTATCGTTACGGTACTTCTGTTCTCATTTAAAAGAATTAAAAACAACTTTAATAAAGGTATCAACTTATCGATTGGCGGTGCTTTGCTTGCCACTCTAAATACAGCATCAGAGTATGGGTTTGGGGGAGTAATTGCAGCACTTCCAGGTTTTACGGCAGTGAATACAGCCATGTCAAATACAATTAAAGATCCGTTAATAAATGAAGCAGTGACGACTACAACTTTAGCTGGGATTACAGGATCAGCCTCAGGCGGTATGAGTATAGCGCTCGCAACAATGAGTGAAACGTATATCGCACAAGCGAATAAATTAGGCATTGATCCAGAAGTCCTTCACCGTGTTGCTTCTATGGCGAGCGGCGGGATGGATACTCTTCCTCACAATGGAGCCGTAATTACACTGTTAGCTGTTACAGGATTAACTCATAAACAGGCTTATATTGATATTTTCGCAATGACAATTATTAAAACAGTAGCTGTATTTGTCATTATTGGACTTTACTATGGTCTTGGTATCGTATAAGAATTATGAAAGAAAAGGAGTAGTCATTCATGAGATCCTTCGTAGAAAAAAAAGTTGTTTTTATTACTGGAGCTGCAAGCGGGATCGGGCTGCAATTAGCTAAAGCGTTTGCTGAACAAGGTGCAAAGGTCGTAATCAGTGACCTTAATGATGAGAAGGCAAAAGAGTCAGCTGAAGTTTTGGTACGTAATGGCCATGATGCCATCGGGCTAGGGTGCAATGTTACAAAAGAGGAAGACATAACAAACGCATTGGATCAAGCTCTTCAACATTATAATCGGATTGATATCCTGATCAACAACGCTGGATTACAATACGTATCACCACTAGAAGAGTTCCCTACTGAAAAGTTTCAGCAGTTGATTTCTGTAATGCTTACTGCTCCTTTTATTGCTACAAAACATGTGTTTCCGATCATGAAAAAACAAGGGTTCGGACGGATTATCAACATGGCATCAATAAATGGATTAGTCGGTTTTGCTGGAAAATCCGCTTATAATAGTGCAAAGCATGGAGTAATCGGATTAACTAAAGTAGCAGCTTTAGAAGGTGCACCACATGGCATAACTGTTAATGCTGTTTGCCCTGGTTATGTTGATACACCCCTTGTAAGAGGGCAGCTTGAGGATCTTGCAAAAACTAGAAACGTTGAACTCGAAAAAGTTTTGGAAGAAGTGATCTATCCGCTTGTTCCTCAAAAACGCTTGCTTGATGTTCAAGAAATTGCCGATTATACCCTGTTTCTTTCTAGTGAAAATGCAAAAGGTGTTACAGGGCAGGCTATTGTGATTGATGGCGGATATGTGGCTCAATAAAAAAGAATAATTTTATAGATTTAATTGACATTTACTATATTTAGTGTCAGAGTAAATAATACAAACCTATATATGGAGAATTTAGGTGCCGGAAGTTTCCGGCTTAAAAGGGAATTCGGTGTAAAACCGAAGCTGTCCCCGCAACTGTAATTGTGGACGAAATGGAATAGCCACTGTACAGATTAGCTATAAGTATTATGGCTGCTGTATGGGAAGGCCCAAAGTAGGAAGAAGCAAAAGCCAGTAGACCTGCCTGAAATACTCCTATTTTCTTTTCCTCGGGGATTGGGAGAAAGAACAGTGACTGTATAAAGGTATTCTTGCAGCAATCACACGTTTCTTTCACCCTCTTCCTGATGGAAGGGGGTTTTTATTATGATTTAAGGAGTGTTTGAACAATGAAAATGACAGCTGCAAACTCTTTACTCGGGGAGTGGTTAAGAGAATGTGTCGAGAATTTCCCAGGAATAGAAGCGAAGGCATTTTTAGAAAGAGCTGAAAAACTAGAAAGTGAAACTGAAACAAACGATTCTGCATCTCTATTCAGACAATTAGTGATGGAAGCATTAAATGGTTTAACTGCAGAAGAACCTGATTGGACGTTTGTAGCGGCACAGATTTATTTGAGGCAGCTATATGAAGAAGTAAGACGTAACAGAGGAGAATTAGAGAATCCCCCCTATTCAAATCTGTGTGGATTAATTCAAAAATTAGTGGGCTTGAATATCTACGATTCTACGATCCTAACCTGTTATAATGAGCAAGAAATTGAAGAAGCTGAAAAAATGATAGATCCAGCTAAAGATAAGCTTTTTACATACATAGGGTTGAAAACGCTGGCTGACCGATATTTGGCAAAAGGGTTTGATAATGAGATTTATGAACTGCCTCAAGAACGGTGGATGCTGATTGCTTTGTATTTAATGAGAGACGAGGATAAAACGAATAGGCTTCAACAAGTGAAAGAAGCTTATTGGGCACTTTCTAATTTATATATGACGGTTGCAACCCCGACCCTAGCTAATGCAGGTAAAAGTTTTGGCCAGCTTAGCTCATGCTTTATTGATACGATCGACGACAGTCTTAGAGGGATTTTCGATTCGAATACCGATGCAGCAACCGTCTCTAAAGGCGGTGGAGGACTAGGAATCTATCTTGGTAAGATTCGTGCGAGAGGCTCAGATATTAAAGGATTTAAAGGGAATTCATCAGGTGTTATTCCATGGATGAAGCAGTTAAACAATACTGCAGTTTCTGTTGATCAACTAGGACAAAGGCAAGGAGCGATTGCCGTTTACCTAGATATATGGCATAAAGATATTTTAGAATTTTTAGATGCAAAGTTAAATAATGGTGATGAGCGAATGAGAACACATGACCTGTTTACAGGAGTATGTCTTCCGGATCTATTCATGGAACAAGTTGAGAAACGGGGAGAGTGGCATCTGTTTGATCCCCATGAAATAAGAAAGGTAAAGGGATACTCATTGGAGGATTTCTTTGACGAAACAAAGGGCATGGGAAGCTTCAGAGAAAAATATACGGAGTGTCTTGAAGACGATAGACTTTCTAAAAAATGTGTACCGGCAATTGAAATCATGAAACGTATCATGAAATCTCAGCTAGAGACGGGAACTCCTTTTATGTTTTATCGCGATACGGTCAACCGTTTAAATCCCAATACTCATCTAGGAATGATCTATGCTTCTAACCTGTGTACAGAGATTATGCAAAACATGTCCGCAACCGTCGTTTCTTCTGAAGAGACTGAAGATGGAGAAATTCTTATCAGAAAAACACCAGGAGATTTTGTGGTATGTAACTTATCGTCGCTTTCTCTCGCTAAGGTAATTCAAGATAATGTGTTAAAAAGAGTAATTGATATTCAGATCAGAATGCTCGATAATGTGATCAATCTTAACCGTATTGATGTACCTCAAGCAATGCTTACTAATCAAAAATACAGAGCAATAGGGGTAGGGACATTCGGATGGCATCATCTTCTTGCAAAAGAGGGGATCAAATGGGAAAGTGATGAAGCGGTATCTTATGCAGACAAACTTTATGAAATAATCAATTACTATGTAATAAGTGCTAGTTGTGAGCTCGCAAAAGAAAAAGGAAAGTATCCCGCATTTGATGGGTCAGACTGGGCCAATGGAGACTATTTTTTAAAGCGAGGGTATTCTTCTGAAGAGTGGGAGTGCTTAAAAGAAAGAGTAAGAGTGCACGGCTTAAGAAATGGATATCTTATTGCTGTTGCCCCAAATTCTTCTACGTCAATTATTGCAAATTCAACGCCTAGTGTTGATCCGATCTTTAAAAAGTTTTATTCAGAAGAAAAAAAGAATTATAAGATTCCAGTAACAGCACCCGATCTGAGTATTGAGACAACGTGGTTCTATAAATCTGCTTTTCTTATTGATCAAACTTGGAGTATCAAGCAGAATGCTGTAAGACAAAGACATGTGGATCAATCCATTTCGTTTAACCTTTATGTTAATCACAATATAAAAGCGAAAGAGCTGCTTGATCTGCATATGTTGAGCTTCCAAAAAGGGTTGAAGACTACCTATTATACGAGATCTACATCAATTGAGCTGGAAGGATGTGAAAGCTGTGAAAGTTAAAGCTGCCGAACATCTGCAGAAGAGAAAAATCTATGATGTGGAAGCGCCTAACGCTTCTACGGGTATTATCAATGGTAGAAGCTCTAATATACTGAACTGGGACGACGTAAGATACAAATGGGCATATCCGCTGTATAAAAATATGTTATCTAATTTTTGGACGCCTTTTGAGATCAATATGTCTAGCGACAGCAAACAATATGTAAATCTATCTGAAAAAGAGCAAGATACCTTTAATAAAATTATTGGATTGTTAGCTTTTTTAGATAGTGTACAAACCGATTATTCAAGCAGAGTAGCAGCCTATTTAACAGATTCGAGTCTAGCTGCACTCATGGCGACCCTATCTTTTCAAGAAGTCATTCATAATCAGTCGTATTCATACGTATTGTCTTCGTTGGTTCCTAAGGCGAAGCAAGATGAAATCTTTGAGTATTGGAAGACAGACGCTGTTCTAAGAGAACGCAACGATTTTATTGTGCAAGGCTATGAGGAGTTTCTTCATCACCCCAGCCCTGAAACATTTTTAAAGTCTATTATTTACGATGTGATTCTAGAAGGATTAAATTTTTATTCGGGATTCAGTTTTTTCTATAATTTAGCTAGAAATCAAAAGATGGTCTCTACTTCAACGATGATTAACTATATTAATAGAGATGAACAGCTGCACGTTTATTTATTCTGCCAAGTATTTAAAGCAGTCTTAGCTGAATATCCGCACTTGAAAGACGAAGAACTTGAGATGTTTGCTAAGAGTACTTTCAAAAAAGCTGCTGAGCTGGAAATTAAGTGGAGTAATTATATTATAGGAAATTCGTTCGATGGCATCCATGCTTCTGATTTAGAAGCGTATATTAAGTTTATGGCAAATAAACGTCTAAATGAGCTCGGGTTTGAAAAGATATATCCACAGCATAATAAAAACCCTCTTCCTTGGATCAAAGCATATTCTGATGTGAATGCTGGAAAAAGTGATTTTTTTGAGCAGAAATCGAGACAATACACTAAGGTATCTGATGAAAATGGGTTTGATGAACTATAAAAAGCCGGGAAATTCATTCCGGCTTTTTTCATTTGATTGTTTATAATGACAATAAACCTTATTTCAGTTCTTCCTTCACTTCAAACTGCTGACTCACTTTTTCACACTCTTCATAGTATTTTTCATGTGTCCGTTTAATAACATGATCAAACACTTCGTCAACCTCGTTGCTTAAAATCTTTATTCCTTCTCCTGTAATACCGCCCTTTACACACACTTTCTGTATGAGTGTAGGCAATGTGTAAATATCTTTTTCTAGTAATTTTCCCATGCCGATGATCATGTCACTAGCAAGCTGAGTTGCTTGAGCTTTTGTTATGTCTGTTTGATTAACCGCAGAGTTAATGAAACATTGCAGGACGTAGCCTATAAATGCAGGACCGCAGCTAGCGATATCCGAGGAGATCCGAGTTATATTCTCATCAATAACAAGCGGCGTAGAAATATAGGCCATTAATGAAAGGAGCTTCTCCCTATAATCAGAGTGACAATTTTTTCCGAAAGATAGGAGAGATGATCCGGATAATGCTCGGTTATTGATGCTCGGGATGGCTCTGGCAACATTGCATTCTACTACATCTTCAAGCTGTTCACAGGAAATAGGACTTGTGATCGACACGACTAACTGATGTTTAGAAATATTGTTTTTGTTGGTAGACAGCAGCGAATAAAATTCATGTGGTTTTACACAAATAAATACAATTTCAGCAAAACGAAAAACTTCTTCAGGTGTTTTTCCGATTCTCATTTTAGGATAGGCGTTCTGCAGCCTCTCCGCTTTCGACAGGGTGCGGTTAGTAACCATCAGCCTAGATGGTGAAACGGCTGAAGATTCGATAAAAGAAGAAGCAAGAACGCTTCCCATATTTCCGGTTCCGATAATTCCAACCTTCATACCTGAACCTCCTTCCTCTACCTTAAAATCTATGCACACGATGTTTTGAATATGATTTTTGCGTAGTTCAAGCTTATCTAAGTAGGTGAAATAATGGAGAAAATTAAAGAACATCTGAATGGAATCATTGGCATAGGTATCGTCTTTCTACTCGTAATAAGTTTATCTTTATTCAATTATTTCAAAAGCGAGGAAAATATTCCGATAACATCTCAAATACCTGCACATAATGAACCCGTAATAAAGATTTCTGACACGCCTAAGCAAGAGGAAATAGATGAGAATAAAGAAGTACAAGATATTATGGTCGATGTTCAAGGAAGTGTTAAGAATCCTGGTGTATATAAAATGAGAGATGGAGACCGCGTGATGCATGCTATTCAAAAGGCGGGCGGTTTCCAAGAGCAAGCAGAGCTTCGTTCCGTTAATCAGGCTATGAAAATATCTGATGAGATGATTGTTTATGTTGCTTCAAAAGGAGAGGAATATGAAGTTCAGAGGGAAGAAGGAAGCAATGGGTCTCAAACTAGCGGTTTAATAAACATTAATTCTGCTGATGAAGCCTTGCTGCAAACGTTAAACGGCGTAGGTCCTGCCAAAGCACAAAGTATCATCACATATCGAGAAGAACATGGACCATTTACTTCAATAGAACAATTAATGGAAGTTAGGGGTATTGGAGAAAAGACGATCGAACAATGGAAAGATAAAATCAGTTTTCAGTAATGGTTTTTATTGACCCTATAAATAACGGGGTCTACACTAGTGTTATACAAAATAGAGGAGGCGGTTGGTGTTGCAGCGAATTTCCTGGAATGAATATTATATGGCACAAAGTCAGTTGCTTGCTCTGCGGAGTACCTGTACGAGGCTAGCGGTGGGCGCAACAATTGTTAGAGATAAACGGATTATCGCGGGTGGATATAACGGTTCTATCTCAGGTGGAGTGCACTGTATTGACGAAGGTTGTTACGTTATTGATGGCCACTGTGTAAGGACAATACATGCTGAAATGAACGCTCTTTTGCAATGCGCAAAGTTCGGAGTGCCGACTGAAGGTGCTGAGATGTATGTAACCCATTTTCCTTGTTTGCATTGCTGCAGATCTATTATCCAAAGCGGTATAAAAAAGATCTATTATGGTGAAGATTACAAAAACCATCCGTACAGCATTGAACAGTTTAAAGAAGCGGGTGTGATTGTAGAAAAAGTTGAAATGAAAACCCCTCCTGCAGCCTTTATCACGAACGAAGCATGAATCCTCGATACGCCGTCTTAAGTGCACTTGTTGCGCTATGTGGAATTTGGCTGTCAAAATATCAAACGGTAACCGGAATTGCAGGTACTGCTTTTCTGGTTATCGTAATAGTTATTCAGATTAAAAGAAAATCCCTTCTTATCCTCTGTTTCCTCCCACTCTTTTTTATTTATTCTCAATATGATTTGAAGCACAGCAAATCTAAAATACCTCATGATCAAATGATATTCACTGGTCAAATAAACACCATCCCAAAAATTGACGGAAAGATGCTCCGTTTTCATTATGAAACAAACAACGAAACTATAGTTGTTCAACACAAAATGAAATCTTCAATTGAAAAAGAACAACTGAGCAATCTAGAAATTAATATGACATGCATGCTAAAAGGAAACCTGAAAGAACCTGAACAAAAAAGTCATTTTTACGGAATGGATTATCCCGAGTACTTAAAAAATAAGGATATATATTGGATCCTTGAGACTAGGGATTTTAATCTTGATCATTGTCAGATGAAGAATAAGCTAGATTTTCAAGATAAGATAAAAGTATGGAGAAGCAGGGCGATTCAACAAATCGAAAGTCAATTTTCAAAAAACACGGCCGGTCTAATGAATGCACTTCTTTTTGGCTATAGGGATGGCATAGAATCAGGAACTCTTCAAGCCTATCAGAGGCTGGGCTTGACACATCTTTTAGCTGTATCAGGATTTAATGTTGGTATCGTTTCATTTATTTTATATTTCTTCTTTGTACGAGTGGGTATTGTGAAAGAATTCGCCTACTTAATCATCATTTTTTTCTTGCCGGTTTACATTGTATTAACCGGAGGAGAGAGTTCTATCATTCGAGCTGGTTTGATGGGGATAATTGTGATGCTGGTCATGATGTTTAGAAAAAAGGTTAGCCCAGCGACTCTTCTGTCAGGTGTTTGCATAGGAATGCTGGTATATCATCCCTCTTATAGCTTTGAACTAGGGTTTCAGCTTTCCTTTTTAATGACCTTCGTCTTAATTACCTCAATCTCATTATTCCAAGGCAGATCCTACATCAGTTTGCTGATCATGACATCTTTTATGTGTTCTTTATTTTCTTTTCCTATCATTCTCTATCATTTTTACGAGTTTTCAATATGGTCTATTCCTTTTAACATGATCTACATACCATTTGTATCTTTTGTGCTGCTCCCTATTTCTTTTGTTGCGCTTGTTCTTTCTTTTAGTGTACCTGGGGTAATTTCACACGTTTCATTTTTCATTGAATTTGTCTTCGGATTTTCTGTAACCCTCCTTACTTATGCTCAATCATTAAAAGGAAGTATCGTTCTTGGTCGTCCAGCTACGTGGTTATTTGTATTTTATTTTATATCTATATTTTATTTTTTTTATAAATGGGAGGTAAATAAGCGATTTCAATTACAATTAGCCATACCCTTTTTGCTTATAATTTTGATACACACCTTTATCCCTTATTTCAATTCAAAGGCGACTGTAACCTTTTTAAACGTTGGTCAAGGAGACAGTATTTTAATAGAATTACCTTATAGAAAAGCTGTCTATTTAATTGATACAGGCGGAACAATTTCTTTTGATAAAGAGGACTGGGAAAAACGAGAAGAAGAGTATGATGTTACGAAAGAAGTTGTACTTCCTTTCTTAAAAGCTAAGGGAATAAGGGAAATAGACGGGATGATCATTAGCCATGGAGATATGGATCATGCTGGCGGGGCAATATTTTTACTGGAAGATTTCAAGGTTAACACTGTTTATTTGCCGCTTAATCAAAGTGATAATGAACTAGAAGAAACGATTCAGATTGCTGCTCAAGCGAAAGATATCGAACTAATCAGGTTAAGTAAAGGTATGCAATGGGGAACCGATCAGACTTTCTTTTACGTATTGCATCCGGGTTCCAGTCCTTACTCCTCTAACAACGGCTCTATTGTTTTATGGGTTAATCTTTTTAATCAGCGTTTCCTTTTTACAGGTGATCTTGAAAAAGAAGGAGAAGCTGAAATCATGTACAATTTTAATGATCTGCATGCAGACGTTCTCAAAATAGGCCACCATGGAAGTGCGACTTCGTCTACTGATGACTTTCTAAAAAAACTATCACCGCAATATGCGATTATCTCGGCGGGGAAAAATAATATCTATGGCCATCCTGCTCATGAGGTTGTAGAACGGTTGAAACACGAAAGAATCGAGATCTACCGAACGGACCAACATGGTGATATATCATTTGAAGTTGGAAAAGAGAGTTTGAAAATAAGAACATCACAATAAAAAAGGACCGAATGCAATTCGCGATTCGGTCCTTTTTTATGTATTATGCAATTGCTTTTAGAATGACTCCGATGGCGAAAATAACTGTGAAGAATCCAAATGATACGACAAAGCCCATGCCGGAATCTATAAGGTCGTTACGCTTGCTCTGTACATCTTTCTCAAAATGGTTCATGTGACAACCCTCCTAATCCATTTTTAGTATACGTTATCATTTTTGAAAAATCCATACTGAAAATGCTTTCTTTTATTCCTTTTATCAAAAACTTACCAGAGATGAGATTCGTTGTCACCAATAATATAAAAATGCATAGGATATCCTAATTAAAGCTAACCGTAAACGATAGGCTCGTTTAGGTGTTAGTGTTTATCATAAATGAAGGAACAGGCATATTGCTCTGTTCCTTCTTTTGCTTGCAAATGCCGTTAGTTCACCATAGGATTATAAGGAGAGGTGAAAAAGGTGCTAACAGTTGAATCATTAAAAAAGAGAATTAAAAATAAAGAGATGTCTCCGATCTATCTCATTTGGGGAACAGAGCTTTATTTAGCAGAAGATGCTATACAAACCATAACAAGCCTCTTGTCTCCTGACGAGAAGGACTTTAACTTGAGCGTACATAACCTGGATGAGATCTCCGTTCAGGAAGTGATTGAAGATGCAGAGACGATGCCTTTTTTAGGGGACCGTCGAGTTGTAGTCATGAAAAATGCTGCATTTTTAACTGCTGTCAAAGAAAAGACAAAAATAGAACACGACTATAAAGTATTTGAACATTACATACAAAACCCTGCTGATTATACAATTTTAATTATTGCAGTACCCTATGAAAAGCTGGATGAACGCAAAAAGATCGTTAAACAGCTAAAAACACAAGCAGAAGTCATTCAAGTTTCCCAGCTTAGCAATGATACTGCAGAAAAATGGCTACAAAAAGAGGCGGTGAATTTAGGGGTTTCAATCGATGGTGAAGCCATCCGGCTTCTTCTTTCAAGACTGGGTACACATATGGCAGTATTGGCAAAAGAGATGGAGAAAATGGCTCTCTTTGTAGGTGAGAATGGGGTTATTACAAAGGAAACAGTGGATTCATTAGTTGCTAGAACACTTGAAGATGATGTGTTTGGGCTTGTGGATCACGTTGTTCATAAAAAGACAGAACAAGCGCTAAGAAGTTTTTATGATCTTATGAAACAGAATCAGGAGCCCATACAGATTCACGCATTAATTACGAGGCAATTTCGAATGATTAACGGAGTAAAAGAGCTGCAAAAGAAAGGATACGGCGAGAAACAGATTGCTTCTTCCCTAAAATTGCATCCTTACGCAGTAAAGCTGGCTTCAAAGCATGCTAATCGATTTCATGAAGAATTTCTAAGGAACTGTCTGAATGAATTTGCGGAAACGGATTATAAATTAAAAACAGGTCAGATGGATAAAACGCTTTTACTGGAGATGGAGATTGTAAAACTTTCACAAGGTTCATAAGAAGCTACAATTCCACGTTAGGTTCTTAATCTGAATAAAGAGCCACATTCTTTTGCACAATGATCATATGTAAGGCACGGATGGTGCCTAAAATTAGCTACGATCATGAACCTTGAGCAACTTTTAAAAGCCGTAAAATTAATTTATGGGCCCTTAAAAAGTTTTATAGTCCTTCAAATTATTTTATAGTCCCTCCGCAAATTTTATAGTCCCTCTTATAGTCCCTCAAAACTTTTTATTGGCTTTTCGACAATCGGCAAACAAAACAACGCCTCACAAATTTGCCTTGCCCGAAAATGCTAATTAAACAATTAAAAAGACTGCCATTATACTAAACGTAAATGCCAGCCTTTTCTATGTAGTGAGACCCCTTTTCATCAGTTGAAAAGGGTTTTTTTGTACTTTCTGCCTAAAGTCAGAGAAAAACCAGCTCATATTAGGTTAGAGCTGGCTCAAAAAAAATGATTTTTTAGGCAAAATAAAAAAACGACCTATTGGTGTAAGGCCGTTTTTCGGGTTTCATCCTTCAATTTATGCGTTAACACCGTTTAAAGCCTTAGCAAGACGAGACTTTTGGCGAGAAGCTGCATTTTTGTGGATAAGTCCTTTGTTTGCTGCTTTGTCAATCTTCTTAGAAGCAGTAACAAAAGCTGCTTGAGCACCTTCTGCATTGTTTGAAGCTGCTAGTACTTCAAAGTTTTTGATAGCAGTACGCATGCCAGACTTAAGTGAAGCGTTGTGAGCACGACGCTTTTCGTTCGTTTTTACACGTTTAATCGCTGATTTAATATTAGCCAATCCATTCACCTCCCTAAATGAACCATGAGCAACAAAATTACTTTCCGTTGCAAAAAATAGGACACAAAGTATTCTATCAAAATCGCCCTTTAAATGCAATACAAGAATGAAAAGGAAGAGTTGCGGCAAAAATACATGATAAAGGATGGTGGTAGATTATGGGTAAAGATTTAGATCTACAAGCCTATTCAGTTCGAACTGATTTGGCGATTGAAGCTCACGATATGCTGGTAAAAGAAGATGCGGCCGTTAATAAGAGTACTCTTGAGGGCGTCATTATACATGAAAAAGACAGAGATGGTATCAAGTGTGTACGAGTTGAAATCGATGAAAAGGGTGCAGAAACAACAGGTAAAAAAGCGGGGGTATATATAACTTTTGAAGTTCAAGGAATTCGTGAAAAAGATTCAAAGCTCCAAGAAAGAGTTCAAGAAGTTTTTGCACACGATTTTAATCAGTTTTTAAATGAACAAGGTGTAAAAAAAGATGATACTTGCTTAGTCGTGGGTCTAGGCAACTGGAATGTAACACCAGACTCACTAGGTCCTCTTGTTGTTGAAAACTTAACAATCACGAAGCACCTTTTTGAATTAGCTCCTGAAAACGTTGAAGAAGGATTCAGACCCGTATGTGCGATCTCTCCGGGAGTAATGGGTATTACAGGGATTGAAACAAGCGATATTATTGATGGCATCGTAAAAAGGGTGAACCCTGATTTTGTAATCGCAATCGATGCTTTAGCATCACGATCAATTGAGAGGGTAAACGCTACGATTCAAGTTTCTAATACTGGGATTCATCCGGGTTCAGGCGTTGGCAACAAACGTAAAGAACTGAGCAAAGAAACACTAGGTATTCCGGTTATATCTATAGGTATCCCAACCGTTGTTGATGCAGCAACCATTACAAGTGATACAATTGATTTTATCTTAAAACACTTCGGGCGGGAGATGAACGAGAAAGACAAACCTTCCAAATCTCTTTTGCCTGCTGGCATGACGTTTGGAGAAAAGAAAGTATTAACCGATGATGACATGCCTGAAGAAGGTCACCGCAAATCATTTTTAGGTATTGTCGGCGTGTTAGAGGACGACGAAAAGCTTCGGTTGATTCGTGAAGTTTTAGCACCACTTGGACATAATTTAATGGTTACGCCAAAGGAAGTGGATGTGTTTATAGAAGATATGGCGAACGTTCTTGCCAATGGATTAAACACCGCTCTTCACGGTGGAATCGATCAAGGGAACACATCATCCTATACACATTAAGTTTTATAGTCATGTTTGGACAAGCTTGTGCATAAATTTAAATTGTATATCCCCACGTGGAGGAAAAATCATGGCAAAATTTATGTTAAAGTGTTTCGGACTGGTAATTATACTTTTATTTGGGGTCTTATTTGGTATTCAAAAAGCGCATTTTGAAATGGATGAATTAAAGACGCCATCTCTAAAGAGTATTGAATCTTTATCATCAACATCACAAAATCAATCTAAAACAACAGAAGCTGAGACCGTAACGAGTCATGATATTAAAACAAAACAAGAAACGTTAAATAAAATTGATTCTTTTAATGTGTTTTCTGCACTGGGTCAAAATCTTACATCATGGATTTCTTCAGCTTTTAGTGTCATGATCTCTGTTTTCGGTATTATCATACAGGAGATGTTAGCAGTCTTTTCGCCATAAGAACCATGAAGGATTTTTTCCTTTAGAGGTTCTTTTTATTTGTTTTGCTTGTGGCAGAGAGATTTTCTCGTTTTATTTAAAAGGCTATTTTCGCAAGCTTTGTTGCTCTTGAAGGTAGTTGATTTCCGTTCCAGGTGCTCGCTTTCCGCGGGGCAGGCGGTGAGCCACATTCGTAACGTTTCACTTATAAGTGTCTCACCTGCCCGCCTGTCCCGCAGGAGTCTCACACCTTACACTCCAATCAACTTGTCATAGAAGAGAATTGAACAAAACTCTTCCAAAGCAACAATCCTTTAGAAAAGAGCCATTTAATATGAATGGTATTTGGGTAATTTATGAAAATAAAGATGTGCTAATCGTAATTTTATTAGGTTGTCATTGAAACAGGTACCTTGTATTGCTATAATCAAAGCTAGTGACTTTTCCTAAAATTGTAGGAGTGAACGTATAATGAATAGAGAAGAAAAATTAAAAAGACAAGCTAAGATACGAAACTTTTCCATCATTGCTCATATTGACCATGGGAAATCTACATTAGCTGACAGAATTTTGGAAGAAACAAGTGCTCTAACACAGCGTGAGATGAAAGAACAGCTGTTAGACTCAATGGATCTAGAACGTGAACGTGGAATTACGATTAAATTAAATGCCGTTCAGCTTCAATATAAAGCAAAAGATGGTGAGATTTATACGTTCCACTTGATTGATACCCCGGGACACGTAGACTTTACATACGAGGTTTCTAGAAGCTTAGCAGCTTGTGAGGGAGCGTTGCTTATTGTAGATGCCGCTCAGGGTATTGAAGCGCAAACGTTAGCAAACGTATACTTGGCTCTTGAGAATGATCTTGAGATCTTGCCAGTTATCAACAAGATCGATCTTCCGAGTGCTGAGCCAGAAAGAGTACGCCAAGAGATTGAAGATGTTATCGGACTGGATGCTTCAGAAGCAGTACTTGCTTCAGCGAAAGCAGGTATTGGTATTCAAGATATTCTAGAACAGATTGTAGCAAAAGTACCAGCTCCTCCAGGTGATCCTGAGGGACCTCTTAAAGCGCTTATCTTTGACTCTCTTTATGATCCATATAGAGGCGTAGTAACGTATATTCGTGTGGCTGAAGGTACAGTTAAGGTCGGCGATAAAATTAGAATGATGGCAACTGGAAAAGAGTTTGAGGTGCTTGAACTCGGAGTATTCACTCCTAAAGCGGTTCAAAAAGACTTTTTAACAGTTGGTGATGTTGGTTTCTTAACAGCTTCTATCAAAAACGTTGGGGATACTCAAGTCGGGGATACGATAACAAGTGCAGTTAAAGGCGCATCTGAACCTCTACCTGGTTATAGAAAGATGAACCCAATGGTATATTGCGGACTATATCCAGTAGACACTGCAAAATATAACGACCTGCGTGAAGCGTTAGAACGACTTGTGTTGAATGATTCTGCTCTTCAATATGAGCCTGAGACTTCTCAAGCCCTTGGCTTTGGATTCCGGTGTGGATTCTTAGGACTTCTTCATATGGAGATCATTCAAGAACGTATTGAACGTGAATTTAATATTGACCTTATCGCAACAGCACCAAGCGTTATTTATAACGTTACGATGACGGACGGTGAAAAAATAATCGTCGATAACCCTGCTAATATGCCTGAAGCACAGAAGATTTCTGTCGTTGAAGAACCATATGTTAAAGCTTCAATCATGACACCTAACGATTATGTTGGGACAATTATGGAGATCTGCCAAAAGAAACGCGGCATCTTCATGACGATGGATTATTTAGAAAACAATCGCGTAAACGTTCTTTACGAGATTCCGCTTTCTGAGATCGTTTATGATTTCTTTGATCAGTTAAAATCTAGTACAAAAGGGTACGCATCTCTTGATTATGAGTTGATTGGTTATAAACCATCAAAGCTGGTTAAGATGGAAATATTGCTGAACAATGAAAAGATTGATGCCTTGTCTGTTATTGTTCATAAAGACTTCGCGTATGAGCGCGGTAAAGTAGTAGTTGAAAAGCTAAAAGAATTGATTCCGCGTCAACAGTTTGAAGTGCCAATACAAGCTGCAATTGGTCAGAAGATTGTCGCTCGTTCAAACATTAAGGCATTAAGAAAGAACGTTTTAGCTAAGTGTTACGGCGGGGATATCTCGCGTAAACGTAAGCTTTTAGATAAACAAAAAGAAGGTAAAAAGCGTATGAAGACAATCGGTCGAGTAGATGTACCTCAAGAAGCGTTTATGGCCGTTCTTCGTATGGATGATACAAACAACAACAAATAAAAGCTGTTTTAAGACCGCGAAGGCAATTTTAGCGGTCTTTCCTAATTTATGAGAATAAAAGGCGGTGAACATCGTGCTTAAAGCGGCATACCTTCATATCCCATTCTGTGTCCAGATTTGTAACTATTGTGATTTTAATAAGATTTTTATTCATCAACAGCCAGTAGATGAATATTTAGCGTCTATGAAAAAAGAGATGCTGAATACGACGTCCAGGTTTAAGAACTATGAAATGGAGACGATTTTCGTAGGAGGGGGAACGCCTACTTCTCTAAGTGAAGATCAATTGAAAACTTTCTTAAATGATGTAAACGAAGTGTTTGGAAACAAATACTTAAAAGAATTCACAGTTGAGGCAAATCCAGAACAAACAACAAAAGAAAAAATCGCAGTTTTAAAAGATAATGGGGTTAACAGGCTGAGTATCGGCGTGCAGGCGTTTCAATCCTCTTTGTTAAAAAAATTAGGTCGGACACATAACAGAGAAGATGTGTATTCAACTGTTGCTGAAGCTAAAGTTGCAGGAATTCACAATATGTCGATTGATTTGATGTTTGGTTTGCCAGGACAAACGATGGATATGTTCAAGAAGTCAGTAGACGAGGCACTGGCACTTGATGTTCCGCACATATCGTCTTATTCATTGCAGATTGAAAAGAAAACTGTATTTTATAATCTAGCCCAAAAAGGTAAGCTCGTCTTGCCAGAGCAAGAGCTTGAAGCCGCAATGTATGAATATTTAATTGAGACTCTTGATAAAAAAGGGTTCAAGCAATATGAGATCAGCAATTTTGCAGTTCCTGGGTTTGAGAGCAAACATAATCTCCAATACTGGAATAATAACGAATATTTTGGGATTGGTGCAGGAGCCCATAGTTATGTTGAGGGGACGAGAAGAAGAAATGCGGGTCCATTAAAACAATATATGAACTTAATCGAGGAACAAGGTTTTCCTTATATCGAAGAACATCAAGTACCTATAGCTGAAAAGATGGAAGAAGAAATGTTCATGGGTCTTCGTAAAGAAGAAGGTGTTTCTGATAAGACGTTTATGAATCGTTATGGCAGATCCATGTTTGATATTTATAAAGAACCCATTCAAAGACTCATTCAAAAAGGTTGGCTGGAACAGAGGGAAGACACTCTTCTTTTAACAAAGGATGGAAGACCTTTAGGCAACGAAGTCTTTCAAGAATTTATTGGTGTAGTTTTAGATTGACAACGAAGAGTACCTTTTGGTAACTTATATTATAGATTTAGCACTCGCTCTTTAAGAGTGCTAACAAATGGGGTGATGGTATGTTAACGGAACGTCAACTCTTTATTCTGCGTGTTTTAATAGATGACTATATTAAGCATGTTGAGCCTGTAGGTTCCCGTACAATTTCTAAGCGAGAGGACATTACCTACAGTCCCGCAACCATTCGAAATGAACTTGCGGATTTGGAGGATCTTGGATTCTTAGAAAAAACCCATACATCATCTGGTAGAATACCGTCTGAAAAAGGTTATCGTTTTTATGTAGATCATCTTCTACCTTCTCTTTTCATGAAGGAAAGTGAGATTGGACATTCAGAACTTTTATTCACAGAAAAAGTTCAGGAGGCAGAAGCGTTATTTGATCAATCTGCTAAAATTCTATCAGATCTGACCAATTATACATCTGTTGTTTTAGGGCCTAACGCCCTAGATATGAAGCTCAAACACATGCAGATCATTCCGATATCGTCTCAGATGGCTGTTGCTATTTTCGTAACGAACACCGGACATGTTGAAAACAGACAGATCGTTCTACCTGAAACAATTGAACCGTCTGAACTTGAGAAGCTCGTGAATATTTTGAACGAAAGACTTGCAGGGGTTAGATTGATAGAGCTGAACACACGTATTCAAAAAGAACTTTCAGCTGTGTTTAAAAAACATCTCCGAGATTATCAAAACATGGGAGTTTTCCTTGATCAGCTTCTATTATGGAGTAAGAAAGAAAAGCTTTTTTATGGCGGGAAAACAAACATGCTTTCTCAACCGGAATTCCGTGATCTTGATAAGGTTAGACCGCTACTCGACTTTTTGGAAACGCGTGATCTAATGGAAAAGCTTGTTTCCTCTACTGATAAGGGTCTAACAATTCGGATTGGTACAGAGAATGAGCATGAAGCCATGAAAAACTGCAGTGTGATAAATGCTTCCTATACCATGCATGGCAAACATATAGGAACCATTTCATTAATCGGTCCAACGAGAATGGAATACAAGAAAGTTATTTCGCTGCTAGATTCGTTATCCAAGGAAATGACAAATCGATTAAACGGTTTTTCTAATTAATTGTATTAGTTTAGGGAGGTGAAAGCATGAACAAAGAGGATATCACTCAAGATCAATCACAGACAGATGTGAATGAAGAAGTGGCGGAAACTGAAGAAGTTGTTGAAGAATCAGCAGAATCTTCAACGGAGGAAACTCTTAGTGAGGAACAGCTACGTATCTCAGAATTAGAAGCAAAACTTGAGGAAGCTAGTCAAAAGAATCTTCGTTTGCAAGCGGATTACGATAATTTCCGTCGCCGTACAAGAGAAGAACAGGCAGCGAGCCTTAAATATAAATCTCAAAGTCTTTTAGAACAGTTATTACCTGCACTCGATAACTTTGAGCGTGCTTTGAAGACTGAAGCTACGAACGAGCAAACCAAAACGCTAATCCAAGGGATGGAAATGGTTTATCGTCAGTTGGCAGATGCTCTGAAACAAGAGGGATTGACAGAAATTCCGTCAGTTGGTCAAACATTTGACCCGAACTTGCACCAAGCTGTAATGCAAGTAGAGGATTCTGAATTTGAATCCAACACGGTTATTGAGGAATTGCAAAAAGGTTACCTGTTAAAAGATCGAGTAATTCGACCAGCAATGGTAAAAGTAAACGCTTAAGAACTACATATGAATGATGGAGGGAAAAAACATGAGTAAAATCATCGGTATTGACTTAGGTACAACAAACTCTTGTGTAGCTGTTATGGAAGGTGGAGAAGCGGTTGTAATTCCTAATCCGGAAGGAAACCGTACAACACCATCAGTAGTAGCATTCAAAGACGGAGATCGTTCAGTTGGGGAAGTTGCAAAGCGTCAGGCTGTAACGAACCCGAATACAATCATGTCGATCAAGCGTTATATGGGAACTGACCATAAAGAAACGGTTGAAGGTAAAGATTACACTCCACAAGAAATCTCTGCGATCATCTTGCAAAAATTAAAGTCTCATGCAGAAGACTATCTTGGAGAAAAAGTTGAAAAAGCGGTTATTACAGTGCCTGCTTATTTCAATGATGCACAGCGTCAAGCAACTAAAGATGCTGGACAAATCGCAGGACTTCAAGTTGAGCGTATCGTAAACGAGCCTACAGCAGCTGCTTTAGCTTACGGTCTTGAAAAAGACGAAGACCAAACGATTCTAGTATTTGACCTTGGTGGTGGTACGTTTGACGTATCTATCCTTGAACTAGGCGATGGTTTCTTTGAAGTAAAAGCTACTTCTGGAGATAACAAGCTTGGTGGAGATGATTTTGACCAAGTAATCATCGACCACTTAGTTAGCGAATTCAAGAAAGAGAACGGCATTGACCTTTCTAAAGATAAAATGGCACTTCAGCGTTTGAAGGATGCAGCTGAGAAAGCGAAGAAAGATCTTTCTGGTGTAACATCTACTCAAATCTCATTGCCGTTTATTACTGCGGACGCTTCTGGACCTAAGCACTTAGAGTTAAACTTATCTCGAGCAAAATTTGAAGATCTTTCTTCAGACTTAGTTGAGCGCACTATGGGACCTACTCGTCGAGCACTTCAAGATGCTGGAATGTCACCTTCTGATCTTGATAAAGTAATTCTTGTCGGTGGATCTACTCGTATCCCTGCTGTGCAAGAAGCGATCAAGAAGTTTACGGGCAAAGAGCCTCATAAAGGTGTAAACCCTGATGAAGTTGTAGCACTAGGTGCAGCTATTCAAGGTGGAGTGCTTGCTGGTGATGTAAAGGATGTTGTTCTTCTAGATGTAACACCACTTTCATTAGGTATCGAAACAATGGGTGGAGTATTTACTAGATTGATCGATCGTAACACGACGATCCCAACTTCAAAATCCCAAGTATTTTCAACGGCTGCTGACAACCAAACATCTGTTGATATCCATGTTCTTCAAGGAGAGCGTGAGATGGCAGCGCACAATAAAACGCTTGGAAGATTCCAGTTATCTGAAATCCCACCAGCACCGCGTGGAGTGCCTCAAATCGAAGTAAGCTTTGACATCGATGCGAACGGGATTGTAAACGTACGTGCAAAAGATCTAGGAACGAATAAAGAGCAATCCATCACGATTAAATCTTCTACAGGACTTTCTGACGAAGAGATCGATCGCATGGTAAAAGACGCTGAAGAAAATGCTGAAGCGGATAAGAAGAAACGTGAAGAGATCGACACTAGAAATGAAGCGGATCAGCTTGTATTCACAGTTGATAAAACGTTGAAAGACCTTGAAGGTAAAGTAGACGAAGCTGAAGTGAAGAAAGCTGAAGAAGCTAAAGAGAGCTTGAAAAAGGCCCTTGAAGGTGACGATATTGAAGCGATTAAGAAAGAAAAGGACGCATTGAGCGAAATCGTTCAACAGCTTTCTGTTAAACTTTATGAGCAAGCAGCTCAACAAGCTCAAGCTCAACAAGGCGATGCAGAAGGACAATCAACGAAGAATGATGACAACATCGTTGACGCTGATTATGAAGAAGTAAACGACGACAAAAAGTAATTTTTAGCAGATAAAAGTCAAAGTCAGGTCATCTTGACTTTGACTTTTTTTCTGAGTTGACGATGAGAACATCGGACTTAAGACCGTAACAAAACCTTTGCAGTTTTCGTCTTGAGTCAGGTGGTATTCAATGGTAAGATAACTTTTATGTGAGAAATCGGGAGTGTCCTATATGAGTAAACGAGATTATTACGAAGTACTTGGATTAGATAAAAACGCCTCAGGTGATGAGGTAAAAAAAGCATACCGTAAACTTGCCAGAAAGTATCACCCAGATGTAAATAAAGAGGCAGATGCGGAAACGAAATTTAAAGAAGTTAAAGATGCATATGAAACGTTGAGCGATCCTCAAAAGAAAGCTCACTATGATCAATTTGGCCATACGGATCCAAATCAAGGATTCGGTGGAGGTGGAGCTGGTTTTGACGGCTTTGGCGATATATTTGATATGTTTTTCGGCGGTGGCGGAGGAAGACGAAATCCGAATGCTCCCCGCCAAGGTAATGACCTTCAGTACGGACTGCGTCTTTCTTTTGAAGAAGCTGTGTTCGGAAAGGAAACCGATATTCAGATTCCTACAGAAGAGTCGTGTGCTACTTGTCACGGATCAGGTGCAAAGCCTGGAACAAAACCGGAAACGTGCTCACATTGTAATGGCAGCGGCCAGCTGAATGTTGAACAAAACACACCTTTTGGCCGAATTGTAAACAGAAGAGTATGTAACCATTGCAGTGGTAAAGGAAAGATTATTAAAGAAAAATGTAATACATGCCATGGTGCAGGAAAAGTACGCAAAAACAAGAAAATCTCAGTTAAAGTACCTGCTGGTGTTGATAATGGTCAGCAGATCCGTATGTCTGGGCATGGAGAACCAGGCGTGAACGGCGGACCTGCAGGTGATCTTTATGTGGTGTTCCAAGTAGCAGATCATGAGTTCTTCGAGCGTGATGGAGATGATATCCTGTGCGAGATGCCATTGACGTTTTCTCAAGCAGCTCTGGGAGATGAAATAGAAGTCCCAACCTTGTACGGGAAAGTTAAGCTGAAGATTCCAGCAGGAACACAAACAGGAACTCATTTCCGCTTAAGAGGAAAAGGTGTGAAAAATGTTCATGGAAGAGGTCAAGGTGACCAGCATATTCAAGTGAAAGTCATAACACCTAAAAATCTTACCGAGAAACAAAAACAGCTGCTGCGTGACTTCTCAGAGATCAGCGGAAGCCTGCCAGATGAACAACAAGATGGATTTTTCGATAAAGTAAAGCGCGCGTTCAAAGGCGACTAAACAAACTCAGCATTCGAGTAACTTATTAACTTACTCGGATGCATTTAATTGTTCTTTTTTAATTTAAATGCTCTTTCTAAAAGATTGTTGCTTAAGGTATTACTTTGTATTATTCTCATCATTGACAAGTTGATTGGAGCGTAAGGTGAGAGACTCCTGCGGGATGAGTGGGGCAGGTGAGACTCCTAACAGCATAGAGCGCTAGGAGGCTCACCGCACACCCCGCGGAAAGCGAACACCTTGAGCGGAAATCAACTACTTTCAATAGCAACAAAGTTTTACGAAAACAGTCTATTTAAAATATCTAAAAGCCAAACTAACTAACGGAGTTGATATGATGAAATGGTCAGAGATTAGCATCCACACTACTCAGGAAGCTGTTGAACCAGTATCGAATATTTTACATGAGGCAGGAGCAAGCGGAGTTGTGATTGAGGATGTTGATGACCTCTCTAAAGAGCGTCAATCCGTATTTGGCGAAATCTATCAGCTGAATCCATCTGATTATCCTTCTGAAGGGGTTATTTTAAAAGCGTACTTACCTGTAAATAGTTTTTTAGGTGAAACGGTCGAAGAGATCAAACAAGCGATTACGAATCTTGTTAAGTACGATATTGATATTGGGGCAAACACGATATCTATTTCAGAAGTGAATGAAGAAGAATGGGCAACTGCTTGGAAAAAATATTATAAGCCGGTAAAAATCTCAAAGAGAATTACAATTACCCCTACTTGGGAAGACTACAAGCCTGTAAATTCTGATGAACTTATAATCGAATTAGATCCTGGGATGGCTTTTGGTACGGGAACACACCCTACAACTGTTATGAGCTTACAGGCTATCGAAAAATATATCAAAGAAGGCGATTCTGTTATTGATGTTGGAACAGGATCAGGAGTTTTAAGTATCGCGTCTGCTATGTTAGGTGCAAAACAAATTGAAGCTTATGACCTTGATGAAGTAGCAGTGAACTCTGCCCGTTTAAATGTGAAGCTGAATAAGGTTCATACAAAAGTCCATGTAGACCAGAATGATCTCTTAAAAGGCATTGATGGTCCAGTCGATCTTGTTGTAGGAAACCTTTTGGCTGAAATCATTCTATTATTTGTCGAAGATACAGCAAAAGCATTGAAGCCGGGCGGATACTTTATTACATCAGGTATTATACAAGGTAAAAAACGCGATGTGAAAGAAAAGTTAGAACAACAAGGCTTTACCATCGTAGAAGTTCTAGAAATGGAAGATTGGGTAGCGATCGTTGCTCAAAATCAGAAATAAGATGATAGGAAGTGCGCTTCATGCAAAGGTACTTTGTTCCGTCAGAAAACTGGAGAGATAACCGCGTGTCAATAACAGGCGAAGATGCGAAACACATCTTAAAAGTGATGAGAATGCAAGATGGAGATCACATCATCTGTTCGGATAACAACGGTCGCACCTCTTTGTGTGAAATCGTGGAGCTTGACGGTAACGCTGTTGAGGTACAGGTAGTTAAAGATGTTGAGACAGAAACTGAGATGCCTGTGTTTGTTACCATTGCACAGGGACTTCCAAAGGGAGATAAGCTCGAGTATATTGTCCAAAAAGGCACAGAACTTGGAGCTGTATCCTTTTTCCCATATACAGCTGAGCGTTCAGTCGTAAAATGGGATGAAAAAAAAGCTTTGAAGAAACAAGAACGTTTAGAAAAAATTGCAAAAGAAGCTGCAGAACAGTCTCATAGAAGCAGGGTTCCAGAGATTCTGAAGCCAGGTTCTTTTTCTGATTTGCTTAAAATGGCAGAACAGTATAATATAAAAATCGTTGCGTTTGAAGAAGAAGCTAAACAACACGAATCATCACGTTTTGCTTCTGTTTTGAAAACAGCAGCTAAGGGAGATTCCATCCTCTGTGTCATTGGACCTGAGGGAGGAATCAGTGAAAAAGAAGCGTTTTCTCTTAGTGAACGTGGATTCGTATTATGCGGGCTTGGTCCCAGAATCTTAAGGACAGAAACAGCGCCATTATATATGTTATCTGCCATTTCTTATCATTTTGAATTAAAGGGGTGATCAATATGCCATCCGTTGCATTTCATACATTAGGTTGTAAAGTAAATCATTACGAAACAGAAGCAATCTGGCAGCTTTTTCAAGCTGAAGGTTACGAACGAGCTGATTTTGACAATACAGCAGACGTCTATGTGATTAATACATGTACAGTGACAAACACTGGTGATAAAAAAAGCAGACAAGTAATTAGAAGAGCCATCCGTAAAAACCCTGATGCGGTTATTTGTGTTACAGGTTGCTATGCTCAGACTTCACCAGCCGAAATTATGGCGATCCCGGGCGTAGATGTTGTTGTAGGCACACAAGATCGTTCTAAAATGCTTTCCTATATCCAACAATACAAAGAGGAACGTATGCCGATTAATGGAGTCTCTAACATTATGAAGGCACGAGTATATGAAGAATTAGATGTGCCAGCCTTTACTGATCGAACAAGAGCATCATTAAAGATTCAAGAAGGCTGCAATAATTTCTGCACATTTTGTATTATTCCTTGGGCAAGGGGGCTTCTTCGTTCTCGAAAACCAGAAGATGTTCTTTCTCAAGCACAGCAGCTCGTTGATGCAGGATACAAAGAAATCGTTCTTACTGGAATCCATACAGCAGGTTACGGCGAGGATATGAAAGATTATTCGTTTGCAAAACTGCTTGATGATTTAGATAAAAATATTTCGGGGCTTAAACGTATACGTATTTCTTCTATTGAGGCTAGTCAGATTTCTGATGAAGTGATTGAGGTAATGGGCAGATCTGACAAAGTGGTTCCCCATCTTCACATACCGCTTCAATCTGGTTCTAATTCAGTTCTGCAAAGAATGAGAAGAAAGTATTCGATGGAAATGTTTGGAGAAAGATTAGATCGTTTGAAAGAGGCGCTTCCGGGTCTTGCGATTACATCGGATGTTATAGTTGGGTTCCCAGGAGAGACAGAAGAAGAGTTTATGGAGACGTATCGATTCATTGAGAACCATAAATTTATGGAACTTCATGTATTTCCTTACTCGAAACGTACCGGTACCCCAGCTGCTAAGATGGAGAATCAAGTTCCAGAAGATGTTAAGAATGAACGTGTTCACAAGCTGATCGCATTATCCGATCAATTAGCGAAAGAATATGCTTCGAACTATGAAGATACAGTTGTTGAAGTTATTCCAGAAGAAGCTTTTAAAGAAGAAGCTGGAAGCCATTTATTTGTAGGATATACGCCAAATTATCTAAAAGTTGTATTTGAAGGCAGCGAAGAGATGATCGGTAAATTAGTGAAAGTGAAAATTACTGAAGCTGGGTATCCTTATAATAAAGGTGTATTTGTAAAACAAGAGATGGAAGAAATCCTGAAGCAAGCTGTTTCAAGCTAACACCCTGGAGTTCATGCCAGGGTGTTTTTTAAAAAGAAAAAAAATTCTTGAAAGCAACAATGTTTACAAAAACTGCGATTTATCATTTAAGATTTGAAGTAACTCGATTTATGTCGAATTATTTGATATGATACTAACGGTGTTTAATTTTTTATTTAAGAAAGGGTTTGTTGAAATGAGCAATTTAAACGTTGCAAGAATGATTGACCACACAGCATTAAAAGCAGATACTTCAAAGCAAGAGATCTTAACTCTTTGTGAAGAAGCTAAAAAATATAATTTCTTTTCTGTATGTGTTAATCCAACTTGGGTTTATACAGCATTTGAACAATTAAAGGATTCAGATGTTGCCGTTTGTACGGTAATTGGTTTCCCATTAGGTGCAAATACGCCAGAAGTAAAGGCATTTGAAACAAAGAATGCGATTGAAAATGGTGCTACTGAAGTTGATATGGTTATTAACATTGGTGCTTTAAAAGATGGAAATTATGAACTAGTTGAACAAGATGTTCGTGCAGTTGTTGAAGCAGCTAAAGGCAAGGCACTTACTAAAATTATTATTGAAACGTCTCTTTTAACGAATGAAGAAAAAGTTAAAGCATGTGAAATCGCTGTAAAAGCTGGTATTGACTTCGTTAAAACATCTACTGGATTTTCAACTGGCGGAGCGACTGTTGAAGATGTTAAGTTAATGCGTGAAACAGTTGGACCAAACATTGGAGTAAAAGCATCTGGTGCTGTACGTGACCGTGAAACAGCTTTAGCTATGATCGAAGCTGGTGCGACTCGTATTGGTGCTAGTGCAGGAATCGCAATTGTTGAAGGCGGAACATCCACTTCAGACTATTAATATCTGTTTTTGAATAATTACCTGCTCTCTCCGACCAACTTGTTTAAATTAAGTTGACCGTATTGCAAGGATATATTATAATGGCAAAAGATATGTGACGCATCTTTACTTTATGTAAGGGTGGTCTGGAGGGAGGGAAATACAAATGGCAGAAACACGTATTCGCAAGAATGAATCCATTGATGATGCTCTTCGTCGTTTTAAAAGATCCGTTTCCAAAGATGGAACATTGGCTGAAGTTAAAAAGCGCAAGCATTATGAAAAGCCAAGCGTAAAGCGTAAGAAGAAGGCTGAGGCAGCAAGAAAGCGTAAGTTCTAAGCGGGGTGTAAGTAAGAATTATGAGTCTTCTTAACGATTTAAATCAAGATATGAAACAAGCGATGAAGGACAAGAACAAGCAAAAGCTTTCTGTTATTCGTATGCTTAAGGCATCACTTCAAAATGAAGCCATCAAGCTAGGACGCGAATTAAATGAGGAAGAAGAGCTTACCGTTCTTGTACGCGAAATGAAACAAAGAAAAGACTCCCTCCAAGAATTCGAAAAAGCTGGCCGCGATGATTTAGTCGCTGGTCTTCAAGATGAAATTGCTGTTCTTACGCCATACTTACCAAAACAGCTTACAGAAGAAGAACTGCAAGAAATCGTTGCTCAAACGATTTCTGAAACAGGTGCTGCTTCAAAAGCTGATATGGGTAAAGTTATGGGTGCTCTTATGCCGAAAGTTAAAGGGAAAGCCGATGGCGGACTCGTTAACCGTATTGTGCAGCAACAATTATCATAATTGAATTGACAAACGCTCTGTATACTATACAGAGCGTTTTCTTATTTTTTGAAACTTTTCCCACAAAATAACGTAAAATAAAATGAAGGGGGGGTTCTTGTGAAAAAAACCCGTTTATTCATATATTTGCTTTGTCTTTTATGGGGGATATACGGTTTGATTTCTACACAACATGTTTTCTCTGCTGGAAAAGGGAAGACTGTAACTTTTATTCCAGTTGAACATGAGGTTGAGAGAGGTCTCGAAGCTTTTTTAGAACGGAATATTAAAAAAGCAGAAGAAGATGGTACTGATCATATCGTGCTTGAAATCTACACACCAGGAGGCAGAGTAGACGCCGCATTACATATAGCAAAAGTCATGCGGGAAACAGAGATTCCGATTACGGCTTATGTCGTGAAGAATGCTTTTTCTGCAGGAGCTTATATAGCTCTTAATGCCGATCAAATTGTCATGAAGCCTTCTACTACCATTGGATCAGCAGCTGTTATCGATGGCCAAGGTAATGCAGCAGGTCAAAAAGCAGAATCTGCATGGAAGGCAGAAATGCTAGCAGCAGCCGAGCTAAATGACAGAGATCCATTGTATGCTGAAGCAATGGTAGATCCAGACATCGAGATATCAGAGTTGAATGTAAAAAAAGGAGATTTGCTAACGTTAACAGCTAGTGAAGCTTTAAAGGTTGGTTACGCTGAGAAAATTGCTCAAGACAGGCAGGAGCTTTTAGCGTACTTAAATCTAGAAGATGCTAAAGTTTTAGAATCCAATCCTACATTTGCTGATAAGATAGCCCGGTTCGTTACAAATCCAGTAGTTGTACCGATCTTACTTTCATTAGGAAGCCTAGGCCTCGTTTTAGAGCTATATACACCAGGATTCGGGCTTGCAGGCTCAATCGGAGCACTATCATTAATGTTGTTTTTTTATGGCCATATGATTGCGGGTCTTGCTGGCTGGGAAGCCATTATATTGTTTGGTGTCGGATTAGTTCTGATCATATTGGAGTTATTTCTGCCTGGAGGAATTATGGGTATACTGGGGGTGGCAGCAATGTTAACGGGGTTGATACTCGCTGGCGGTTCGCTATCTGGAATTCTGATCGCGATTGCAATCGCAATTGTTGTAACAATTATAGGGTCTTACTTTTTTATTAAATCTTTTGGATACAACGGGCCTTTGAAGCGGTTAGTTCTTTTTGATTCAACCAGTTCTGAAAAAGGTTACCTCTCCCATCAAGAGCGTATAGATCTAACTGGCAGAACAGGTGTAACAGCTACACCATTGAGACCATCAGGTAGTGTGAAGGTTGATGAGGAATATCTCGATGTTGTTACAGAAGGCTCATATATTGAAAAAGGTCAACTAGTAAAGATTGTAAAAGTTAGTGGAGGACGTGTCGTTGTCAGATCAGTTGAAAATAATGAATGAATGGAGTGTGTGTGAATGTTAGAATTCGGTTCTATCGCAAGTATTGTAATTATCGGACTCATTGTTATTGGTTTAGCAGTATTATTTACTTTTGTCCCAGTAATGCTATGGATCTCAGCATTAGCTGCAGGTGTTAGAGTGGGAATCTTTACTTTAGTAGGGATGAGATTAAGAAGGGTTATTCCGAATCGCGTAGTTAACCCATTAATCAAAGCTGTAAAAGCTGGATTAGGCTTGAGTACCAATCAGCTTGAGAGTCATTACCTGGCTGGAGGGAACGTAGACCGTGTCGTTAACGCATTAATTGCTGCGCACCGTGCAAATATAGAACTGAGCTTTGAAAGAGCCGCAGCAATCGACTTGGCAGGACGTGATGTACTTGAAGCCGTTCAGATGAGTGTTAACCCAAAAGTAATAGAAACTCCTTTCATTGCCGGTGTGGCTTTAGATGGAATTGAAGTTAAAGCAAAAGCTAGAATCACGGTTCGTGCAAACATCGACCGCCTTGTAGGGGGAGCTGGAGAAGAAACAATTATCGCCCGTGTTGGTGAGGGGATCGTAAGTACAATCGGTTCATCTGAAACGCATAAAAAAGTTCTTGAAAATCCAGATTTAATTTCTCAAACGGTATTATCAAAAGGACTGGACGCAGGCACAGCTTTCGAAATTCTATCCATTGATATTGCGGATATTGATATCGGTAAAAACATTGGGGCTGAACTTCAAACAGATCAAGCTATGGCTGATAAGAATATTGCTCAAGCAAAAGCCGAAGAGAGACGTGCCATGGCCGTTGCTAATGAACAAGAGATGAAGGCAAGAGTTCAGGAGATGAGAGCAAAAGTTGTGGAAGCAGAAGCAGAGGTTCCTATGGCTTTAGCAGAAGCGCTTAGATCAGGAAACATGGGCTTTATGGATTATATGAACATGAAGAACATTATGGCAGACACAACGATGCGTGAATCCATCAGCAAGTCCTCTAATACAGATAAAGAGAACAACGATGATAAAGGACGGAAGATTTAAGGATGAACATCTTTGAAGCGATTCTTGAACTGCTGTTTGCGAATATCTTTTTTGTTATTCTGGTTGCAGGTGGGATATTTAGCTTCTTTAAAAGGATGAAAGAAACTCAGAATACCTCGAGACCTGTGCCTGATAGGCGTGCAGCGGAACAACCAAAACAAACCGTATCTCCTTTTGGCAGCCCAGCACATGTTGAACATCAAGAAATCGCTGAAAGTAAAGCTGCAGAGGCTGGAGGCAAGAAATACGAAAGGCAGACGCCTAAACGTCAAAAAAGTGCCGATTTTAATAATCGATCGAACCGCTACCAAGATAAAGAAGAAGAAATTCTGAGCAGCTTTAAAGTAGATCAGCAAGAACTCCAAAAAGCGATTATCTGGTCTGAAATTCTTTCAAAGCCTAAAGCTATGCAAAAGCGATAGAGTATCTAAACAAATGACTCTTTTACATTAGTTTTTTTCTAAAGAAATGCTGCCACTGGCTTTCTCTACTCTTATCATTACTTTCAGCGAAGCCATGCGAAAACAACGAAACGAAACAATGAAATAGTGATAGTTTACCCCCTGCTCTCATAAAAATGGAGAGAGGGGGTTTTTTTATGGGAAAATTGCGGCAGCAAGTAAACAAATGGATGATGCAGAACCTTGAACTACCAGCAGATGTAGTGATGGATTTACCCCGAATCACGATGATTGGACAATTACACATATATATTGAAAACCACAGAGGTGTAAAAGCTTTTTCGAATGAACAGCTTACACTCAAATTAAAACAAGGGACTCTCGTTATTAAAGGAAGTGAATTTGTCATTAAAACCATCTTACCGGAAGAAATCTTACTTGAAGGAACGATATCTTCAGTTGATTTTAAAAATGAATAACGTGTTGATGAATAGGGAGGGACAAGATGAAAACCAATTGGAATCATATAAAAGGCTATATAAGGGTTGAAATTATTGGACAAGATTCTAGCTCTTTTATAAATACTTGCATACAATCTGGAATACAGATATGGGATATTCAGCCTCTTGATCATAACCGCGTACTCGTTTCCATATCCTTATCTGATGTAAGAAAAGCAAAAGTCATTCTAAAAGAAAACAAATTAAGAATTAGAATAAAAGAAAAGAAGGGTACACCTTTTCTATTGAATAGAATGTGGAAAAGAAATGGTTTTATCCTAGGTATGGCCTCTTTTATCTTTGTGCTTTTTTTATTATCTAATATGATTTGGAATATAAATGTTACGGGGGCAAATCCTAAGACTGAATATGAGTTAAGAAAAGCCGCTGTTGAAATAGGAGTGACGAAGGGGAAATTTATTTTTCTATTGCCTAACGTTAGAGAAATTCAGCGGGAATTAACAGAAAAAATGGACAATGTCACATGGATCGGTGTTACCCAACATGGTACCTCATATCGCTTGGAAGTAGTTGAAAAGGAGATACCTGAAGCAAAACCGATTACCGGCCCAAGACATCTTGTCGCAACGAAAGAAGCTGTGATTCATTCTGTATTCGTTGAAAAAGGACAACCCATCGTTGGTGTGAATGATTATGTTAAGAAAGGGTCCTTATTAGTTTCTGGGCTTATAGGAAAAGAAAAAAAACCACAGCTCGTAAGTGCAAAAGGGAAGATCTGGGGAGAAGTATGGTATCAAACAGAGGTGGAAGTTCCTTTAAATACTTCTTTTCAAACGTACACAGGTGAATATAAAAACAGACATTATGTATCTTTGTTTGGTCTAAATCTTCCGATATACGGATTTTCTGATGGAGAATTTAAAGACAAAACGGAAACACTAAATGAAAGCCCTCTTTACTTAGCGAAATGGAAGATGCCCTTTTCTTATATAAAAAAAGAAATCAGGGAAACGGATGGAGTCAAGCGCTCCTACACGAAAGCAGAAGCCATCGAAGTTGGTAAGAAGATGGCAAAGAAAGAATTAGGAAAGAAATTGCCTGAAGATGCAAAAATTAAAGGTGAAAAAGTTTGGCAACAAAACGTCTCGAATGGTAAAGTTAAATTAACGATGCTCTACCAAGTAATTGAAAATATTGCATCTGAACAACCTATACCTATCCAACAAGGAGAATGAGTAGTTTGTCAGAAACGAAAAGACTTAATTCATTACAACTCGAAAATACGACTGAAGCAGCTTCCCTTTTTGGGCCGAACGATGCTTTCTTGAAGGTGATTGAAGACAAGCTCAATGTTAGTATAGTTACCAGAGGAGAAGACATTTTAGTCTCAGGTGAACTTACTAAAGCAGAAATGGTTGAAGAGACTCTGTTTGTCTTGCTGAAATTGGTACGCAAAGGAATTAAGATTTCAGAAAGAGACATTGTTTATGCTGTTCAGCTTGCTGAAAAAAATATGCTGGATGAATTAAGTGAACTTTATGAAGAAGATATTGCGGTTACTGCAAAAGGAAAACCAATTCGTGTAAAAACTCTTGGTCAGCGGCATTACGTTCAATCCATGAGAAAGCGCGACCTTGTATTTGGTATTGGTCCTGCTGGTACTGGTAAGACCTATCTTGCTGTAGTTATGGCAGTTAACGCTTTAAAAGAAGGTAAAATGAAAAAGATTGTACTTACTCGCCCTGCTGTTGAAGCAGGAGAGAGCCTTGGTTTTTTGCCGGGGGATTTAAAAGAAAAAGTGGATCCTTATCTGCGGCCTCTTTACGATGCGCTGCATGACCTTCTAGGGGCTGAACATACTGAAAGGCTGATTGAGCGCGGGACGATTGAAATTGCTCCATTAGCGTACATGAGAGGCCGTACACTTGATGAAAGCTTTGTTATTTTAGACGAAGCGCAAAACACAACACCAGAACAAATGAAAATGTTTATAACGCGTCTTGGCTTTGGCTCTAAGATGGTTATTACAGGTGACTTAACACAGATCGATCTTCCGCGTGGAAAAGAATCTGGGTTGAAAGTAACCGAAAAAAGGCTCGAGAGCGTAAAGGGCATTGATTTTATATACTTAAAACAATTGGATGTTGTACGTCATCCGCTAGTACAACGAATCATCGAAGCATATGAAACATACGAAGACTAAGCCGCCATTTCTCTGGGGGCTTTTTTACGTGCTGTTTGGACATTGCGGCTGTTATTAATATACTTAAAAGTGAAACGTTATGAATGTGGCTCACCGCCTGCCCAGCGGAAAGCGAGCATGTGAAATGGAGCTCAACTACTTTTAAAAGCAAAAACAGCCTATTTAAAAATACTTCATTCAAAAAAACTGCAATTATCTTTTCCCCCTAGAAAAGTACCATATTTGTACAATTTTTGCTAAGATTAGAACAGGATGTACAAGTTTAAGGAGTGGTATCGCTTGTCCAATATCAGGCATCTTTTGTCCAATTACTTTCGTTTAAGTGTAGCAACAGTATCCTTTATTGTTATGGGCATCATTTTGTTTTCCCTTTTAGTCAGCAATGTTACTCCCAATGTAGTGGACGTCAATGTTTATGAGCGTGCTCCTAGGGATATCCAATCTCCTATTACGATTCCGCTTGAAGATCAGACGGAAGCGAGGAAAAGGCTGGCTGAAGAGAGTGTTAAGAATGAATATACATTTAATAAAGATCTCGCTTTACTTCAAGCAGAAGCCTTGAAAGATCTATTTGATCTAGTTATAACCATTAATAAGTCAGAAGAGGAAAAAAAGGATGACGAAGCCCCGCTATCCATGGATCAGAAGCTGGAACAGATAAAAGATTCAATAGACAAATCTGAAATATCTGATGAGACATATACTGCTTTGGCTCAAGCGAGTGAAACAGAATTAAACAATATGAAAAATTTAGGTCCGGATGTTGTGAACAAGGTATTATCCAATCCTATCATGGTTGAAGAGGTAGAAGAGGCCAGAAATGAAGCTGTTCAACTGATCCGTGAAAACAGCAATCTGTCTTATTCTTTAAGGAATGCTACAGAAGAAATCACTAGAAGTTTTATTATTGCGAATAGAACGCTTGATACTGAGAAAACAAGACAAAAACGAAAAGAAGCAAGTGATAAAGTTGAAGAGGTTGTGATTAGAGAAGGAGAAGTCCTAGTTAAAAGTGGGGCGGTAATCACACCTGAAATCTTTGATAGGCTCAAAAAGGTTGGATTACTGGATCAGGAAATGAAAACGTATCCGTATTATGGTTTGTTCCTCTTTGTGTTGATCGTAATGGCTGGTTTGTATTATTTTATGAAAGAAGAGCGCGAGAAGGAGCATTTTAGAAAATATGTAACAATCTACGCCTTATTGTTCACGCTTACCCTTGTCGTAATGAAAGTATTGAGTATCAGTACCAATCTTGGTTTAACAAGTCTAATGTATGCCGTTCCTGTTGCTGCAGGTGCGATGATGATCAAGATGCTCTTTAATGAAGAGCTCGCAGTTGTTTCTACGATTATCTTTGCTTTTAGTGCAGCTTTAATCTTTAACGAACAAACAGCAGGAAACTTTAACTTTATCATGAGCATGTATGTTTTATTTAACGGGATTTCTGGAATTGTGTTTCTAGGCAAAACACAGCAGCGTTCGAAAATCCTTCAAGCTGGATTTTTTGTATCTTTTATTGCCATCCTAACTGTAGCGAGTGTTCTATTGCTGCAAAACGGAAAGTTCACATCTCTGCAAATAGGATTAGATCTTGGCTGTGCAGCCATTTCTGGTTTTGTCTCAGCTGTACTTACGCTAGGGTTGTTACCTGTTATAGAGTCTTCTTTTAACATATTGTCAGTAACAAAACTTATCGAACTATCTAATCCAAATCATCCTATATTGCGAAAAGTGCTGATGGAAGCACCGGGTACTTATCACCATAGCATCATGGTAGCCAATCTTTCTGAAGCAGCTTGTGAGTCTATTGGTGCTAATGGACTTCTTGCAAGAGTGGGTTCATATTATCACGATGTAGGAAAAACGAAACGCCCCCATTTTTTTATAGAGAATCAAATGAATATGGAGAATCCGCATGACAAGATTGCTCCACAATTAAGTAAGACGATAATAACGGCGCATCCCTACGACGGAGCAGATATGCTTAGAGCAGAAAAAATACCGAAAGAGATTATTGACATAGCTGAACAACATCACGGAACGACTTTGTTAAAATTCTTTTATCATAAAGCAGCTAAGCTAACAGATAAGGAAGTCGCAGAATCAGACTTTCGATATCCTGGGCCAAAAGCACAAACAAAAGAAGTTGCTATTATCGGTATATCTGATGCTGTTGAAGCGGCTGTTCGATCATTATCGAAACCGACACCAGTTAAAATCGACGGAATCATTCGAAAGATAATAAATGATAGACTTGAGGATGGACAGTTTGACGAATGTGACATTACCCTTAAAGAACTGGATACGGTAGCTAAGACATTGACCGAAACATTGAAAGGAATTTTCCATTCCAGAATTGAGTATCCAGAAGAAACGAAAAAGGTGGAAAAACAATGATACTACATGTAGAGTATTTAAACGAAATTGATGAAAACAGTACAGAATTTCAGGAACTTTTAACAAAGGTACTTGAAAAAGCGGCTGAAATGGAAGAAACAGGCCAAGCGGAAGTATCTGTAACCATTGTAACCAAAGAAAGAATTCAAGAAATTAATAGCGAGTATCGCCAAAAAGACAGCGTAACAGATGTGATTTCTTTTGCCATGGAAGAGATGGGTGAAGATGAGACAGAAATTATAGGCGGAGAAGAGACGAGGTTTCTAGGAGACATTATTATCTGCTTAGATGTTGCTAAAGAACAGGCTGAAGAGTATGGACACTCTTTAGATAGAGAAATGGGCTTCCTCGCTGTACACGGTTTTCTGCATTTGTTAGGTTATGACCATATGAACGAAGAAGATGAAAAGAAAATGTTTGGCAGACAAGAAGAAATATTGGAGCAATACGGATTAAGCAGATGATTTCATGGAGAAAGTTGTTCTCAAGTTTTATGTTTGCATTTGCAGGCATATTTACAACGTTTAAAACAGAGCAAAATTTTCGGATTCACACCATTATTAGTGTAATCGTTATCACTACAGCGATTGCACTTGATTTTTCTTCATTGAAATTAATCATTTTATTGATTGTAATCGGTCTGGTTTTGGCACTCGAGTTGATCAACACTGCGATTGAAAACACAGTGGACTTAATCACACCTGAATATCATCTCCTTGCGAAGAAGGCGAAAGATGCTGCTGCAGGAGCAGTTTTGGTTTTTTCAATATTTGCTGTTATAATCGGTATACTGCTCTTTATTGAACCGCTTATGAACAGCATAAACAATATGAAGCAATAATTGTTAAGAAGGTGAATGTGTAATGAACAAAGAACAATTGATGGATCAAGCGAAACTAGCACGTGAAAAGGCTTATGTACCTTACTCTAAATTTCAAGTAGGTGCAGCACTTCTAACGTCTGAAGGTAAAGTATATATGGGTGCAAACATTGAAAACGCTGCATACAGCCTTACTTGTTGTGCTGAAAGAACGGCATTATTTAAAGCGTATACAGAAGGCGATAAGAAATTTAGTGCAATCGCTGTAGTGGCAGACACAAAGCGTCCAGTGCCGCCATGTGGAGCATGCCGCCAGGTGATCTCAGAGCTTTGCCCGCCGGAAATGCCAGTATATTTAACAAACTTAAAAGGTGACGTTCAAGAAATCTTAGTAAAAGATTTATTGCCAGGTGCTTTTTCGCCGGAGGATTTAAATGAATAAAGAAAGTTATAAATCTGGATTTGTTACGATCATTGGAAGACCGAACGTTGGAAAATCCACACTGTTAAATCAAGTGATCGGCCAGAAAATTGCCATTATGAGCGATAAGCCTCAAACAACAAGAAATAAGATTCAAGCTGTTTACACAACAGATGAAGCGCAAGTTATTTTTATTGATACACCAGGTATTCATAAACCTAAGCACAAGCTAGGGGATTTTATGACGAGAACCGCTCAGCAGACGTTAAATGAAGTGGATCTGATCCTCTTTGTGATCAATGCTGAAGAAGGGTATGGCCGTGGAGATCAATTCATCATCGATAGACTTGAGCATGTAAAGAATCCTATTTTCTTGGTTGTGAATAAAATTGATAAAGTCCATCCTGATCAATTGCTTCCGCTGATTGACATGTACAGAAATAAATTAGACGTTGCTGAAGTAGTGCCGATTTCTGCTTTAAACGGCAATAATGTTGATACTCTTTTAGAACAGATCGTTTCCTACATGGAAGAGGGGCCGCAATTTTATCCTGAAGACCAGGTTACTGATCATCCTGAACGGTTCATTACTGCAGAGCTGATTCGGGAAAAGGTTCTTCATCTTACTCGAGAAGAAATCCCTCATTCAGTGGCTGTTGTCATCGAAGAGATGAAAGTGCGTGAAGAAAAGAATGTTGTGTTTGTAAATGCTACGATTATCGTAGAACGTTCTTCTCAAAAAGGAATCATCATCGGTAAACAAGGAAAGATGCTTAAAGAGATCGGAAAAAGAGCAAGAACAGACATCGAAACACTGTTAGGATCCCGCGTCTTTTTAGAACTGTATGTAAAAGTACAAACCGACTGGAGAAACAAGCAAAAACAGCTAGTTGAATATGGTTTTAACGAAGACGAGTACTAATAATAAAGATACTCTCTAAAGATTGTTGCTTATGAATTGGCTCCTTGAATTTCTTAATTCTCTTCATTGACAAGTTGATTGAAGTGGAAGATGCGAGACTCCTGCGGGACAGGCGGGCAGGTGAGACAATTAAGAGTGAAACGTACAAATGTGGCTCACCGCCTGCCCCGCGGAAAGCGAGCATCTGAAACGTAGATCAACTACTTTCAATGACAACAATGAATGCGACAACAGCCATCATTAAAAACTGTTAAAATTTCCTTCACATGAAAAAAACAATTAAGGTGAACCTAGTTATAACAGGAGAAAAACAAATAGAAAGGTGTGTCCAAAATGAAAGAATTTACTTGGAAAGTATTCTGTGAAACGGGCAGTATTGATACCTATTTGTTATACAAAGAGCTAGACCATGAAATAACAGCATTATCAGCAGTTATTCCTTATGAAGAGTCTCTTGAGGAACCTCCATTTCATTAATCGTAACTACGGTGCCTTCTTGACGAGAGGGTGGTGATTTACCTTGCTTTATAAAGTCGAAGGAATAGTCATTAAAACCGTTCCGTATGGTGAATCCAATACAATTATAACTTTGTATACAAAAGAATTAGGGAAAATCGGCGTAATGGCCAGAGGGGCTAAAAAACCAAAAAGCCGCTTCACATCCATTACGCAGCTTTTTACATACGGAATTTTTGTTTTTCAAAAAGGAAGAGGGCTTGGAACACTGCAGCAAGGTGAGGCGTTGTCTTCTTTTCGCAAAATTAGAGAAGATTTAGTTAAGACCGCTTATGCTGCTTATTTAGCAGAATTGTTAGATAGACATACATCTGAAGATGATCTGAGGCCAGACCTTTTTGGATGGATTAAACAATCGCTGGAATATATCAATCACGGTATTGACCCAGAAGTGATTACCTTTTTATTTGAAATGAAAATGATGAAAACAGCTGGAATTGTACCTGAGTTAACCAAATGTGTATCTTGCCACTCGACAGAAGGGGATTTTTCTTTTTCTATTCGAGAAGGTGGTTTTCTTTGTGAAAGGTGTTCTTATAAAGACCCTTATCGAATGAACATTTCTAAAGGTACAGCTAAACTTTTAAATATGTTTTACTACTTAGATTTAGCTAGACTTGGCAATGTATCTTTAAAAAAAGAAACGAAAAAAGAACTTAGGATGTTATTTGATGCATACATGGATGAATATTCAGGTGTGTTTTTAAAATCAAAGAAATTCCTTAAACAATTAGATGATCTATCTTGAAAAACTGTGAAGCCCTAAATCTTTGCAGTTTTTTTAGTTCGCATTCTTCCTTTAATAGGTTATAATAATGAAAATAAGTATAACACATTGGATGCGGCAAAAGGTGGTGTAAACAATCGAACTAAATAAGAGGCAGCAAAAAATTATAGAGATTGTTAAAGATAATGGACCAATAACCGGAGAGCAAATTGCAGATCAGCTGGACTTAACAAGAGCGACTTTGAGACCAGATCTAGCTATTTTAACGATGGCAGGGTACCTGGATGCAAGACCAAGAGTAGGGTATTTTTATACAGGTAAGACGGGTTCACAATTGTTAACCGAAAAGGTAAAAAAGATTAAAGTTGCTGAGTTTACTTCTATTCCAGTGGTTGTTCAGGACTCAGCTACTGTTTACGAAGCGATTTGCACGATGTTTTTAGAAGACGTCGGAACACTATTTATTATTAATAAAAACGGACATCTGGCAGGGGTCGCTTCACGAAAAGATTTATTGAGAGCAAGTATGGGGAAACAAGAAATAAACAGCATTCCAATAAACATTATCATGACAAGAATGCCTAATATAACGTATTGTTTTAAAGAGGATTACTTGTTAGATATCGCTCACATTTTGATTGGAAAGCAAATCGACTGTCTTCCAGTAGTTAAGCGTTCGAACGAAGAAAGCGGTCTTGAAGTTGTTGGCAGAATAACAAAGACCAATATCACTAAGGCTTTTGTCGAACTAGCGCATGACGAATTACTATAATGAAATGGGGAGGCCAACATGAAAGGACGTCCAATTGTATACGTCGTTTCCGATTCAGTTGGTGAAACGGCAGAGTTGGTTGTTAAAGCAGCTGCTAGCCAGTTTAATTCAACCGGGATTGAGATTAAACGTGTACCTTATGTAGAAGATAAAGAAACGATTGATGAAGTGGTCTCTTTAGCGAAAGACCATAATGGTATTATTGCTTTTACACTTGTGGTACCTGAAATAAGCAACTACCTTGCAAAACAAGCTGCATCACTCAACATCCCGACTGTGGATATTATGGGACCGATGATGGACCAGCTGCAATCAAGATTAAATCAAGTTCCTAGATATGAACCGGGTGTTGTACACAAACTCGATGATGACTACTTTAGAAAAGTTGAAGCGATAGAATTTGCTGTAAAGTATGATGATGGAAGAGACCCGCGAGGTATTTTAAAAGCAGATGTCGTTTTAATAGGTGTTTCTAGAACCTCAAAAACACCTCTATCACAATATTTAGCACATAAACGATTGAAGGTTGCTAATGTGCCGATTGTTCCTGAAGTAGAACCGCCCGAAGAATTATTCAAGGTATCGCCTAATAAATGCTTCGGCCTTAAGATCACACCTGAAAAGCTAAACGACATTCGTCGTGAGCGTTTAAAAGCACTTGGATTAAATTCAGAGGCAAACTACGCTAACATGGAAAGAATCAAGCAAGAGCTTGTTTATTTTAACAAAGTCGTAGATCGAATTGGATGCAGAGTAGTAGAGGTTTCCAATAAAGCAGTTGAGGAATCTGCAAATGTTATCTACAATCTGTTTCAAGGAAAGTCTTATAAATAAATAACGAATCGTAAACTCCCCCTATGCAAATATAAAAATTATGGGGTCTATCATAAAAAGCGCAGAAGATTGCGCTTTTTATTTTGGGATGGATCATTGTTTTCAAGTCTCATTTTTAATTTCTTCTATGGCAGTTGAATGGAGAAAGTGATCACCTGGAACGGAAATCAACCACTTCCAATAATAACAAAGTTTTTACAACTTTATTTTTTATTCTTTTTACTGGTAAAACAGGCCGACTTTTATTATAATATTACATTGTGATTAAAATTTATAAGTTTGTCCAAAATAGTGATACATTGACTATGCTTTTTTTCGACAAATGCTCTTATATGAAGGAGAATCACTGTTAAAGTAGAACATAAGAATATGGAAAAATTAATTGGAAATGTATTTGTTGATGCAGATGCTTGCCCCGTTGTTATAAAAGAAGAGATTAATAAGTTCTCTAACATGTTTAACTTTGAACCTATCTTCGTCACTTCGTATGCACACGCAAGCAGCACTGACCAGCCTGGGCGCTGGGTTTTGGTTGATGCAAGTCCTGAGGAAGTTGATCTGTACATACATAATCATTCTAAGCAAAATGATCTTGTTGTTACCCAAGATCATGCATTGGCTAGTCTTCTTCTTTCAAAAGGGGTTTACGTGATTACCCCAAGAGGGAAACAATTTCAAGAGAATGAAATGGAAAGAGTACTGCATGAACGTTATATGTCTGCAAAAGCAAGACGTTCAGGCAAGCATTCAAAGGGACCTGCAAAATTTAAAAAGGAGGACACTGAAAGGTTCTGCACAGTTTTTTGCGAAATCCTGTCGAATGTTGAAGGAAAATAGAGTTGTGCCACGAATATATATCTAGTGTCTAAAGAAACAGAGATTCTGTGGTGGTAATATGGAACGAATACCTGAGGATTTAATAGAGAAAGTCAGGTCATCAAACGATATAGTAGATGTGATTAGTGATTATGTTCCTCTAAAAAAACAAGGCAGAAATTATTTTGGCCTTTGCCCGTTTCACGGGGAAAAGTCGCCTTCCTTTTCTGTTTCGCCTGAAAAGCAGATCTACCATTGTTTCGGGTGTGGAGCAGGAGGCAATGTTTTTTCTTTTTTGATGAACATTGAAGGGTACTCTTTTATTGAAGCGGTAACTCAACTTGGGAAAAAAAGTGCCATTGAATTGCCTCAAATTCATCAGCAAAATTTCTCCGAAAAAAGTACTGACGAAAAAAGGACAATGGCTGAGGTTCATGAGTTATTGGCTAAATTGTATCATCATTGCTTACTCCACACAAAACAGGGCAGACCAGCATTGGAATATTTGGAAAACAGAGGATTTACAAGAGAATCCATCGAACGCTTCCAAATTGGCTTTGCACCAGATTCATGGGAAACAGCTTCACAGTTTCTTCAAAAACGAGGTATGGATCTGAATACAGCTGAAAAAGTTGGACTGATTGGAAAAAGACAATCAGAGGGGAAGCCATATGATCGTTTTAGGAATCGGATCATGTTTCCAATCTGGGATCGCACAGGTTTAGTCGTGGCTTTTGGAGGAAGGGTGTTAGACGGAGAGGACGAGCCGAAATATTTAAACAGTCCTGAGTCTAAAATCTTTCAAAAAGGAAAAACGCTCTACGGATTAAACTTGTCACGTGCTGAGATGAGACAGAAGCAGCATGCTGTCATTTTTGAGGGATATGTAGATACGATTGCAGCTTTCAGAGCAGGAGTTACAAATGGTGTTGCAACATTAGGTACATCGCTTACCGAGGATCATGCTTCTATTTTGAAACGAAATGTTCAATCAGTCACAATCTGCTATGATTCTGACCGTGCAGGAGTAGAGGCAGCGTTTCGTGCATCTGAAATTTTAACGAAACAAGGCTGTGCCGTGAAGATTTCACAAATGCCAGATGGAATGGACCCCGATGACTATATTTCAAAATATGGAAACGAATCGTTTCTAAAAGATATAATAGGGGCTAGCCTGACCGTGATGGCATTTAAAATACAATACTACAGACGGGGCAAAAACCTTCGTGATGAAGGAGAACGGATGATCTATATCGAAGAGATTATCAAGGAAATAGCCCGTCTGCCAAAAGCGGTGGAACGAGATCATTATCTTCGGCAAATCGCTTCTGAATTTAATCTGTCTTTAGATGCATTAAAGCAGCAACAAACTCAGACTTTCAAGCAACTGCAAAGGTCTAAGGATAACGGCCCTAAAAAGCGGGATAATAATTTTAGAATACAAACACTTTTGCAGAAGTCATTGTTGCCGAGAAATCTGAATGCTGAACGAATTGTTCTTGCTCACATGCTAAAGAGTGAGGACGCAGCTTTTTTAATTCAGGAAAAGTTGGACTCGGGCTTTAATGTAGAAGAACATAATGCAATCGCCGCATACTTATATGCCTTTTATGAAGAAGGAAATAAACCCAATGTAGGGTTGTTCATGCAGCGTATTGACGATGACAAGTTAAGAAAATTAGCTTCAGAATTGGCGATGCTCACAATCAGTGAGGAATTGAATGAAATAGAGCTCGCAGATTATATTCGTATTATTTCTAGTTATCCTTTATTGCGGGAAATACAAGAAAAAGAGAAGCAGCAAGAAGACGCGATAAGAAGGAATGAAATAAAACTGGCAGCCCAAATTGCCCAAGAAATTATGAGAATGAAAAGATCTCTTAAATAATCGGGATGTAGGATGGTTGAAGTTTTGGAAGGAGGGGATCGAATGGCTGAGAAACCAAACCGTCAAGGGACGGAAGGCGAATTAACCATCGATCAAGTTAAAGAACAATTAGTTGAAGCCGGTAAAAAGCGAGGACGGCTCACATATACAGAAATTACAAGTAAGCTAGCTCCGTTTGAACAAGATTCAGATCAGATGGACGAGTTCTATCATTACTTGGAAGAGCAAGGTGTTGAAGTTGCCGAAGCATCTGATGATTCCGACGATGAAGAAGATCCTAAGTTTGAAATGGAAAAAGAGGAAGAAGAATTCGATCTGAATGATTTAAGTGTGCCACCAGGAGTTAAGATTAACGATCCAGTTCGTATGTATTTAAAAGAAATCGGACGTGTGGACTTGCTTTCAGCAGATGAAGAGATCGAACTCGCTAAGCGTATTGAAAACGGTGATGAAGAAGCAAAACGCCGTCTTGCAGAAGCTAACTTGCGTCTAGTTGTTAGTATTGCGAAACGATACGTTGGCCGGGGTATGCTGTTCCTGGATCTTATTCAAGAAGGAAACATGGGTCTGATTAAAGCTGTTGAAAAATTCGACTATGACAAAGGATTTAAATTCAGTACGTATGCTACGTGGTGGATTCGTCAAGCAATTACACGTGCAATTGCAGACCAAGCCCGTACAATCCGTATTCCTGTTCATATGGTCGAGACGATCAATAAATTAATTCGCGTTCAGCGCCAGCTTCTTCAAGATTTAGGCCGAGAACCATCTCCAGAAGAAATCGGAGCTGAAATGGAACTGACACCTGAAAAGGTCCGTGAAATCCTTAAGATCGCACAAGAGCCGGTTTCATTGGAAACTCCTATTGGTGAAGAGGACGACTCACATCTTGGTGATTTTATTGAAGATCAGGATGCACTTGCACCTTCTGAAGCTGCTGCATACGAACTATTAAAAGAACAACTTGAGGATGTCCTAGATACGTTAACAGATCGAGAAGAAAATGTTCTTCGCTTACGTTTTGGTCTTGATGACGGACGCACTCGCACTCTTGAAGAAGTAGGTAAAGTATTTGGCGTAACACGTGAACGTATTCGTCAAATTGAAGCCAAAGCTCTCCGTAAACTCCGCCATCCAAGCAGAAGTAAACGATTAAAAGATTTCTTAGAATAGAAAGTTTGCCCCATAGCGGGCAAGCTTTTTTTATTTTTATTTTACTGATTATTGCACTTCAATGCAAACTGCCCAAAAATCTATTTCCTGCGGCTTTTTTCTGCCAAATTCTATTTTTTGCTTACTCATTCTGCTGTATATTAAATTTAAAATTCTTTAAATCTTGTAAAAATTCAGCCTTTATATCTATAATAAATATGTAAGCGCATACAATATTGAAGCTAAAATTATTAAAGGGTGGGATGCAACCATGAATTTTACATTAACGGAAGAGCAGTTAATGATTCAAAAGATGATGAGGGAATTTGCAGATGAAGTTGTAGCACCAGGTGCTGAAGCAAGAGATAAAAATAAAGAATTTCCACTAGAAATTTTCCAAAAACTTTCTAAGCTTGGCATGATGGGTCTTCCTTTTCCAGAAGAATATGGAGGGGGCGGCGCTGACACGATTAGTTTTGCGATTGCTGTTGAAGAACTAAGCCGTGCATGCGGATCTACAGGAATTACATATTCTGCACACGTTTCTTTAGGTGGAGCTCCATTAAATTTATTTGGTACTCATGAACAAAAAGAGAAGTATCTAACACCGATCTGTACGGGTGAATCTTTTGGGGCATTCGGATTAACTGAACCGAATGCGGGATCAGATGCTGGAGGTACGGAAACATCTGCGGTACTGAATAACGGAGAATGGGTTATTAATGGAAGTAAATGCTACATTACGAATGCAAGCTATGCAAAGCATTTAGCGTTAACCGCTATTACGAACAGAAATGGCAGTGATAAGGAAATCTCTGCGATTATCGTTCCAACAGATGCTAAAGGTTTCCGAGTTATTGATAATTATGAAAAAATGGGCCTTCATTCTTCTAATACAACTGAACTTTTTATGGAAGATGTAACAGTTCCAGAAGAAAACTTGCTAGGGAAGCGCGGAGATGGCTTTAAACAGTTCCTGGTGACGTTGGATGGCGGAAGAATAGGAATAGGCGCTATGGCAGTTGGAATTGCACAGGCGGCTTATGAGAAGGCTCTTGCGTATGCAAAAGAACGTAAACAGTTTGGAAGGTCGATTTCTAAGTTTCAAGCTATTCAGTTTAAACTTGCAGATATGGCTATGAAGATTGAGCTTGCAAGAATGATGGTATATAAAGCAGCTTGGTTAAAAGACCAGGGTAAAAAGTTCTCTAAAGAAGCTTCAATGGCAAAATTATATGCGTCTGAAGCGTGCATGCAGATTTGTTCTGAATCTGTTCAAATTCATGGTGGTAACGGGTACATGAGAGATTATCATGTAGAACGTTATTTTAGAGATGCAAAGCTTCTAGAAATCGGAGAAGGTACTTCAGAAGTACAACGTATTGTTATCGCTAGAGAGATTGGTTGCTAACGTTCATATTATCAGGTGATGGGGTGAATTATGGCTGAGTTAATGAAAGTAACTATAGGAGATTGTTTGAAGAAACAAGCTTTAAATTTTAAAGATCAAGAAGCTATGGTTTACAGTAAACTTGGAGTTCGCTACACCTATAAGGAATTTTATGAATTAACGACTAAAGTTGCCAAAGGCTTGATGGCAATGGGAATTGAAAAAGGAGATCACATTGCTGTATGGGCTACAAATGTACCAGAATGGCTGCTTCTTCAATTTGGATCAGCCCGAGCAGGGGCTGTTTTAGTAACTGTAAATACGAACTATCAGCTTTCAGAACTCGATTATTTATTAAAACAATCTGACGCAAAGGCACTTTTCTTTATAGAAGAATTCCGTTCCACTTCATATAAGGAAATGGTTGACTCTGTTAAAGGCAGACCGGATGAATTCCCATTGCTAAAACACTTTGTTTTACTGGGGTCAGATTCTTCATCTTATGAAGCGTTCCAAGATATTTTAGAAGCAGGGGATGTGATATCAGATGAAGCCCTTCAGGAAAGAGAGGCTTCTCTTCACTATGATGATGTAATCAATATGCAATACACATCAGGTACGACAGGGTTTCCTAAAGGTGTAATGCTGACACACTACAACATTGTGAATAACGCTAGGCAGATTGCTGATAGCATGAATCTCACAAATGCTGATCGGTTATGCATTCCTGTTCCTTTTTTCCATTGTTTTGGATGTGTTCTTGGAACGCTCGCTGCTGTTTCTGTTGGAGCAACGATGGTACCAATCGTACAGTTTGATCCACAAGAAGTTTTAGAAACGGTAGAAAAGGAAAAATGCACAGGTTTGCATGGAGTTCCGACGATGTTTATTGCAGAACTCAACCTTCCAAACTTTGATTCATATGATTTAAGCACACTGCGTACGGGCATCATGGCAGGATCACCATGTCCGATTGAAGTAATGAAAAACGTGATCGGAAAAATGGGTATGTCTGAAATTACGATTGCATATGGCCAGACAGAGGCATCACCTGTTATCACACAAACGAGAACAGATGACCCGATTGAGAGAAGAGTTGAAACGGTCGGTAAAAAACATGAACAAGTGGAAGCGAAAGTGATAGACCCTGTCACAAATAAAGAAGTTAAAGCAGGGGAGCAGGGCGAACTTTGTACGAGAGGCTATCATGTGATGAAAGGCTATTACAAAATGCCTGAAGCTACAAATGAAGCCATTGATAGCGAAGGGTGGCTTCATACTGGGGATTTGGCAACGGTGGATGGTGAAGGTTATTTTAGGATTACAGGCCGCTTAAAAGATATGATCATACGTGGCGGTGAAAACGTATATCCAAGAGAGGTAGAAGAGTTTATTTATTCTCATCCTTCCATTTTAGATGTTCAAGTCATAGGAGTACCAGATAAAAAGTTTGGTGAAAAAGTAGCAGCGTGTATTCAGCTGAAAGAAGGGCACACTCTTTCTGAAAAAGAATTAAAAGATTTTTGTAAAGGGAAAATCGCTCACTTTAAGATTCCTGAATACTACATCTTTCTCGAACAGTATCCTATGACTGCTTCTGGTAAAGTACAAAAGTTTAAGTTAAGAGAACAAGCAATCGAGGCTTTGTCTGTTACCCATGAATAGCCACCTTGTGTGGCTGTTTTTTTTATATCAAAGAAGCTCAGAGTTGCAGTACGAAGATAAAAATAAGTTTAAATCGTTAATACTGTGACAAAACTGGGAAAAATAGAGTTTGTACTTCCCAAGTAAACGCTTTTACAGTACAATAGGTTATGGATTGTAAACCAATACATATTAAGTTTATCAAGACGACAACAAATGTACCTGTACAGATGAAGGAGGAATTTGCATGAAACGTAATCCACTCATTCCTTTTGCCATTATTGGAGTTATTGGAATTGTTCTTATGCTTACAATGGGCGGATATGGTATTAACAAAATTCATACGGCTAGTCAGGATAAAGAAAAGGCTGCTATGGATCCAGAAGCAATCTATAAGCAGAACTGTTCTTCTTGTCATGGACAAAATTTAGAAGGTAACGTTGGTCCTGCACTTGAAAAGATTGGCGGACAGTATAAGGCAGAAGAAATTGCAGATATCGTTAAAAACGGTAAAGGATCTGGAATGCCAGCAGGGCTAGTAAAAGGTGAAGAAGCGAAAATACTAGTTGATTGGTTAGCAGAAAAAAAATAAAATAAGAAGAGCTTCTTGTTTCTATAACAAGAAGTTTTTTTATTTGCAAAAAATCAAACAAGTTACGAATACTAAAATGAACAAACTAATGAAACGGTGATGAAATATGAATTCTGAAAAATTATCGAAACGGCTTGAAAGAGTCGCATCCTATGTACCACAAAACTCAATTTTAGCGGATATCGGTTCTGATCATGCTTATTTGCCTTGCTTTTTGGGGTTGAAAAAAGTTATAAAAAAAGGAATTGCTGGAGAGATCACAGATGGACCATTCTTATCTGCAAAAGAGCAGGTAACATTAGACGGATTGAACGATATGATCGAAGTGAGAAAAGGTGATGGCCTTTCGGTTCTGGAAACAGGTGAAGCAGAAGTCGTAACCATATGCGGTATGGGAGGTTCTCTTATAACATCTATTCTTGAAAAAGGAAAAGAGAAACTAGGAAATACTGAACGTCTCATTCTTCAGCCTAATATTGGTTCTAGAACCGTTAGGAACTGGCTATTAAAAGAAGATTGGGTGCTATCAGAAGAAGAAATTCTAAAAGAAGACGGAAAAATTTATGAAATTCTTATTGCTGATCGAGCAGGGAACCAGCCGTACACGAGCAACATGGATGCAGAGATTTTATTCGGACCCTTTTTATTGAAAAATCAAAACGAAGCGTTTAAAGAAAAATGGACTGGAGAAGTCAAGCAATGGAAAACAATTTTGAATCAGATGGAAAACAGTCAAGGAACAGCATCAGAAGATAAAAGAAAAGAAATTGAAAAAAATCTAAGACTAGCAGAGGAGTGGATTCTTTGAGTAAAGCGGCAAGCGGGCAATATATTATTTCTCTCTTAGAAAGCTTTGCACCAAAAAAGATGGCAATGGAGGGCGACCCGATTGGATTGCAGGTTGGCACACTAGATAAGCCTGTAAAAAAAGTAATGATTGCTCTAGATGTTTTAGAAAGTGTTGTAGATGAAGCGATTGAAGGTGATGTAGATTTAATCATTGCACATCACCCATTGCTATACCGTTCTTTAAAGAAAATAGACACAAGTACTTCAAAAGGAAGAGTGATCGAAAAGCTAATCAAAAACGATATCACGGTATATGCTGCCCATACAAACCTTGATGTTACCGCTTTAGGTGTGAATGAGTGGCTGGCGAATCAATTGCAGTTAACACAAACCGAAGTGCTTTCAACTACTTATGAAGATCAACTTGTAAAATTATCTGTCTTTGTACCAGCTTCACATGAGGAGCAGGTGAGGGAAGCGATTGGCAATGCAGGGGCAGGCCATATTGGCAACTACAGTCATTGTACGTTCACTTCTAAGGGGCTTGGTACATTTACTCCGCTGGAAGGGACTGCGCCATACATTGGAAAACAAGGTCAATTAGAGCGGACTGAAGAAGTTAAGATTGAGTCAATCCTGCCGGAATCCATTCAAAAAGCTGTGATTGCAGCCATGAAAAAAGCTCATCCATACGAAGAGGTAGCCTTCGATCTTTATCCGCTGTTGAATAAAGGAAACGAGCTCGGAATAGGCAAAATCGGAAAGCTGCCTAAAGAGATGAGTCTTCAAGAATTTGTAGATCATGTAAAAAAGGTCTTTCAGATTTCAAATGTTCGTGTTATTAAGGGGAACAAGTCTTTTATAAAAAAAGTAGCCGTTGTTGGCGGAGATGGAAACAAATATATTTATCCAGCACTTCATAAAGGTGCAGATGTTTTAGTGACAGGTGATATTTATTATCACAATGCACATGATGCACAAGAAGATGGCCTGACAATTATTGATGCAGGACATCATATTGAACAAATTATGAAACGTGAACTAAAAAACGTTTTGGAGAACAAGCTTACGTCCGGTAAATATGAGACTGTTGTTGTAGAATCAAATCTGATAACCGATCCTTTCACGTTTATGTAGAATTCTTTTAGTAGGACGATGAAAAAAAGCAAAGCTGATCTTTTTGTCAGCTTTGCTTTTTCTTATTTTTTTTCTTTTACTTTTGGAAGAATGCGGTTTAATGTAACTTTACGTTCTTTTTTCCACGTTTCCTCATTCGTACCATCATAATTTTTAAGAAAATCAATAACTTCTTTAGTTATTGGTGTAGGAGTAGAAGCACCAGAAGTGATGCCAACCTTTTTAACCCCTTCTAACCATGCTAGATCAATCTCTGATACATCTGAAATTCGATAAGCGGTTGTACCAGCAATTTCTTCTGATACTTGTGCCAAGCGGTTTGAGTTATTGCTTCTAGGGTCACCGACCACAAGAACAAGGTCACAATCTCCAGCTTGGTTCGCAACAGCTTCCTGTCTTACTTGAGTCGCTAAACAGATTTCTTTATGAACCTCTGCAGAAGGGTATTTCATTAGCAAGCGTTTAATAAGTTCTGCTACATCCCATTGGCTCATTGTTGTTTGATTCGTAATAAGAATCTTATCGCTTTGAACATCTAGTGCTTCTAAATCATCAATATTTTCAACTAAGTGAACAATGTGTGGCGCGATGCCGATCGCACCTTCTGGCTCAGGATGGCCCTTTTTTCCGATATAGATAATTTCATAGCCTTCTTTTTCTTTTTCTCGTATAAGATCATGTGTTTTTGTTACATCTGGGCACGTTGCATCTATTTCGTATAGACCCTTTTCGTGAGCGATTCGTCTCACTTCTGGTGAAACTCCATGAGCCGTATAGATTACTGTACCTGAATCAATATTGCGGATGATATCTAAGCGGTTATTTCCGTCGAGCGTAATGATTCCTTCTTCTTCAAAGGCATCTGTTACATGTTTGTTGTGAACAATCATACCAAGAATATAGATAGGTCTTGGCAGAGTGGGATCGTTCGCAGCTTGCCGAGCCATAACCATTGCATCAACCACGCCGTAACAATACCCTCTCGGAGATATTTTTACTATTTCCATGTTTGGATCTCTCCTTTATTCATATAAAAGACAGCACAGAGATCTATGCTGTCTTGGGAGATTTACTTCTGTATGTCTTTTATTATATAGGAGAGATCATTAGAACTCAAACACTATACTTATACATATAACTTAGGTCCTTGCAATCTAAAGCCTTTTGGCACATTTGTCTTTGGCGCAGATGGTATGGATTTCGTTCCCGGTGAAGCGATCTTGCCTTTGGGCGCTTCGTTGGGCTGTATGGTAGCTTTTGAAGATTTAGGACCTGCTACAGCTATTTTTTCTTCAGAATCTGATTTTTCTTTTTCTCTCTTTTCTTTCTTCTTTGATTCAGTATTTTCTTTTTTCTTTGACTCAGTATTTTCTTTAACTTCATTTTTCTCAACGTTCATTTCCGCTTTTTCGGAGGTATCTGCCTCAGTATCGTTGTCCGCCTTTTTGTTCGATCCGCTCTGAAAATCTTTAAGAGCTGTCATGATGGATGGCAGATTTCTCATTGCAGGACCGTATTGTTTGATCATAGGACCCATGGTTTCAGCAACTTTTAGTACCTTTTGAACATTGTTCAGCATTGTAAAGACACTCGTGCCGCCTGCCACACTGCCACCGCTTCCAATCGTTCCTAAAAATCGATCTACTGACCCCATCTGACGAGGCATGTGGTTCATTCCAGGCATTCCATGCATGTTGTGCATATGAGGATTTACTTGAAACGGCTGCATCGGATGCTGAGGTTGATTCGGATATCTATAAAATGGCTGCATAATTCCCCCTCCTTTCCAAAATAATACGCTCATATACAGAATATGAAATTAGAAAAACATGTGTGATATTTATCCCTGTTTTCTTCCTAATCTTAAGGATGGTTGGCGGAAAAGCAAAACTTACTCTATAATACTAAAAGTGAATGAATTTATATTGAAAAAGAAAAGGTGAGCGTATGAAATCTCCGTTTGAACGGTTAAAAATAAACGAATCGCTCCAAACTGCGTTAAGCAGTATTGGATTTGAAAGACCAACTGATATACAAGAACGTGTTATTCCTGGAATTATTAATGGACAAGACATGATCGGACAGTCACAAACAGGGTCAGGAAAGACATTTGCATTCTTGCTGCCTCTTATGCACAGAATTGATGTAACTAAAGATGAAGTACAAGCTGTTATTACAGCTCCAACTCGTGAATTGGCTCAACAGATCTACAACGAGTTTCTTAAGATCTCTGAACATATGCCAGAAGAGAAACAAATCCGTGCAAAAGCAATCGTTGGCGGAACAGACAGAAAGAGAATGGCAGAAAAATTGAAGACTGTTCCTCAACTTGTAATCGGTACTCCAGGGCGTATTAAAGATCTTGTAAACGCGCAAGAGCTCGTTGTTTTCACAGCTAACATGCTCGTAGTAGACGAAGCGGATCAGATGCTTGATATGGGCTTTATTGAAGATGTGGACTTGATTGCATCTCGTATGGCGAACGAACTTCAGATGATGGTGTTCTCTGCAACTGTACCGGAAAAATTGCAGCCTTTCTTGAAAAAATATATGCAGAACCCTAAGCACGTTCATGTAGAGCCTCAGCATATTACGGCAAAAGACATCAAGCATGTTCTTATTCAAGCAAAGCATAATGATAAGCTTCCCATGTTGATAAAAACAGCGAGAAATTATAATCCTTATTTTGCGATTATTTTTGCTAACACCAAAAAAGCAGTTGATGAAATCGCGGACGCTATGAGTGCAGAAGGAATGAGTGTTGAGCGTTTGCATGGTGACATACCGCCACGAACAAGAAAGAGCATCATGAAACGCGTTCAAAAAGCGGAATTTCAATTCTTAGTTGCTACAGATCTTGCAGCACGCGGAATTGATATTAAAGGTGTCAGCCACATCATTAATTATGAGTTTCCGAAAGATCTTGATTTTTACATTCACAGAGCGGGCAGAACTGGCCGTGCAGGAATGTCAGGAATCTGTGCTTCTCTTTATGAACAGACAGATCAGCATTCTGTTCAAAAACTTAAAGAGAAAAAAATTGTTTTCCACTTAGAACAATATAAGAATGGTGAATGGGTACCTGTAAAACCGAGTAAGAAAAGCACAGGATCTAAAGAGCAAGACGGCGTGTATGTACCTAAACCTCGTAAAGTAAAACCAGGTTATAAGAAGAAAATGGACGAGCAGAAAAAGAAATTAATGAAGAAGAAAAGAAGAAACATCAGATAGTTTGTTAGGGAAGAGGGGAAAATATGATTAAACTAGGATCTCACGTTTCAATGAGCGGTAAAAAAATGCTTCTCGCTGCTAGTGAAGAAGCTGTTTCATATGGTGCCAACACATTTATGATCTATACAGGTGCACCCCAAAACACGAGACGAAAAAAAATCGAAGACCTTAATATTGAAGCCGGAACGAAGCACATGATCGAGAACGGCATCGTTGATATTGTCGTTCATGCTCCGTACATCATCAATATCGGAAATGCAGTTAAACCTGAAACCTTTGAGCTCGGTGTTGACTTTTTAAGAAGAGAGATCGAACGAACAGATGCACTTGGAGCGAAACAGATTGTGCTGCATCCTGGTGCACATGTTGGTGAAGGTTCTGAGGTCGGTATCAAAAAGATTATCGAAGGTCTTAATGAAGTGCTGACAAAAGAGCAAAATGTTCAAATCGCGCTAGAGACAATGGCTGGAAAAGGATCTGAATGCGGAAAAACGTTTGAAGAGCTTGCACAGATAATTGATGGCGTTACTCTGAACGAAAAGCTTTCTGTTTGCTTTGATACGTGTCATACACATGATGCAGGCTATGACATCGTAAACGATTTTGATGGAGTTATGAATCAGTTTGATAAGATAGTCGGCATGGATCGGATAAAAGTATTTCATATTAACGACAGTAAAAATGTTACCGGAGCAGCAAAAGACAGACATGAAAACATTGGCTTCGGACATATTGGATTTGATGCATTAAGCTATATCGTACATCATGATCAATTCAAAGATATCCCTAAAATCCTTGAAACACCTTATGTAGGTACTGATAAAAATAACAAAAAACCACCTTATCAACTTGAGATCGAGATGATTAAAGCAAAGACGTTTGACCCTGAACTTCAGAATAAACTGTTGAACGCATAAGTTTGTGCGACAACAAGAAAAAATGGATCAACCTATAACAAAAAGCCGCAATGTTTGCGGCTTTTTGTATTACCTATCAATATAAGTCTGAATTAAGTATTGGATATAGTTCGCTTTTTCAGGACTGACTTCTTTTGCAATAGTGTCAATGATTCTCTTGCGCTGTCCAAGGTTTTTAATATCGATGGTCTGCCTTCGCAGAATGTTTACGATTTGTACGGCTTCTTTTTGAGATATTGGAAGTTGATATTGCGCGGCTAGTGTGATCAGTTCATTCGGACTGATCGAATTAAGTTTTTGATTTACAAAATGAACAATAATTGGATTCATTAAGCAACCACCTCCCGACTTTCTCATTGTATGAGTCCTAAGAGGAGAAAGTGCTAAAAAAAAGACTCTTTTCTAGGAGTGTGTTACTTTATATATTTCGTTGAAGCTGAATTCAGCTACTTCCAAGAGTAATATTATTTGCGAAAACAGCTTTTAAAAAGGCTGTTTTCACAAACTTTGTTGCTTTTGGAAGTGATTGATTTCCGTTCCAGGTTGCTCGCTTTCCGCGGGGCAGGCGGTGAGCCACATTCGCACGTTTCACTCTTAAGTGTCTCACCCGCCAGCCTGTCCCGCAGGAGTCTCGCACCTTACACTCCAATCAACAATCATAGAAGACAAAATTTGAAAGCAACAATCTTTTAGAAAAGAACGTTTAAAAAAGACTTTGGAAGTTGTCCAAAGTCTTTTTGTTTATATTTTTATACGATTGTATGAAGGATAAAATTCATAAAGAATAAAAAGGCGATAACATACATTGGTGCTGTAACTTGTTTCTTCTGCCCAGACATCCATTTAACAAGTGGATATGCGATAAATCCAAATGCAAGACCATCCACAATGCTGTACGTTAATGGAATCAGCGCGATGATTAGAAAAGATGGAAACATCTCTGTAAAATCAGCAAAAGGGATATGCTGAATCTGCTGTACCATCAAGCCGCCAATAATGATTAAGATTGGAGCAATTGCTCCATCTGGAATATAAGCGATAAAAGGCGCTGCAAAAATAGAACCGATAAACAAAACAGCAACTGTAATACTTGTGATCCCTGTTCTGCCGCCCTCTTGAATACCAGATGCGCTCTCTACCGTTGAGATCGTCGGACTTGTTCCGAAGAGACCAGAAACGATGGATGAAGCAGCATTGGCTTGAAAGGCTTTTGGGAATTTCTTTTGATCAGGCAACAGTCCATATAACAATCCCATGTTTTCAAAAGTGATAATCATGGTCAAGGAAAATGTCGCAATCCAAAAGGAAAGCTCCGTAATGCCTGAAAAATCAAAAGCGAATAGCAATTCTCCAAACGGTTTAAAAGAAAACCCATCAGACATTCCTTTAACTTCTTGTGTATGGCCCATAAAAAAGCCAATAAGAGTGGTTAAAGCAATACCGATTAAAAAGCTTCCCTTCACGTTCTTTAAGAACAGGGCTAGTGTAACAGCCAAACCTACAACTGTAAGGATTGCGTCAGGGTGATCTAAATGCCCTAACTTCACGAAAGTAGCAGAGCTAGCTTCAATGATTCCACCCTTTTGTAGTCCTATGAACGTTAAAAACAACCCGATTCCAACTGTAATACTGTGTTTTAATGATTGAGGAATACTTTTAGAAAGTATATCTTTTAACGGTGTTGAAGCTGCGATTAAAAAGAAAATACCAGACATAACGACCGCTGCAAGAGCTTCTTGCCAGCTTAGGTTCATACCTTGGACGATAGTATACGTGAAAAACGCATTAACACCCATGCCAGGTGTCAGAACGATTGGAGCATTCGCATATAGCCCCATGATTAAACATCCAACAACAGAAGTAAGAATTGTAGCAAGCACTACACCCTCATATGGCATTCCAGCATCTGCTAATATCAGTGGATTAACGACAATAATATAAGCGATAGTGAAGAATGAGGTAATCCCTGCGAGTACTTCTTTTTTTAGTGAAACTTGATTTTGTTCCATTTGTTCCTTCCTTAATACTGTAAAACAACCCTCTCCCACCCAGCAGTTTACTGCCAGAGTTGATTATATAGCAAATGTAGAAATATGGCTAGAAAAAATCATTTACAATCTTGTGTCCACCCTATATAATTTGACTTAAGTAAAAAAGTTGCCCGAAGGAAACATTTTCTTGTGCAAAAATAATCACTATCCTTCTTTTTGTTTCATACATTGTGAAGGAACTATTTTTTTAACTAAAAGTTGCTCTTAGGCAAAAAAAGTTACCGGGTGAAAAAGGAGGTCTTTTTTCAATGGAACGTGCATTAAAGATTGAACACTTATACGTTTCCTATCTAGGGAATCAAGTTGTTAAAGATATCTCTTTTTCAGTGGAAAGAGGAAGTTTAGTCGGCATCATAGGACCAAATGGAGCGGGTAAATCCAGCATGATGAAAGCTGCATTAAACTTAATCGCTAAAGATAAAGGTGATATCCAGGTTTTTGGAGAGCCGCTGAAAAAGTGGAAGAAAAAAATCGCTTATGTTCCGCAGCGGTCAGATATCGATTGGGATTTTCCTATCACTGTATTTGATGTAGTGCTTCTTGGGACTTATCCAAAATTAGGGCTATTCAAGCGTCCATCTAAAAGTGATAGAGAATGGGCTTATGAATGTTTAAAGACAGTAGGTATGGAAGCGTTTGGTAACCGGCAGATCGGAGAGCTTTCAGGAGGACAGCAGCAAAGGGTATTCCTTGCCCGAGCACTTGCACAAAAAGCAGAGTTGTTTTTCCTTGATGAACCGTTTGTTGGTATTGATGTCGCAAGTGAAGAAACAATCATTCATATATTGAGGGATTTGAAAAAAGAAGGAAAAACGATTCTAGTCGTGCATCACGATTTAAGCAAAGCGGAGTCCTACTTTGACCACTTGCTACTGCTGAACAAAAACATGATTCATTACGGAGCATCTGAAGAAGTTCTTCAGCCAGAGGTGATCACAAAAGCTTATGCTAATCAGTTTTCATTTCTGCAGCCTAAAGGGGTGAATGTGACAACATGAGTATTTTTGAATTTTTTCAAGCGCTGCTGCAATATGAGTTTTTACAGAAAGCACTCTTTACTTCAGTTGTAGTAGGGATAATATGCGGAATCGTAGGATGCTTCATCATTTTAAGAGGCATGGCTCTAATGGGTGATGCGATTTCTCACGCAGTATTACCAGGAGTCGCAATCAGCTATATGCTAGGCATTAACTTTTTCTTTGGAGCAGTTATTACAGGTGTGCTGACAGCAATTGGGATCGGATATGTAAGCCAAAACAGCAGAATTAAACATGATATGGCGATTGGGATCATGTTCACAAGCATGTTTGCTGTGGGTATTGTAATCATCACGATGATGAAAAGTTCTGCAGATTTATATCATATTCTCTTTGGTAATGTTCTTGCTGTAAGGATGAGTGACATGTGGATCACGCTTGGAATCGGCTTATTAGTGATCGGGCTAGTTGTTCTGTTTTATAAAGAACTGCTCGTTTCAACCTTCGATCCAACAATGGCTCAAAGCTACGGACTGCCGAATAAATGGATACACTATGCGCTGATGGCTGTACTAACAATGGTTACGGTTGCATCTCTGCAGACCGTTGGAATCGTTCTTGTCGTTGCCATGCTAATTACTCCTGCAGCGACGGCATATCTTTTAACAAACCGATTGTCGGTGATGATTTATTTATCTGCATTAATTGGAGTTGTTTCGTCAGTATTCGGTTTATATTTCAGCTTTACTTACAACCTGGCATCAGGTGCCACGATTGTTTTAGTATCAGCCTTTCTTTTTGCCCTTGCGTTCTTCTTCTCGCCATCTCAAGGGTTAATATGGAAGGCGCACAAATCAAGAAAAAACAGACTAGAGCTGATGGAAAAGTAGGGAGGATGGTTACATGTTCAAAAGAATAGCAAGTCTCATTTTAGCTGGTTCATTAGTAATGGCTGCAGCAGGTTGCAGCTCGGGCAAGGATGATTCAGAAAAGGTGGAAGTCGTAGCGACTTACTCTATCATTTATGACTTAGTTAAAAATGTTGGTGGAGACAAAGTCGACGTTCATAGCTTGGCGCCGATCGGTTCGAATCCACATGAATATGATCCGTTACCAGAAGATGTTTTAAAAACAACTGACGCAGATGTTATCTTTTATAACGGATTAAACCTAGAAGAGGGAAATTCGTGGTTTAATAAATTATTAAAAACCTCTAATAAAGATGGGGAAGATGCGCCTGTGTACCGTGTAAGTGAAGGCGTTAAAGCCATTCACTTAGAATCTAAAGGACTTGAAAAACAATATGATCCGCATGCATGGCTTAATATTGAGAACGGCATAATCTATGTGGAAAACATTCGAGATGCTCTTATGAAAGAGGATCCTGAAAACAAAGAGTACTATAAAAGCAATGCTGAAAAATACATTGGTGAATTAAAAGCTCTGCATGACAAGACCGTTTCAGAGTTAAATAAGATTCCGAAAGAAAAACGAGTACTTGTTACAAGTGAAGGGGCATTTAAGTACTTTGGAGAAGCCTACAATGTGGATACGGCATATGTTTGGGAGATCAACTCAGAAAACCAAGGTTCTCCACAACAGATCAAAAGTTTAGTCGATTTGCTTAAAGAAAGAAACGTTCCTTCGTTGTTTGTAGAAACAAGCGTCGACGCTAGAAGTATGGAAACTGTATCAAAAGAAACAGGTATTCCTATTACAGGAAAAGTGTTTACTGACTCATTAGGGAAACCTGGTGAAGATGGAGACACGTACAAAAAAATGATGGAATGGAACACGAAAACCGTTATTGAAGGATTAAAATAAGAATATAAAGGAAGCTGAGGAATCTTCAGCTTCTTTTTTGTTTTTAATGAATTTGTTTTATAATAGTAAGATGTAAGTTCGAGGTTAAGGTGGTTATTGTATGAAAATTAAAGCCGTTTGTTTTGATATGGATGGCGTGGTTGTAGACACGATGCGTTACCATGTTGAAGCATGGCGTCATGCATTTAATATAAAAGGCTATGAGCATGATGAGCATGTTTTTTATTTGAGAGAAGGAATGCCAGGTAAGAAGACGATTAAAGATGTATTTGAAGTTTCTAATGTAGATGCTTCTGAGGAAATCATAGAAGATATATATGTACAAAAGAGAAACTACTTTAAAAAGAATGCCCAATACGATTTTATAGAAGAAACAGTTTCGACGCTTAAAAGCCTGCAAAATCTTCATATTCCGATCGCTTTAGTAACAGGAAGCAGAAAAGAATTCGTCAATGAAGTCTTAGGGAAACTTCCATTCACTTTTCATACGATCATTACCGGTGATGATGTGAAAGAAGGAAAGCCTGCGCCTGAACCCTATTTATTAGCCATGGATCAGCATCCTTTCGACCCGTCTGAGTGGCTGGTCATCGAAAACGCACCACTTGGGATTCAATCTGCGAAAAGTGCAGGCGCTTATTGTTTAGCCGTAGAAACAACACTTGATCAGAAGTATTTAAAAGAGGCCGATCAAATTGTTAAATGTAAAGATTTAGAACAAACGGTTGAGAGCCTATTAAAAGGGGCTAAGTAAGATTCGAACTTCATCCATTTCACAGCATGTCACTTAGGCATGTTGTTTTACTTTGTTCATATTTCGTGTATACTATGAGACAGTCTAAATCGTACTCATTACTACTTATTATTCATTTTCACGGAGGTTAGTCATGGAGAACAATTCAAATTCTATAGCCATTCGTGTAGATGATTTATCGTTCCATTATGGTGATAAAAATGTACTTCAACATGTAACAATGGAAATCAAAAAAGGATCTTTTTTAGGGCTTGTTGGTCCGAATGGTTCAGGTAAATCTACACTGATTAAATGTATCTTAGGTCTCCAAAAGCCACAGCAAGGGCAAGTTTATCTATTTGGAGAAAAAGTAAATAAATTTAATGATTGGGAAAAGATCGGCTATGTTTCCCAAAAAGCGAACAGTTTTAACACTGCTTTTCCTGCAACGGCATTTGAAGTCGTATCTATGGGGCTTTTCGGTAAGGTTGGTTTGTTCCGTTTTTTAAAGGCAGCGGATAAAAAGAAAGTATGGGATGCTTTAAAATCAGTGAATATGGATAATTTTGCGCATCAAAATATAGGTGAACTCTCTGGTGGTCAGCAGCAGCGAATTTTTATCGCGCGGGCGTTAGTAAGTGATCCTGAGCTTTTGATCTTGGATGAACCGACTGTTGGTGTTGATACGGAGTCATCAGAATCTTTTTATAAGATGTTAAAAGATCTGCATCATGATAACAACATGACGCTTGTATTGGTTACACATGATGTAGGGGTTATGACGAATTATGTAACAGATGTAGCCTGCTTGAACAAACAGGTTCACTTTCATGGAAACACAAAAGAATTTGAGGAGAGTTCTTCTGAAAACATGTCTGCTTTTTATGGACATCATGTTCATGTTCTCCACCATGACCATGAACAGAAGTAAGGGGATGAATGAATGTTACCGTTTTTAAAATACGAATTTTTACAAAACGCCTTCTTAACAGGGATAATGGTCGGACTGCTTGCTCCAGTGTTAGGAGTCTTTATCGTTGTGAGGAGGCAAGCTTTAATTGCAGATGCACTTTCTCACATTACTTTAGCGGGAATTGCAGCTAACTTGTTGTTAGGAAAGTGGTCTTCATTCTTTGCTGCAGCTAATCCCATATATCTAGGAATGGCTTTTTCGGTAGGTGGAGCCATTTTTATAGAACAGCTTAGAAAAGTATACAAACATTACGAAGAACTAGCTATACCAATTATTATGTCAGCAGGAATAGGCCTAAGTGTTATTTTTATTTCAATGGCAGATGGATTCAATACTGATCTGTTCAATTACTTATTTGGAAGTATTATCGCAGTTAAGAAGTCGGATGTATGGACTGTTTTTGCTATTCTTATTGTTGTCCTTCTATTTGTATTCTTTATGTACAAAGAATTGTTCGTCCTATCCTTTGATGAAGAACAAGGAAAACTATCTGGAATACGAAGCAGCTGGATCTTAATTGCTTTTATGGCCATTACCGCTTTAGTTATTGCAGCATCGATGAAAATAGTCGGTATTCTTTTGGTTTCTGCGCTTATGACGCTGCCGGTGGCGGCAAGTATCCGAATCGCAAAAGGATTCAAACAGGCAATCTGGCTTTCCGTTCTTTTCGGAGAGGCTGCCGTAATTTCTGGCATGTTTCTTTCCTACTATCTCGATCTTGCTTCAGGAGGAACCATTGTTTTATGCCTTGTTGTCATTTTATGTCTAAGTATTCTTTATAAAAAATTTACAGGTTCCAGAAAGGTGGGTCACTTGTGAAATTTGCCATAACGATAGATAAAGCAATGGAGATTCTGAAAGAGAATGGCTATAAGTATACAGAAAAGAGAAAAGATCTTATTTCTTTATTCGCAGAGGAAAAAAGGTATCTTTCTGCAAAAGATGTACAAGAAGCGCTAAAAGAAAAATATCCTGGTCTTAGTTTTGATACGATTTATCGAAATCTAACGACCTTCGTTGACCTAGAATTGCTTGAAGATACCGAATGGGAAGGCGAAAAAAAGTTTCGGTTTACGTGTGCACACAATGAACATCATCACCATTTAATCTGTCTCACCTGTGGCAGCACGAAATCGATTCACACTTGCCCGATGGAAGTTCTGAACAGTGAACTAAACGGGTTTGACGTGACAGGTCATAAATTTGAGATCTACGGCTATTGTACGGACTGCAGAGATTAAATTTTTTTGTGTGTAAACAAGTATGTTCCTCCTTTTATTTAGCCAAGCTAAAGAGAAAGGAGGTTTTTTTATGCCTGAAGTAAAATGTAATGTATCGAATTGTACCTATTGGGGTGAAGGCAATAACTGTGCAGCAGATGCCATTCTTGTTGAAATCGATAAGCATGCGAATATGTCTGTTGATATGAGCGCTGATGGTAACCTCCATGGAGATGCCGCTCATAAAGATGCTGCCTATGATCCAGCTGAAACGTGTTGTCATACATTTAAACCAAAGCACTAAACGAGGGGGCCATTTATGTGGCCTCTTTTCTTATGCCCATAACTTAACATCTATGAAATATCTCTTTTAAAGCCATAATAAGAACGCTCCTTAAGACTAAAAGAGGGGGAATCATCATGGCATACGAAAGAGATGAACGTAATATAAACGAAGCTGGATTTCGTGAAGAGATGGCGGCTGAAGCTGTACCCGTTCCTGTAAGAAGTGATATGACATTACCTGAAAACGAGCGTCCTCGTTATGCAGATAGAGAAAAAGATCACCGACATGAACACGAAGTAAACCGTGAAAGAGCAGGAGGAAAAGCGGCTGGAGTCATCGCGATTATTCTTTCTGTCTTATCACTGTTCATACTACCCGTGTTATTTGGAGCAGCAGGTATTATCGTTGGTTTTATTGCCAGAAGACAAGGTGCACATTCGCTTGGAAATTGGGCGATCGGAATTGGTATCGTATCGATAATCATTTCGTTATTTTTCGCACCGTTCTTTTAAAGGAAGAAGGAGCAAAGGAGAAGCTGAGGCTTCTCCTTTTTTATATAAAGCTGAAGTTTCCTGGGATAATATGGTTAACGTGAAATTATTACGATTAACGTGAAATTATAGAGATTAATGTGAAATAAATTCAAATAACGTGAAATTATATAAAATAACGTGAAATTAAATAGCAATGAGCTTTTTTGTATAAATGGGATGAACATGTATAGAAATTGTTTGTTCCACGTGAACACTCCCCATGTAAAAGTGATCAGCTAAAAGTTTTTTTTTCAATTATTGCCAGACCACCGCTCATGCTTGCTGAATTTCCGCAGAAAATATGGAATGACAGCCAATCCTTTAATTAAAAAAAGCTCCCAAAACGGGAGCTTACGTACTTTATATTTGTTGTGCAGCTGCTTCAGCTTTTAACTTTTCTTCATGAGCTTTTGCTAAGATATCTACTTCTTTCTTCAGTTCATCTAACAATTGATCTTCAGGAATCTTTCGTACAATTTCTCCATGTCGGAATAATAATCCTTCTCCACGAGCCCCGGCTATACCGATATCTGCTTCGCGAGCCTCACCAGGTCCGTTTACAGCACAGCCTAGAACAGCTACTTTAATAGGAGCACGTACATTAGAGATATATTCTTCTACTTCATTCGCTATTGAAATTAAGTCAATTTCAATTCGTCCGCAAGTTGGACAGGAGATCAAGGTAGCTGCGTCAGATAAAAGTCCGAATGATTTCAAGAGCTCACGAGCCACTTTCACTTCTTCAACCGGGTCGGCACTTAACGAAATACGTAAAGTATTACCGATGCCTTTGTGAAGAATTGCTCCAAGACCAGCGGCACTCTTAACAGTACCAGCAAAAAGTGTACCTGATTCTGTAATACCAAGGTGCAATGGATAGTCAAATGCTTTTGAAGCTTTTTCATAAGCTTCTATCGCTAAATTAACATCAGAGGCTTTCATTGAAACGATAATATCATGAAAATCAAGATCCTCTAGAATTTGAATATGGTGAAGTGCGCTTTCCACCATACCATCTGCAGTAGGATATCCGTATTTTTCAAGATATTTCTTTTCAAGAGAACCAGCGTTAACACCTATTCGAATTGGAATCCCTTTAGCTTTAGCTGCTTTTACTACGGCTTCTACCTTTTCGCGGCGCCCGATGTTACCTGGATTGATTCTGATCTTGTCAGCTCCGCCTTCGATCGCTTTAAGAGCAAGTTTATAATCAAAATGAATGTCCACTACAAGCGGAATATTAATTCTTTTCTTTATATCTGCTATTGCTTCAGCAGCGCGCATGTCTGGACATGCTACACGTACGACCTGACAGCCTGCTTCTTCTAGACGCTTTATTTCAGCTACAGTGGCTTCTACATCATGTGTCTTCGTTGTTGTCATACTCTGAACAATAACCTGGTCTGTACCACCTATTGTCAATGGTCCTACTTTTACAGGTCTTGTTTTAGAACGGTGGGTGATTTCACTCATTTGGTGAATCGCTCCTTTTTTCAAATTGACAGTATTAGTCTGTCCTATCATCAGTTCATTTTAGCAGGGATTATTTTGTTTTGACAAGTAATGTTATCTATCCACTTTATTATATAGCGGAAATTTATATGATTTTCCTAATTGAATATTTTCTGGATTCACTCCAGGATTCAATGATTCAAAATCTTTTATCATGGTAACGATGGAATAATTTCCATTCGTATTTAGCTTCTCAACAACTGAGATTAAGGTTTCACCTGGCTTAACCTCATATGTTTCGTAAGATTTGTTTTGCTTTTTTTCTGTTTTTATTTCCGCATTAGCATTTGCAGGTGTAGATTGAGGGAGTGTACCAATTTTTAAATCATAAGCGACCACATATAAAATAAGCATAATCGCACAGGCTCTCAGGAAACGTTTCATGAATTCCCTCTCCTTTCGCATAATTTCACATATAAGACTATATGCTTGTCCATCTTTAATATGACAAGTTTAAAGTGACTTCTGGATAACCATTGGTGTAAAATGGAAAGGCAGGAAGGACAGAAAAAAATACATTTCTGCGTATCTTTTTAGATGTACCGATTGGAGAGGTGAAATTTATGAAAAAAGCAAAAGTGCTCGCCCTGCTATCTATAATGGCTGCAGCATTATTTATTGCCCCTTTAAAAATGTTTGCAGACGCAGCACCTGGGGATGTCATCGTTACACTTGGACAAAACTTAACTGAAGAACAAAAGAACAGTTTATTAAAAGAGATGGATGTATCTGCTGATGTAGAGACAGTACAAGTTACAAATGAAGAAGAACACCAATATCTAGGTGAATATATATCAAAAGCTCAAATTGGATCAAAAGCGATCTCGTCATCTAAGATTACAATTGGTGAAAAAGATCAAGGTTTATCTGTTGAAACCAACAATATTAATTGGGTAACAGAAGAAATGTATATGAATGCATTAACGACTGCTGGTGTTACAGATGCAGAGATTTATGTTACAGCACCTTTCGAAGTGTCTGGTACAGCAGCGTTAACGGGTATTCTAAAGGCATACGAAACAACAGCTCAGATTGAGATTCCAGAAGCACAAAAACAAGTAGCTAATGAAGAAATGGTTAAAACAGCTAAATTAGGAGAAAGAATCGGTACAAAAGAAGCAACAGAATTAATGACTCGTGTTAAAGAGGAAATCGCAAAGAATCCGGTACAGTCAGAAGAAGATTTGAGGGCGTTAATCGAAAAAGTTGCAAAAGATATGGGAATCGAACTGACTCAAGATGAATTGAACGGGCTTATTGCACTATTTAATAAGATGAAAGATCTAAATATTGATTGGGATCAAGTTCAGAGCGATCTTAAGAACATTAGTGAAAACCTTGGAGACTTCTTAAACAAGGAAGAGACACAATCTTTTATTCAGAAAATAATCGACTTTCTTATCGCACTGATAGAGGCGATTAAATCACTCTTTAAATAGACAGAAAAAAAAGCGGCTTATATGCCGCTTTTTTTATTTTTTTTCGAAGGTGTCTTAGTAATAGCTAGGATGCAAATAATAAATGATAATAGCCAAAACCAAATAAAAGAGTGAGGAACATGAATATTTAAAGTAAAAAGAATTGTGATCAAGACAGAAGGAAGGGTAATTGAATAACAAGATATGACCCATAGATGTCTATACGCAAGTCTTCTCCCCAAAATTTTTGCTGCAGGAATTGCAATACCAGCTAATATGGAAACACCTGAAAATAGTATGCCTGAGAACAGGACATACATCACCGCATAGATTACGGCTACAATGATAGGGAATATTCCATCTAGTGAGGAAGCAAAATTTTGCATTTGATCTGGATTTAAGCCAAAGCTTTCAAAATTGGACAAGGATTTATTATCTGACAAAAGACTTAATAAGAAAATGATTAATACAGGCACAATACATAATAAGGTTAGGGATAAAACATAAAGAATAGTACTCCCTACACCTAATAATCTAAATTGAGCAATCGACTTTATTGAAAATAAACTTTTAACAAAACGAATATGTAATTTCATTGAAAAATACTCCTTCATTTACTGACCATAAATAGTTTACATGAACCCAGACCTTTCGACAATAAGATTCAATTGTAAAGGAAATGTTACAAATTCCCCTTTTTTATTTACACAAACTATACAAATAGAGATAATGGCAAAGGTTGATAAATGATAGTTAATAAGGAGCTGTAAACATTGAATTATCAAGAAATGTTATTTCAATTCATCGGAGGACTGGGGATCTTCTTATTTGGGATTAAGTACATGGGAGATGGACTTCAAAATTCAGCAGGAGACCGATTACGAGAAATACTTGATAAATTAACAACAAATCCTTTTATGGGAGTTTTAGCAGGGATATTTGTAACAGTATTAATTCAAAGTAGCTCAGGTACGACTGTGTTAACAGTTGGACTTGTTAATGCTGGATTCTTAACCTTAAGACAAGCGATCGGTGTTATCATGGGGGCAAACATTGGTACAACGGTTACGTCCTTTATCATCGGTATCGATGTAGGTGAGTATGCATTGCCGATCATAGCAGTTGGATCCATCTTAATCTTTTTCTTTAAAAATCCGAAGTATAACTATTTTGGACAGATTACGTTTGGTTTTGGTGCGTTATTCTTAGGTCTAGAACTAATGGGTGACGGAATGAAACCATTACGTAGCCTTCAAGCGTTTCAAGATCTGACGGTTTCCATGAGTGACAACCCAATCCTTGGAGTTGTAATTGGAACTTTATTTACTGTTATTGTTCAGTCTTCAAGTGCAACGATTGGGATACTGCAAGAACTTTATTCTCAAAATATGATTGATCTTAAAGCCGCACTGCCTGTATTGTTTGGTGATAATATTGGTACTACTATTACGGCAATCTTAGCAGCTATCGGTACTACAGTTGCAGCAAGACGCGCTGCGCTTACTCATGTAATCTTTAACTTGCTTGGAACAGTTATCTTTTTGATCGTTCTTGTTCCGTTCAGACACTATATTGAATTCTTGTCAGCAAAGCTTGACTTAGAACCAGCCATGCAAATTGCATTTGCTCATGGTACGTTTAATGTGACGAACGTTCTGATACAGTTCTGGTTCATTGGGTTATTAGCCTTTATTGTTACCAAACTAATTAAAGGTGAAGATGTATTGATTGAGTACAAGGCGAAACATCTTGACGAAATCGTATTAGAGACATCACCTTCACTAGCAATCAGACAAGCTAAGCAAGAAATTATTCGTATGGCCAATTATTCTCAAGCGGGATTAAAAGAAGCCATCGCTTATTTAAATGAAAAAGATAAAAAGAATTCTGATCTTGCTCTTCAATATGAAGAAGCAATCAATAATTTAGATCGCCAGATAACATCTTATCTTGTAAAACTGTCTGCACATCCGTTAACACCTCAAGAATCAAATGAACACTCAATGCTGCTAGACACCTCTCGTGACATTGAACGTATTGGGGACCATATGGAGAATATTATTGAACTTGTTGATTATCAACTGCGTAATAATGTTCGTTTGACAGACACGGCTAAAAAAGACTTAGATGAAATGTTTACTCTTACCGTTTCAACAGTCGACAAGGCCGTTAAAGCATTAGAAGAAGGAAACATTGAACTGGCTAAAGAAGTGCTTGGATTAGAAGATAAAATCGATAAAATGGAGCGTACACTTCGCAAACAGCACATTATGCGTATGAACGAAGGACTTTGTGACGGAAATGCAGGTATTGTTTTTGTTGATATCGTAAGTAACCTAGAAAGAATAGGTGACCACGCTGTTAACATTGCAGAAGCTGTGCTAGAGAAGTAAAATGAAGCCAGGGGGAATTTCCTCCTGGTTATTTTTTTGGTCTTTTACAAGAAAGGAGACAGAAGTGGACTATGTATATTGGTTTTTAATTGGTTTAGTGTTCGTAATCAGTTTTATTGCGTTAACCTATCCGATTTTACCTGGTGTATTATTTTTAGCTGCCGGTTTTTTAATCTATGGATTTGCTTTTTCATTTGAGCCGTTCACGCCTTTATTTCTTACTGTGCAAATCTTATTGTTTATCAGTTTGTTTGTTGTTGACTACATAGGGAATGCTTATGCGGTTAAGAAAAAAGGAGGATCTAAAGCGGCTTTATGGGGAAGTTCGATCGGATTGATCGCTGGACCTTTTGTAATACCTGTTGCCGGAATACTGATTGGACCGTTTTTAGGTGCTGTAATTGCAGAACTTCTATTCCAAAGAAAAGGATTGAAGTCAGCCGTTTCTGTAGGTATTGGTACTGTGCTTGCTTTCGTAGGAACAACTCTGATTAAAGTCTTTACACAGGCTTTAATGATCGGTTATTTTTATTATCAAGTATTATAAATCTTCATTGCTTATTGCTGGCGGGCGTGTTATATTATTTTTGTTCTAAAAAGTACATGTGTTCGCGCAAATTCATTTCAAAAATGTTATTGACATTAATTACGACAACGTGATATAGTAGTTCTTGTCCTTAACAAAGTTAAGACGTTATTCCACAGTAGCTCAGTGGTAGAGCTATCGGCTGTTAACCGATCGGTCGTAGGTTCGAGTCCTACCTGTGGAGCCATTTTGGCGGTGTAGCTCAGCTGGCTAGAGCGTACGGTTCATACCCGTGAGGTCGTGGGTTCGACTCCCTCCGCCGCTACCAAAATGTTTTTTTTATTAATCACGATGGCGGTCGTGGCGAAGTGGTTAACGCATCGGATTGTGGTTCCGACATTCGGGGGTTCGATTCCCCTCGTCCGCCCCATAACATTTACATAAGTTTTATCTTTGGACCCTTAGCTCAGTTGGTCAGAGCGGTCGGCTCATAACCGATTGGTCGTAGGTTCGAGTCCTACAGGGTCCACCATATAATCGAGGAGGTATACCCAAGTCCGGCTGAAGGGATCGGTCTTGAAAACCGACAGGGGTTTAACGACCCGCGGGGGTTCGAATCCCTCTACCTCCTCCATTACATATTTTGTAGTAAATAAAATCATAAATATCTTCTTTTTGGCTCGATAGCTACGAGCGTTACAGCAAGAGTATGCTGCGAGTTGTCTCGACGGATACACCCTAGAAGGGAACGTGTAGAGGAAGAGACACAGTAATTAAATAAGACCAAAAATTTTGGTTTTGAAAAATTTTTGGCTCGATAGCTCAGTCGGTAGAGCAGAGGACTGAAAATCCTCGTGTCGGCGGTTCGATTCCGTCTCGAGCCACCATACTATACATATTAACCTTGCGGCGTGCCGTAAGGTTTTTTTATGATTAAAAATGGTACAGTGTTTAAAAATTGAAAGTTCGCTTTAAATTTGATAAGGTAAACATGTTGAATACTTTCTAAACAAGTAAGTTGATTAAATGGTTTCACTTTTCAAGCTACCTTGAAAATGAACATATAAAACTCTACATATTATAAGGAGGAAATGAACATGGCTAAATTTGAACTGCCTGCATTACCTTATGAAACAAACGCACTTGAACCGCATATCGACAAAGAAACAATGGAGATCCACCACGGTCGCCATCACAAAACATATGTTGATAATTTGAATGCTGCTCTTGAGGGGCAAGCTGAATTTGAAAACAAGAGCTTGGAAGATCTTCTTTCAAACCTTGATTCTCTTCCGCAAAGTATCCAAAATGCTGTTAGAAACAATGGTGGTGGGCACGCTAACCATAGTCTTTTCTGGGAAGTAATTGCACCAGGCGGAGCAAACGCGCCATCTGGAGAACTTGCTGACAAAATCAACAGTAAATTCGGAAGCCTAGATGCATTTAAAGAAGAGTTTGCGAACGCTGGTAAAACAAGATTTGGCTCTGGTTGGGCATGGTTAGTTGTAAACAATGGAGAGCTTGAAGTTACAAGCACGCCAAACCAAGATACACCTGTTATGGAAGGTAAGACACCGATCCTAGGACTAGATGTTTGGGAGCATGCTTACTACTTAAATTATCAAAACAAACGTCCTGATTACATCGCTGCATTTTGGAACGTTGTAAACTGGGATGAAGTTGAAAAGCGTTATAACGAAGCAAAATAATTAATGAAAGCTGCTGGCTTGCCAGTGGCTTTTTATTATGCCTTTGTCATGTATTTCATATTGATCTGCTAACCTTACTAATAGTTCATCAAGAGCTAGATTACCGTCACCGAATGGAACAAACGATTGAATAACACATACATTTTTTGATTGAAAATACCAAATAAAATCTTTGTACAACTTCGGACTGTCTTCTAGTTTTACATCGGAGTCATAGAAAAGGTCTATATCTACAGAATCAAAAATCCAATACTCAAACATATCATCATACCCCTTTATACAATAAAAACCAATTTGTGAAAAAGTGAATAGCCCCTATCGTCTTGAAAGACACTAACGACGATATGTAAGGGGGCGAAAACATGAGATTAAAAAAAATCATGGATACCGACCAATACCCTAGAGATTTGTTCTTATTGCTATTTGTAGGCGGATTATTTACCTTAAGTACAGCTCTTTCAAATACGTTTGTTAACATTTTTTTGTGGAAGCAATCTGGGAAAATTACAGATATCGCTTTTTACAATCTTTCTATTGTTGTCATGCAGCCGATAGCGTTTTATTTAGCGGGATGGTTTGCCAAAAAAATTGACCGCGTTATCGTACTGAGAATAGGTGTTTTAATACTTGCTTTATTTTATATAGGCGTCCTTTACATGGGATCGTTGGCGAGTAACTACATCATTTTACTTGGGGCTATGTTAGGATTTGGTTTAGGATTTTACTGGCTTGCTTTTAACGTGCTGACATTGGAAGTTACCGAACCGGAGACCCGTGATTTTTTTAACGGATATCTAGGCGTACTGAATTCCCTTTCAGGAATGATTGGTCCACTCAGTGCAGGGTATATCATTACTAGGATGGACAAACATGCAGGATACGAAACAATTTTCACCGTTTCAATGGTCTTGTTTTTTGTTGCAGTTGCTATAAGTTTTTTTTTAAATCGAAGAAAAGCAGATGGCAGGTTTGGTATAAGAGAGGTTTTACAGGAACGTAAAAAAGACAAAGCTTGGTTGCAGTTGCTAAGAGCACATTTTTTTCAGGGATTTCGTGAAGGAACATTTGTTTTTTTAATTGTAATATGGGTATATACAGCTTCTAAAAGTGAATTCGCTCTTGGAACTTACGGGTTTGTTCAGTCCTTTGTATCTTTTGTTGGGTATTATTGTGTCTCGCATTATTTAACACCAAGGAATAGAATGAGAGCGATATTTACTGGAGGATTGTTGCTCTTTATTTCGCCGTTTATGCTGCTTTTCCCAGTTTCATTTACACTCCTTGTCGTATACGGGGTATCTGTTTCGATTGCTTATCCGCTGTTATTAGTTCCATATGTCTCATTAACGTATGATATTATCGGAAAATGCAGGGGTATTCATGAAAAAAGAATTGAATATATTGTTGTTCGTGAAATGTATCTGAATGCAGGAAGAATCATTTCAATCATTACGTTTATCATCGTAGTAAATCTGTTATCACAAGAAAAGGGTATTCCTTTATTGCTGCCCATCTTAGGTGCCGGACACTTTTTAATTTATTTTTGCTTAAGAAAAGTTTCTTTCTCAAAAAGCAGCTCTCAAAAAACAATTGAGCTTGCAGAATCACAGCAAGACGGAAACAATCCTAACAAACAATAATTATCTTTTGACATAATTGCCTTTGTAAGGATACTATTATTATGCAGATATAATTACCGGTTCGCTTTAGACACCTTTTTAGAAAGGTGTCTGTGATGTTTTAGAGGGAGATTTACAATATTATGAAAACAAACGACAATAAAAAGAAAAACCATGTACCAATTCGAATCAATGCCCTTTTTTTATCGGCGTTCTTTCTCTTTTCAGTGTTGGTTCTCAGACTTGGTTATGTGCAGATCGTAAAAGGTGAAGAATATAAGCGCGATGCTTACTTAACAGAGAATGTAACAACGAAATTGGATGCTCCACGAGGTAAAATGTTTGATGCGAACTACCGGGTAGTAGTGGATAATGATCCAGTTTTCTCTATTACATATACAAGAACTCAGGAAGCTGATGCTGAGCAAAGATACAAATTAGCCTTAAAGCTAGCGGATCTTATAGATAAAGATTTTGAAGAGCTAACCGAACGAGATAAAAAAGATTATTTTATTTTTCTAAACGAAAAGGAAGTAGAATCAAGATTATCTAAGGAAGAGAATAAGGATACTCCCCCAGAAGAGCTTTATAATCTTATGCTTCAAAAAGTAACTCAAGAAGATATTGACTCCTTTACAAATAAAGAGCTTGAAGTTCTTGCGATTAAAAGTGAAATGGACAGGGGTTATACGCTTTCTCCCCAAAGAATTAAGGTTGGAGCTACCGAAAAAGAAATTGCGTTGATCAGTGAGCATTTACCTGAACTAGAAGGTGTGGATATAAAACCTGATGCTGAACGATCATATCCTTATGGTAATTCCTTTCGTGATATCTTCGGTCAAGTAAAGCAAATACCGAAATCGAGAATGGATTATTACACAGCACGTGGTAATGACCGTAACGATATGGTCGGCACGAGTTTTCTTGAAGAACAATACGAATCACTTCTACGTGGAACAAAGTCGAAAATTAAATATGTTACAGATAAAAAGGGTAATCCAGTTGGAGATCCGGTAGAGGAAGATGGTGCAAGAGGAAGCGATCTTATTCTGACTGTAGACATGAATCTTCAGCAAGAAGTTGAAAAAGTCATCGAAGAAAAATTAAAAGATGCTATCCGGGGCAAGTTTGCATACGACAACAACAAGTTAAACAGCGCGTATGTTGTCATGATGAATCCGAATACCGGTGAAATATTATCCATGGCGGCTAAAAAATACGACAGAAAAACAGGGAAGTTTACAGACATACCTTTTGGCAATGTTTATGACTCATATGCTATGGGGTCAACTGTTAAAGGAGCAACTGTTTTAACTGGCCTCAAAGAAGGAGTTATCGAGCCAAATACGATCATTAATGATGCACCGTTAACTTTTGGTGACAGCCGTCCTTTAAAATCGCATGAAAACATGGGGGCAGTCGACGCTGTTGAAGCTTTAGAAAGATCTTCAAACGTATATATGTGGCACATTGCTATGCGTTTAGCGGGATATGACTATTCCAATAAGCGCTTTAACGAGAACAAGGTCCAAGAAGCGTTTAATATATTAAGAAACTCATACAGTCAATTTGGTCTTGGTGTACCAACTGGGATAGATCTTCCCTCAGAGGCGACTGGTTATAACACAGGGATGAGCAATGAACTGTCACAAGCGATGTTCTTCTCCATCGGTCAATTTGACACATATACTCCGATGCAGATGGCACAGTATGTTTCTACTATTGCTAACGGTGGCCTTAGAATGCAGCCTCATCTTTTAAAAGAGGTAAGAGAACCATCCATAGATCCTAACAAGTTAGGAAAGCTTCTTTATCGGTTTGAACCAAATATTTTAAATAGGATCGAAATGAAGCCAAGTGAAATCGCAGTTGTACAAAAAGGATTTTATGAAGTTATGCACGGCAACGGCGGTACAGCGGCATGGAAGTTCAAAAACAAGGATTATAATCCAGCAGGAAAAACAGGTACAGCTGAAATTGATAAGGCTACAGGTATTGTTAATAAGACACTGATTGGATATGCACCATACGAAAATCCAGAGGTAGCATTTGCAGTCGTTGTTCCAAACATTAAAGAGGGGAATACGAACAGTGAAATAGCTGAAGGTGCACTGGATGCGTATTTCTCAATGAAAAAAGAAGGCATTCCGGCTAATCCGGATACAAAAGGTAGAGCTCAAGATCAAGAATCACGCTAAAAGGCGTGATTCTTTTTTTGTATAGATAGATAGTCTTAGTAAAGACTAAGAACATATTCGTCGATGAATCAGTCTTAACAATACCTTTACAATTCATTAAAACGCAGTTCACATTCAAGGGTTATTGTAGAACTTGTAAGAAAGAAACAAGCTTTTAAAAAAGGGATCATGACCTGAGAGAATTCTCTAACATGAAAAGACGAAAATCATATTTAGGGGGACCTATCAAGATGAAGAAAATGAAGTCTGTGTACCTTTTAGCGGTAATGTCACTAATCCTAGTTTTCGCTGCAGCATGTGGAAACAAGAGTGAAGATGGAGCTGCTGGCGGCGGAGATCTAAGCGGTAAAATCAAAATCGATGGATCATCCACAGTATTCCCAATTATGGAAGCTGTTTCTGAAGAGTTCCAAGCTTCAAATCCTGATGTTCAAGCACCAGTTGGGGTTTCGGGTTCAGGTGGAGGATTTGAAAAATTCGTTCGTGGAGAACTTGATCTAGCTAACGCTTCACGTCCGATTAAAGATGAAGAAAAAACAGCTGCTACAGATAAAGGTATTGAATTTACTGAGTTCGAACTAGCAAAAGACGGTTTGTCAGTAGTAGTACCAAAAGAAAATGATTTCATTGATCACTTAACATTAGATGAGCTTAAAAAGATCTTCCTTGAAGAAGAGGCTGCAAAAACTTGGGCTGATGTACGTGAAGGATGGCCTAAGGAAAAAATCGAAATTTATGCTCCTGGTACAGACTCTGGAACATACGATTATTTTGATGAAGTAATCCTTGAAGAAAAACCAATGCGCCGTGATGCTCAATTATCTGAAGATGACAACGTATTGGTTCAAGGTGTAACAGGTTCTAAAAATGCTATTGGATTCTTCGGTTATGCATACTACCAGGCAAATAAAGATAAAGTAAAAGCGGTTCCGATCGATGGTGGAAACGGTCCTGTTGAACCAACAGCTAAAACAATTGAATCTGGTGAATACGCTCCACTTTCTCGTCCGTTGTTCACTTATGTAAACAACAAATCTCTAAAAGAAAACGAAGCAGTTTATGAGTACATGAAGTTTGCTCTTGAGAACGCAGGTGAGCTTGCATCATCTGATTCAATCGGATATGTATCACTTCCGAAAGAAAAGTACGAAGAGCAAATGAAAAAGCTTGATGAGCTTGCAGGTAAATAAGAATTTCTTATGGAATAACTTAGGAAAATAATAAAGGGTGAGGAGCGGGATATCTCCTCACCTTTCACCTGTTTAGTATTGTCGAATTATAGGAGGTCTTGTTGGTGTCCAGAGATAAAACAAACCAAAAATCAATCCGCTCTATGATTCAGGAGAATAAATCTTCAAGAAGTCAATCAGCGGTAATGGAAAAGGTAGTTCCAAAAATCTTTTTGATTTGTGCAATTATATCTATTTTTACAACGTTAGGCATTGTTTTTACTTTATTAACAGAAACTGTTACGTTTTTTAGCCGAATTTCAATATTTGAGTTTTTAACGAATACTCGCTGGTTCCCTTTTACTTCTGACGAAAATGCTGACTACGGGATTCTTGCACTAGTTATGGGTACATTGACGATTACTGCCATTGCCATGGTTGTTGCAATCCCTGTAGGTCTTGCTGTAGCTATATATTTAAGTGAGTATGCATCAGCAAAAACTCGAAAGATCATTAAACCAATTCTTGAAGTTTTAGCTGGAATCCCTACGATTGTTTACGGATTCTTTGCACTCACGTTTGTAACACCTTTATTAGATAAAATTATTCCAGGCGGCATTTCAATCTTTAATGCTTTAAGCCCCGGAATTGTTGTGGGTATTATGATTATACCTATGATTGCATCATTATCAGAGGATGCGATGAATGCTGTGCCAAACTCTATGAGAGAAGGTGCTATGGCTTTAGGTGCAACACGTTTTGAAGTTGCCATTAAAGTTGTATTGCCTGCTGCACTATCTGGAGTGATTGCTTCGTTTGTTCTAGGAATCTCAAGAGCAATTGGTGAAACAATGATCGTAACCATTGCAGGTGGTTCTAGACCGACTGCCGATATTAATGTGACGGAATCCATTCAAACGATGACTGCTTACATCGTACAAGTCAGTCAAGGTGATACAGGATATGGAACTACGATTTATTACAGTATCTATGCTGTAGGTATGACGTTGTTTGTATTTACGTTAATCATGAATTTACTTGCTCAATTTATTTCCCGCAAGTTTAGGGAGGAATATTAATGGGTTTAATTAATAAAGAGTCTGTTAAAAAGAAAATGGGGAGCAGAATAGCAGCGAACGGCTTTGCTAAATTCCTGTTTATACTTGCAACATGCTTCTCCCTGCTTGTACTAGGTGTTTTGATCTATAGAATTTTATCTGAAGGATTACCTTATTTAAGTTTAGATTTTATTACTAACTTCGCATCTAGAATGCCTGAACGTGCAGGTATTTGGGCAGCGCTGCTAGGAACGATCTGGATCATGGCGGTTACGGCACCTGTTTCATTTATCCTTGGTGTTGGAACGGCTATCTATCTTGAAGAGTATGCGAAGAAAAATGCATTCACAAAATTTGTTCAGATTAATATTTCTAACTTAGCTGGTGTTCCATCCATTGTATTTGGGTTGTTGGGACTTACAATCTTTGTTCGTTTAGCTGGACTCGGATCGAGTGTGCTGGCTGGTGGATTAACGATGAGTTTATTGATTCTTCCTGTTATTGTAGTTGCTTCTCAAGAAGCGATCAGAACAGTTCCGAGGGAAATTCGTGAGGCTTCATTTGGAATGGGCGCAACAAAGTGGCAAACCATTAGAAGAATTGTGTTTCCTGCTGCGCTACCTGGTATTTTGACTGGAACAATCTTAGCTCTATCTCGTGCAGTTGGGGAAACAGCTCCATTATTAGTGTTAGGAGCATTAGCATATGTTGCATTTGTGCCAGAAAATTTATTCTCGCAGTTTACGGTACTTCCTATTCAGCTTTACAACTGGACGAGCAGACCACAAGAAGATTTCCATATGCTCGCAGCGAGCGGAATCATTATCTTGATGATTATCTTGCTGATTATGAATTCCATTGCGGTATTTATTCGAAATAAGTTTCATAAACGCTTCTAACAGAGAGAAGGAGGACAAAAAACATGGACATCACAATTAATAAGCAATTGGTACAAAAGGGAGAAAAAGAACAGGATTTCACACCTGTCTTTAATATAAACAATTTAAATTTATGGTATGGTCAAGATCATGCATTAAAAGATATTAAATTTGATATTCCTGAAAAACAGGTTACTGCCATTATCGGGCCATCAGGGTGCGGGAAATCAACATTTATTAAAACGTTGAACAGAATGGTTGAAATGATTCCGATCGTTCGTATGTCCGGGGAAATTGTTTATAGAGATAAAAATATTTTTGATCCTAAATACGGTGTAGAAGAACTTCGTACACAAGTAGGTATGGTATTTCAAAAGCCGAATCCATTCCCTAAATCAATTTATGATAATGTAGCATATGGACCGCGTATTCACGGAATCAAAAACAAAAAAGTATTAGATGAAGTTGTTGAAAAAAGCTTAAAAGGCGCAGCAATTTGGGATGAAGTGAAAGACCGTCTGAATGAGAATGCTTACGGTTTATCCGGCGGCCAGCAGCAGCGTCTATGTATTGCACGCTGTCTTGCAATTGAACCAGACGTAATCCTGATGGATGAACCAACATCTGCACTTGATCCAATCTCGACATTAAAAGTTGAAGAGCTTGTTCAAGAATTGAAAAAGGATTATAGCATTGTTATCGTTACACATAACATGCAGCAAGCAGCTCGTATTTCGGATCGTACAGCATTCTTCCTTAATGGGGAAGTTGTAGAATACACAGATACCAGCACATTGTTCTCTAATCCATCTGATAAGCGAACAGAAGATTATATTACAGGACGTTTTGGCTAATAAAAGGGAATAGGAGTGGGATAAATGGTTGTTCGTGAAAATTTTCAGCTTCAATTAGAAGAAATGAAAAATGCTATTATTCAGATTTCAAAGCTGACAGAAGAAGCTTTGCTTGAATCTGTAGAAGCTCTAAAAAATCAAGATTTAGATAAAGCATTAGTAGTAATTGAAAATGACAACAGAATAAATGTGTTAGAAGATGAGATCAATGATATGGCCATTCTTTTAATCGCAAAACAAGCTCCTGTAGCTTCAGATTTAAGAAGAATCATCGCTGCTATTAAGATTTCTTCTGACATTGAAAGAATGGCTGATTTTGCTGTGAATATTGCAAAATCAACGATTCGAATCGGCAAGCAGGAACTGATTAAACCCCTTGAAGAACTTCCTAAAATGGCGCATCATGCTATAAAGATGCTGACTGCAGCTACAAAAGCTTACGTGGAAGAAGACGTTGCACTTGCAAAAGAACTTGCTGAAATGGATGACTTTGTTGATGAAACGTATGGAAAAATTATTAAAGAGCTTCTAGAGTTAATGACTAAAAATCCTGATCACCTTTCACAAATTAGCCAATTATTGTTTGTATGCAGATACATTGAGCGTACAGCTGATCATGCAACAAATATTGCAGAAAGCATTATCTTCCTGGTTAAAGGAAAAAGATACGGTTTAAATGATTAAAGGCAGTTTTCACTTATTGCACTTCATCCTTTAGAAAAGAGCAAAAAAGAAAGAGCAAGCGTCATAATGCGCTTGCTCTTTTTTATGTACAATTATGAACTTGTAATCTCTTTAGCGATTTCGTCAAAGTTCATCTTGCTGTTTACTTGATGAGATTCAGCCCTTACTGCACCTTCTAAGTTGTTTGAACGTAAATATTTTAAAAACTCTTTGCTGTCTTTGATGATATTCCCTTTTTGTAATTGGTCACAAACCTCACCAGTTGTCATTCCTTGAGTGATTGTCAAAGTCATTTGAAAAACTTTTTCTTCCTCTTCTTTTACAGGAGCAGCCTTTGGTTCTTCTTTGGCTGCAGGAGCCGCAACGGCAGTTTGTGTTTCTTTTAATGCAGTAAATTCGTCTTTTGAAATTGCTATTTCGCCTTTTTCAGAAAGATATTGAGATACCGTTTCATCTGTTAAAACAGAATTTGTATCTGTATCAGCCGTATAATAAAAACCAGCTAAAATACCAGTTGAAAGAATAATACCTGCTGAAAATCCGCGAAGGTTTTTGCTTGTCATACCCATTTCCCCTCACAAATTTAGTTCTTATCGTTAATCATCATTTCGTCTTCAAGAACTTTTAATTTCTTTTTTACTTGATAGATTTCTTTCATTAGCTGAATCGTGAAATTTTCCAGCTGTGTTTCAACTGAGTTTTCGCGATTTTTTCTAAAGGAAAGAATCAAAAGAATAACACCTACAAGTAACAATCCAAAAATAGCAAACTCCATAAAATCCTCCCTAAAATAAAGCTATACACTTTACTTTTATAACATAGTATTTATCCGTGGTATAGGTTTTTTCGCAAATGTTTACACAAATTGCTACAATTCGACTATTTTCATACAGGACATGAATGAAGTAGATAGGTTTCGCCTTCAATCATTGGCGTTTTTTGTCCTGATTTGTCAATTTAACAGAATAATCTGACGGAGAAACCGATTTCAAAAACTTTACATATACGGAAATCCCAAGTGGGGCATGGAAGCGTCATTTTTCGACTTTTTTGACACATTGTATATAAAAATATCCAGTGATACGATTAATAAAAATGAGGTATAAAACTTAGTTTACTAGAATAATTGAATAGGATGAGGTGATGAACTTGATCGAAGATATTGTGAAATTAAAGGAAAAAGGTCTTACGTTACAAGAGATCGCACAAAGAATGAACATGTCTTTAGGAAAGGTTCAATACCGCTGGAATAAATACCGCCAGCAGCAAACACCATCGAATCATGAACTTTCTCCTGAAGCCGTAGCTGTTAAAGAGAAGGAAAAGTGGACGATGCCATATGAATACGAAGAAGATAATGTGTGTCTCATGCCAAGAACATCTGATAGTTTGTATGCCTATTGGAGTTTCACAGAATCCATCAAACAGATGGCAGAACACCATTTTCGCACAAAATGGGAAGAACTTCCTTCCGTTTTGAAGATTTATGATGTAACTGACATTGAATTTTTTGGACATAATGCACACCGTACATTTGAAATGGAGCTTCCACCCATGACTAATAATTGGTTTCTTCAATCTTTAGAACCAGGGAGAACGTTTATTGTGGATATCGGAACGCGCACTTTTGATGGAAGTTTTTTCACACTGCTGCGTTCAAATCCCGCTGAAACAAGTCCTGATCCTTATAACAGTATACATGATGAAAAGATAGAACGATGGAAGCATCAGGATGTTAACGAGCCTGAATGGTTGGAGAACTTTTCAACCTATTCGTACTATCAAAAAATTAGATAGGAGAGTAAAACATGTCTAACGGGTATTTTTCACTGGTCTTGCACGCTCACCTTCCTTATGTGAGGCATAAAGAAGCAAATCGTTTAGAGGAAAGATGGGTATTTGAGGCACTTACTGAGACATACATCCCGTTATTGTGGGTACTCGAAGAACAGCCCGAATACTTGTCTTGGACTCTATCATTTTCACCGCCACTTCTTGAATTACTAAACGATCCTGTGATTCAGAAGCGCTATTTAGAACATTTAGATCTAACGATGAAACTTGTTCAGAAAGAAAAAAAACAATCGACTCAAACGGAAGAGCAAGATGTTATTCAGTTTTATGAAGAACGTTATAAAAAAATTATGGAAACTTACCAAAAACACGACTGTAAGATTACAAATGCGTATAAACAGTTTATGGATCAAGGGAAGGTAAACTGTATTACATCTGCTGCTACTCACGCCTTCCTTCCTTACGTTGAAACAGAGCAAGGTATTAAAGCTCAGATCCTTTCTGGTGTTCATACGTTTGAAAAGTATTTTAATGAAAAGCCTAAAGGGTTTTGGCTTCCAGAATGCGCATACTCTCCTGGAGTAGATAAAGTATTAGCTGAAGCTGGGATTCGCTACACATTTGTTGATGAGGAAACGTTGTTAAGAAGCAAGCCCGCACCTTCTAAAGGAATTGGTGCGCCCGTTTATTCTCCACATGGAGTGGCATTGTTCTCAAGAAATCAATGTATCTCTGAAACAATTTGGAACTCATCAGTTGGTTATCCTGGTGATTATGACTATCGTGAGTTCTATCGTGATGTAGCTTATGAGCGTGACCATGAGTACATTAAGAGCTTTATACATCCTGATGGTATAAGGATAGATACTGGATTAAAGTATTGGCGTATAACAGGGAAAACAGAAAATAAAGATTGGTACCAAAGAGATTGGGCTTTTAATAAATTGCAGCAACATGCATTTGATTTTTGTCATCGAATTACAGATTATCTACATAACAACAAACAATCTTATCCTCCTCAGCTTATAACTGCACCATTTGATGCAGAACTATTTGGACACTGGTGGTTTGAAGGACCGGAATTTTTACTTCAATCAATGAAAGTTTCAACTGACCAAGACATCACGTGGATTACACCTCAAGAATTTTTAAACAGACACTATCAAGACTTAGAAACCGTTAGACCTTGTTTTTCAACATGGGGAAAAAATCAAACAGGCGAAGTATGGCTAAACGAGACTAACGCTTGGATGTATAGACACCTGCATCACTGCGAAAGAAAGCTAGTTCAGCTTGCCGCTCATCTTTCAAATGGTAAGGGAAACATTGTCGTTGAACGCTACGCGAATCAAATGGTAAGAGAATGGATGCTTGCTGCTAGTTCAGACTGGGCTTTTATTGTTGAAGGCAATAGTGCATCACAATATGCTAAGAACCGTTTTCAGCAGCACATTGAAAGATTTCATGAACTGAATAATTCGATCGATAAACAAAACTTCAATCCGGAAGAAATTTCTGCTTACGAAAGTGAATTTCCTTTTCTTATGACAGATCTCTGGCAATTCTTTAAAAACCCGCATGATGAATATGTGGAAGCTCACTACAGCAAGAAAAAAGGCAACGGAAAGAAAATCTTAATGCTATCTTGGGAATTTCCTCCGATGGTAGTAGGTGGATTAGCAAGACACGTATTTGATCTATCTAGAAAGTTGGTAGAACAAGGTTCAGAGGTTTATGTTGTTACTTCTTCGGTTGAGGGTTATCCGGAACATGAAGTCAATAATGGTGTTCATGTTTACAGAGTTGCAGGCAAACAGCCGAACTTTGAATCGTTCTTCCATTGGACCGGAAGTTTGAATATGGCGATGGTTGAACAAGCGAATTGTCTTGCTAAAAAGTTTGATTTTGATTGTATACACGCACATGATTGGCTCGTTTCAGTTGCCGCTCTCGCCATAAAGAAGGAACTTAATATTCCTCTTATCACTACGATTCATGCAACTGAGCACGGAAGGAATAACGGAATTACATCACCGCTTCAGTATGAGATCAACCAAAAAGAATGGGAACTTATGGATGGATCGGACAGCCTTATTGTGTGCAGCAAATATATGAAAACTGAATTAACCGATGTTTTTAGCATTCCAGAAGAAAAGATCACGATTCTACCAAATGGAATTGATCCTGAGCAGATTGTTTATGAGTCTGAATCAGCCATAGAAAATCAAAACGATAACGATCAAGAACTTCTTTTATTCTCGGTTGGAAGGCTGGTAAAAGAAAAAGGATTTCAAACGATCATCGAAGCAGCAGAGATTTTAAGAAACAATGGAAAGCGAGTAAAATTCGTTATTGCTGGAAAAGGGCCTTTGTTTGATGAACTAAATGAAATGATAAGGCAGAAACATTTATCGGAATTTGTTCATCTTGCTGGATTCGTTAGTGATGAAGAAAGAAATGAATGGTTTGCGAAAGCAGATGCTGCTTTGTTCCCAAGTCATTATGAACCGTTCGGCATTGTAGCTCTTGAAGGCATGGCGTCCGGAAAGCTAACCATTGTTTCAGACACAGGTGGATTAAGAGAGATTATTGATCATGAGAAAACGGGTTTAAAGGTATATCCAAATGATCCTCATAGTATTGTTTGGGCAGTTGAATTTATTCTATCTAATCGTGATCGCTGCAAAGAGATTGCCCAAAATGGTGAAGAAATCGCTAGAACGGTATTCAGCTGGAATTCTATTGCAGAAAAGACAGCTGAATTATATGCAATGTTTCATAAAAAAAATACATCAAAAGTGGGAGGAATCGTGTAATGAAGGGTGTAATTATGGCAGGCGGAAAAGGAACACGCTTAAGACCTCTTACATGCAATATGCCTAAACCAATGGTACCAATGCTTCATAAACCTGTAATGGAATATGGAATTGAACTTCTAAAGAAATTTGGTATTACAGATATTGCCGTTACGGTCCATTATCTGCCGGATGCAATTAAAAACTATTTTGGCAACGGCCGTGACTTTGGTGTAAACCTTCATTATTTTGTAGAAGACTCCCCGCTCGGAACAGCAGGTTCGATCAAAAATGCTGAAGAATTTTTAGATGAGCGTTTTATTGTAATCAGTGGTGATGCTTTAACTGATTTTGATCTTGCTAAAGGGATTCATTTTCATGAAGAAAACAATTCGTTGGCTACGATCTTCATGAAACAAGTAGATTCCCCTCTGGAATATGGCGTGATCATGACGAATCAAGAAGGAAAGATTATTCGCTTTCTTGAAAAGCCAAGCTGGAATGAAGTATTCAGTGATACGGTAAATACGGGGATTTATGTATTAGAGCCGGAAGTGTTTAACTATATCGAAAAAGATGTTCCAGTTGATTTTAGTAAAGATCTGTTTCCTTTACTTATGAAAGAAGACAAAAACCTTTTTGGGTACCAAGCAGAAGGCTACTGGTCTGATATCGGAAGTCTGCAGCAGTACCGCCAATCTCATTACGACATGTTAAACGGTCTTGTTAATCTTCCGTTTTCAGGAAAAGAACATGAACCAGGAGTTTGGGTTGGTGAAAATGTCTTTATCGAAGACGGCGCAGTCATTGATGCACCTGTCAGTATCGCGGATGGAGCAGTGATCAGGAAGGGTGCGCATATCGGGAAATTATCTGTTGTTGGAAAAAACAGTGTTGTCAGCACCGGAAGTTCATTAAAGAAAACCGTCTTATGGAATGATGTATTTGTAGGTGATCAGTGTGAATTAAGAGGAGCTACAATTGCAAACGGTACGAAAGTAGAAAAAGATGCTTCTATATTTGAACATGCGGTTGTTGGTAATCATTGTACAATCGGAAGAAACGCAACACTTAAACCAGATGTTAAAATTTGGCCTGAAAAAGAAATTTTCGAAGAAGCCCTCGTTCATACTTCTATCGTATGGGGAAAAAAGGCGACTAAATCTTTGTTCGGCTCTAGAGGTGTATCTGGCATTGCTAATGTGGAAATTACACCTGATTACATTGCTCGACTGGCTTCAGCATATGGAGCTGTTCTCCCTTATGGATCACAGATTCTCATAGCTAGCGACTCCCATGATTTTTCAGTTATGATTAAACAGTCATTCATCCAAGGTCTTCATTCATCAGGGGTGCATACCCTGGATATCAGCCCTACAGTTGCACCTGTTGTTCGTTTTTCGATTGAAGAAGAACGTTTAGAAGGCGGAGTATATGTAAGGTTCTCCAACCCTACAGGAGAAAAGCAGCTGATGATCGAGTTTTATGATAATAAAGGACTTCCGATTCACTCCGATCTTGAGAGAAAGATTGAAAATGCTTATTGGCAGGAAGATTATCGACGTGCTTCATTTGACAGAATCGGAAAAGGTGCTGTTCAAGGGAACAAACATGAAGACTATATCTCTGCTCTTTTAGAAGAAATACAAGAAAAAGGGATTCAAGAAGCCAAGTTTCGTGTAGTGGTCAATTACAATCATCAACCCTATTTAAACTTCATTCCTAACCTTTATAATCGTCTAAACTGTGAGATCTTAACGGCACCCTATCAAACAAAGCCAGAGGAAATGGCATCCTTTGTAAGAGTAACGAATGCCAACATCGGTGTTCTTATTGGAGAAGCGGGTGAAACGTTGCGTCTCATTACTGAGACAGGTGAAGTGCTTGATGAAGAGACGATGCTCGCATTATATGTATTTACTGCATTTTCACAAGGTAAACAAAAAGAGATGGCAATCCCGGTTTACGGATCGTCAGCGCTAGACTCTATCGCTGAACGCTTAAAGGGGAAATTAATTAGAACGAAAGCCAACCCTAGATCGATTATGGAAGTAGGGAAAGGTGTTCTAAATTACCAATATGATGCTCAATATGCTTTTGTTCATATTTTAGAAATTATGGCTATGCAAAAGATCACCCTATCTGAACTGGTAAAGATGCTTCCAGATGTGCATATGTTAAGAGAATATGTACCATGTCCAAAAGACAAGAAGGGAAGAGTGATGCGAAGACTGATGGAGGACATACGAGATAATAATGTAGAGTTGCTCGATGGTATCAAAGTCTTTCATCCTGAGGGAGGCTGGACGCTTATATTGCCAGATGTTGAACAGCCTGTATTTACAGTTTATTCACAGAACAAAGACCCTGAACAAGCGAAACAAGCTGCATCGCAATATATTGAAAAAATCCAGTTATACCAGCAGGTGTAATGTATGCCAAGACATTTGGTTTTAGGTAATGGAAATTTATTAATCAATTTAGATGAGCATTTGCAGATCAGAGACATCTATTATCCTTACGTCGGTCAGCAAAATCATGTGCAGGGGCATGTTAACCGCTTAGGAGCCAGTATAAATGGCTCCTTTTCTTGGCTTTCCTCAAAAGAATGGATTATTGAGCCAGGATATCACGATGACTCGCTTGTAACTCTTTCATATGCTAGAAACAATAAAGAAGGCGTAACTCTTAAAATTGAGGATGCCGTTCATCAAAGAGAAAACATGTTTATGCGCAGGATTACTGTTCACAATGAGTCGTATGAGGAAAAAAGATTAAACTCTTTTTTCATCAGGATCTATCGATTTATGAAAATGAAGTTGGTGACACTGCCTATTATGATCCAGAAAAATCAGTGATCATCCACTATAAAAAGAATCGGTACTTTTTGTTTGCAGCTTCTTTTGACCAAAAAGGGATTGACCAGTATACGACAGGTGTCAAACGATTCTTAAGTGCAGAAGGAACATGGAAAGATGCTGAGGATGGGCATCTACATGTGAACCCGATCGCACAGGGATCAGTAGATAGCACTTTTTCAGTGGAAGGAATTGTTCCTCCTCATGGAAAAGGTGACGCATATTATGCGTTAACTGTTGGCAAAAGCAGAGAAGAAGTGTTTTCGCTATATGATTATCTCATGGAGATCGGACCTTCTTTAACCTTAGATAAAATCGACGTTTATTGGCGGAGATGGGTGAATAAAACGAAAGTTAACCCATGCAATCTATCTGATGAACTACTGAATCTATATAATCGCAGTTTACTCATCATACGTACTCAAACGAACGAGAACGGATATATCATAGCTGCTAATGATTCCGATATTCAGCATTATAATCGTGACCATTATAGCTATATGTGGCCAAGGGATGGTGCCTTAGTAGCAGCAGCTGTTGCTAAGGCTGGTTTTCACGGCATGGTGAAAAACTTTTATCGTCGGTGTGCAGATGTTTTAACAAAAGAAGGCTATCTTCATCATAAATATAACCCTGATGGATCGATTGGATCATCTTGGCACCCTATGATTAACAAAGATGGTGCTAGTCAGCTGCCGATTCAAGAAGATGAAACCGCTCTTGTTCTGTGGGCGTTTTGGGAGCATTACAAAGAAACAGGAGATATTGAGTTTGCACAGTCTCTTTATCGATCACTTGTTAGGCCGAGTGCGAGATTTTTGCTTCAGTATATGCAGGATGAATTAGATCTTCCTATGCCATCGTATGATTTATGGGAAGAAAGAAGAGGGATCTTTACTTTTACAGCTAGCAGTGTTTATGGCGGACTCATGGCAGCTCATTCATTCGCAACATTATTTGGTGAAGATGATCGTGCAGAACGGTATAAAAATGGTGCGGATCGTATAAAAGCAGGAATGGAAAAACATTTGTACGATGAAGGAGCAGGCAGATTTTTAAGAGGCATCTACTTATTAGATGATAATGCGTATAAGAAAGACTTTACCATGGAATCCAGTATGTATGCTCTCTTTGCATTTGGTGTCTATCCAGCCGATGATGAGCGTGTTGTTCGAACGATGCACCAGATGAATGAAGAGTTAAACATTAAGTCAGGTGTAGGCGGAATTGCAAGATATACGAATGATTATTACTTTCAGCAAACGCATGATATGGCAAGAGCTCCAGGGAATCCTTGGCTTATCTGCACACTCTGGCTGGCAAAGTGGCATATTCAATGCGCTAAGTCTATTTCTGACCTAGAACGACCTCATGAAATATTGCGCTGGGTACAGCAGCATAGCTTTTCAACAGGTGTCTTACCTGAACAGCTTCATCCGTTTACTGGTGAAGCATTGTCAGTTGCGCCTTTAACATGGTCACATGCCACATATGTAGACGTTTTGAAAGAATATACGAAAGTCTACGAGAAACTTTCGCAAAACTCACTTGCTCGTTAGAAAAGAATTTGTTATCATGTTATGGTATGGTTTAATAGAGAATAATGACTGTTAGTAACCATGATTATGTACTTTGGTAAAGATGTGGAGGGAAACAACAATGCGTGTAAACATTACTTTAGCTTGTACTGAAACTGGTGATCGTAACTACATCACTACTAAAAACAAGCGTACGAATCCAGACCGTTTAGAGCTTAAAAAATACAGCCCGCGTTTAAAGAAATACACAGTTCACCGTGAAACGAAGTAATTTCACTTAGAAACGCCTGATACCCATGCAAATGAGGGATCAGGCGTTTTTTCATACTCAAAACTTCAATACATACATAGCTGCGTGATATGATAAATACATCATTTATTAGAGGTGTTTTATAGATGAATAAATCTGAATGGCGAAAAAAAATAAAACAAATATTGCTTTTCACAAAAGAGGATGAAAGAAGAAAAAAAAGCAAGGCGATCTCTAATCTTCTATTTGAAACGGAAGAATGGAATAAAGCACAAAGTGTCGGAATTACCGTTGCAAGAAAATTTGAATTAGATACGTCCTTTATTATTAAAAAGGCATGGGAAGAAGGAAAGAAAGTCGGTGTTCCTAAGTGTTATTCTGCAGAAAAACAAATGCAATTTAGAGAAATGCGTTCATATGACGAACTTGAAAATGTTTACATGGATTTATTTGAACCTAGAATGGATGCGACTCAGCTTATTACTTCTGACCAAATAGATTTAATCATCGTTCCTGGACTCGTGTTTGATAGGAGAGGATATAGGATCGGATACGGCGGTGGTTATTATGATCGTTATTTACAAACGTATCGAGGATTAAAAATTTCACTTGCATACTCCTTTCAAACGACAGATACACTTCCGCACGAAGAATTTGATATTCCAGTTGATCACATCATTACGGAAGATGGACGCTTTATTTAATGGAAATCATTTTAGGCGGGATTGCTCTACTTTCACTTTTATCTGCAATACTTAAATGGCTGACGGTTCCGGGAAGTATAACAGCTTTTATATTGGGATTTATCATTTTTAAAGCGTTTGACTGGCAAGGCCTGGTTATATTGGGTGTATTTTTTATAACTTCTACGTTATTAACAAAATGGAAAAGAGATTTAAAGCGAGACGAAAAAGCACTGCATTCTGAAGAAAAAAAGGGAAGATCAGCTGGACAAGTGCTGGCTAATGGAGGTGCTGCTCTAATCGCTGCAGCATGTCACACAGCAATTCCGAATCCTGTTTGGCTAATTATGTACACTGCAGCTTTTGCGACAGCCACAGCTGATACGTGGGCTTCTGAAATCGGTGTTTTATCAAAAAAGAAACCATTCCATATTAAAGAGTGGAAGACTGTAGATCGCGGGCTGTCTGGAGCGATCTCAAGTTTAGGTACTTTTGCGGCTGCTCTAGGTGCCCTTTTGATCGGTTTTAGTTTTTATATTCTTTTTGACACGTCATTTCTCGTTGCGCTTTGTATTACTATTTCTGGTTTCGTTGGCAACCTAGCTGACACCGTATTTGGGGCGTGGTTTGAACAAAAGTTCTTTTGCTCAATGTGTAAAAAGGAAACAGAGAGCCGAGTGCACTGTGGAAAGAAAACAACAAGGATATATGGGGTTTCTTGGGTGTCAAACAATCTTGTGAATTTCACTTCAACTCTAATCGGTGGAATGATTGCGGGAGGGCTATATATATGGATAAACCAATGAGCTGTGTAGGAGTCGTTATAGCAGGCGGTAAGTCTCGGAGGTTTGGAAGTCCAAAAGTGTTTGCGGAATGGAATAACAAAACTTTTTTTGAGCATTCAATGAATTCCATCGCTCCTCTTTCAGATAACCTTGTAGCCGTGGTCGGGGAGGAATGGATACAACCATTACAACCATACAATAATAATTACAATGCCGAAATCATTACAGATATCGATTCTTTTAAAGGAAATGGTCCTTTAGCAGGCATCTATAGCGCAATGATGCAAATAAAAGCCGATTATTATTTGGTCTCACCTTGTGACATGCCGAGAATGAGCAGCAGCATGTATGAAAAATGGCTAAAAATTGCTATGGATCATCCAGAGTATGATTGTGTTGTTCCGCTTTGGGAAGGGAAAGTATATCCACTTAACGGTGTATATAAACGAACATGCCTCCCTGATATAGAAACATGCTTAAGGAATCAGACGTACAAGGTCTTAGCCTTACTGAAACGTAAAAACACCCATTATATAGAAATTAGTGAAGATGAAGAGTGCTTTTTTCACAATGTAAATACAAAAGAAGAGCTTTTAAAATTGTCGGATTAAAAAATGTACGAGAAAAAATGATTAAAGGTATATTGTCAGGGCAAATGACGAATAAAATGCGAAAATAAAACAGAAAGTAGTAGCAAGGAGGTTTTTATATGAAAGGGTTTGTGATTAAAAGTTTTTTGTTATTCCTTGCTATTATGCTTGGCTACAGAATGAGATATCGCATGATGAATATGGCTCTTGGTCAACCGCTAATCCGAAGGTTCTTAGTAGGAAGCGCCATGTCTTTTCCAGGATTGCGCTCTAAAATGATGGACGAACTTATTTAGATATGCAATCTGCTAAAAAAGCTGCTTTCTTTTTTGATTTAGATAATACACTGTTTGATTATGAAGCCTCCTTTAAGAAGGCTTCTTTGTTTGCATTTCATACAATTACGAATAACAAATGGAAAGATACCCCATTGGTGGAAAAGTGGTTCACTTATTATAAGGCATATTGTGATCTGTATTGGTCTGCTTATGAAAAGAAAGAGATATCACGTCAAGATTACCAAAGAGTACGGCTGCTTTCTTCATTTGAGGCAATAGGATTAAAGAGCTTTTGTGATGCGCAGATCCAGTATTATCAAAAAGTTTTTGAAAAAAGTGTTCCTTCTGAAGTGGAACCCTTTGAATGGATAAAAGAAATCTTTCAGCGATTAGATCAGCTAGGAATCTTAATTGGAATAATTTCAAACGGTGATTCCATTATTCAGAGGGAAAAAATAAAAAATTTAAAATTACATATACCAGAGATGAACATTTATATATCATCCGAAATAAATGTTGCAAAACCAAATCCCGACATCTTCCATTTTGTCAAAAACTGTACGAATGCTGAAGTTTATCACTATGTTGGAGATGCTTTTGATTTAGATATTGTGCCTGCAGTACAAGCTGGTTGGAATGCCATATGGTGGAACCCGCTCAAGCAGCCTGCGGCCGTTAACCCTTCCTCCATTTACAATTGCACATCAAGCAGTGATTTGATTGAGGTCATTAAGAGATGTATTGAATCAGCTGGATATTCTCTCCATTAGCGGTTTGAAGCAGTACGAATAAATACTTTTTATCTTTACTGATTAAAATGAATGGCATAGAACTTCCGATCGGGCTTATCTTTTGTCCGTTCTTTGTCGTGATTCCTAAAAAGTAGTTTTTGTATAATCCTTCCCAAAGCTTTCCTATAATCTCTTGGCTCTTTGCTTGAGAAAAACCAGGCAGGGGCTTAACATTGTAGTCTGTTAAAGATTCTAATGAGATCACATTATAGTTATTAAGATCGATCTGATAATAATTTGCTGCTTGTGTAAGTGTTCCTTGTAGGTATTGATTCGTTTTTTCATCTAATGCATTTTTTGCTCTTCTCTCTAGTGCGTTATTAGGGATTTGAAATCCAGTATAAGATTGGCCAATAACAGATGTATACAAAAAATCATGGCTCATTTGCTGAACAGAGCGATACTTTTCTTCGTTTAAATGAATTTCTCCTTGATGATAAGAGATGGCCTCCCAAAGTCCAGGATCTGTACTTTTAATGTCTTTTTGCAAATCAATTGATTTTGCAGATGTTTTCCATTCAGTCATTTTGTTGATTAACTTTCCATTTTCAAAGATCATAGCGATGTCCTGCCTCAGATAAACTCGTTCAGATGTCTCAGAATTTACTTTCCAAAGTAATTCGTAGCTTGACGGTGTACCTTTTAAGAATGAAAGGTCTGTTGTTGCCTTTGAAAAGGAGAATGAGCTGTCTAAAGGAAAGAATGTAATACTTTCACGGGCTTCTTTTTTAACAAACGGCTGGTAGATGATTCCTATTACAAGTATAATAATCAGCAGATAGATTGAAATTTTCCACTTCATACGTTAGGCCTCCTATAGGACAAACTTGTTCCTAAATTCTATGCAGAATTTTTTTAAATAGAAGACGGAGTAGCAGAAAACGCAGGAGTGGAAACGAGAGGAGAAAAGGTATGGAAATTCAAACGAATGAAATAGTGGGCTTTATTAAAGATCTCGTACATATTCCAAGTCCTTCAGGAAATACAGAAGCTGCAATAAACTATATGAAATCATTTTTTGAAGAAAACGATGTTTCATTTACGATGAGCAATAAAGGTGCTGTTATTGCAACTATCAAAGGTGAGGATGATACAAAACACCGGCTCCTGACCGCACATGTGGATACTCTCGGTGCTATGGTTAAAGAAATTAAAAATGATGGTCGCTTGAAACTAGATTTAATCGGCGGTTTTTATTGGAACACGATAGAAGGTGAATATTGCTCGATTCATACGAATTCTGGAAAAGTGTTTACCGGTACTGTTATGATGCATCAAACAGCAGCACACGTTTATAAAGGGATGAACGAATTAAAGCGTGATGAAAAGAACATGGTTGTTAGAGTCGATCAAGAATTTCATTCCAAGAAAGATGCTGAAGAAGCGGGAATCTCTGTAGGAGATTTTATTTCTTTTGCGCCAAGGTTTGAAGAGTCTGAAAGCGGATTTGTGAAATCGCGCCACCTCGACGACAAAGCAAGTGTTGCAATTCTTATGCACATCATTAAACAGATTAAGCAATCTTCTGTAACATTGCCTAACACGACCCATTTTCTGATCAGTAATAATGAAGAAATCGGGTTTGGCGGTAATTCTAACATTCCAAAAGAAACCGTTGAGTATTTAGCAGTGGACATGGGAGCAATTGGTGATGGGCAAGCAACAGATGAATTTACCGTAAGTATCTGTGCAAAAGATTCTGGCGGTCCATATCATTTTGCTTTAAGAAAACATCTTGTCGCTTTAGCTGAAAAACACAACATTGGGTACAAGGTAGATATATATCCTTATTATGGGTCAGACGCAACTGCTGCTATCCGCGCGGGAGCGGACATTGTACATGGGTTAATCGGTCCTGGGATTGATGCTTCTCATGCATTTGAGCGTACTCATGTTAAGTCATTGAAGCAAACAGCTGATCTCATAAATGTATATTTGCAATCACCACTTGTTTAAGCATTCTAAATCCTAGCCGTTTGCTAGGATTTTTTCTTTGGCTGTTTTCTTAAACTTTGATGCTGATGTAAGTGGTTGATTTCCGCTCCAGGTGCTTCGCTTTCCGCGGGGCGTGCGGTGAGCCCCTTGCCGCTTTGCGCCCTAAAAGGGTCTCACCTGACCGCTCGTCCCGCAGGAGTCTCGCACCTTGTGCTTCAATCAACTTGCAAATGAAGACAATTACAAAAATCTCTTCAGAATCCGTGAGATTCCTTGTCTCATGCCTTGCAAGAAGCTTCTAAGGTGGTAGGTGCAACTTGAAAATTAATGAGAAGAATGAACAAAAGCAACAATCTTATAGAGAAGAGCTTTTCTTTTGGTTGAGGTATGAATTAGAAGGAGTTTGTGAAGGATGATAGGCAGAGGAGTGATGAAAAAATGACATATCTGCCAAAAAAACAACCTCTTTCACCAAACTTTGACGAGAACGTACATTATATGAAGAAACAGCTTGGTGTTGATGTCAGTTTTGATTGCATTCACTTAGATTTAGAATATGCTGGAAGAAGGATGGCTTTATTTATGGTCGATGGATTTGTTAAAGACGACATCCTTCACTATTTAATGAAGCTTTTAGCAGATCTCGAACCCGGGCAATTAGAACCAGATCCTTTATTAAAGTTGATGAAAACGTATTTACCGTATATAGAGATCTCCACGTCTGACGATCTGAACCAAGGTATCGACTGGGTACTAAGCGGTCCTACTGTTTTGATTGTAGAAGGGGTATCAGAAATTCTGCAGATCGATGCTAGGACGTATCCGGTTCGTGGACCAGAAGAGCCAGATGTTGAACGGGTTGTTAGAGGTGCAAGAGACGGATTTGTTGAAACGATTGTTTTTAACACTGCATTAACAAGAAGAAGAGTACGTGATCGATCGCTGCGTATGGAATATATGAGTATCGGAAGGCGATCAAAAACAGATATTTGTATTTCCTACATTGAAGATATTGCCGACCCGCATATTGTAGAGAGAATAAAAGATTCTTTGAAAATGATTGATACTGACGGACTGCCGATGGGGGAGAAGACGGTAGAAGAATTTATATGCGGCAGACACCTGAACCCTTATCCTTTAGTAAGGTATACAGAGCGTCCTGATACGGCAGCTGTGCATTTATTTGAAGGACATGTTCTTGTATTCGTAGATGGCTCTCCATCTGTATTAATAACTCCAACAACTTTCTGGCATCATCTACAGCATGCTGAAGAATATAGGCAAAAACCAGTTGTAGGTGCTTATTTAAGATTTGTACGTTTCTTAGCTGTATGGATATCAATTTTTCTATTGCCTCTTTGGTATTTATTTTCTGTACATAAAGAGCTGCTCCCAGTTTCTCTTTCTTTTATTGGACCAGAAGAAATTGGGGTTGTACCTTTATTTATGCAATTTGTGATCATTGAGTTAGGTATGGATATGCTTCGAATGGCTACCATACATACACCCACTTCTGTTTCGACAGGTCTTGGGCTCGTTTCTGCCATCGTAATTGGACAGGTAGCCATTGAAGCAGGATTGTTTGTAAATGAAGTCGTTCTTTATATTGCAGTTGCTGCCATCGGTACATTTGCAACTCCAACATACGAGCTGAGTCTTGCCAATCGTTTGTTAAGACTCGCTTTGTTATCGCTTACTGCGCTTTTAGGAGTTCCAGGTTATATTGTTGGCTTAACGCTAGCCATATTGTTCTTTGTATCCTTTAAATCTTTCCATATCCCTTATTTATGGCCTTTTATACCGTTTAACTTCAAAGCCATCAGAGATGTTATTTTTAGAATACCAATGCCTCTTAAGAACAGAAGACCCGTTGTATTGCATCCCAAAGACCCTGATCGATGAGTATGTTTAAAACAGCTGAAATTAATCAGCTGTTTTTTTATGCATTATTTCTGTGCAAAGGCTTGCATTCATCCCTATATTTTTTGTTATAATGACAAAGGTGATATTCATGAAAACAATGTATGATGTTCAGCAGCTGTTAAAAAGGTTTGGAACAATTATATATACGGGAAATCCTGTAGCTGATTTAGAATTAATACAAGAAGAAGTACGAGAACTTTACAATCAAAAATTAATTGATGTAAACGAATACAAAACAGCGATACTCATTATCCGAGCTGCACACAATAAATTTCAATAAAGGATGAGACAAGATGGAGAAATGGTTGGTTGGCGTTGACCTTGGTGGAACAACAATTAAAATAGCGTTCATAACTTTGGACGGTCATATCGTAGAAAAATGGGAGATTCCTACAAATATTGAGCAAGATGGAAAGAATATTGTGCCTGACATCGCTCAATCTATACAGACCAAACTAGATGAGCTTTCTGAACCAAAAGAAAAACTTGCGGCAATCGGCATGGGTGCCCCTGGCTTTATTGATATGAAAACAGGGTTTATCTACCATGCGGTTAATATCGGCTGGAGAGATTACCCGCTAAAAGAAGAACTTGAAAAAGCAACAGGTCTGTCTGTTATCGTTGATAACGACGCAAACATTGCTGCAATCGGTGAAATGTGGCGTGGTGCTGGAGATGGAGAAGGAAACTTACTAATGGTAACTCTCGGTACAGGTGTTGGCGGCGGAATCATTGTTAACGGCCATATCATGCATGGTACGAACGGAATGGCAGGAGAAATTGGGCATATTACTTCAATACCAGACGGCGGCGCTCCATGTAATTGTGGCAGAACGGGCTGTATTGAAACCATTGCTTCAGCAACAGGAATTGCAAGAATATCCAAAGAAAAAGCTTTAAAGGATAAAACTTCATCTCTTTATAACATTTTAGAGCAAAACGGGGAAATCAAAGCTAAAGATGTTGCTGCCGCGGCAGAAAAGGGAGATCATGTCGCTATTGAAACGTTAGACGAAGTTACTTTCCATTTAGGCCTTGTGATAGCCAATCTTTCGAACAGTATCAACCCAGGAAAGATCGTAATTGGCGGTGGCGTTTCTAAAGCGGGTAACACCCTCATGGAGAGACTTCAAGAGAAGTTTAAACATTTTGCTCTTCCAAGGGTTGCAGAAGGCGCTGAATTAAAAGTAGCCACTTTAGGCAACGATGCAGGGGTAATAGGCGGAGCATGGCTTGCAAAACACAACCTTTAATATTCATTTTTAAATTGAGCCACATTTAGTGGTTCTTTTTTTTATTTGGCTGTTTTTCCGATGATACGCATGGACGCATGGAAATGATTAAAATCTCAGCGGATCACACCTTTCAATAAAATGACTCCAAAAGAAAACAATCTTTTAGAAAACAGCCCTTCTAAAGTTGGTGATAACAGATTTTTTTTTGAAACTTTTTTGGGGTAAGTTCGTCTAATGGTTTATGAGCTTTAAAAAAGGGTAAAACTAAAATAGTTTTGTTGTCCTATTGTCAGAATCTTGAAATAGTACGTTAGGGTATTGAATTCTTGTGTAAAACCATTTAATATACTCTTTATGTAATCCTTTGATTAAGGTTTTGTAAATTTGTAAAGACTGATTTACATTTCCATTGGATGCTTACGTATATAACAGAGAGTAGTTAATAAAGAAAAAATAAAACGTGCAGGAACACAAGAGTTCTTTTTGATTGAGGAGGTCAGAGAACATATGAAAGAAAAAATGAAACAAGCTTTTGCTGATTATAAATTTTTCTTTATAGCAATTGCTTTATTATGGATAAAAACATATGTCGTTTATAAAACAGCTTTCGAATTACCAATGGACAACAAAGTACAGGAATTGATCCTTTTTATTAATCCGATTAGTTCCGTTATTCTATTTTTAGGGATTACCCTTTATTTTAAAGGAAGAGCACATAGACGGATGATTGTAGCTGTCAGTGCGATTATGAGTTTTGTTATGTATGCCAACATGGTATTCTACAGATTCTTTAACGACTTTATTACGATTCCCGTCTTGTTTCAAACAAGTAACATGGGAGATTTAGGTAATAGTGTTTTTGAATTGATTCAGCCAACCGACTTATTAGTGTTTATCGATATTGTTATTTTGGCTTATTTCATGAGACGTGCAGATTACCGTCCTGCTCGTGCTTCACGCAAGCAAATTACGATTACATTTGCTGCGGCTATCGTGTTTTTTATCGTCAATGTAGGGATTGCTGAAACTGAGCGTCCACAATTATTAACCCGTACATTTGACCGTGAGATGCTAATTAAAAACATCGGTTCTTACAACTATCACATTTATGATTCCATTATCCAGTCTAAAGCAAAGGCGCAGCGTGCTTTTGCAGATGGAAGTGAGATCACTGATATCGAGAACTATTCACGTGCTAATTACAAAGAGCCGAACCCTGAAATGTTCGGTAAAGCAAAAGGCAAGAATGTATTTGTCATCTCAGTTGAATCAACTCAAAACTTTGTTATTAATGAATCAGTAAATGGAAAAGAAATTACACCGTTTATGAATGATTTAATTGAAGACAGTTACTATTTCCCTAACTTTTATCACCAAACAGGGCAAGGTAAAACATCTGACTCTGAGTTCTTATTAGATAACTCGTTATATCCGCTTCCAAGTGGAGCAGTATTCTTTACTCACTCACAAAACCAATACAATGCAACTCCAGAAATATTGAAAGAGCAAGGCTACTATTCTTCAGTACAGCATGCGAATAACAAGAGTTTCTGGAACCGTGATATCATGTATGATAATTTCGGTTATGACCGTTATTATTCATTAAAGGATTTTGATGTAACACCTGAAAATTCAATTGGCTGGGGCTTAAAAGACAAAGATTTCTTTAAACAGTCCATTCCGCACTTAAAAGAAATGCAAGCTATGAACAAGCCATTCTACACGAAATATATTACGTTAACGAATCACTTCCCGTTCACATTGGAAGAGGAAGATGAAATGATTCCAGAATGGACGTCGAACGATGGAACAGTTAACCGTTACTTTACAACGGTTCGTTACACAGACGAAGCATTAAAAGAATTCTTTGCTGACGTTAAGGAAGCAGGACTATACGAAGATTCAATCTTTATTATGTATGGAGATCATTACGGAATTTCTGAAAATCATAATGACGCAATGGGACAATTCTTAGGGAAAGAAATTACTCCTTTTGAATCAACTCAATTGCAGAAAGTACCGTTGATCATCCACATGCCTGGTGAAAAGGGCAAGGTAATGAATTCAGTTGGTGGGCAAGTTGATTTAAAACCAACGATTCTTCACTTGCTTGGAATTGATACAAAAGGCGACATTCAGCTTGGTTCAGATTTATTCTCTAAGGACCACGAAGATTTCGCTGTACTGCGTGACAATTCGTATATCACAAAGGATAATGTATTTACTGATGGTAAATGTTATGATAAAGCAACTGGCCAACCTGTTGAAGGTGAAAACAATGGTTGTGAACCATACAGTGAACGTGCTAAAACTGAACTAGATATCTCTGATCGCATCATTTATGGTGACTTGTTGAGATTCTATGATAAAGATAAGGCAAAAGATAAAGCATTAGATAAAGAAAATAAAGAAAAACAGAAACAGTAAATAAGATAAGCACTTAGCCTCGGCTAAGTGCTTTTTTTTGCATATCTGAAAAGGGTAAACATACATCTTTAAGAGGGACGTTTTATAGGGAGGGCTCTGTTTGGAAATTATCATGCGTAACGGCGATTCACTGTGGTATTATTCTCGACTCTTATCTATCCCTTACGTGTTGATTAAAGACTCTAATCCGAATATGTCTAGTGCAAATATGCAAGCAGGTGAAAGAGTTCAAATACCCGGTTTAAAGGTTGAGAAATACAAGATTAAAAATGGAGATACATTCTTTTCAATAGCAGAGAAATTTGATTTACCACTGGATGCTTTATACTTATTTAATCAAAATGTAAATCCGAAAGAAATTTTTACAAAAGACATTATAAATATTCCTAAAAGATTATCTTTTCCTTTAATTAATGGACAGCGAAAATACGATACGGCTGCTTTAAAGCATGATATGAAAATGCTGCTAAATACTTACCCGTTTATTAAAAAGCAGGAAATCGGCAAATCTGTCCTTGGTAAATCGATAGATATGCTTATAATCGGTAATGGGAAAAAGAAAGTTCATATTAATGGATCCTTTCATGGTAACGAATGGATCACTTCAGGTGTATTAATGAAATTCATCAATGAATATGCCTATGCGTTAACGAGTGAAAATGATTTAAATGGGAATAAACCCTCTAAGCTTTATAGAGATACAACGCTTTTAGCCGTTCCTATGGTAGATCCTGATGGTGTGGATCTTGTATTGAACGGTCCGCCTGAGGACTCTGAGTATAAAGAGCTTGTATTAGAATTAAATAAAGGAAGCAAGGATTTCTCTGGATGGAAAGCAAATATTCGCGGGGTAGACTTGAATAATCAATTTCCCGCAAGATGGGAGCTTGAACAAGTGAGAAAGCCAAAAGCTCCTGCTCCAAGAGATTATCCAGGAAAAGCCCCATTAAGCGAGCCTGAGGCGATAGTGATGGCTGAGGTAACAGAAAGGTATCAATTTGATCGAGTGATCGCACTTCATACTCAAGGAAAAGAACTCTACTGGGGTTTTGAGGGTGAGGAGCCTATGCCGTTATCTGGAGAAATCGCCGAAGAATTTGAAAGGGTAAGCGGATATAAAGCAATCAGATATGTAGATAGCTATGCAGGATATAAGGATTGGTACATTCAGGAATATAGAAAACCCGGATTTACTATCGAACTTGGGATAGGGGTTAATCCGTTACCTTTGAGACAGTTTGATAAGATCTATGAGGACACAAGAGGCATCATGCTTGCAGGCTTATATATGTAATAAAGCTTTTCGCTCCATAAGACCAAAGGTGTGTGCGGCTAGCGAAAGAAAAAACCATCAGAATATGAATTCTGATGGTTTTTTGAGTTCTTAATGGCCTGTAGAACCGCCGCTGCCTACTAATACGTCCAGTACAGTCATGACTGTAAACCAGCCAAAAACTGCAAACGTTAAAAAGGCAAAGCCTGCAGCCATTAAATTTTTAATTTTTAACGAACGCAATAGTCCCAATGCAGCTAAAATAGCTACTAAGCCGAATATAATGGCTAATCCCATTATTCTGTGCCCCCTTGCTCTGGAGTAATACCAATCCTATGTATAACGCTTTCACACAGGTACAACCTTGTATTATTTTACTTGTTTTATTCTGGTTTGTCGAGTGAACATTTAGAACAAAATGAATTCGATGGCTAGTTTGTAAACAGAAGCCCATTTTTTAATGAGAGGTTGATGATGTTTATCTAATATATATATTCTTTTTCCTTCCTCACAAACAGCTACTAATTCTTCTTCCACTTGAAGGAGAAACATTTCTTTTTCTTGTTCATCGCAGTCGATGATAAAAAATGCACAAACCATATCCATATAAATGTAATGTTGTTGTGAATCGGATCTGAAGCCATAATCCTCATATAGAAGTGTTGTCTGTATGGGATTGATGTGGAGTAAAGGAATAGTATCAGGAAAATCTACAATAGCATCTGTAGCAATAAAGAAATCTTCATGTTGATCACAGACAAGAATGTCAGCGTTCTCAATATTTTCGTATCCATAATATACTTTCATTCATTTCCTCCGTAATTATGACTATTTTAGTGTAAGATAGAAAGGAATAACTTGCAATTGGAGGACTAATGATGAAGTGGAAAAAGCTAACTGTAGGACCTGTTCAAGAAAATACATATATTATATATAACACTAACAATGAAGCGATTGTCATCGATCCTGGCAGCGAAAGCAAGAAGATCATTCAAGCGATTGAGTCATTAAAAGTTAAGCCATTGGCTATTCTTTTAACGCATGCTCATTTTGATCATATCGGGGCGGTAGATGATGTTCGTGATAAATATCAGATACCACTATATATTCATAAAAAAGAGTCAGACTGGCTGAGCAACACAAAAAAGAATGGTTCAAATCATTTTGGTCAAAGCATTACAGCAAAAGCTGCAAGTCATCTATTATCCGATCAAGACAATACCTTGAAGATTGGCAGCTTTTCTTTTGAAATTCTTTCAACTCCGGGACACTCACCGGGCAGTATTTCTTTTTATTTAAAAGGTGCTAATGCAGTTTTCTCAGGAGACGCATTATTTGCAGGTAGTATCGGTAGAACGGATCTTTTCGGGGGAAACCAAGACATCCTATTAAAAAGTATTCATGAAAAATTAATGAATCTGCCAGAAGAAACGATTGTTCTATCAGGTCATGGTCCTGAAACCACCATTGGAATGGAAATGGACTCAAATCCATTTTTAGGCGGTTTCTAATAATGTCGCTAACGTCTCTGCTTTATAAGAAACTTGAAGAGACCAAATGGTTAACAATGGAGGAATATATGGAGTACGCTCTATATCATCCTACTGATGGTTATTATATGAACGATAACAAGAAAATCGGAAGAAATGGTGACTTTTATACGTCTAGTTTCGTGTCAGATGTATTTGCAACCGTTTGGGCTGATTTCTTTGTAAAGAAAATTACGCAGAATAACTTAGACCCTGTAGTAGTAGAATTTGGAGGAGGGAATGGTCATTTCGCTCAGCAAATTCAAACCGCTTGGAATAACAACCATACACCTCCTATAAAGTATATAATTGTAGAACGAAGCCCCTTTCACAGAAAGTTGTTAGAAGAAGCGTTAGTAGATACATCTGTAACGATTTTAAGTTCTTTTGAAGAACTTAAACAAGGATATCGATCCTTTAGAGGCATCATTTTTGCAAATGAAGTTCTTGATGCTTTTCCGCTTCGGATCTTTAAGTCCAAAAAAGAAGGCTGGTATGAAAAAGGTGTTACCTTAAAAAGTAAAGATCGAGAACTTTCCTTTGAGTATAAAAAGGTCGAGAATCGATCCTTGCTTCAAACTTTAGATGAAATCTTTGAGAGTCGAAACAAACAGAATGAATTAGAAGTCTCATTTCAAATGTTGCAATGGTTAAAGGAATTATATGAATGGACAGATAATGGATCTTGCTTATATTTTGTTGATTATGGGCTCAGTGGCGATGAATGGAATAATGCTTACTTGAAAGAGGGAAGTATTCGAGGTTACTACCGTCATCAAATGCAGAACGATCCTTTAGCATATCCAGGTAAAATGGATATTACATATCACATAGATTGGGAGCAAGTACAGAAGACGGGTTATCAATATAGGGTTGAAACGCTTGAGATTATGAATCAAGGTGACTTCCTGCTCAAAGAAGGTTTATTGTTACTTTTACAGGATACTCATAATCCTGACCCGTTTTCATACGAACATAAAAGAAATCGCGCTATTCGTTCCTTTTTACTCGACAGCACCTTAGCGAATGGATTCCAAGTCATACAACAACAAAAAAAGCGGACCGTGTAGAACGGGGCTAATGAAAAAGTCCCTATAAAAAAATTGAATGCGGGGATCTCCGCTCCAGGGTACATGCTTTCTGCGGGGCGGGCGGTGAGCCCCATGCCGCTTCGCGCCTTTATGGGTCTCACCTGTCCCACTCGTCCCGCAGGAGTCAGTACCCTTACGCTCCAATCCCAACATGTAAGTATGAAAAAAGGATCAAACCAGCTATTATCAAGTTGGATTGATCTTTTTTCTTTTCGGTATAAAAAAGGAATCAAATACGTGTGGATGATAACTGATGATTTAGAAACAAAAGTTAAGGATTCAAGAAGGGTGTTATAAACCTGGAGCCAAAAGTAAGACTTATTCGGTAAGCATTAAATCTAACATACATATAGAACAAAAGGCCTTTCAAAACAGTGAAATCTTTATAAGTAAGGCAAAAGAACGGTACAAAGTTGAAGCGATGAACAGTGAACTCAAACACAGACAAAATAATTTTGAAGTTAATGGAATAAAAAAGGAAAAGGCAAGGTCAAAAAACAAGGGCTCCGCAAGTAATTTCATGCGGAGCCCTTGTTTTTTTCTAAGATTAAAAAAAACCGGTTAAATTCAACCGGTTTTTCAATGGCCTCGTGTAACACGGACCGCTTTTCTATTGCTGCAGTTGAGAACTTCTTAGTGACCCCCGCCAGCTCCTGGAGTCATCATAAACGTTGACCAGTATGTAAATCCAACAAAGAAAACAGTTAAATAAGCACCAAAGATATAAATATACATACGCTCAGATAAGTTCAAATAACCTAATGAAACGAACATAATTGTTTGTCCTAAGAACAATAACGCCATGTCTTGCATATCGCCAAGATAAGCCATGACACCAATGATTCCAGTCCAAAAGCCTAAAACTTTATACATTCTTGACATATGTATCCCCTCCTTTTTTCGCCAATACTTGTATCCTTTAGTATTATATATGAGTTTCCACTCTCTTGTAAATGACAATTGTAAGCGGATAAATACACAATTAAAAGATAATTAAATAAAATAGGCTTTTTTTGGTTTATTATGCCTCTTTTAAAGGTAATGTAAACCAAAAGGAGTGAGTCTTATGAGTTCAATTACATTCTACACTTATCCCAGCTGCACTTCGTGTCGAAAGGCTAAAATGTGGCTTAAACAAAATAAAGTATCTTTTGATGAAAGACATCTTTTTAAAGAAACACCATCTGTTGAAGAGCTAAGAGAACTGTTAAAGCTAACAAAGTACGGAACAGAAGATATTTTGGCAAAAAGAAGCCAATCCTTCAAATCTCTAGATGTTGATATTTATGACCTTTCAACAAATGAACTTCTAAAATTATTAACAAAAAATCCAAAGCTCTTAAAACGGCCTTTAGTAACTGATGGTAAACAGCTGATCGCAGGATATAGTCCCGGAGACATGAAAAAATTATGTTCAACAAAGGAAAAAGAACACATTTCAAGTCATGTGTCCTGAACGTAACACTCTTTATCTGAAGAGTGTTATTTTTTTGGCTGGGCTAGCTGGATTCGAACCAACGCATGACGGAGTCAAAGTCCGTTGCCTTACCGCTTGGCTATAGCCCAATGCAACAATAATAGTATGAGCCGTGTCGAAATTTATATGCGTTCTTTTTATAAAAAATGCAGGAATTTGTCGTTTGATGGAAGAAAACTTTATAAAGCAAAAGAAAAGGAGGCTGATAATGCTTGCCGATAAAAATATTAGGCACCAACATCCTTCATGAGGCTTCAATACAGAAGGCGTCAGACATTCATTTTATACCAATCAAAAGAGGGGGGATCGTTCAATTTCGAATAGATGATCGGCTTATTGAATTTAAAACACTTACCCAGGAAGAATACACCCGACTTATTGCTCATTTTAAATACTCTGCAAGAATGGATATTGGTGAACAGCGCAAACCTCAAAGTGGCGCAATGGATGTCATGCTAAATAATGTAAATGTGCACCTTCGTTTTTCTTCCATACCTTCTGCTTTTAATGAATCTCTTGTAATTCGTTTACTTCCTCAGCAAGAAACCTTATCACTTTATGAATTATCTCTTTTTCCTCAAGTGTTGCAAAAACTAATCTCCCTAATTAAAAGATCTAGCGGATTATTACTTTTCACAGGACCTACTGGATCAGGTAAAACAACAATCCTTTACTCCTTGCTTCATTACCTTCAAAAACACTATAAACGGCAAGTCGTTACCCTTGAAGATCCTGTCGAACGTAAAGTAGACTCCTTTTTGCAAATGGAGATCAATGAAAAGGCTGGTATAACGTATGGCGAAGGTTTCAGATCTTTATTACGTCATGATCCTGATGTGATTATGATTGGTGAAATTAGGGATGAGTCCACGGCTAGACTCGTTATCCGTGCTTCTTTAACTGGCCACCTCGTATTGTCAACGATGCATGCAGCTGATTGTATAGGTTGTATTGAACGCCTTAGAGAGTTCGGTGTTCAAGAGGGGGAACTAAATCAAACTTTAATGGGTGTAGTTTCACAAAGGCTTATCTCCATCCCTTGTCGTTTTTGCGGGGATGATTGTTATGATTATTGTTTTAAAGCTAGAACCTTTAGGAGAGCTGGGATCTATGAAATGCTGTGTAATCAAGAGTTAGAATTTGCTTTAAACAAAGGTAATCATGTTAAGCCAATATATAAAAACCTTTCTCATTACTTTAACCATGCATTGTCAGCGGGATTTATTACGAAGGAAAGTTATGAAAAATGGATGGGAGGGGAGACCTAAGTTGAAGATTAGAGGCTGGAAACGAGCTTCTCAAGGAACTTTTCTTTATAAACTAGGTTATTTGTTAGATCAGGGCTATTCTATTCAAAAGAGCATTGAGCTCTTAAAGGCACAACTCCCCCAAAAAAAGCTTGTATTGCTAGATGATATGCTTGAAATTCTTGCTTCAGGTGGTTCGATCCAAGATGTATTTACACCGCTTCAGTTACCCAAAGAAGTAATGAGTTCCTTATCAATTAATAGCACTAACGGAAATTTAACGAAAAGTTTAATCGAAAACGGCACCTTCATGAAAAAGAAAGCAGAATGGAACGCGCGACTAATCAAAGCCCTAAGGTATCCCTTGTTTTTGTTATTTCTAACAATATGGATAGGCATTCTGTTTTATCAATTTTTATTTCCTCAATTTTCACTTCTTTTTTCTTCATTAGATGTTAAAACTCCGACTTTTACAACGTGGATGCTTTCATTTTTAGGCATGATACCGATAATAGGCTTTGTTATTCTTGTGCTTAGCTTGATCTCTTGGATCATCATTTACTTCATTAAAAAGAAAGCTAAATATTCTACACAAATGAGTTTATTAATGAAATTTCCGCTATGTAAGAGATTTTTACGCTTAAGCAACTCGCACTTTTTTAGTGTTAATTTCGGGACGATGTTAAAAAGTGGTTTGCCGGTGTCTGACGCATTAGTTGTGATGGAAATGCATTTAAACAAAGGCTTTTATAAAGAAGAAAGTCAACGGCTTCAAAAAGGATTGCTAAATGGAAAGTCACTGCCTGATCTTTTACTGTTAAAACCATATTTCACTAAGGAATTAGCGGAGATTGTTCGATACGGTCAGGCACATGGAGAGTTAGGTGCTGAATTGACTTCATATGGAGAGTGGATTTTTAGTGAATTAGAAGAAATGATTTATTCCGCATTGCAGAAAATACAACCCATATTGTTTGCTGTGATAGGTGTCTTCGTATTGCTCATGTTTGCCTCTATGTTATTGCCCATGTTCAAACTGATGGAAGCATTATAAGGAGGGTTATGAATGAAGAATGAACAAGGATTTACACTGATTGAAATGATGATTGTTCTGCTTATTATTTCGGTGCTCATGCTAATCGCGCTCCCAAGCATGACGAAGAATAACAGCCTTGTAAAGTCATTAGGCTGTGAGGCAACAATCGATTTAGTACAGGGACAAGTGGGAGCTTATGAAGCAGAGAAAAATGTACTTCCTACAATAGAAGATTTATTTGTTAACAAGTACATTGATACAAAAGTGTGTCCTGACAAAAGACCGCTGGTCATAGATAGCGAGGGAATCGTTAGTGTGAGCAGTGAGTAACCAGAAACATAAGGCATGGAACCAACAAGGGTTTAGTTTAATCGAAATGATGATCGTACTAATGATAATTGCGACAATTGGTGCAATCGCTTATCCTGCGTTTGATTCGTTTCGGAAAAATAGGGAAACCGAATATTTTTTACGATCCTTTCAAAAAGACATCGTTCATATGCAGCAAAAAGCGATCAATGAAAATCGAATGTATGTTTTATCAATTGATAATGAAAAACACGTTTATGAAGTAAGTGGCAACGCTTTAAAAAAGCCTTTAAAACGAGCTTTTCCAGAACACATACGTTTTGAAAGCTTTTCCATGTTATTAAGAGTTCAGTTTAATCAATACGGAAATATTAGTCGAGCAGGAACAATCTACATTCATTCTGCAAATGGTACGTATAAGATGGTTTTCCAGATTGGTAAAGGAAAGTTTTATGTTACGAAACAATAAGGGATATCTGTTACTCGAAGCTATGTTGGGTGTTTTACTGATTTCCGCAGTGTGTTCTATTTGTTTACCGTTTATCTATGTGGCCAATCAAGAACAAAAAGCCTCTAAAGAACTCTTGTATGCTATGACAGAAGTAGATCTAGCTGCTGCTAAAAATAGTGAAGGTCAAGAGGAAGCTACAGAAAAAGAGTGGAGTCAAGGTGGGATACGATATGAGTTAAAAACAAGAAAAGGTGTTACAGATGAGTATGAAATATGTATTACGTTTAATGGTTCTAACCATAAAGAGTACACAACCTGTGCAAGTTCTTACTAAACGGATTCTTCATAAAGATGGTCATACCTTTGTCGAAGCTATTATTTCACTTGGAGTTATGCTAATACTTGCCTCACTTGTTCCGTTGCTGCTCTCCCCCATACAGAAACATCCTCCATCAATCCAACTTGAAGAAACAAGCGTATTTCTTTCCATGCTAGGAAAGGAAGTGAGGGAAGGGAAATCTGTAGAAATAAGAAATAACGGGTTGTACATTACTCAAACGACAGGTGATGTGCTAAGTTTTACAAAATATCATTCTCTTATCCGTAAACAAGTGAATGGATTAGGACATGAGGTGTGGGTACAAAATATTCAAGAGATGCTGATTGAAAAGCAGTCTGACACTTCCTTGAAAGTTACTGTTATTGATACCAAAGGAAAAGAACTAATGCGTGTATTTCGGAGGTTGAAATAATGGGTGAGAAGGGATTCGTATATCCGCTTGTTGTAATAATTTGTTTTATGATGCTGATCTTCTTTAGTTTTGTTACAGAGAATGTATTTACTGAACGCGAGTTTGTTTATTTGCAAGAAGAACAAATGCTTCAGGTTCGTCTGTTACAGCAAGCCGTTGATCGCGCTTCTGAATGGATAGATGATGTTGTTTACTTCCCTTCAGAGCACATATTGAATGTGAACGAAGGTCTTATTAAAATAGTTGCCTTAAAAATCTCAGAAGAGGAAGTTGTATTTAATATTGACGCAGTCACAGCTCGTCAGCATACAAGAAGAGTGAAAGTGTATTATAATGTAAAGCAGAAGAGCGTCACAAAATGGGTGGAGGGTTAAATTTTGAACACCATATACTTAGTCGGATTTATGGGTTGTGGAAAAACATCTGTAGGTAAACAGCTCTCTAAGCAGTTAGAAGTTCCACCTTATGATGTTGATTCGACCGTTGAAAAACTTAGAGGAAAGACCATAAAAGAAATCTTCCACAATGAAGGTGAAGAAGCATTCAGAAATTATGAATCTCTTGCCATTCGACAACTGCCGCTGGAGCATGCTGTAGTAATGACTGGAGGCGGAGCAGTCGTAAGGGAAGAAAATCTGTCTTATATGAAAAGTAAAGGAATCGTCATCTATTTAAAAACAAGTTTTCCTGTACTGTGGAATAGACTGATGAAAGAAGACGAAAGAAACAAACGACCAATATTATTAACTCGAACGAAAGAAGAAGTTCAAGCCCTTTTTCATGAAAGAAGCAAGTATTATGAGAAAAGTGATATCGAAATCGTCACTGATCATTTCACAACTGAAGAAGTATGTCATCAAATCCTCGAGAAATTAAATCGTTTAAATACGGAGCAATTGGACAAAACTAAGAAGTGATTGTTATTTAAAAGGAGTTTTGTCAATGGCTGCAGGTACTGACGTTATTAAATTTCTCACGCAAAAAATTGTAAAATATTTAGATGAACCAAAAGCGGTAAGAAAGGAAAGACGAATTTCTAAAAAAAATGAAAGAGAGCCTTTGCTCACTTATTTGTTTGGTGTTGTTCCGATGGGGCTTGGATTGGCATTTCGAAAAAAAAGAAGAAAATAGGGATTGGCTGGAAAAAGGAAGAGCCGGGTACAGAACCTGGCTCTTATTTTTATTCTGATGTTTCATGCAAGGTAAAAGAGTCCCCCGTTAATGATCTCTACGATAATTTTCGGTTCGTATTGTGTACGGAGTGCTTCTTTCTCTACATGATAGGCATCTGGTTTTGTAAGAGAATCCTCGTAAAAGCTCTCCAATAAATCCTGATCTTCTTTCCAACGGTTCCTCGCATCTTCTGCCCAAGTGTGGTCATCTGCATCAATCACTTCTTGGATTTTGTTCTCCAATCTTTTAATTGCACTCTGAGGCTTAATAAATGGAGAAAGTGTATAACAAAAGTCTGGTATTCGTTTCGTTAATAACATTTTTTGAAGACGCGTATGAAATTGATCTTCAATCGTTCCATTGATCAATTGAATCCCATAAGAAAGCACTCGATCTTTCTTTTGATCGCATTGATAGGTTACTTTAACGTTCAGACAGAGCCATGGCTGCAGCGGCACTTGTGCACCTTGTTGGGGAACGGACTCATATAGGCGAATAAAAGATGCAAGCTTTTTCGTTGAGCCGAATATTTGGTGCAGCCGTGGTGATCCAAAATGGATAAACTCACCTTTCCCATCAGGTGCTTGCTGTTGTCCTGTTACGAGTGTCAACGTCATAGGATTAGGTGTACCGCCGGTTTTCTCAAGATAATGCCAGTAGAACGGGCGATTCATTAAAACTTTGTCTAGTTCTGTGGTCAATTGAACTTTCATATAACTAAAGTTCTTTTCTAAGATTCGGCATTCATTTGCATCAAAATATCGTTCAAGAAAGCGATGTATCTCGTGCTGCTGCATGCTCTTCCCATCCTTTCTGTTTTATTCCGCCGTCGAGGTTGATTAAGGAAGCAAGGTTGTCCATCTTCACTCGAATCTCACCTTCACTATCAGACGTGTTCATGATATCTGCAATATGACGTTCAATATTTTTAATCTCAAATTTTGTTAAGATCTCATCTAGCTCTCCGATAACACTTTCAAATAGATTAATTTTGTTGTATAGCAGGTTTAAAATGTGCTCTTCAATTGTGTTTTGAGTTGCAAAGTTGTAGATATGAACATCACCTTGCTGACCGATACGGTGGATACGTCCGATACGCTGCTCAATCCGCATGGGGTTCCATGGCAGATCATAGTTTATGATGTGCTGACAGAATTGAAGGTTAATTCCTTCTCCACCTGCTTCAGTTGCAATCAATACTTGAGCACGTGTTTTAAAGAGATGAGTCATCCAATCTTTTTTACTTCTTTTAAATCCGCCTCTAAACGGAACTGAAGAGATGCCATGCTGCTGCAAAAACCACTGTAAGTACAATTGAGTAGCACGATACTCTGTAAAAATGATGACCTTAGAATCAATGGATTGAATTAGTTCTAAAGCTTTTAATGCTTTGGAGTTTTGTTCGACCAACTCAATTTTCTTCATCAATTCCACAATTCGGTTTTCCATCAAGGTAGTAGGAACTTCTTTTTGCAGCATATTTTTGAGTGTTAAAAAAACAGCTTCACGTGAACTGCATGCTTCACGCTGCAATGTAACGATAGAGAACTTACTTCTCTCAAAGTATGGATCACGCTTTAGTTTGGAGATTTCATCGTAAAGATCACGTTCGGTTTTTGATAATGTAATAGGTATCGTTTTGACGAGCCGCTTCGGCCATTTTAGTCCCGTTTCTTCTCTTCTGTTACGAACCATTACCTTGTTAACAAGCTGTTTGAGCTTTTCTTCATTTTTCAGCGAAGATTTATCTTCTTTAAAATCTTTATCAAAGTTCTCTCTGTTTCCTAGATGCCCAGGTTTCAATAAAGATACGAGATTAAAAATCTCCTCAACTCTATTTTGTACGGGAGTGGCTGTTAACAACAAGCAGAACTTCTTTTTTAACAGCTGTACAAATTCATAGTTTTTCGTTTTTTTGTTTTTGAGTTTGTGTGCTTCATCTATAATAACAAGATCATAATCCTGATTTAGCACGATATCACGGTGGGGAGCGCGCTTAGCAGTATCAATCGAAGATACAACAACGTCGCATTGTTCCCAGACGTAAGCTTTTTTCTGTGCAATAGCAGGGATAAAGAACTTTTGATTTAATTCATTTGTCCATTGAATAACAAGTGAAGCTGGAACAAGAATTAGAATCTTTTTTGCCAGTCGTCTAATCATGTATTCTTTTAATATTAATCCTGCTTCAATCGTTTTTCCTAGTCCAACTTCATCTGCCAAAATTGCTTTTCCGTTCATCTGTTCTATAACGGTTGTTGCAACGTCCAGCTGATGAGGCAGAAAAGTCATCTGTGGCAGATGATCTGGAGCTTGAAGTCCTAGAAAATCAGGAATTGCCAGGTGGTGTTCTGCCTCTAATGCTAAGTTATACAATTCCCAATTGGCCCAAGGTCCATCTTCTTCCACGCGCTTAAAAAAGTCATCATGCCAATCTCGCTGAAACTGAACGTCGATTTTCATAACGGATTTCCTTTCTTTAAAAAAGTTCGTTGCCATTCCATTTGTAAAAATGATAGGATAATAATGTAGTAAACATAGTAATAGTATGTGCGACCTTGGACAATAACATACTCGCGAATGAAAGTAAGAGGAGAGACTGCGTTAGCGGCGCCGAAGGAGCAAACAATTGTGAAACTCTCAGGCAAAAAGACTCTTGCTAGACGCATCTCTGGAGAGTGCTTTTTAATAGATGAAAGCCACCAACGAAGAAACTCAATGATATTTTGAGAAACTTACAGGTTGCAGGACAGAGGATCCCATTTTAAGGGGTCTTTCTGTCCTTTTTTTGTCCAGAAAAGTCCGAAAATTTTTAAGTATGAAAAAGGAGGAATTCACATGGCTACATTGTTACGAACACCGCTATTCGAAACATACAAAGAACACGGTGGAAAAGTAATTGATTTTGGTGGTTGGGAATTGCCTGTTCAGTTCTCAAGCATTAAAGAGGAACACGAGGCTGTTAGAACAAAAGCAGGTTTATTCGATGTATCTCACATGGGAGAATTTGATGTAAGAGGACCGAATGCATTATCGTTCCTGCAATATACGATGACCAATGATGTTTCTAAACTTCAAAACGGCCAGGCTCAATATACGGCTATGTGCTATGAAAACGGCGGTACAGTGGATGATCTTTTAATTTATAAAAGAGATGAAAACGATTACTTGCTCGTTGTGAATGCCTCTAATATTGAAAAAGATTTCGAATGGTTAAACAGCAAAAAGCCAGAAGGTGTAGAACTTGTAAATGTTTCTCCTGAATATGCACAGCTTGCAATCCAAGGACCTAAAGCAGAAGAAATTTTACAGAAGCTAACAGATACAGATCTTTCTGAGATCGGATTCTTCCGTTTTAAAGAAGATGTATCACTGGCTGGAATCTCCGCCCTTGTTTCTCGAACAGGCTATACAGGAGAAGATGGCTTTGAAATTTATTTAAAAACTGAACATGCAGAAAAGCTGTGGAGATCTTTGCTTGAAGCGGGCCATGAAGACGGCTTGCGCCCAGCTGGACTTGGGGCGCGTGACACTTTACGCTTTGAAGCTAAACTTGCTCTATACGGTCAAGAACTTACAAAAGAAATCACTCCAATAGAAGCTGGTATCGGATTCGCAGTGAAAACAGATAAAGAAGCAGATTTTATCGGCAAAGAAGTACTGGCAGAACAAAAGAAAAATGGAGCGCCAAGGAAGCTTGTCGGCATTGAGATGATCGATAAAGGTATCCCGCGGTCTCATTATGAAGTATATAAGGGCGATGTGAAGATTGGAGAAGTTACAACCGGGACACAATCGCCAACATTAAAGAAAAATTTAGGCCTTGCTTTGCTCGAAAAGGACTTTACAGAGCTAGGTACTGAAGTGGAAGTACAGATTCGCCAAAAACGCTTAAAAGCAAAAGTTGTTGCTTCACCATTTTATAAACGAGGAAAATAGAGTTTTTAAGGAGGAGAAACCATGACATTCCGCTATTTGCCAATGACAGCCCAAGATAAAAAGGAAATGCTTGAAACGATTGGAATTGAAACGACAGAAGATCTTTTTCAAGATATTCCAGAAGAAGTTCGCTTTAAAGGACGTTTACAAATTGAGGAAGCTTTGTCTGAGCCTGAGCTCGTGAAAGAAATGGGCCGTTTGGCTGCGTTAAATAAAAATACAAAAGAACATGCATCATTCTTAGGAGCTGGTGTGTACGATCACTATTCTCCATCGATCGTAAATCATATGCTTCTTCGCTCTGAGTTTTACACAGCATATACGCCATATCAGCCTGAGATCTCTCAAGGTGAACTTCAAGCGATCTTCGAATTCCAAACGATGATCTGTGAATTAACAGGTATGGATGTTGCCAACTCTTCCATGTATGATGGCGGAACTGCACTTGCTGAAGCGGGTCTTCTATCTGCAGCGCAAACTCGCAGAAAGAAAATCGTTGTATCCAAGTCCGTTCATCCAGAGTCTCGTGATGTACTGAAGACTTATGCTAAAGGACAGCATCTACAAGTAGTAGAAATTGAAATGGAAGATGGAATGACTTCACTTAACGCTTTGCGTGCTGAAGTGGATGAAGAAACGGCATGTGTAATCGTGCAATATCCAAACTTCTTCGGACAGATTGAACCGTTAAAAGAGATTGAAGAAATCGTTCATGGAGCGAAAGGAATGTTTGTTGTTTCTTCAAATCCGCTAGCTTTAGGTGCCCTCACTCCTCCAGGGAAATTTGGTGCAGATATCGTCGTAGGTGACGCACAGCCATTTGGTATCGCTCAAGGATTTGGCGGTCCTCACTGTGGATATTTTGCTGTAACAACTAAACTAATGCGTAAAGTTCCTGGTCGACTAGTAGGTCAAACACTTGATGAAGACGGAAAGCGCGGCTTTGTATTAACGCTTCAAGCGAGAGAGCAGCACATCAGACGTGATAAAGCAACAAGTAACATTTGTTCAAACCAAGCGCTAAATGCTCTTGCAGCATCCATTGCCATGACAGCTCTTGGAAAGCAAGGTGTTAAAGAAGTGGCTCACCAAAATATCCAGAAAGCACACTATGCAAAAAAAGTGCTTGAAGAAAAAGGCTTTAAAACAGCTTTTACTGGACCGTTCTTTAACGAATTTGTCATTGAATTAAAGTGTTCTGCAAAAGAAGTGAATCAAAAGTTATTAGAATCAGGAATAATTGGAGGCTATGATTTAGGTCTGTCTTATTCAGAACTAAAAAATCATATGCTTTTAGCTGTTACTGAAGTGAGAACAAAAGAAGAAATCGATCAGCTTGCAAATGTATTGGAGGGATTAGCATGCGTACAGAACATCAGTCACTAATTTTTGAATTGTCAAAGCCAGGTCGAGTGGGATACAGCATTCCTGAACTTGACGTTCCAGAAGTAAATGTGGAGTCAATTATTCCATCTGATTATTTGCGTACAGAAGAAGCTGACCTTCCTGAAGTTTCTGAGCTTCAAATCGTCCGTCATTATACAGCATTATCCAATCGTAACCATGGAGTTGATTCTGGTTTTTATCCCCTTGGTTCATGTACGATGAAATACAATCCAAAAATCAATGAAGATGTTGCACGTTTTCCTGGTTTTGCCCATATTCATCCTCTCCAAGATGAAGAGACGGTACAAGGTGCAATGGAAATGATGTACCGTTTGCAAACATCTCTAGCTGAGATTACAGGTATGGATGAAGTAACGCTTCAGCCGGCAGCTGGTGCACATGGTGAATGGACAGGTCTTATGATGATCCGTGCTTATCATGAAGCAAATGGAGACTTTAATCGAACTAAAGTCATCGTTCCAGATTCAGCTCACGGAACGAACCCAGCATCTGCGACCGTTGCAGGTTTCGAATCGATTACCGTAAAATCGGATGAGCGCGGTCTTGTTGATTTAGAAGACTTAAAACGAGTAGTCGATCAAGATGTTGCTGCTCTTATGCTTACAAATCCAAATACATTAGGACTTTTTGAAGAACATATTTTAGAGATGGCAAAGATTGTCCATGAAGCTGGCGGCAAGCTTTATTATGATGGCGCGAATGCGAACGCGATCTTAGGTTTTGCTAGACCTGGGGATATGGGCTTTGATGTTGTTCACTTGAACCTGCATAAAACATTTACAGGACCACATGGCGGCGGAGGACCTGGATCAGGACCAGTCGGAGTGAAAGCGGATTTAATCCCATTCTTGCCAAAACCAGTACTTGTCAAAGAAAACGATGTTTACAAATTTGAGTACAATCGTCCACAGTCAATCGGACGTGTTAAACCTTTCTACGGTAACTTTGGGATTAACGTTCGTGCGTTTACGTACATCATGACGATGGGGCCTGATGGATTGCGCCAAGTGTCTGAAAATGCAGTGTTGAACGCAAACTATATGATGCGCCGTCTGGAGCCTCATTTTGATCTGCCGTTTACACAGCACTGTAAACACGAGTTCGTATTATCTGGACGCCGTCAGAAGAAGTTAGGTGTAAGAACACTCGATATTGCAAAACGTCTTTTAGACTTTGGCTATCACCCGCCAACCATTTACTTCCCATTAAGTGTAGAAGAAGCAATTATGATCGAGCCGACTGAAACTGAGTCTAAAGAAACTCTTGATGAATTTATTGAAAAGATGATTCAGATTTCAAAAGAAGCAGAAGAAACACCTGAAATCGTTCAAGAAGCACCTCACACAACAGTTGTAAAAAGATTGGATGAAGCAACAGCAGCTAGAAAGCCAATCTTAAAGTACAGCAAACAAGTTTAAAGTACAAAAAAAGCAGCCCGTTTTTTGAATGGGCTGCTTTTATATGTGTTAATTTGATTTTACTCGGCCTGTCCATTTTCTGAACCCGCCATGTAAATGATGCAGTTGGCCGTACTTCTTCTTCTTAAGGAAGTTGGCTGCACGAGCACTTCTGAATCCGCTCTCGCAATATAAGTAAACAGGCTGGTCGTTACGAACTTCCTTCAATCTTTGTCTCATTTGAGATAAGGGAATGTTGCGGGCTCCTAAAATATGACCCTTTTTAAACTCTTCAGGTTCACGGACATCAATCAATTGAGCCTTACGATAACCTGCCTTGAACTCTTCTTCGTTTAATGTCTTTAAAAATCTCTTTTGGTATAGACCCATACCAATCACATAGGCCAATAAAGCTACCACGATACCTGCTAAAACTATCCATCCCATAACGCTTGCACTCCTTTAAACAATCTACCACAATTATAGCGGTGGATCGCTATATAGGCAAAAGAAAAATCTAACTTTAAGCGATTGTTTTGACACATACTCCGAATTTGGTACACTAGTTACGAATGAATCGCAGGGAGACGAAAAACGTGGAAAAAGAAAACTGGTATTATATTGATTCTGGAAATTGCGAACCGGCAATAAATATGGCGATGGATGAAGCGCTTCTTACTTGGCACAGTGAAGGTAAAATCCCTCCCGTTATCCGCTTTTACGGGTGGGATCCAGCGACACTATCCATCGGTTACTTTCAAAAAGTAGAAAAAGAGATTAACCTTGATGAGGTTAAAAAATATGATTTAGGCTTTGTTAGACGCCCAACTGGAGGACGCGGGGTTCTTCATGATCAGGAGTTGACATATAGTGTAATCGTATCTGAATCGCATAAGGATATGCCTCAAAGTGTAACAGAAGCTTATCGGGTAATCTCTGAAGGAATTAAAGAAGGATTTCAAGGTTTAGGTTTGGATGCTTACTTCGCTGTTCCAAAAACAGAAGAAGAGCGAGAAGGGTTGAAAAATCCTCGATCTGCCGTTTGTTTTGATGCCCCTTCCTGGTATGAATTAGTCGTTGAAGGCAGAAAAGTGGCAGGAAGTGCTCAAACAAGGCAAAAAGGTGTGATTTTGCAGCATGGATCCATTTTGTTGGATCTAGACGAAGATAAACTCTTTGACCTTTTTAAATACTCAAGCGATCGACTACGCGAGAGAATGCAGTCTGCTTTTAAAAAGAAGGCAGTTGCCATCAATTCATTGCTTTCAGACCCTGTAACGATTCTAGATGCAAAAATCGCCTTTAAAAAGGGTTTTGAAAACGGCTTGAATATTAATCTTGTTCCATATACTCTTTCAAATGAGCAGTGGGCTGAAGTAGAACACATTGCTGAAACTCGCTATCGTAATGATGAATGGACATTTAGACGTTAATAACTGAAAAATCGAAACCTCCTTAGAGGTCTCGATTTTTTCTTTTGGTAAAGTGTGTAAAAACATTAGAAGTCAAGATATTAATTTTTTTTGTGATAGAGCAGGATTTTAAGAAAAACACGTGTTTTAAAGCTTTCTGTAACTTCCAATAAATACAAATCTAATTTTCAGCCAAATATTTAATAAAATCATAAAAAATAGTGTGCAATCTTCAATTTGCTGTAATATCCTCATGATTTTAAGTTTGACAATTTTTTTTCTTTGACACGAGGTTTACGTATATATAGTATAAGGGTAGAACTTATACATACAAGATATAGATATACATCGTATGTGATTTTAATAGAGGAGGAGAAATATGGACACAGTCGCAACTGTTAAAAAGGGTATTGATATTGACGCTCTCAACAGTGATATAGCTCAATTTCCACAAGTGCACCCCGTAACTTCTACAATGAAAACCACTCATAAAGGTGTTTCTCGATTGGTTATGCTCGATCGTTACAGCTTTAAGGACACAGAAAAGAAAACGTTAAAACCGGGTGATTTTGTTGTTTTAACCGTAAAAGAAGATCCAAAGTTTCCAGCAAGAGGACTTGGATACATTCAATCGGTCAACTGGGATGACAAAAATGCCGTCGTACTCGTTGAAGACGAATTTAAAGCGGTGCTAGAAAAACCGGAAGAAGCCGAAACAGGCTTGATCACTCGTTCACTAGATGTAATGGACAAGCCCCTAGAAGTATTTTATGAGCAAATCGCTCTGAGAAATGCGACAGGCTTAGCATCTGTAGAAACGACAGAAGAGAAGCGCCAAGAATCTTTCGAGAAATTTTACAAAGAACTCTCTGAAATGAACTTTGTTCCTGCAGGACGTGTTTTATATGGAGCAGGTGCAGAAACGGATGTAACGTATTTCAACTGTTACGTGATGCCATATGTAAAAGATTCGCGTGAAGGCATCTCAGATCACCGTAAGCAAGTGATGGAGATCATGAGCAGAGGCGGCGGTGTAGGAACGAACGGATCTACTCTTCGACCGAAAAACGCACTCGCTAGAGGCGTAAACGGAAAATCATCAGGCTCTGTATCCTGGCTGGATGATATCGCGAAGTTGACGCACTTGGTTGAGCAGGGCGGAAGTCGTTAACACCATGGCGACTTAATCTCGTGAATTGCTGGAACACCCTAAAGCTTTAGGAGCTACAACGTGGCTGGTAACAGCGGGCGTGAACGCTTGAAAATTCTAAAGATAGTACAATGGGCAATCAGCAGCGAAGCGTCTTTGGAAACAAAGATGAACGTTCAACGACTATTGAAAGTTCCTAAGGTTAATATCTGTAAAAGTGGAGGTTAACGATGGAACGAGTAAACCATAATCATCGGCAACGAGGTTACGGGGCACGAGACAAAGAAGAACTTTTTCTTTGATGATATAGTCTGATCTTACATGAAAGTGTAAGAGGGTGGCAGAAATGTCCATCCCCTCATTATGAGAGTAACAAAAAAGCGTGGGGCACAAATGATCATGCTGGCCGACTGGCATCCTGACATCATTGATTTCATCATTTCTAAAATGCAGAATCCTCGTATTTTGCGTTATTTGATTGAAAATACGAACGACGAAAAAATTAAGCAGGTCGCTCAAGATAAATTGAAGTTTACACCGCTGACACCAGCTCAAAAAGCGATGTACGAAGGAATTCTTCGCTATAAAGACATTCCGGGAACAGGCGGCTTCGATTCTGATGTTTTACGCGATGCTGAAACAATGCTTCGCGATGGTGGGACATACAGTGTTCATAATTCTGAGTTCTTAACTGGAGCAAATATCTCAGTTACGATCACTAAAGAATTTATGGAAGCAGTAGAAAGTGACACTGAGTATCTATTACGCTTTCCAAGTGTTGAGGCATACACGCCTGAAGAGATGGAAGCATACAACAACGAGTGGCATGAGGTCGGAGATGTTCGGGTTTGGGAAGAGAAAGGCTATGGTATTCGAGTATACAAACGCATCCAAGCTCGTGAACTTTGGAACTTGATCAATATTTGTGCCACATACTCAGCTGAGCCAGGAATTTTCTTTATTGATAACGCCAATGACATGACAAATGCTACAGCATATGGACAAAAGGTTGTAGCAACGAATCCGTGTGGTAAGGTGGCTTGAATTGCCTCACGTTAAAAACTGCGGAACTAAGCGGGAAGGGTGAGAATCCTAATCCGAACCGAAGACTGAGTGTAAAAGTTCAGTCAGGGGCAACGCATAGGGGATGAAACTGAACGATTCAGAATATAATTCCCCCACGAGGCCGCAGCAATAGTTAGAATTTATCAAACTATTGAAGAGATATGCTGAGCTGGACCAGAAACGACTGGTCGTACCTTAACTAGGGATGAGGGAAACGAACCTCCAGAAACAAAGGATAAAAAGCCTTTGTGATAACAAAAAACTGGAACAACCACTTGCACCATACAGTGTCTGCAACCTTGCTGCTGTAAACCTTGGCAACATGGCAGACAAAGAAAACAAAACAGTCGATTTTGAAAAGCTGAAACAAACGGTTGAAGTTGGCGTACGCATGCAAGACAACGTTATTGATGCAACACCATACTTCTTGGAACCAAACCGCGTTCAAGCGTTAGGTGAGCGTCGTGTGGGATTAGGAGTAATGGGACTTCATGACCTTCTTATCTATTGTGAAACAGTATATGGATCAGAAGAAGGAAACCAACTGGTAGACAAGATCTTTGAAACGATAGCTGTTACGGCTTACCGCACTTCAATCGAACTTGCAAAAGAGAAGGGTAGCTTCCCGTTCTTAGAAGGTGCATCAGAAACGGAAACTGAAACGCTAAGAAATCGTTTTATTGAAACAGGTTACATGAAAAAGCTTCCAGAAGATGTTCGTGAAGATATCTTAAAATACGGCATTCGTAACTCTCACTTGTTAACAGTCGCGCCAACTGGATCCACAGGAACCATGGTTGGAGTCTCCACAGGATTAGAGCCATACTTCTCATTCTCCTACTTCCGAAGCGGTCGTTTAGGGAAATTTATTGAAGTAAAAGCTGATATCGTAAAAGAATATTTGGACTGCAATCCTGATGCAAACGAGAACGAGCTTCCTGAGTGGTTTGTAGCAGCGATGGAGCTTGCACCAGAAGCGCATGCGGATACACAATGCGTCATCCAGCGCTGGGTAGACAGCTCGATCTCTAAAACGGTTAACGCGCCAAAAGGATACACGGTTGATCAAGTTCAAAAGGTTTACGAACGTCTTTATAAGGGCGGAGCAAAAGGCGGAACGGTTTACGTTGACGGAAGTCGTGACTCACAAGTTCTTACACTAAAAGCAGAAGAGACATTTGAACAGACCGAAATCGATCTTGGTATGGAAGAAGAAAAAAGCAAAGTCGTTATTTTAGATACGATTACAGATCTTCGTTCAACAGATGTAACAATCGGGAACGAAGTAGGCAATACTTGCCCAGTTTGCCGAAAAGGAAAGGTAAAAGAAATCGGCGGCTGCAATACATGTACAAATTGTAATGCACAATTAAAATGCGGACTTTAAAATTAGCACGGGGAAGGAACTGGAAATGTTCCTTCCTTTTTCTTTTGGACCGAATAGCACATACTAACTCCATCATTTGTGAAAAAAATTGTGGGGTGTAGTGTTATGGCTGGTGCAAATAAACCGTTTATGCCGCAGTTGATCTATTTTGAACCGCGTGCACTTGAATATCCGTTAGGAAAAGAATTGTTCGACCGATTCAGCAAGTTGGAAGTGGAGATCAGAGAAACGACGTCACATAATCAAATCCGTGATCTGCCAGGTGACAATGATTTTCAAAAGTATAGAACCGCAAAATCAACGCTTGTTGTCGGAATCAGAAAGACTTTGAAGTTTGATTCGTCCAAGCCTTCTGCAGAATACGCAATTCCTTTAGCGACGGGATGCATGGGTCATTGTCATTATTGTTACTTACAAACGACTCTTGGCAGTAAGCCTTATTTACGAACATATGTGAACACGGATGAAATCTTTGCTCAAGCCGAAAAGTATATGCAAGAGCGAGCACCTGAAGTTACTCGCTTTGAAGCATCGTGTACATCAGATATCGTTGGAATTGATCATTTAACACATAATTTAAAAAGAGCGATTGAATTTTTTGGAGCAACCGATCTAGGCAGACTTCGTTTTACGACAAAGTATCATCATGTTGATCACTTACTCGATGCCAAACATCAAGGAAGAACACGATTTCGATTTAGTGTGAATTCGAATTATGTAATTAAAAATTTCGAACTTGGCACTAGTCCGCTGGAAGAACGTATTAATGCAGCTATACGAGTAGCGGAAGCTGGATACCCGTTAGGATTTATTGTAGCTCCACTTTATCTTCATAAAGACTGGGAAGAAGGATATAAAGAGCTTTTTGACATTTTAGAAGCAAAAATTCCGAAGCATTTAACAAACGACCTGACGTTTGAACTTATACAACACCGTTTTACGAAACCTGCAAAACGAGTTATTGAAAAAAACTATCCTAAATCTAAGCTTGAAATGAACGAAGAAGAGCGTAAATACAAGTGGGGACGTTATGGAATCGGTAAATATGTCTATCAAGATGATCAAGCAACAAGATTGCGGGAAACCGTTGAAAATTACATTCATACGATGTTTCCTTCAGCAAAGATCGAGTATTTTACGTGATGGAGTGGTTAATAGGTTCCCTTGTCACGCTTACCATTCTATAGTATCCTTTTTATAGAGACCAAGCTGGTTTAGTATATAGGGAGGGAACATTTTGCCGCCAACCCCAAGTATGGAAGACTATATAGAACGCATTTACGCCTTAATCGAAGAGAAAGGCTATGCCAGGGTATCAGATCTTGCTGAAAACCTAGAAGTGCATCCCTCTTCTGTGACCAAGATGATTCAGAAACTCGACAAAGGCAAGTATGTCGTTTATGAAAAATACAGAGGATTCGTTTTAACGCCTAACGGTAAAAAGCTAGGTAAGCGATTAGTTTACAGACATGAATTACTTGAAGAATTTTTAAAGGTTATCGGTGTAGACCAAGAAAACATCTATCAAGATGTTGAGGGGATCGAGCATCACTTAAGCTGGAACGCGATAGACCGAATTGGAGATCTTGTGCAGTTCTTTGAGGAAGACGAGAGCCGACTAAAGCAATTACGAGAAGTACAAGCGAAGAATGAAGAACAAGAACAATCATAATTTATATGGTTGTTTTTTTGTGCGCTTACTACAGGTTTATAGCTGGCAAGCAGTAAATTGTAAGAAGTGGACAGTAAAACGTGAAAAGTGGACAGTATTTTTCTAAAAGTGGACAGTAAATTGAGAAAACCCGACAGTATTTTTGAAATATGGACGGTAAAGGTTATTATATAAATTTTATTTTCATAAATCGGTAATATGGGACATCTTCTGCTGATTAGGATAGTAGTGGAGGAGATGTTTATGCGGATTGATGGTGTTTTTTCTGGTGGAGGCATCAAGGCACTTTCTTTGATTGGAGCTGTTGAAGCGGCTGAAAATCGGGGGCTTACTTTTGAGAGGGTAGCTGGAACGAGTGCGGGTGCGTTGATGGCAGCTTTAATTAAGGCGGGTTATTCGGCAGGAGAAATGAAAGAGCTCATTGATCAATTGGACTTTCGAAAATTTCTGGATACGAGTAAAACCATTGTGCCTATTCCTTTTATGAACTGGTTAAAGTTATATTGGAAACTAGGATTGTTTAAAGGAGATTACTTGGAAAACTGGGTGGCGTCCCTTTTAGCTGCTAGGGGAATTGTTACGTTTGCGGATATTCCTTATGGAAGCTTAAAGATCATTGCCTCTGATATTACAAGAGGCAGGTTGATTGTTTTGCCAGACGATTTAGAAGAATATGGGCTGCTGCCTGAACGTTTTCCTATTGCTCGAGCAGTAAGAATGAGCTGCAGCTTGCCTTATTTTTTTTATCCGATCAAGTTGTTTAATCGAGTTGGACAGAAAAGTTATATTGTTGATGGAGGAGTGCTTAGCAACTTTCCGATGTGGTTGTTCCAAAGAAGAGATCGCGTTCCAATCCGCCCTGTATTAGGGTTTCAGCTAAGTTCATATATTAATGATCATATACCAACACATAATGTGAAGAATGCCGTGCAGTTGTTTAAAGCTTTATTTGAGACGATGATGCAAGCACACGATAACCGTTATATTGATTCACACGATGCAAGAGATATAATATTTATGCCGGTTAAACATGTTTCGGTAATAGATTTCCAGCTTTCGTCAGAAGCAAAAAATGAATTATATACATTTGGTCATGATCGAGCAGAGCACTTTTTGCAAAACTGGATTACAGGTAAGAGGTATCCTCATCCAGCGCATCCATCATACAAAAATCGAGCCTAATCCTAAAAGGAGGCTCGATTTTTTTTCTTGTTCTTTTTACCTTCGATTACGGTTAAATGATGTTCACGTGTTCTCTTTTTCTGAGCGGAACTTTTTGCAGCCTTTTTGTTAGGAAACAGCGGAGATGCTTTCGGCGGTTTCTGATTGGAGCCATACCGTTTTTGCGACTGTTTGACTGCTTTTCTATATTTGCCGTTTACACCCGATGAAGTTCTCCGAAAGATAAAGTAAAACACGGCGACCACTGCTGCTCCGATCAGAATGGTTGTAAATAATTGGCGAGGTGAAGTGATCAATTGATAAAGAATTCCTACAACAGCCAGTGAAATAACGAACCAAATGATGGGATGCAATTTTCTGCTATTCTGTTGCAACAGGTTCACCTCCTTATGATTAAACGATTTGACTAGCGTTTTTTTCACTTTCATAGGATGCGTCACGACGCAACATTTCATTAAAAGAAAGAATAGAAACTTCTATTTGTTTTTCATCAGGTTCTTTTGTTGTTAATAACTGAAGCCATAGTCCCGGGTATCCGAGGTAACGGAGAACAGGAACATCTCTTAATTTATTCGTAAGTTGTAATACTTCAAAAGATACCCCTAAAACGACAGGGATAAGCGCAAGTCTGCATAAAATTCTTAGCCAAAGCGGATCAGATGGGAAGAAGTAATAGATAAACATTCCAACGATTACGGTAAATAAGATAAAACTGCTGCCGCAACGGTAATGAAGTCTAGAATGGCGTTTCACGTTTTCAATCGTTAGTTCATCGCCTGCTTCGTAAGTATTGATGACTTTGTGTTCTGCACCATGATACATAAATACCCTTTTAATCGCTGGTGTCAACGATACAAAATAGATGTAGCTTAATAAAAAGATAAACTTGAATAAACCTTCTAGAAGATTTTGACCTAGGTGTCCAGGTACGATAAAGCGAAATGCTTCTGCTAAAAACACAGGTACAAGTGTGAATACAAACTTACCAAATAGAAAAGATAGAACACCGATAATCGCTAAAGAAAAGAAAAAGGCAAATTTAGATGGTTTATCTTCTTCTACTTTTTCTTCTTCACCAGGTTCTACACCGAACCGTTCAGCTGAAAAGTTTAAGTGCTGTGTGCCATTCATGCTCGCTTCGATTATCGCTATAAATCCTCGTAAAAAAGGAATCTTCTTTAATTTAGATAAAACTGGAGAAGGTTTCTTTTTCAGTTCAAAATACTCGATAGAATCATCATTTCTCCGTATTGCCGTAACGTATGTGTGCTTACCGGCAAACATAACCCCTTCAAGTACGGCTTGACCGCCGTATGCGGGCTTTTTCTCTTTTGTCATGTTGAACCCCCAGCCTAAAGTTTTGTAGGTACTTTCTATTCTACAGTAAAGCTGGATATTCCTCCACATGGGATGATTGTATTTTTCCCATTTTATACATGTTTTACACGGATTATGATTGATGAATGTTGAGAAGTTTGGGCGTTAATTTTGTGGACATACTAGAAATGTTGGAGGTGGTCGTATATGAGCGATTCAAAATTAGAACAAGACAAACAAGAGTCTCAATCCTCGTTTATGAGCAGAGTGATAGGTGTTGGTTTTTTTGGAGGTCTAATATGGGCTTCATTTGGTTTTATTGCATACTACTTAAATTTTTCAAAAGTAGGTCCTGCACTCGTCTTAGCACCGTGGGCACTCGGGAAATGGAAGTCCGAGTGGCTTGGGCAGCTGATCAGTATTCTGATTGTCGCTTTACTATCAATCCTTGTAGCGATTGCATATCGTTATGCTTTTGCTAAGGTCAAGTCGATGTGGGCTGGAATCATATATGGAGTGGCGTTGTGGGCGATTGTATTCTATCTGCTTCATCCGATATTTCCTGGATTAGAACCTATGAATACGATAGGTAAAAACACGATTACAACTACGCTTTGTATATACATCTTATATGGTGTTTTTGTGGGATACTCGATTTCATTTGAATACAGTGAGCGTTATGGTCAGGCACAAGGGAATAAGGAATCTGCACAAAGTTCGTAACTATTCAAATGATCAGCCCCTATGATAGAATGTTTTATGAACATTCTATTTTTTTATGCAAAGGCTAGGTGTTTCCGATGAACAACAGAAATTTACTTATCATTAATGGACCGAATTTAAACAGATTGGGAAAACGGGAGCCTGGCATTTATGGTGCAAAAACATTAGACGACCTAGAAAACGAACTAGAAGAGTTATCAGAAAAACTTCTAATGGGAGTATCCTTTCATCAAAGCAACAATGAAGGCGATATCATTGATTTAATTCATGGTGCTGCTGGTCAATTCCAGGGTATTGTCTTAAACGCAGGAGCTTATACTCATTATAGTTATGCGATTAGGGACGCAATTGCCAGTGTGGATGTCCCAGTTATAGAAGTCCATTTGTCCAATGTTCATGCTCGGGAGGAATTTCGGCGTGACTCTGTTATTGCCCCAGTTACGATCGGACAGATTTCAGGTTTTGGTTTTGATAGTTATAAATTAGCGCTGCATGCTTTTAACAATCAATTTAAGGGGGATGCAATATGAGACGTGTTGAAAAAGCGAGAGAGTTGTTTGAAACGTTTGATATTGATGCATTGCTAGTCACTTCTTCTTCAAACCGCTTTTATTTAAGTGGGTTTAAGGGCAGTTCAGGTGTACTTTTAATTACAAAGGAAGAAGCCATATTGGTTACGGACTTCCGCTATAAGACACAGGCAGCTGAACAGGCAGAGGGTTATCGAGTCGTCATGCATACCGCTCCGATTCCAGAAGAGGTGGCAAAGTTAACGAAAGAACTTTCAATCCAGAAGCTTGGTTTTGAACAAGATCATGTTACATATTCTTCTTACCGTACATATGAGAAACAATTAGATTCACAGGAGACCGAACTCGTACCTGTAACGGGGCTTGTGGAAAAGTTGCGCTTGATAAAGGATGAATCAGAGATTAAGATAGTAAAGGATGCAGCAAGCATTGCCGATGCCGCTTTTTCACATATCATAGAGTTTATTCGCCCAGGTCTTACAGAACGTGAAGTTTCTAATGAACTAGAATTTTTCATGAGAAAAAATGGAGCAGCTTCATCCTCATTTGATATCATTGTGGCTTCAGGCTATCGTTCAGCCCTTCCACACGGTGTTGCTTCAGATAAAAAGATTGAGACTGGTGAATTAGTAACCTTGGATTTTGGTGCATACTACAAAGGTTATTGTTCTGATATTACTCGTACGGTTGCGATCGGTAATGTTTCAGATGAGCTTAAAGAGATCTATCAAGTTGTGTATGAAGCACAAATGCTTGGAATGAAAGGCATTAAGCCTGGAATGACGGGCAAGGAAGCAGATGCGTTAACACGGGATTATATAACTTCAAAAGGATTTGGTGACAATTTTGGACATTCAACGGGCCATGGAATAGGCTTAGATGTTCATGAAGGACCTGCTTTATCTATGAAGTCTGATACAATTCTTGAGCCTGGGATGCTTGTTACTGTAGAACCTGGAATTTATGTTTCAGGAATAGGTGGAGTTCGTATTGAAGACGATGCACTTATCACGAAAGACGGTAATGAATCACTAACTCACTCAACAAAAACGCTTTTAACAATCAGTTAAACGATTCAGGAGGATAATAACATGATTTCAGTAAACGATTTTAAAACAGGATTAACGATTGAAGTAGATGGAGGGATTTGGCAAGTTCTTGAATTCCAACATGTAAAACCCGGAAAAGGAGCGGCATTTGTTCGTTCTAAACTTCGTAACCTTCGTACAGGCGGTATCCAGGAAAAAACGTTCCGTGGCGGAGAGAAAGTTGCAAAAGCACATATTGAAAACCGTAAGATGCAATACCTATATGCATCAGGAGATACGCATACGTTCATGGATAACGAATCATATGAGCAAATTGAGCTCCAAGCTTCTCAAATTGAGTACGAATTGAAGTACTTGCTTGAAAACATGACAGTACACATCATGACGTATCAAGGTGAAACGATCGGTGTTGAACTGCCGAACACAGTAGAATTAGTAGTTGCTGAGACTGAGCCTGGAATCAAAGGTGATACAGCTTCAGGCGGAACAAAACCAGCTACCCTTGAAACAGGATTGATCGTTCAAGTGCCTTTCTTTGTTAACCAAGGAGACAAGCTGATCATCGATACAAGAAATGCAGCATACGTATCACGTGCATAGTTAAATAATTGGTAAAGCCTCATTCTGATTCTTTAATCGGGATGAGGCTTTTTTGTTATGAATTTTACGGTACGTGTTCTTTTATTTGTTACACGTTCGCTCAAACTGGACGGTGTTTCGCTCCTAACTCCTTCCATTCCGCCCAGTGGGCCCCATTTTTCGCTCCAATTAGCTACAGTTTCGCTCAGTGTGTCCATCGTTTCGCTCCGAAAGTTGAATAAGCTTATTACAAACCCCGTTAACGTTCAAAAAAGTATATAAATGTGGTGATTTATTTCTATAAAACTTCATTTACCTTCCTCTTTAATCAGCTTATCACTGAAACTCACTTCATTTTTTCTCAACAGTACTACTAAACCTCCCTTTATTGGCATAAAGCGTAGGGATAAGCCATACGTTTATAGTACTAGCCTTTTAAAGGAGAAACGGTTATGGAAACCATTTTTAGACTCTTTCCGGAAGAAATTCAGCATACTTTAAGAAATCTGCCAGCTCCTATCCTTCAATCAGTTGAGGAAATAAGAGTTAGAATCGGACAGCCGTTAGAAATTTTATGTTCGGGTAAGCCGATCTATCCGTTAGAAAAAACGATCCTGGCAGAAGAATCCCAAGTATTGCTCAATCGTTTAAGTCAGCATTCTCTATACGCGCTAGAAGAAGAGCTGAAGCGGGGCTATATCACGATCTCTGGAGGTCATCGCGTAGGACTAGCAGGTAAGGTGATCACGGAGCATGGATCTGTTAAAGCTATAAAAGATATCAGTTCATTTAATGTAAGGATTGCGAGAGAGAAAATAGGAATTGCTGAACCGCTTCTACCCTACCTGTTTCAAAAAAATTGGCTGAATACATTGCTGATTGGCCCTCCGCAGACCGGGAAAACTACCCTTTTAAGGGATATTGCAAGGCTAGTCAGTTGTGGCGCAAACAAAAAAAATATTCCTTCTTTTAAAGTTGGTATCGTTGATGAACGTTCTGAAATAGCTGGTTCCATTAAAGGGATTCCCCAACATTCACTTGGACAAAGAGTGGATGTACTTGATGCCTGTCCAAAAGCGGAAGGTATGATGATGCTTATACGTTCGATGAGCCCGCAAGTTTTAATCGTGGATGAAATTGGGAGAAAAGAAGACGGTGAGGCTATTTTAGAGGCTATGCACGCTGGTGTACAGATGATTTTCACTGCCCATGGAAGCAGTTTAGAAGATGCGCTCAAAAGGCCTGTGATGAAACCCTTGTCTGGTCTTTCGCTGTTTCAAAGATATGTAATTTTAAGCCGTGATAAAGGACCTGGTACGATACAAAGGATTTATGATGGGGCTTTCAATGAAATCTATCGGTCGCCGGTTGGTGCAGCATGATGAGTTGGATCGGTGCGATCGCTATTCTTTCTGCAACCACAATATTTGGATTTGAGTGGGCAAAGCGTGTAAGAGAAAGACCAAAGAAATTAAGAGAACTAAAAGTCACTCTTCAAGCACTAGAGGCAGAGATCATGTATGGGTCAACACCTCTTCATGAAGCCTTTCAGCATATAGGAAAACCTTTAAAAGAGCCTTTATCTACTTTTTTTCTTACGATTTCTGATTCTTTGATTGAAGGTGAACTCTCTGTTCAAGAAGCATGGGAGAGTCAACTGGCTGTATTGACAAAGGAAACGTCCTTTAAGTCCGGAGAAATAGAAGTGCTTCGCCAGTTTGGATCAACGCTTGGCAGACATGACAAAGAGCATCAGCAAAAGCAGATACAGTTAACACTCGCCCACCTTACCCGTGAGGAAAAAGAAGCAAGAGACATACAAGAACGCTATGAAAAAATGTGCAAAAGTCTTGGGGTGTTAATGGGGCTTTTAATCGTTATTCTCTTAATGTAACAGGAGGTCTCACTAATGGGATTGGATGTAAACGCAGTGTTTCAGATTGCAGGATTAGGAATAATTGTCGCGATGCTTCATACCGTTTTAAAGATGATTGGTAAAGAGGATTATGCGCACTGGGTAACGCTTTTAGGATTTGTTGTTGCTCTATTTATGGTTATTACTTTATTAGATGACTTGTTTCAAAAAGTAAAAGGAGTCTTTTTGTTTCAGAATTAAGGAGGGGGCCAGATTGGAAATTATCCAAATTGTTGGTTTTGGACTGGTCGCTGCTTTCTTAGCTTTAGTCCTTAAAGAACAAAAAGCGAATTTCGCCTTTTTGGTTACACTCATGGTCGGAGCAGGAATCTTCTTGTTCTTGATCGATAAGATTGGACAGGTATTAACGATGCTTCAACGGCTTGCCATTAATGCAAACGTCAACATGGTCTATGTAGAAACGTTACTAAAGATTATTGGAATCGCTTATATCGCAGAATTTGGAGCGCAAATTACACGTGATGCAGGGCAAGGAGCTATTGCTTCCAAGATTGAACTCGGAGGTAAGATTCTGATCCTTGTGATGGCTATACCAATATTGACGGTTATTATTGAAACCGTGCTGACGCTTATTCCCAAATAAGAAAGCAGGTTGTAAAGATGCAGACAAAGTTGAAGCGGACAAGTCTAATTATGCTAGTAATCTTCTCTTTTATGCTATTCGGTAACTCAGAATCTGCATCTGCGAGCTCGATCACTTCAAAAATGGTAGATCAACAAGTCTCATCCATGCAGCTTGATGAAATTAAACAATATTGGGATAGCATCTCTAGTGAATATGGTGGTTTTTTGCCGGAAAGTCAAAAAGGAACGTTTCTAGAATTTGTAAAAGGAGAGAAGGATTTCTCCCTCAAAGGTTATATGATGGGCCTTATGAAATTTATGTTTCATGAGCTTGCCGTTCACGGGAAGTTGTTAGGAACACTAATATTATTAACCGTATTCAGTATGCTCCTCCAATCTATACAGAATGCTTTTGATCGTTCAGCGATCTCCAAAGTAGCATATGGCATTGTCTATATGGTTTTGATTATTTTAGCACTAAATAGTTTTCACGTTGCGATCTCATATGCAACAGAAGCAATCGATAATATGCTTAGCTTCATGATTGCACTCATTCCCCTTCTTCTTGCTTTGATGGCAACAGTAGGAAGTATTGCTTCAGTGGCATTCTTTCATCCAGTCATTTTATTTTTAGTAAACACAAGCGGGCTTTTGATTAAAAACTTTGTTCTGCCCCTTCTTTTTTTATCAGCTTTATTAAGTATCGTTTCCACCATGTCTGAACATCACAAAGTGACGCAGCTCGCGAAATTGTTAAGAAATATCAGCATGGGTGCTTTGGCCTTTTTTTTCACAGTCTTCCTCGGTGTGATGAGTGTTCAAGGAGCTACTGCAGCTGTTGCCGATGGAATAACGATTAAGACTGCAAAATTTATTACAGGCAATTTTATACCGGTCGTAGGACGTATGTTTACGGATGCAACTGACACAGTAATGAGTGCATCTATCTTACTGAAAAATTCTGTTGGTATTATTGGAGCTCTATTATTACTCTTACTAGCTATCTTCCCAGCAATAAAAGTACTTATTCTCGCTTTCATATACAGCATGGCAGCAGCCCTATTACAGCCGTTAGGTGGCGGCCCGATCGTAGAATCGTTAAGTATCATCGGTAAAAGTGTCATGTTTATCTTTGCTGCACTTATGACTGTCTCTATCATGTTCTTTCTTGCAATTACGATTATTATTGCAGCGGGCAATGTAACGCTAATGGTTCGATAGGAGGTGGGATTATGGCGTTTTTAACAGAATGGATCACAAACATTATTATTCTTGTCTTATTAGCGGGCGTCATAGAACTCTTATTGCCAGGGAACCAGTTTCAGAGTTACATCAAGATGGTTGTAGGATTACTTATACTTCTAGCTATGCTCTCACCATTATTCAAACTTATAAATTCTGATCTGGATCAAGTATTCATGGCCATGGATCTACCAGCCGCTGCAAAGGAAAATGAAATAAAAAATTCAATAGAAGAGAATAAAAGTGAAATACAATCCGCACAACGTGCATATATATTAGAGCAAATGGCTGTCCCAATGAAAAAACAAGTTCAGGAGGAGTTGAAAAAGACGTATGAATTAGAAATTGTCGATCTTCAAATCCAAACGGAAATGGGTACAGAGCCGTTAAAGCCTGAAGATATTACTGGTGCAAAAGTGGTACTGGCCAAACATCATGAACAAGCAGGAATTTCAGATGTTTCAGAAGTGAATGTTAGTATCGCTCATCCACAAAAACAGGAAGACCTTGAACACCAAGAAGTTCCTGATGAGATTGTGTATTTCTTGGCCAGCCAGTGGCAGCTAGATTCACAGCAAGTTGAGGTGCAAATGGAAGGGGGAGAGGATTTATCCCAATGAAACATTCATTTTGGGAACAGATAAAAAAACGGCTGCAGCTTAGTGATAAAGCAGGGAATAAACAAAAGTACTTACTAGTATTACTTCTATTGGGAATTTCTCTTATGTTTATTAGTAAAATGATAGACTCCCCTGCTCAAAAAAGCGCTTTAAATGGAATAGGCATGGAAACAGAACCGAAAACCCAAGCAGTTTTTAAACAAGCCAAGGAAGTGACAGATAAGAATATTAAGACATATGAAGATCGTTATTCCAACGAGCTAAAAGATTTATTAGAACAGATGCAAGGTGTAGGAAAAGTATCAGTCTGGGTAGAGCTTTCCACAACAGAAAAAAAAGAGTTTGTAACAGATGACAGCACCCAAAGTCAAACAACGCTAGAAAATGATAAAAATGGAGGCACCAGAACGATAGAAGATCAAAAGATAGATGAAAAAGTCGTTATCATTTCAAATGATGGAAGAGAAGAGCCAATTATCGTGACAACAGAAAAACCTAAGATAAAAGGAGTGGCTGTGTTAGCACAGGGTGCTGAGAGCATTCAGACTAAGGCGATGATTATCGAGCTTGTGAAGAAGATTTTTGATATTGGAAGTGACCAGATCTTTGTAGGACCAAAAAATCCTGAGGGGGAATAAACAAATGTTATTGAAAAAACAAACGGTTTGGCTTTTAACCATGCTTAGCTTAATTATTGTTCTATCGGTCTATTATATTACAGCTCCTGGTGCAACAGATGACCTAGCCTATCTTGAAGCAGGCAAGAAATCAGGTAAAGATGCGACTGTTTCAGGTGTAGCGAATGATGATTTGTTTACGGCACTTCGTTTAGAGCGAGATGAAGTTCGTGATGAGATGAGTGCAGATTATGTAGCAGTTGCAGGTTCAGAAGATGCATCAGCTGAAGTTCAAGCGGATGCTTGGGCAAAAATGACTGAGCTTCAGTCACTCACGATGCAAGAATCAACAGTAGAGACATTGATCAAGTCGATGGGCTTTGATGATGCACTTGTAAGCACGATGAACAATCAGATTAAAGTAATCGTAAAAGCTGATAAACTTTCCAAAAAAGAAGTTGTAGAGATTATGAACGTAGCCAATGAACACTTAGGAAACAGCAAGACTGTAGCCGTTGAATATCACGCATCTAAATAAAAGCTGTGTTCTCAAGCTTCGTTACTTTGAAGGATCTTCATCAGCATGCTTGTAGAAATGAGCTAACAAACAAAAAGCCGGAGACTCCGGCTTTTTGTTTGTTTTTGATGACCAGCTTTTTTTATTTTTGCAGAGTTTCATGATATATTTTATAAAACCCTAAAAGTTTAGCTGGTTTGGACTTGATTGTGACAGGTAATGATAGAAATAGCAGACAACACATGCCGTAAACGCTTACAATATGAATGAGAATCGTGTACTATTAACTTGTACTTGATTCTAATGTATCCTTAAAATGAGAAATATGGTATATTACATGTGTTAAGACCTAGTCACAATAGAAGGTGCTAACTAAAAAATCTAAACTGGATAGGATTGTTAAAAGGAGTAGAGACCTCATGCTAAAAATACAAGAAATCCGTGAACTGATTAAGCTAATTGACAAATCAAGCATTAACGAATTTAAATACGAAAATGACGGATCTAAAATCGTCCTTAAAAAGAACGATGGAACAGCAGTTGCTTATCATGCAGAGGAAGCACAATCTCAGCCTGTAGTTACTCAAGCGCCACCAGCAAGAGAACAAGTTCCAGCAGCAGAACCTGCAAAAGAAAACACTGAAGTAAAACAAGAAACAAAGACTGCAGACGATGATGATAACTTACATAAAGTAGTCTCACCTATGGTAGGAACGTTTTATGCTGCGTCTTCACCAGATGAGGAAGCTTTCGTTAAACCAGGAGATCAAGTATCAAAAGACAGCATCGTTTGTATTATCGAAGCGATGAAACTATTTAACGAAATCGAATCTGAAGTGAATGGTGAGATTGTTAAAGTATTAGTTGAAAACGGACAATTAGTAGAATACGGACAACCTCTGTTCCTTGTGAAAGCAGAATAGGAGGGTATGTCTATGATTAAAAAGCTATTAGTAGCAAACCGTGGTGAAATTGCAGTACGGATTATTCGAGCATGCAAAGAACTTGGTGTTGAAACAGTAGCCGTTTATTCAGAAGCTGACAAAGATGCCTTGCATGTCCGTTTGGCAGATGAAGCTTATTGTATCGGACCGACTGCTTCAAAGGACAGTTACTTAAACTTCACAAACATTATGAGTGTTGCGACACTGACTGGTTCAGAGGCCATTCATCCGGGATATGGATTCTTGGCTGAGAATGCTGACTTTGCAGAATTATGCAGAGAATGCAACGTGACATTTGTAGGCCCGAGTGCTGAAGCGATCAACAAAATGGGTATTAAAGATGTTGCCAGAGCAACAATGGCAGATGCAGGAGTTCCTATCGTACCAGGTTCTGAAGGGATCATCAGGGACAAGGAAGACGCCATTGAACTCAGCAATAAAATTGGGTATCCTGTAATTATTAAAGCAACAGCAGGCGGTGGAGGTAAAGGAATCCGTGTAGCCAAAAATGAAACAGAACTTTTAAAAGGCATCGCAATTACTCAACAAGAAGCAGCAACCGCCTTTGGCAACCCGGGTGTTTATATTGAAAAGTACATTGAAGATTTCCGCCACGTAGAGATACAGGTTCTTGCAGATAACTATGGGAATGTTATTCACTTAGGTGAAAGAGATTGCAGCATCCAAAGACGCCTTCAAAAGCTTCTGGAGGAGACGCCTTCTCCAGCTATTTCTCCATCAAAACGCCAAGAGATGGGAGATGCTGCTGTAAAAGCTGCTGAAGCTGTTCAATACTCTGGCGCTGGTACAGTTGAATTTATTTTTGACCACAATACAGGTGAGTTCTATTTTATGGAGATGAACACACGCATCCAAGTAGAACACCCTGTAACAGAGATGGTTACAGGCATCGATCTTATAAAAGAGCAGATTAAAGTGGCTTCTGGTGAAAGATTAAGATACAAACAGGAAGACATTGAATTTAATGGGTGGTCCATTGAGTGCAGAATAAATGCGGAGAATCCTGAAAAGAACTTTATGCCTTCAGCCGGTAAGATCGAGATGTATCTTCCTCCAGGCGGACTAGGTGTCAGGGTTGATTCTGCTGTATATCCAGGCTATACAATTCCACCATTTTACGATTCTATGATCGCAAAAGTAATCACATATGGAAATACAAGACAAGAAGCAATAGACCGTATGAAACGTGCATTAAGTGAATTTGTCATCGAGGGTGTTCATACGACCATTCCGTTCCACCTGCGTCTGTTAAACCATGAGACATTTGTGAATGGTGACTTTAATACAAAGTTTTTGGAAAATCATGATTTAACTTCAAAAAGCGAATAAGTGCGGAGGTGTTAGAGATGAATGAACTATCATTTGAAATGGAAAGTTACTCATCAGAACTAGGGAAAGTAGAGATCTCACCTGAAGTCATTGAAGTCATTGCAAGTATTGCAGCTTCAGACGTTGAAGGTGTAGCATCCATGAGAGGAAGCTTTGCAAGCGGAGTTGTAGAGCGCCTTGGAAAGAAAACACACGGAAAAGGTGTGAAAGTTGAACTTTCTGAAACTGGTATTTCAATTGATGTTTACGTATCAATGAAATACGGTGTTGCCATTCCAGACGTTGCTCAAAAGATTCAAGATTATATTAGACAAGCGCTTCTAGACATGACAGCACTAGAAGCAACGGATATCAACGTTTTCGTAGTTGGTGTTCAATTTGATTCAAAAGAAAAACAAAATGAAGCACCAGAAGTAGACTATTAAAAAAGGTCAAAGGGTGAGGTGAGTAACCTTCCCTTTGATCTTTTTTCTTTTGGCTGTTTTCGCAAACTTTGTTGCTTTTGAAAGTGGTTGATTTCCGTTTCAGGTGCTTCGCTTTCCGCGGGGCAGGCGGTGAGCCACATTCGTACGTTTCACTCTTAAGTGTCTCAACTGCCCACCTGTCCCGCAGGAGTCTCACACCTTACACTCTAATCAACTTGTCAATGAAGAGAAAGAAAAGAACGACTTTACAGCTACATTCTTTTATATAAATCAGCCTTTACCATTTGGACAATACTTTTAGTGAAAAAAACTGAATGTTCGGAAGGGTTTGTAAGTCCATTGTTCGGATTGTAACCACTCCTCACAATATGGTATTATGCTAGATAGAAATTGTTCGCAAATAGAAAGGAAGTCGGATTATGAAACGCAGACTTGCCAGAGAAAAGGCATTTCAATCGCTTTTTCAAATTGAAGTAAGTGACATATCAGCTAATGAAGCTATGGAACACGTATTAGAAGGTGAACCATCTGATGAATTTTTAACGAAAATGGTTTATGGTACGGTAGAAAATAAAGAGGAAATTGAGCGTTTTCTAACGCCTTACCTTGAAAAATGGAGTTTTTCAAGACTAGCAAATGTGGAGCGTGTAGTTCTGCAAATGGCTGCGTATGAATGGCTCTATATGGAAGAGATCCCTAAGAACGTAACGTTGAATGAAGCGATTGAAACAGCTAAAATATTTGGCGGTGAAGAAGCAGGACGTTTCGTAAATGGTGTCCTAGGAAAAATAGTTAAAGATCTTAACAATAATTAATAACTACTTTTTGAGGGGGATTTAGAATGGCTGTGTTAGATGGAAAACAAATTGCAAGAGAGATTAGAGAACAACTTGCAAAAGAGATCCAAGACCTAAAACAAGAAGGTACTGTTCCAGGTTTAGCTGTTATTCTAGTAGGCGATCACCCAGCGTCTCGTTCATATGTTCTTGCAAAAGAAAGAACGTGTAAAGAGCTCGGAATGCACTCCGTATTATCTGAACTTCCTGAATCTATTTCTGAAGAAGAATTATTGGAATATATTCAAACGTTTAACAATGATGAACAAATTGATGGGATCCTTGTACAACTCCCCCTTCCTTCACATATTAGTGAATCAAAAGTAATTGAAACAATCCTGCCTGAAAAAGATGTAGACGGTTTTCACCCGATTAATATTGGCCGAATGCATGCCGGTGACGAACACGCTTTTATTCCTTGTACACCACTAGGTATTTTAGAGATGGTAAAACAAACAGGTGAAGAAATTGCTGGTAAGCATGTTGTCGTTGTAGGAAGAAGCAACCTTGTCGGGAAACCTGCAGGGCAACTGTTTTTACAAGAAAATGCGACTGTCACGTTTTGTCACTCAAGAACAAATAATCTTCGTGAACAAACATTACAAGCTGATATTTTAATAGCTGCAGTAGGAAAACCAAATCTTATTACAGAAGATATGGTAAAAGCAGGTGCAGTTGTTATTGATGTAGGCGTAAATCGCAAGGAAAACGGAAAATTGTGTGGAGATGTGGACTATGACGCAATTAAACCAAAAGCAAAACATATCACACCAGTTCCAGGGGGCGTGGGCCCTATGACGATCACGATGCTGATGAACAATACGGTGCTTGCTTCAAAATGGAGAAAGAAGCTAAAGGAAGTTCTTTAATGCAAAACAACAATCGGTATGTCCCAATATCGGCTGTAACCCGGTATATAAAGCGATTATTTGAAAATGACGGTAATTTGCAAGATGTTTGGGTAAAAGGTGAATTATCAAATGTGAAACTGCATAGCAGAGGGCATTTGTATTTTACCCTGAAAGATGCAAACAGCAGAGTTTCAGCGGTTATGTTTGCAGGCAATAACAGATATTTGAATTTCAAGCCTGAGGAAGGAATGAATGTTTTAATTCAAGGATCATTCTCAGTGTATGAACCACAAGGACAATATCAGCTCTATGTGAAAACGATGCAACAAGACGGAGTTGGCAACTTGTTTCAAGCTTATGAGAATCTAAAAATCAAGCTTGAACAAGAAGGACTTTTTGATTCATCACAAAAAAAGTCGCTGCCAAAGTTTCCATCAGAGATTGCTGTGATCACTTCTCCAACAGGTGCTGCTGTTAGGGATATCGCCACAACGATCAAACGCCGTTTTCCTTTAGCTGCTATCACTTTATATCCTGTTCTTGTTCAGGGTCCCGGTGCAGCTCCAGCTATCTCACGAGCGATAGAACAAGCTAATGAGGCAAATAAAGCGGATTTGCTGATTGTCGGACGCGGCGGAGGATCGATTGAAGAATTATGGGCTTTTAACGAAGAGATCGTTGCTCGAGCAATCTTTTCTTCCAAATTGCCTGTCATTTCAGCGGTAGGACATGAAACAGATTTTACAATATCTGACTTTGTGGCAGATTTAAGAGCGCCTACGCCAACAGCGGCTGCTGAGATGGCCGTACCCCACCTAGATGAACTTGGCGATAGACTTTTTCAAAGAAGTGTAAGGCTTAAGAGAGTTATGAAAGATTATCTGGCAGGGCATCAACAGCATTTGTCCCGCCTGCAAAAATCGTATGCATTCAAATATCCTACTCAGCTTGTTAAGCAAAAAGAGCAGGAACTTGATAGAAACATGGATAAATTAAAAAGAACAGTTGAAGGTTTTGTAGTTCAGCACCAGAGCGAGCTGACAAAAATGAAGCGTCAACTATCATTGTTCTCGCCTGCAGGACAGCTCCACAAAGCGAACGAACGAGTTGTTTCTTTACATAAGTTATTGATAAAAGAAACAAACCGACATGTTAGACAGCACCAAAAGGAATTCTCTAATAAGATTTCAAGGCTATCATCTCTAAATCCACTTGCCATAATGGAGCGGGGATATAGTTTGACGTACAAACAAGGAAAGAAAGAACTCGTTAAGTCTGTTAAACAAGTGAAAGCAGGAGATGCGTTAACGATTAAGTTAAAAGATGGACAGGTTGATTGTCACATCACGGGAACGGAGGCGTCTTTAACGAATGAGTGAAAAAGCGGCCAAACTTACATTTGAAGAAGCGATGGTACAGCTTGAAGAAATTGTAGAAAAGCTTGAGCAGGGTGATGTACCGTTAGAAGAAAGCATTGATTTGTATCAGCAAGGTATGAAGCTTTCAAAGTTATGTCATACAAAGCTGAAAAATGTTGAGAAGAAAATGGATAAGATCATGCATGAAGATGGAAGAGAAGAACCTTTTGTGATTCAGGGGGAAGATCATTGATAGCGTTTGAACAATATCTTCGTGATAAAAAGAAATTGGTTGAGGGACAGATGGTTGATTACTTGAATCAGCTTCAGGCTCCATCAACTCTAAAGAAGTCAATGTTGTATTCAATTTCTGCTGGAGGCAAGAGAATAAGACCTATTCTTGCGCTAGCTGTCATAGAATCTTTTGAAAAAGATCCTCTTCAATTTTTAGATGCTGTATGTGCCATTGAATTTGTACATACGTATTCATTAATTCACGATGATCTCCCATCGATGGACAATGATGATTACAGAAGAGGTAAACTCACGAGCCATAAAGTGTTTGGAGAAGCTCAAGCGATTCTAGCGGGAGACGCTCTTTTAACAGAAAGCTTCACCCTAATTTTAAATAATACATTACTGACTCCTGAACAAAAGGTTAAGATGGTCGCGGTCCTTTCAAAGGCTGCTGGAGCAGCCGGAATGGTCGGTGGTCAAGTTGAGGACCTTGAGGGAGAAGACAAAGATCTTACTTTGTCTGAGTTGGAAAGCATCCATGAAAAAAAGACGGGTAAAATGCTAGAGTGCTCCGTCTTATTTGGCGGGATTGCCGCGGACACTTCAGAGATTGACCTTATGCATTTGCAAAGTTATGCACGCCATATTGGAATCGCATTTCAGATCCAGGATGACATCCTTGATGTAACGGGTAATCAAGATGATCTAGGTAAACCTGTTGGAAGTGATGAAGCCAATTTAAAAACGACATATCCTAAAATTCTAGGTCTGGATGGAGCAAAGAAAGAAATGGAAAAACATATACATATTTCTTTGGAACATTTAGGCAAAACCAATGGAAATACAGGCATATTAGCGTCCATTGCTGACTACATTATAAAAAGAAACCACTAATAGATTGTTGAGCAATTGGAAGTATGATATGATATTATTTGCTTTGGAGTGGTGCAGTATTCTAGTCAGCCCCCCGTTCCTGAAGGCGGGCCTAAAAATCCGCCAAAGGGCACATCGATGAAGTTCCTTGTATTGGCTTGAGGCGCCCAGCCTTGGGTCAACGCTGGGAGTTAAGGTTGAAGGGCGATCCACAATGGCATGTGGGCGATGACCCTTCTTCCGCGGAGGCCCCCATATTTGCGGTTTGTGTTCAAAAGACCTTACTGCGAAATGGGGTTTGAACCTGCTTTGCTGCTTTTCTTGATTTCAGGAAAAGTGAGGCGAGCAGCGTAGCCTGCCTTGAGTGGAGTTTGAGGGGATTATGGTGTGAAAAGCCTGTATCGGTTGGCCGCTGATTTTGAGCTTTATACCATATGAAATCTTCTCTGCAAAAGAGGCTAGGGAATGTGCGCGAGGCTGTTGAGGAAAACTCCTAGACTGTTCTATTTCTGACACCTTTTAGGGATTATAGTGCGGACTAAGTGGTAATCTAGTCTAACGTTTGGTGACAGCGTTAAGAAGAGAGTAAAGGGAAACCGCGAATATGGCGACATTTCGTACTCTTCTGGGAAAACCTACTGGACCTAAGCCGCAGTCTTTACTTAATAAGGTGACCACTCCCTATTACATAAAGTGACCAAAAAAGAAGGAGTTATGCATGAAGCATTCCTTTTCTAAAACACTCAAATGGAGTACAAGCATTGCCGTTATCACTCTTGTGTTAGCGGCTATTTTTACAGTTGTATCCTCCTTTTTATTAAACGGAGTTTCTTGGGCTATCGGTATGGGAATCGTCTTTTTAATTGTTTTAACAGGCGTACTCTTTGATATTGTAGGTGTTGCTTCTACAGCTGCGAAAGAAGTTCCATTCCATGCGATGGCATCAGAGAGGGTTCCTGGTGCAAGACATGCTATAATCATTACAAGAAACGCGGATCGTGTAGCGAATTTTTGTAATGATGTGATAGGAGACATTTCCGGTATTGTTAGCGGAACAGCATCTGCTGCAGTAGTAGTAGAACTTACACTCTCTATGGGGAATAAATCAGGAACGAACTTAGAGTATCTGATCTCAATTATCTTCACGAGTGTAGTAGCTGCTCTTACTGTCGGAGGCAAAGCTCTCGGGAAATCATATGCGATCAACCACTCAACCTTTATTATTTTTCAGGTTGGGCGTTTATTATATTTTTTAGAGGAAAAATTAAGAATTAAACTGCTATCGCCTGCTAAAAGAGAGAAGAAAAGGCGTTAATGGAAAGAGAGGCATATTCCATGAACCTGGAAGATATTCAAGATCCTCATTTTTTAAAAACATATGAGACTGAACAATTAAACCAATTAGCTGATGAAATCCGCTCTTTTCTAATTGAAAAACTTTCAGTTAGAGGCGGCCATTTAGGTCCTAATTTAGGTGTAGTTGAACTGACGCTTGCTATGCACAAAGTGTTTGAAAGCCCTAAAGACAAATTTATTTGGGATGTAGGACACCAGGCATATGTTCATAAAATCCTTACAGGAAGAGCATCGCAGTTCGATACACTTCGCCAATACAAAGGATTATGCGGATTTCCAAAAAGAATAGAAAGTGAACATGATGTATGGGAAACAGGTCATAGCTCGACGTCACTTTCAGCTGCAATGGGAATGGCAATAGCTCGAGACTTGAAAAAAACGGATGATAAAGTGATAGCTGTAATTGGCGACGGCGCTTTAACAGGCGGAATGGCTTTGGAAGCGCTCAATCATATCGGTCATGAAAAGAAAGATTTAATCGTTATTCTTAACGACAACGAAATGTCTATTGCGCCGAATGTAGGAGCTCTTCATAACGTTCTTGGGCGTATGCGAACAGCTAGAAAATACAATAAAGCAAAAGATGAGTTAGAGTCACTGATCCGTAAGATTCCTGCATTTGGCGGGAAATTAGCTGCAACAGCAGAGCGGGTTAAAGACAGCTTAAAATATTTATTAGTATCTGGGATGTTCTTTGAAGAACTAGGATACACCTACTTAGGCCCTGTTGACGGGCATGATGTTGAAGATTTAATCGAGAATTTAAGTTACGCAAAAAAGACAAACGGTCCTGTAATCGTTCATGTACTTACGAAAAAAGGTAAGGGATATGAACCTGCAGAAAGTGATAAAAAAGACAGCTGGCACGGTGTAGGTCCGTATAAGATTGAATCGGGCGAACAAATTAAACCACAGCAGCAAGGTCCATCTTACAGTGGTGTAGTGAGCAAGACCTTGGAGAAATTATCACATAAAGATGACAGAATCGCCGTAATTACTCCTGCGATGACGATTGGATCTAAGCTTGTGGATTATGGAAAGGTTTTTCCTGATCGCTTGTTTGATGTTGGGATTGCCGAACAGCATGCAACAACAATGGCTGCAGGACTCGCGACACAAAATATGAAGCCGGTGCTTTCCATTTATTCTACATTCTTGCAGCGAGGCTACGACCAAGTGGTTCATGACGTTGCGAGACAGAATCTGAATGTCGTTTTTACAATCGACAGATCTGGACTAGTGGGTGCAGATGGAGAAACGCATCAAGGTGTGTTTGATATCGCGTTCTTACGCCATATTCCGAACATGGTCCTAATGATGGGTAAGGACGAAAACGAGCTGCAGCATATGGTACATTCTGCTCTTCAATATGATGACGGTCCTATTGCGATTAGATTTCCTAGAGGAAACGGTTCAGGTGTTCCAATGGATGATGAGTTTGAAAATATTCCGATTGGGTCTTGGGAAGTTCTTAAAGAAGGAGACGATGTTGCGATCCTTACTTTCGGAACAACGATTCCTATGGCACTCGAAGCGTGGGAAATCCTCGCAAAATCAGGGGTGTCTGCCCGTGTGATTAACGCGCGCTTTATTAAGCCTTTAGATTCAAAAATGCTGAATGAGCTTTATGCACAGAACATGCCGATTCTTACTCTGGAAGAGGCTGTCCTTCAAGGCGGTTTTGGAAGTGCTGTTTTAGAACATGCCTCAGATAACCATGCAAATGTGATCGTGGATCGAATGGGGATACCTGATTGTTTTATTGAGCATGGAAGTGTTACAAAGCTTCTTGAAGAAATAGGAATCACGACACCTGATTTAGTAAACCGTGTTAAAGCGCTTGTTAAGAGAAAGGCAGAAAAGGGTCTTCTTACATGAAAAAAGAACGTGTAGATGTTTTGCTTGTTAACCGGGGACTTTGTGAAACAAGAGAAAAAGCAAAAAGATCTGTTATGGCAGGTCTTGTGTATTCTGGAACGAACCGGATGGATAAGCCAGGAGAAAAAATTGAACAAGATGCACCTTTGCAAGTTAAAGGTGATGTAATTCCATATGTCGGAAGAGGCGGGCTTAAGTTAGAGAAGGCGCTAAACGTTTTTTCTTTTGACGTGAAAGATAAAATTGGAATGGATATTGGAGCATCAACAGGTGGTTTTACAGATTGTGCTCTTCAAAACGGTGCATCCTTTATATATGCTATTGATGTAGGCTACAATCAGTTGGCTTGGAAGCTTAGAAATGATCCGAGGGTAGCGGTAATGGAAAGAACAAACTTTCGGTACGTGACAACTGATCAGCTTGAACATGGCGTGCCGGATTTTGCGACGATAGACGTTTCGTTTATATCGCTGCGTATCATACTTCCTGTTCTCGTTCAGTTAATGCCCGAGGGTGAAGTGATCGCATTAATTAAGCCTCAATTTGAAGCTGGCAGAGAAGAAGTAGGCAAGAAGGGAATCGTAAGAGATTCGAAAGTTCATGCTAGAGTAATCGAAGAGATTATTGATTTTGCTCGTAAAACAGGCATAAATCCCGTGGGGTTATCATTTTCACCGATAACAGGCGGAGACGGCAACATTGAGTTTTTGATGCATGGAAAAGTGAATAACGAAGATTCTTTAACCATTACTTCTGAAAAAATTAGTGAGGTTGTTAAAGAAGCACATGATACTTTAAAGAAAGAGCGGGAATAATTTCTCCGCTCTTTTTTGGTTGTTATTTAACATAAGCCAATGCTTCTGAAGTTTGCTTCAATGCTTCAAAGTCTGCATACCTTGCAAGAAACTCTTCAAGTGGTGTGCATTTACTCGAGTACATAAACATTTATCAAAACAATAATCTTTAAGAAAGGGCTGCGGAAATCAACCACTTTCAAGAGCCAAAGAAAAGAGCCTATTATTTTCATTCATGAAAAATTTACATCTTATGCACAATAGTATAAGATAAAGTCAGAATGTGACAGTGTAAATTGAGGTGGAATTGCCAGTGAATAAAGGACAACGACATATTAAAATACGTGAAATGATCAGCAATCATGATATTGAAACACAAGATGACTTAGTTGAACTTCTTAAAAAAGCAAACTTTAATGTGACGCAAGCAACCGTTTCCCGTGATATTAAAGAATTGCATCTTGTTAAAGTGCCTATGAACGACGGACGTTACAAATACAGTCTTCCGGCTGATCAGAGGTTCAATCCTCTTCAAAAGTTAAAAAGAACACTTACAGACAGTTTTATAAGCATTGATTACGCAGACCATTTAATTATTATGAAGACCCTGCCGGGTAACGCAAATGCAATTGGAGCGTTAATCGATAAGTTGGATTGGGAAGATTTAATGGGAACGATATGCGGGGATGATACGATCCTGATCATTTGTCGTTCTAAAGATAGCAGTGCAGATGTATCGCAGCGCTTTTTAGATATGCTGTAATTTTTATAGTAAGGTGTGATGTAGTTGCTAGCAGAATTAAGTATCCGTAATTTTGCTATTATTGATTCCTTAACTGTCTCATTTAAGAAGGGACTAACGGTCTTGACTGGTGAAACTGGGGCTGGTAAGTCAATCATTATTGATGCGATCGGGCTATTAATCGGAGGAAGAGGCTCTACTGAGTTTGTTCGTTATGGTACTCAAAAAGCAGAGATTGAAGGATTGTTTCATATTCATCCTGGTCATCGCGTATACGGTAAATGCGAGGAATTTGGAATTTCGGTTTCAGAAGATGATGAAATGGTTGTTCTCAAAAGAGATATAACGGAAAGCGGTAAAAGCATTTGCAGAGTAAACGGGAAGCTTGTTACACTTTCGGTTCTTAAAGAGATCGGACAGGCACTAGTAGACATTCATGGACAGCATGAAACTCAGTATCTCATGCAGCCTGATAAACATCTTTTTCTGCTCGACAGTTTTGGAGACAAGGATTTCAAGAAAGAATTGAGTGCTTACGAAATTTGGTTTAAAGAGTATAAAGATATCAATAAACAGCTTTCTGAACTATCAAGAAACGAACAAGAGATTGCTCAAAGAATCGATTTATTGAAATATCAATTCGAAGAGATATCTGGTGCAAATTTAATCCCAGATGAAGATATCAAACTTGAAGAAGAAAAGAATATGTTATCGAACTTCGAGAAAATTCACGGTTCTCTCCAAGATGCCTATCATAATTTATATGGTGAAGGAAAAGCGCTTGAATTGATTTCCAGTGCATTAACCGATTTTTCTCAAGTAGCAGCATTAGATGAGTCGTTAAAAGCTGATGAAGAGCAATTCGGCAGCAGTTTCTATGTTCTTGAAGAACTCACCTATAAAATTCGGGATATGTTTGACTCGCTAGAGTATAACCCCGAGAGGCTTAACAGCATCGAAGCGCGTTTAGATGAAATAAGTAAACTTAAACGTAAATATGGATCTTCAGTAAAAGAAATTATAAGTTACGGTGAAAAAATCAAAAATGAGCTTGAACTCATTCAAAATAAAGATAATCACCTTGAAGCATTAAAAAAGAAACAAGATAAGATTATTTCTAAACTAGAGATTTCCGGTAAAAAGCTTACGAAGAAACGAACAGAGACTGCAAAAATTTTGAAAAATGCCATACAGCAGCAGCTAAAAGAGCTGTACATGGAAAAAACAAAGTTTGAAGTCGTTATGAAACGAACAGAAGAAAGTCAGTTCTTAAAAACGGGAATGGATTCTGTTGAGTTTTATATATCTCCAAACCCTGGTGAGCCGCTTAAACCATTATCTAAAGTTGCTTCAGGCGGGGAGTTATCTAGGATCATATTAGCTCTTAAGACTATTTTCTCTGAAAACCAGGGAATCACTGCCATTATTTTTGATGAAGTGGATACAGGAGTTTCAGGGCGAGTCGCACAAGCGATAGCAGAAAAGATCTACCGTGTTTCAATCGGATCACAAGTGCTTTGTATCAGCCACCTTCCTCAAGTTGCTGCGATGTCAGACACACATCTGCACATTTCAAAAGATACTTTGCAAGGAAGAACAGTTACAAAGGTACTAACATTAAAAACGGATGAAAAAGTAAATGAAATAGGCAGAATGATTTCTGGAGTAGAGATCACAGATCTGACCAAACAGCATGCTAAAGAATTATTGGAACTTGCAGAGTCCATTAAAAAGTCATCATAAACTTTATTCATGAAAAAGCTATCCATTTAAGGAATAGCTTTTTCTTTTTTATCGGTTATAAACTCACGGTCCATAGGCTAAATTAAAGGTACAGCCATGGTGAGGGTGTGAGCTAGGAGCGAGGAGAGTGTATGATGTATAAGGATTTACTGCGGCGAACGATCGGCGTTATTCTCCTTGGAAGTTTAGTGGGAATCGGTTTTTTGTCTCCTGTGCGTGAATATGTAACAATGCCTAAATCGATTACCTTTTTTGAAGGACAAAATGTATTACGATCTCTTCCTGCGGGGACAACCATCCAACAGGAAGAAACAAATATTTATACTACTGCAATGGAAAGCCAAAAAGTCGTTTCGATACAAGCCAAAACAAACGGTGATAGCGTGGCAACTCTTGAAGCAGCAAGTTTTCCAATAAAGAAGATGAATGTAAAAGTATTGTCTGATTTAAAGGTTGTACCAGGCGGACAATCCATAGGTGTTAAGCTGAATACACTAGGAGTCCTTATCGTTGGGCATCATCTAGTTAATACAACTGCAGGAAAACAATCTCCCGGTGAAATTGCCGATATTCAGGTAGGAGATATTATTACCAAAATCAACGGAAAAAATATTAAGAAAATGGGTGATGTCAGCCCATTCGTTAAACAGTCTGGGGAGTCTCGAAAACCGTTAGATGTAACGATAAAAAGAGACGGCAAAACACTTCATAAATCACTTAATCCTCTGCAGGACAAAAACGATCAGTCTTATCGAATCGGACTATATATTCGAGATTCAGCAGCAGGAGTTGGAACGTTAACTTTTTATGATCCAGCATCGTTTAAGTATGGTGCGTTAGGTCATGTTATTTCTGATATGGATACGAAGAAGCCAATAAAGGTAAATAACGGTGAAATACTTGGATCGACGGTTACTTCTATTGAAAAAGGTTCAAACGGACATCCTGGAGAAAAATTAGCACGTTTCTCAAATGACCAAAGAATTTTAGGGGATATATCCAAAAATAGTCCCTTTGGAATATTTGGTAAATTAAATGACAAACTTTCAAATGGCGACTGGAACAAGCCGTTGCCAATCGCTCTATCTGATCAAGTGAAAGAAGGTCCGGCTAAAATTCTGACTGTAGTGGATGGGTCTAAAGTGCGCGAATTTAACGTAGATGTCGTAAGTTCTGTTCCACAAAAGTTCCCTGCTACTAAAGGTATGGTTATTAAGATCACGGATCCTGAGCTGTTAAAAATAACAGGTGGAATCGTTCAAGGTATGAGCGGGAGCCCAATTATTCAAAATGGCAGAATCATCGGCGCGGTAACACATGTTTTTGTTAACGATCCAACATCAGGTTATGGCGTTCATATTGAATGGATGCTTGATGAAGCAGGAATCAATATTTATAAAGAAACAAAACAGGCGAGTTAATTTTCTTGCCTGTTTTTTTGGCGCTTTTTTCTAAAGGGATACGTTGTTGTCTTCGAATGTGGTCGATTTCCGCTCCAGGCTGCTCGCTTTCCGCGGAGCAGGCGGTGAGCCACATTCAAACGTTTCACTCTTAAGTGTCTCACCTGACCGCTTGTCCCGCAGGAGTCTCGCACCTTGCGCTTCAATCAACTTGCAAATGAAGAGAAAATTCTAAAAGCCAAATCTTTAAGATGATTTTTCATAAAAGTTCGTTGGGGTGATAAAGAACATTACTGAGGCGTTGTTAAGGATAAGTACGCTCCAACCCAACAAGGCTTGGGAAGAAGATGTTCGGCATTGATAGCATTTACTTTTATAAGTGGAGCGAGACTACTCCTTTAATTTTCCTTAAAAGTATCTCTATAAACACACACGTAGAAAGGAAACATCTGAATTGGAAATTAACATCTTACGAGAACAAAGATGTATCAAAAACAGATTTTTTTTAGATAATTTAGACAATCGCAAGAAAATTTTGTATAATGAAAGGGCATAAAGAAAATTCGACAAAAATATATGATTACATACAATAACTGTCGAAATTCTAAGTAAATTGAAGAAAATAGCTTTATTTGCTACTAAAACAAAATAATTTTAAAAAATTTAAAACAAAATAAAGGGATTTAACATTTATTGTTGAAATGTTACATTGGGAAAAACAAGAAATTGTTGGATGGGGAGGAAATAATGGTGCAAAAAATTAAAGTTTGTCTAGCTGATGATAATCGTGAGTTAATTAGTCTTTTGAGGGAATATCTTTCAAGTCAAGATGATATGGAGGTAATTGGGGTTGCCTACAACGGGCAAGAATGTTTATCCGTTTTAGAAAATAAAAATCCTGATGTATTAGTTCTTGATATTATTATGCCGCATTTAGATGGGTTAGCTGTTCTTGAAAAGATCCGATCAAGTGATGATCTGCCTCAACCGAACGTTATCATGTTAACGGCATTTGGCCAGGAAGATGTTACGAAAAAGGCAGTAGACTTAGGTGCTTCCTACTTTATCTTAAAACCATTTGATATGGACAATCTTGCTAGTCAAATCCGACAAATTTGCGGATCTGAAAAATCAACTGTCCAACGCGCATCCAGCAATATTCGAAACAATTTCCAAACAACAATCAACAAGCCGCGCAACCTTGATGCAAGCATTACGAGCATTATTCATGAAATTGGTGTTCCGGCTCATATTAAAGGCTATATGTACTTAAGAGAAGCGATTTCAATGGTTTATAATGATATTGAACTTTTAGGATCAATTACAAAAGTTCTTTATCCGGATATTGCAAAAAAATTCAATACCACTTCAAGCCGTGTTGAACGTGCGATCCGTCATGCGATTGAAGTAGCATGGAGCCGTGGAAACATCGACAGCATTTCTTCGTTATTTGGCTACACCGTTTCAATGTCAAAAGCGAAGCCTACGAATTCAGAATTCATCGCGATGGTCGCTGATAAGCTTCGTATCGAACATAAGGCGATGGCATAAATGCTTACCAAATTAATTAAATAGCAATGAGTTAAACACCTTCACCTTTATTTAATTAAAGTGAAGGTGTTTTTTGTTTGAGCAACAAATTTTTTGGTGTCTTCAACTATCAGCAATAGGTGAAAGGGTTAAGAAGGTGTATTTTGCTCATCACAGACCATTTCACCTTTAACCTGAGTGCTAGCAGCTGCAAAAAATACTTAAGAGTGAAACGTACGAATGTGTTTGTCTCACGGCCGTCCCGCGGAAAGTGAGCATCTGGAACGGAAATCAACCACTTCCAATAACAGCAAAGTTTAAAAACAAAATAACCAGCTTCCTGGGAGGAATCTGGTCATTTTTTTCTATATTTTAATTGTACTTTATTTCTTTTGCGATCTCTATAAAAGATGAATCCTCCTACAAAAGCTAATCCCAAAATAAAACTTAAAAGCCCTGTGATAAATTGTAGCCATAAAACAGGGAAAGGAGTTTGTAATACTCCAAACAAAGTGTCTCTCATCCATTTTATGCCCATAACGGCCATGATTCCAGGGATTAATACAATTACTAATGCTGCGTATCTGCTCATGAAGATCCCCACTCCTTTACCTTTATTATTGTACATAAACTTCAAATCTTTGTCGACGACATTTAAGTTTGCAAACCCTTTCATACTAAGGTATGATTAATGTGTGAAAAAAATTGCATACAGTGCAATTGGACGAAAAATGGAGTGATAATTGTTGCAAAGGGTAGTTTTAGTGACCGAGCGTGAAGAAGGACTTCAGCTGATGAGCCGAATCGATCAATCTGAAGTGTTTGAACTTGTGGGTACCCTGCAGGATCAGCTTCATCCGATGTCATCCCCATTTGAAAATGTCCCGGTATTTACATATTCTTCTGCACCTGATGTAAGTGTAGATCTTATTATTTATTCTCCTTCTTGTAAAGAAAGTGCAAATCGTTTATATGAGTTCAAGTATCCAGACGCAGGGAAATTACCTGTTAGTCAATTTGAAGTTATGTTATTACTTCTAAACGATAAGGAAATAGCCGTAAAAGATTTAAGTCACCTGCAGCAGCTCAGAAGTATTTTAGATAATACGCATGATGGCATGATCGTAATCGATCAACATTTAATGATTACAATTTTTAATAAAAGTGCTGAAAAAATGACGGGAATATCTAAGGAAGATGCAGTTGGAAAGTCGATCCTTGAAGTGATGCCAAACAGCCAGCTGCCAAGAGTAATGGATTCGGGAATAGAAGAAGTGAATCAGGAACAGATGTTGGCAAACGGAACAAAAATATTTACAACAAGAACGCCTCTCCTAAGTCATGAAGGACGTAAACTTGGAGCCTTTGCCGTTTTTAAAGATATCACTGAAATTGTAGATTTGGCAGAGGAAGTAACGAACCTTAAAAGTATACAAAGCATGTTGAGATCCATTATTCAGTCTTCAGAAGAAGCCATATCGGTTGTTGATGAACAAGGGAAAGGAATTATGATCAATCCCGCATATACAAAACTTACAGGTTATACTGCTGAACAAGTAATCGGTAAGCCTGCTACAACTGATATTTCCGAAGGTGAAAGTATCCATATGCAAGTCCTTAAAACAAGGAAGCCGGTAAGAGGAGCTCGTTTACGAGTAGGACCAAACAGGAAAGATGTCATTGTGAATGTAGCTCCAGTTATTGTTGATGGTCTTCTAAAAGGAAGCGTTGGGGTCATTCATGATGTTTCAGAAATAAAGGGGCTTACAGAAGAACTGAACCGTGCTAGACAAATTATTCGGACGCTAGAAGCAAAATATTCATTTGAAGATATTATTGGTAAATCAGAGGAAATGAACTTCGCAATGGATCAAGCAAAATTGGCAGCTTCAACTCCCGCAACTGTATTGCTTCGAGGAGAATCTGGTACGGGAAAAGAACTTTTTGCTCATGCGATCCATAATGCGAGCAGCAGAAAATTTAACAAGTTTGTTCGTGTGAATTGTGCCGCCCTTTCAGAATCACTGTTGGAAAGTGAGCTTTTTGGTTATGAGGAGGGGGCGTTCTCTGGTGCGTTAAGAGGCGGGAAAAGAGGGCTGTTTGAGGAAGCGAACGGGGGAAGTATCTTTTTAGATGAAGTTGGTGAGCTATCTCAAAACACTCAAGCCAAACTTTTGCGTGTTCTGCAAGAAAATGAAATAAGACGTGTGGGAGGCACTAAAGCAATTCCTATCAATGTCCGGGTAATTGCTGCTACGAACGTTAATCTCGAAAAAATGATTGCCGATGGTACATTCAGACAGGATTTGTACTATAGGTTGAATAGAATGCCAATCTATATTCCGCCGCTAAGAGCGAGAAACCAGGATATTATACTGCTTGCTAATCACCTTTTGCAGAAGCTAAATCAAGATTACGGAAGAAGCATTGATGTTATAAGCAAAGATGCAGAGAAGTTCTTATTAGCCTATCATTGGCCGGGAAATGTTAGGGAGCTTGAGAATGTGTTAGGCAGGGCTATTATCCATATGAGCCATACGGATTCTCAGATCAACAGGAGCCATATCTCCCTTTTGTCTCTTGAGCAGACGAAGGCGAAATCAGAATCTACTGTTGATAATTTCATTACGGGAGAAGAAACGAAAACCCTCGCTCAACAAATTGATGAGTTTGAAAAAAGCATTTTAACAGAAGCTATAGAGAGATTTAATGGCAACAAGACAAAAACGGCCAAGGCACTAGGCATTTCATTGCGTAACTTTTATTACAAATTAGAAAAATATGGTCTTGATGAAAAACCACGCAAATAATTTCATGCAATTAATTGCATGCTGCGTGCAAAAAAATGCATGTATTGTGTTGATAATCCATTAATTGACGAGGAAAATAGTTGGCATGAAAATTGCATTAACTATACCGTGGTAAACAAGGGGGGATAGCATGCGTTTGCAAAACTTGGTGAGCCAAGCCAAAAAACAGCAAGTTAAACCAGTCATCGCAGTGGCAGAAGCTGGCGATCAAGAGGTTTTGGAAAGCGTACTAAAAGCATATAAAGAGGGCTTAGCCCATTTTATTTTGTTTGGAAACGGTGAAAAAATATCTGACTGGCTTAAAAGAAATGCAGATGAATCTCTAAATGGAATAAAAGTTGTTTCGACAGACACAGCCACCGCTGCTTATAGTGCGGTAAAAGCTGTTCATGATGGTGAAGCAGATATTCTCATGAAGGGACTTGTTTCAACCTCTGCACTCTTAAAAGCTGTTCTTCATAAAGAAATTGGTCTTAGAACGGGTAAGGTTTTATCTCATGTAGCAGCATTTGAAGTTGAAGGATTTAAAAAATTGATTTTCATTACGGACGCTGCTATGAACATAGAACCAGACCTTAATCAAAAAGCACAAATCCTGCAAAATGCCATTGACTTTGCTGCACAAACGGGTATTGAAGTACCGAAAGCAGCTGTATTGGCCGCAGTAGAAAATGTTAATCCTGCGATGCAAGCGACACTGGATGCAGCAAGCCTCACCGTTATGAGCCTTAGGGAGCAAATAAAAGGTGGGATTGTTGAAGGACCATTAGCGCTTGATAACGCAATTTCTAAGGAAGCTGCAGCACACAAAGGAATTACAGGTAAAGTAGCAGGAGATGCAGACATCCTTTTAGTTCCAACCATCGAAACTGGAAATGTACTCTATAAATCCCTGATCTATTTTGCTCGAGCAAAAGTTGGGGCTGTTATTTGCGGTGCTAAAGCGCCGATTGTTCTTACTTCCAGAGCAGATTCAGCTGAAAGTAAATATTATTCCATTGCCTTAGCTGTAAAATCTGTCATCACTGATAACAAACTTTAGGAGGAATACAAAATGGAAATTTTTAAATATATGGAAACTTACGATTACGAACAAATGGTAATTTGCCAAGACAAACAATCAGGATTAAAAGCGATCATCTGTATTCACGATACGACACTCGGACCTGCACTAGGCGGAACAAGAATGTGGACATATGAAACAGAAGATGCAGCAATTGAAGATGCTCTAAGACTTGCAAGAGGAATGACATATAAAAATGCTGCTGCTGGATTAAATCTTGGCGGCGGAAAAACAGTTATTATCGGGGATCCGAAAAAAGACAAGAACGAAGAAATGTTTAGAGCGTTCGGACGTTATATCCAAGGACTGAACGGACGTTACATTACAGCTGAAGACGTGGGTACTACAGTTGAAGACATGGATCTTATCTATCAAGAAACACCATTCGTAACGGGTGTATCTCCAGCGTTTGGATCAAGCGGCAACCCATCTCCTGTAACAGCATACGGAGTATACCGCGGTATGAAAGCAGCAGCTATGGAAGCGTTTGGAACAGATTCCTTAGAAGGAAAGGTGATTGCTGTCCAAGGTGTTGGTCATGTAGCTTACACACTTTGTAAACACCTTCACGAAGAAGGAGCGTCACTGATTGTTACAGATATTAATAAAGAAGCTGTTCAGCGTGCTGTTGAAGATTTTGGTGCAAGAGCAGTAGAGATTGACGAGATTTATAGTGTGGATTGTGACATCTTTGCTCCATGTGCTCTAGGTGCGATTATTAACGACGACACGATCTCTAAAATTAAAGCGAAAGTTGTAGCAGGGGCTGCAAATAACCAGCTTAAAGAAACACGTCATGGAGATGCTCTTCACGAAATGGGAATCGTTTACGCTCCCGATTACGTAATTAACGCTGGTGGGGTAATCAACGTGGCTGATGAGCTTAACGGATATAACCGTGACCGTGCGATGAAGAAAGTTGAAACAATCTATGACAACATCGCTAGTGTTATTGAAATCTCAAAACGAGATAACATTCCAACATACCTTGCTGCAGACCGCCTTGCTGAAGAGCGTATCGAACGCATGAGAATGTCAAGAAGTCAGTTCTTATTAAACGAAAGACACATTCTGTCTAACCGTACTCGCTAAGAGTTCATATCAATGGAGGTTTGAAACGTGCATCAAAAAGAATTTCGCATACTAGTGATTAATCCGGGCTCAACCTCTACCAAGATTGGTATATTCGACAACGAAAGGCCTGTATTTGAAAAAACGATACGTCATGAAACAGAAACAATTCATCAGTTTGAGTCTGTCATTGATCAATATTCATTTAGAAAAGAAACCATTTTAGAAGCATTGGACTATGAAGGAATAAATATTTCAAAGCTCAGCTGTGTTGTTGGCCGCGGAGGTTTATTAAGACCGATCGAAGGTGGCACATACAGCGTTAACGAACCAATGCTTCAGGATTTAAAGACAGGTTACTCAGGTGAACATGCCTCTAACTTAGGTGGTATTCTTGCTTATGAGATAGCTGAAGGACTGAATATTCCTTCTTTCATCGTAGACCCAGTTGTTGTGGATGAAATGGATGAGATTGCGCGAATCTCAGGTGTCCCTGAAATAGAAAGAAAAAGTATATTTCATGCACTGAACCAAAAGGCTGTAGCAAGACGTGTTGCCAAGATGCTAAATAAATCTTATGAATCTCTCCGTCTAATAGTTGTGCACATGGGTGGAGGTATCACAGTAGGTATCCACAAGGAAGGACGCGTGATCGACGTAAACAATGGACTTCATGGTGAAGGGCCATTTTCACCAGAGCGCGCCGGTACCGTTCCGATTGGAGACTTAGTATCTCTTTGCTTCTCTGGTGAATATTACGCAGATGAGGTAATGAAGAAACTTGTTGGTCAGGGCGGACTTGTTGCCTATTTAGGAACTAATGATGCAAGAACAGTAGAAGAAAAGATCGAGAACGGTGATAAAAAAGCAGAGCTTATCTATGATGCAATGGCGTACCAAGTCGCAAAAGAAATTGGTTCCGCCAGCACTGTATTGCATGGACAAGTAGACGCGATCATTCTTACAGGCGGTCTTGCTTTTGGCAAGGAATTTGTAAAGAAGATAACAGATCGTGTTGAATGGATCTCTGACTGTATTATTCAGCCAGGGGAGAATGAGCTTCAAGCGTTAGCAGAAGGTGGCCTTCGTGTATTAAGAGATGAAGAATCAGCAAAGGTTTATCCGGGAGAAAAGACTATTGCTAGGGTGCCACTTGATTAACTAGCAGCAAAAGGAGATATGAGCGATGTCAAAAGACTTTGATTTGGTCATATTGGGCGGAGGAACGGGCGGCTATGTTGCCGCCATCCGAGCTGCTCAATTAGGAAAAACAGTAGCAGTTGTTGAAAAAGGAAAACTTGGAGGCACTTGCTTACATAGAGGTTGTATACCTAGCAAGGCCTTGCTGAGAAGTGCTGAAGTTTATAAAACGGCTAAAAATGCTGCCGACTTTGGTGTAGAGATTGAAGGATTAGGCTTAAACTTTTCTAAAATGCAAGAGCGCAAACAATCTATTGTGAATCAGCTACACATGGGTGTACAGAGTTTAATGAAAAAAGGCAAGATTGAAGTATACGAAGGTACCGGCAGAATTCTTGGACCATCGATTTTTTCTCCAATGCCTGGTACGATTTCCGTGGAGTTTAATGACGGAACGGAAAACGAAATTTTAATTCCGCAAAATGTAATCGTTGCCACAGGTTCAAGACCTCGTTCACTGCCTGGTCTAGAGATTGACGGTAATTATGTTATGTCAAGTGATGAAGCACTTGAAATGGAAACATTGCCAGCATCCATCATTATTGTTGGCGGCGGTGTTATCGGAATTGAGTGGGCATCGATGCTAAATGATCTTGGTGTTGAAGTTACTGTTTTAGAGTATGCTGACCGCATTGTTCCTACGGAAGACGAAGAGATCTCGAAAGAAGCGGCACGTGTTTTAAAGAAAAAAGGAATCAAACTGGTAACGAGCGCAAAAGTACTTCCCGATACTTTAGAAAAAGGTGAAGGGGTTATGATCTCCGCGGAACATAAAGGAGAAACAAAACAGTTCAGTGCTGAGAAGATGCTTGTTTCTGTAGGACGTATGGCGAACACAGAAGGTATCGGAATTGAAAACACAATCATAAAAGTTGAAAACGGATACATTCAAACGAACGAATATTTCCAGACGGCAGAGAGTCATATTTATGCAATTGGCGATGTCATTGGCGGACTTCAGTTGGCACATGTTGCTTCACACGAAGGTATTACAGCTGTAGAGCATCTTTGCAACCTTAAACCTGAACCAATCAACTACGACAACATTTCAAAGTGTATCTATTCTAGTCCAGAAATGGCAAGTGTAGGTCTTACTGAAAAACAAGCAAAAGACCAAGGATATAACGTTAAAGTAGGAAAGTTCCCATTTAAAGCGATCGGAAAAGCTCTTGTGTATGGTGAAAGTGATGGATTCGTGAAGATCGTTGCAAATAAAGACACTGATGACCTTTTAGGTGTTCATATGATCGGTCCTCACGTAACAGATATGATCTCAGAAGCAGGATTAGCAAAAGTTCTGGATGCAACACCATGGGAGATCGCGCACACGATTCATCCGCATCCATCTCTCTCTGAAGTATATGGTGAAGCAGCATTAGCTGTTGAAGGAAAAGCGATTCATTTCTAAGGAGGTAAAACAAATGGCAGAAACACGTCATGAACAATTAGGTTTAACAAATGAAGATGTTATCCACATGTTTAAAACAATGCTTTTAGCTAGAAAAATAGATGAGCGTATGTGGCTTTTAAACCGTGCAGGTAAAATTCCTTTCGTTATCTCATGTCAAGGCCAGGAAGCTGCACAAGTTGGTGCTGCAATGGCGTTAGATAATGAAAAAGATTTTGTCTTGCCATACTACCGTGATATGGGTGTTGTACTTCAATTCGGTATGACAGCAAAAGATTTAATGCTATCAGGATTTGCAAAAGCTGAGGATCCAAACAGCGGAGGCCGTCAGATGCCTGGACACTTTGGTTCTAAGAAGCTTCGTATTGTAACAGGTTCTTCTCCAGTTACAACTCAAGTTCCGCATGCTGTAGGTATCGCGCTTGGCGGCAGAATGGAAGGAAAAGATCTTGTTACGTTTACTACGTTTGGTGAAGGTTCTTCTAACCAGGGAGATTTCCATGAGGGTGCTAACTTTGCTTCTGTTCATAAACTGCCTGTTATCTTTATGTGTGAGAACAATAAATATGCGATCTCAGTTCCAATTTCTAAACAACTAGCGTGTGTGAATGTTTCTGACCGTGCAATCGGTTATGGCATGCCAGGTGTAACGGTTGATGGAAATGATCCTTTAGCTGTTTATGAAGCAGTAAAAGAAGCGGCTGATCGCGGAAGACGCGGTGAAGGTCCGACATTGGTTGAAACTGTAGCTTATCGTTTAACGCCTCACTCTTCTGATGATGATGATCGTGCATACAGAACGCGTGAAGAGGTAGAAGAAGCTAAGGCAAAAGATCCAATCCATACATTTGCTGCTTACTTGAAAGAACATGCTATTTTAACTGAGGAACTAGAAAAACAGATTTTTGACGAAATTCAAAAAGAAGTGGATGAAGCTACAGAGTATGCAGAGAACGCAAAATACGCTGATCCTGAGAGCGCACTTCTTCATGTATACGCAGAGTAAAGGGGGAAAACGAGATGCCGGTAATTTCTTATATTGATGCTGTTACTCAAGCAATTCGCGAAGAGATGCAGCGTGATAAACGGGTTTTTGTTGTAGGAGAAGATGTTGGTGTTCGCGGAGGTGTTTTCCGTGCCACGACTGGATTGATTGAAGAATTCGGAGAACAGCGAGTAATCGATGCGCCGCTTGCAGAATCTGCAATTGCTGGAGTTGGGATCGGAGCAGCCATGTACGGTATGCGTCCAATTGCAGAAATGCAGTTTGCTGATTTTATCATGCCAGCGGTAAACCAGATTGTTTCAGAAGCAGCAAAGATCCGTTATCGTTCAAACAACGATTGGTCATGTCCGATTACGATTCGTGCTCCTTATGGCGGCGGTGTACATGGTGCTTTATATCACTCACAATCCGTTGAGGCATTGTTTGCTAATGTACCAGGTTTAAAGATTGTTATGCCATCAACGCCTTATGATGTTAAGGGACTATTAAAGGCAGCTATCCGTGATGAAGATCCTGTACTTTTCTTTGAACATAAGCGTGCTTACCGTTTAATTAAAGGTGAAGTACCAGAAGAAGAGTATGTATTACCAATCGGGAAAGCCGATGTAAAACGCGAAGGTGACGACATTACCGTTATTACATACGGACTTTGTGTACACTTTGCACTTCAAGCTGCTGAGAAGTTAGAAAAAGACGGAATCTCAGCTCATATTCTTGATCTTCGTACGGTATACCCGTTGGATAAAGAAGCAATTATTGAAGCAGCTTCCAAAACAGGTAAAGTGCTTCTTGTTACGGAAGACAACAAAGAAGGAAGCATCATGAGTGAAGTTTCAGCAATCATTGCTGAAAATTGTCTGTTTGAATTAGATGCACCTGTTCAACGCCTAACAGGTCCAGACGTACCGGCGATGCCTTATGCACCTACAATGGAAAAGCACTTTATGGTGAATCCTGACAAAGTAGAAAAAGCCATGAGAGATCTTGCGGCATTTTAACAATAGGAGGGGACTTTAATGGCTACAGAAAAAATTACAATGCCTCAGTTAGGAGAAAGTGTAACTGAGGGCACAATCAGTAAATGGCTGGTACAGCCTGGAGATACGGTTAAAAAATACGATCCATTAGCTGAAGTTATGACAGATAAAGTAAACGCAGAAGTTCCATCATCTTTTAGCGGGACAATCAAAGAATTAGTTGCTGGAGAAGGCGATACACTTTCAGTTGGTGAGCTGATCTGTTATATCGATACAGAAGGAGAAGGGAGCGGAGAGGCACCAGCAGCTTCATCTTCAAAAGAAGAGAAGCCTGCAGAAAAAAGTTCTGCTCCTACCACCCCAAGTCCGAGTGATGCACCTGCTGCAAAAGCTGATCGTACTGCAAAAGGACGTTTTTCACCTGCAGTAGTACGAATGGCATCTGAACATGGCATTGATCTGGACCAAGTAGAGGGATCAGGACAAAGCGGAAGAATCACTCGCAAAGATCTTCAAAAGATTATTGATTCTGGCCAGATTCCTACAAAAGGTAACAAGCCAGCTACAGAGGATGTTTCAGCATCACCTGTTTCATCTGATTCTCAAGTTACGGCTCAACCTCAACAATCAACGCCAGCATTAAAGCCAGTAGCGATTGACACAATGCCTGGTGATATAGAAATTCCGGTATCGGGTATTCGCAAAGCGATTGCACAAAACATGGTCCGTTCAAAGCACGAAGCACCTCATGCTTGGACAATGGTAGAAGTGGACGTAACAAACTTAGTAGAATATCGTAATTCTGTAAAAGGTGATTTTAAAACAAAAGAAGGGTACAACCTTACGTTCTTGCCTTTCTTTATAAAGGCTGTTGTAGAATCACTAAAAGAATTCCCGCAGATCAACTCCATGTGGGCAGGAGATAAGATCATTCAGAAAAAGGACATCAACATCTCAATTGCTGTTGCAACTGATGATGCATTATATGTTCCAGTCATTAAACATGCGGACGAAAAGTCTATCAAGGGTATCGCACGCGATGTGAAAGAACTAGCTGATAAAGTAAGAACGAATAAATTAGCTGGCGATGACATGAAAGGCGGAACGTTCACCGTAAATAACACAGGCTCTTTCGGATCTGTGATGTCTACGCCGATCATCAACTATCCGCAAGCTGCTATCCTTTCTGTAGAATCGATCGTTAAGCGCCCTGTTGTTATGAACAATGGCATGATTGCGGTACGAGATATGGTTAACCTTTGTCTTTCTCTTGATCATCGAGTTCTTGATGGTCTTGTATGCGGTCGCTTCTTAGCGGCAGTAAAAGCACGTTTAGAGAACATGACAAAAGAAAATACATCAATTTATTAAAAAATGTGATTTTCAGGTTTATATGGGTTTTATTGCGGGTAGAGATAACTATCAACACCTCCAAACCCCATAACCCCCTAAGAAAAATGCCGTATATGTTACGGCATTTTTCTTTTTTATATGTCCATAATTGAGTACAATAAGAAAGAAAGGAGCTGAATACAAATGAACTTTCAATTTAATCTTTTTAATGATGTAGTAGAGACGGCTCGTAAAGAAATGGTAGAGGCTGGCTATACGCAGCTTTTCAAACCAGAAGATGTTGAAGAAGCTTTTCGTAAAGAAGGTACAACACTTGTCATGATCAATTCCGTATGTGGCTGTGCTGGAGGAATCGCACGCCCTTCGGCTTCATATTCGGTGAAACAAGATGTTCGCCCGGACCATCTTGTTACGGTATTTGCCGGACAAGATAAAGAGGCAACAGAGAAAGCCCGTTCTTATTTCACAGGCTATCCGCCTTCATCCCCATCATTTGCCCTATTAAAAGATGGAGAGATTCAAATGATGGTCGAACGTCATGAGATTGAAGGCCACGAACCGATGGAAGTTGTTAATAAGTTAAGAAGTGCTTTTGAAACTTATTGTAAGTAGGAAGAAAGTTGTTAAGCTGGCTCAAATTTTGAGCCAGCTTTTTTTCTAGATCATAAAAATGAGGGATTTATGAGCGTTTGCGAAGGAATATAACCCTTCAGCGAAGATTTACACCCGCTTACCGTCTTGCCTTATCGCTCTTTTCACAGCCCATCCGTGCGACGAATGTAATAAGATCTTTTCTGCTTCATCAACTTTTATCCACACAAGCTCATGATCTTCTTCATTGGGCTTTTTTACATAATTCCCAAAGCTTCCTGTATAAAAATACCCATTATTCATTATGTATTCTCCCTGACGGCTTTTAAAAAATTGCTGAGCTGCACCTATGAATCGTTGGGAATCCAATGAATAACCAGTTTCTTCTATACACTCTCTTTTTAAACAAGTTATATGTTCTTCTCCAAGTTTTAAGCCTCCACCAGGTAAAAAGCCCTTTCCATTCTGAAAAATAATAGCTACCTTCTCTTCTGCATCTAGGACCACTGCATAGACAGCATCTCGCTCTCTATAAGCCACTCCATTTATTTTCTCGCCGAATTTCATTTGATAATCTCCTTATCGTTGAATAAAAATACATTCAGAATTATTAAAATACTTAAATTAGCTCTTTTGTGTGTTAATATTCATTTTAACGAATAAATATAAATATTTTGTACAGGGGGATCTACAAATGAAACGTAATCTTTTTAGCATTTATTTTATCATAGTACTGGCATTGTTAGCTGGATGTGGTGCGGTTGAGGAAAAGAGTTCTTCAGATACAGGCAGCGAGTCATCAGAAAAAACTTTAGTGATGGCTACTTCTGCTGATTATCCGCCATATGAGTTTGTAGAAACAGCTAAAGGCGGAGACATCGTCGGTTTTGATATTGATATAGCTAATCACATTGCAAAAAAATTAGGATATAAGGTTGAAATTAAAGACATGGACTTTAACGGATTGATTCCAGCATTAGACAGCGGAAAAGCTGACTTTGTAATTGCTGGTATGACGCCAAACGAAGAGCGAAAGAAAACGGTAGATTTTTCAGATGAATATTATGCAGCTCAGCAACTAATCGTTACAAAAGATAAATCCATTCAAACCGTAGATGATCTAGAAGGTAAGAAACTAGGTGTTCAGTTAGCATCTATTCAAGAAAAAGAAGCAGATAAGCTTTTAAAGGATCACAAATTTGAAGTGGTGCAGCGAAACAAAGTAACTGAGTTGGTGCAAGAGATGAAATCAAATCGTGTAGATGCTGCGATCATTGAAGATGCTGTTGCGTATGAGTTTTTAAAGAAGAACAAAGAATTATCTTCATTTGCGCTACCAGAGACGGATGCAGCAGGATCAGCCATTGCGTTTCCAAAAGAAAGTGAACTAACAGAGAAGTTCAACAAAGAGTTAAAGAAGATGAAAGAAGATGGCACATTGGACAAGCTTGTTGAAAAGTGGTTCGGTGTGAAAAAACAGTAAAGAAAGAGAGTGGTAGGCATGAACTTGGATTTTGCCCAGCTCGTGCCTTCTATTCCGTACATTCTATACGGAATATGGGTTACGTTGCAGTTCGTTGCAGTATCGTTAGTATTTGGATTTTTGTGGGGAACAGTGCTTTCCCTCTTTAAAATAGGAAAAATTACGATTTTAAGATGGTTTGCAGATGCATACACCTCAGTGTTCAGAGGTACGCCTTTAATTCTACAAATGCTGATCATTTATTATGCGATTCCGCAGCTGACAGGTGTGGATATTGGTGCATTTACCGCAGGGGTACTTACATTCGGACTAAATTCAGCCGCTTATGTTTCAGAAATTATTCGTGCAGGGATTAACGCTGTTGATAAAGGTCAAAAAGAAGCGGCGATGGCGTTAGGAGTACCGTATCGCACGATGATGTTAAAAATTATACTCCCTCAAGCATTTAAGAATATTTTGCCGGCGCTTATGAACGAGTTCATCACATTGACGAAAGAATCAGCTATTGTTTCCGTTATCGGCGCGCTTGATATTATGAGACGAGCTCAGATCGTCGGTGCTAGCAATTATCGCTTTTTTGAACCGCTTTTATTAGCAGGTGTAATCTATTATCTACTAGTTATGCTGTTGACGCTCGCAGGACGTGTGTTGGAGAGGAGGCTTGCAAAAAGTGATTGATGTTCAAGGTTTAAGAAAAAGTTTTGGAAGCAATGAAGTGTTAAAAGGAATTTCAACAACGATAAAAAAAGGTGAAGTTATAGCCGTAATCGGGCCGTCCGGTTCAGGAAAATCCACGTTCCTTCGTTGTATCAATCTGCTGGAAACTCATAGTGAAGGCTCTATTAAGTTACAAGGGAAAGACATAAAATCAATGGAGCTCCATCTTCGTAAAAAGGTAGGGATGGTGTTTCAGCACTTCAACCTTTTTCCGCATCTAACCGTGCTAGAGAATGTCACATTTGCTCCTCAACAAGTTTTGAAGGTTTCAAAAAGTGAAGCTGAAAAAGAGGCATTAGATCTGCTTAGCACAGTAGGTCTTAGTGACAAAGCAAACAGCTATCCATCTAACCTATCTGGCGGCCAAAAGCAGCGTGTTGCTATCGCAAGAGCACTCGCTATGAAGCCCGAAGTAATGCTATTTGACGAACCGACTTCAGCATTAGACCCAGAGATGGTAAAAGAGGTACTTCAAGTTATGAAGAATTTAGTGAAGCTGGGAATGACGATGGTCATCGTTACGCATGAGATGGGGTTTGCAAAAGAAGTAGCAGATCGAGTGCTGTTCATGGACGATGGGAAGCTGGTGGAGGACGAAGAACCAGTTGTATTTTTTGATAGTCCTAAAACGGAAAGAGCTAAAGCTTTTTTAGAAAAAGTACTATAATGGTTTACGAGGACTTCTTAGATGGAGTCCCTTTTTATTTGAGAAATCCTAAGTAAAGTATGGCATAATGGGATAAAATGTTGAAAGACAATCGAAAGAAGGCTTACTATTCTATGAAATTTACGATTGGTTACCGAACGTTAAAAACCGCTATAGGCGCTGGACTGGCGATTGCGATCGCGGAGTGGCTAAAGCTTGACTTTTTTACGTCTGCCGGTATCTTAACGATCCTCTGTATCAAGATTACGAAGAAACGATCGATCATTAGTTCTTGGGAACGATTTGCGGCATGTTTGCTTGGTATAGTATTTGCTGCTCTCATCTTCTCACTAGTTGGCTATCATTTTTACGCTCTAACTATTTTGTTAATACTGTTCATTCCCACACTCGTATCACTTAATCTAAAAGAAGGAATTATCACGTCTTCTGTTATTATTCTTCACTTATATACCCTTCAAAAGATTTCATGGGATATCGTACTCAACGAATTCAGTATTATTGTGATTGGTATAGGCATGGGACTTGTTATGAATCTGTATATGCCATCAATGGAAAAGACGCTGTTACATATGCAAAAAGAACTTGAGAAGAGATATAAAATCATTTTTCATGAGTTTCATCTTTATCTTGCTCATGATAAACACGAGTGGGATGGGAAAGAGATCACGGAATGTGCTGATATTATCTCAAACGCTAAAAGTCTCGCTTTTCGTGACGTTGAAAACCATTTTCTTCGTTATGAAAATCAATATTACCATTATTTTAAAATGAGAGAAAAACAGTTTGAAATCATACAGCGGATGCTTCCGATCATTTCTTCTATCGATAAAACTTATGTACAATGCGAAAGATTAGGTGAGTTTTTTGAACGTTTGGGTGCAGCAGTCCATCCTGGAAATACAGCAGTACTATTTCTGGATGACCTAGAAAAAATGAGACAAGATTTCAGAGAGATGCATCTTCCAAAAGACCGAGAAGAATTTGAGACTCGCTCTAAGCTGTACCAGCTGCTTCAGGATATAGAAGATTATTTAGTGATTAAAAGTAAGTTTAAAAAATAAGCTGTTTTCGTATTCATTTGTTGCTTTTGAAGGTAGTTGATTTCCGGTTCAGGTGCTTCGCTTTCCGCGGGGCAGGCGGTGAGCCACATTCGTAAGTTTCACGTATAAGTGTCTCACTTGCCCGCTTTAAGGAAGCATCCTTGCTCCTGCGTCTACAAGCAGTTGCTATCGAGGTGAGCTTCCTCGTCGCATGCTTTGCTTAGAAGCTTTTCAAGTGGTAGGCACGCACCTTCCACTGCAATCAACTGTCATAGAAGAAAATAAAAATAAACATTGAGAGCAACAATCTTTTAGAAAAGAGCCAAAAAATTAAACAATGCAGCTCATGAGTCACCCTTCATTAACAAATACTAACTAAAAAATGACAGGGTGATGAAGAATGGTAAAACTGAGTATTGCTTTTATCTTGTTATTTTCACCAATTTGGCCATTAGGGAATGCCGAAGCACTTGGTGACCCATATGTGATTGTTAATAAAACGTCAAACCGACTAGCATTAATTGAAGAAGGCAGAGTAAAAGAAGTTTATAAAGTGGCAACAGGAAAGTCGAAAGAGCTAACACCAGAAGGAGAATTCACGATTACCGTAAAAGCAATAGATCCTTATTATCGCAAAAAAGATATACCTGGAGGCGATAAGACCAATCCCCTCGGTTCAAGATGGATCGGCTTTGATGCTCAGAATACAGATGGACGCACTTTCGGGATTCATGGGAATAACAATCCATCAGCCATTGGAAGGTTTGTTACAGCTGGCTGCATCAGAATGTATGAAAAAGACGTGCAGGAACTTTATAGCATATTAAAGATAGGCACAAAGATTAAAGTGGTCCACTCTCATAAAAGCTTTGAAGACTTAATTAAATCATAAAAGCAACGTAAAACCCCCAGCCATCCTTCTGACTGGGGGTTTTCATGCTTTAGTATGATGTTTTTATAATGTTTTTATAAAAAGCTCTTTTCTAAAAGATTGTCACTTTTAGTTTTTTCTATTCTCATCATTTGCTAGTTGATTTGGAGCGCAAGGATGCGAGACTCCTCGAAAATTGCACTTCAAATTTTCTTCGTGCGATGTCTCGCTGCCGAAGCCTTCCTTGTCCTACGGGACGAGCGGTCAAGTGGAGACTCCTAATGGCCTAAGCGGCAGGAGACTCACCGTACGCCCCGTGGAAAGCGAGCAGCCTGGAGCAGAAATCAACCACGAACAAAAACAACAAAGTTTATAAAAACAGTTTATAAAAAGAAGGCAACCCCTGTTAGAAGACTGCTTACCACTAGCGAGATAATCATAATATAAACTACAGTTTTCATCATTTTTTGAGACACATTCATTACCTCCTATAACTTTTCCACCATAATTGTATCGTGTTTAAGTCACAGAAACAAGAATGGCAAGAAAATTCATTCTGCATTTTTCGTCGAAAATTTGCGCATTCAAGCAGGAAAAAGCGCTTACAAAACGAAAGATGTTATGTTGAGAATATTTTTCTTTGTTAACAGGAGGCCTCTAATGGATAAACAACAGCGATTAAAGAACTGGCAAGAAAAAACAGAGCAATCAATGAATAGATTTCCAGAGCGAAAAGAAAGATTTCATACGTCATCGGATATAGAAATTGAAAGACTATATGGTGCAGAAGAAGAGCATTATCAAATGGATTCATTAGGACTGCCTGGAGAGTATCCATTTACACGAGGATCTCAATCAACTATGTATCGTTCCAAATTTTGGACGATGAGACAATACGCAGGATTTGGATCTGCTGAAGAGACGAATAAGCGTTTTCGCTATTTGCTGGATCAAGGCCAAACGGGGCTATCTGTTGCATTCGATCTTCCTACTCAGATCGGATATGACTCTGATCATCCAATGGCTCGAGGTGAAGTAGGGAAAGTAGGAGTAGCTATCGATTCGATTGAAGACATGGAGGCGCTTTTAAAAGATATTCCACTAGATAAAGTAAGTACATCTATGACCATTAATGCACCTGCTTCTGTCCTGCTTGCTATGTATATCGCTGTCGCTGAAAAACAAGGCGTGGATTCTGATAAACTTTCAGGCACGATACAAAATGATATTCTAAAAGAGTACATTGCACGCGGTACATACATTTTTCCTCCAAAGCCATCCATGCGATTAATAACGGATATTTTTGGCTATTGTCAGGAACATGTGCCGAAATGGAACACGATCAGCATCTCTGGCTACCATATTCGAGAAGCAGGGTCTAACGCAGCACAGGAGCTCGCTTTCACGATCGCAAACGGACTGGCATATGTAGATGCAGCGATAGATGCGGGATTAAACATTGATGATTTTGCACCGCGTTTAGCGTTTTTCTTTAATGCACATAATCAATTCTTTGAGGAAGTCGCAAAATTTAGAGCGGCAAGAAGAATGTGGGCAAAGCTTATGAAAGAACAATACGGCGCGAAAAATCCAAAATCATGGCAGCTCCGTTTTCATACGCAAACTGGCGGATCAACCCTGACTGCACAGCAGCCAGATAATAATATAGTACGTGTTACGACTCAAGCTCTTTCTGCAGTTCTAGGAGGTACGCAAAGTCTTCACACTAACTCCAGAGATGAAGCACTAGCGCTCCCAACTGAAGATTCTGCAAGAATTGCACTTCGTACGCAGCAGATTCTAGCTCATGAAACGGGTGTAGCTGATACAGTAGATCCTCTTGCTGGGTCATATTACGTAGAACATTTAACGGATGAGTTAGAACGGAAAGCAAACGAATATATTGAAAAGATTAAACAGATGGGTGGAGCTGTTTCTGCGGTTGAACAAGGCTACATGCAGCGTGAAATTCATCATACGTCTTATGAAACACAAAAAAAGATCGAAAATGGCCAGGAAATCATTGTGGGGATGAATAAGTTTACGATTGAGAACGAACCACAGCCAGAACTATTAAGAGTAGATCCAACGCTAGGTGAAAGACAGAAAGAAAAGCTGCAAGCCTTAAAAGCGAAGAGAGATCAAAACCGAGTGAGCGCTCAGTTGGAAATGTTGCGTTCTGCCGCTAAAGGCAGTGACAACTTAATGCCGATCATTGTAGAGTGTGTAAAATCATTCTGTACGATTGGTGAAATATGCGGTGTCTTGCGAGAAGAGTTTGGAGAGTACACAGGCGCCTAAGACTGAAGAGGAGTGGAGAGAGATGACGAAAACAATACGTGTTTTAATAGCCAAACCAGGACTGGATGGTCATGATCGAGGGGCTCTAGTCGTTTCACAAGCTTTAAGAGATTATGGTATGGAAGTGATTTATACAGGTTTAAGACAAACTCCTGAACAGATCGCAGCAGCGGCTGTCCAAGAAGATGTGGACGCGATTGGTTTGTCATGCCTTTCAGGAGCTCATAATGAACTGTTTCCGGAAGTGATGCGTCTTCTTCATGAAAAAGGAGCAGACGATATTATCGTAGTCGGTGGCGGGGTGATACCTTGGGAAGACATTCCGTTCTTAGAATCGAAAGGCATTCAAAAAGTTTTTACACCAGGGACACCAACGATTGAAACAGCTAAATTTATCGAGCAAGCCGTTTTTGAACGCGATGGTATAACTGAGAAAGCAGCTGCGGTTGCGCCTGAACGTATTGACCATATCGGAATTGCTGTTCAATCACTGGATGAAACTCTTCCTTTTTATGTGAATGTTCTCGGATTGACACTTGAAGCTGTTGAAGAAGTTCCCTCTCAAAAAGTAAAAGTAGCTTTTATTAAGATTGGAGAAACAAGGCTAGAGTTACTTGAAGCTATGTCTCCTGATAGTCCTGTTGCTCAATTTATTGAAAAGCGGGGGCAGGGGGTACATCACGTTGCTTTAGGTGTGACAAACATCCAAGAACGCATTAATGAAATGAAAGCGAATGGACTCAAGATGATCCATGATGCTGCCGTTCCTGGGGCGGGCGGTGCTTCTGTTGCTTTTATACACCCTTCTTCCACTCATAAAGTGCTGTTTGAGCTTTGTGAAAAGACGAAAAATAAGGAGGAAGCGTAATAAATGGACATCTATGACAAAATTAATGAGCTGTATGAAAAGAAGACAGAGATCGAGCTAGGCGGTGGAGATGACCGAATTGATAAACAGCATGAGAGAGGGAAACTGACCGCCAGAGAGCGAATTGATCTTTTATTAGATGAAGGAACATTTGTTGAACTCAATCCTTTTATGGAGCATCGCTCTCATGATTTTGGTCTATCAGGAATGAAGGCACCTGGTGAGGGTGTTGTGACGGGTTTTGGTAAGATCCATGGTCGTCCTGTGTATTTATTTGCACAAGATTTCACGGTATTCGGCGGTGCGCTAGGTGAGATGCACGCCAAGAAAATTGCTGCTGTAATGGACCTTGCTGCTAAAAACGGTACACCTTTTATTGGTCTGAACGATTCAGGCGGAGCACGTATTCAAGAAGGTGTTATGTCGTTGGATGGCTATGGACACATCTTTTACAGAAACAGTATCTATTCAGGTGTGATTCCACAAATATCCGTTATTATGGGTCCATGTGCAGGTGGAGCTGTCTATTCACCAGCGATTACAGATTTTGTTTTCATGGTGGAAAAAACGAGCCAGATGTTTATTACAGGACCAAAAGTAATCGAAACGGTTACAGGTGAGAAAATATCATCAGAAGATTTGGGTGGCGCAGAAGTTCATGCATCGCGTAGTGGGAATGCACATTTCACAGCACCTACTGAATCTGAAGTTCTAGAAGAAGTTAGAAGGTTAATCTCGTACCTTCCGCAGAATAATAAAGAGAAGACACCCGTTTTGCCATGGGGAGATGAAAAAGACGACCGTCCAGATCTTACGGAGATTATTCCGTTTGATTCAACAAGACCTTATGACGTAAGAACAGTTATAAATGAAGTTGTGGATAAAGATTCTTTTATGGAGGTTCATGCACAATTCGCAAGAAATATAGTTGTAGGTTTTGCAAGAATAAAGGGTGAAGTGATAGGATTAGTATGTAATCAGCCAAAAGTCATGGCTGGGGGACTGGATATTGATTCTTCGGATAAAGCATCTCGATTTATCCGACTGTGTGATTCGTTTAATATTCCGATCATCACATTTGAAGATGTAACTGGATTCTTCCCTGGGGTCAAACAAGAGCACGGCGGAATCATCCGTCATGGAGCAAAAATTCTTTATGCATACTCGGAAGCGACTGTTCCCAAAATAACAATTATTCTTCGAAAAGCCTATGGCGGTGCTTATGTAGCGCTTAACAGTAAATCGATTGGTGCTGATTTAGTGTTTGCATGGCCGAACGCTGAAATTGCTGTGATGGGGCCTCAAGGTGCTGCTAATATTATCTTTGCAAAAGAGATTGAACGTAGCGAGGATCCTGAAGCGACTCGAGCAGCTAAAATTGAAGAGTACCGCACGAAGTTTGCTAATCCGTACATCGCTGCTGCAAATGGCATGGTCGATGATGTGATTGATCCACGAGAAACAAGAATCAAGTGTATTCAAGCGCTTGACATGCTGCGCAACAAGAAGGAAGACAGACCTTACAAAAAGCATGGAAATATACCACTATAAGAAACGAGGAAATACATAATGGTAAATGCAGACCGCTTGTTAAACGAATTTTTAGAGCTCGTTCAGATTGATTCTGAAACTCGACACGAAAAGGAAATTTCAATCGTACTTAAAAAGAAGTTTGAAGAGCTTGGTGTAGAAGTGTATGAAGACGATGCGGAGTCAAAAACAGACCACGCCGCAGGAAACTTGATTTGTACATTAAAAGGAAACAAAGAGGGAGTAGATACGATCTATTTCACTTCTCATATGGATACAGTCACTCCTGGTATTGGGGTTAAACCATCTATTAAAGATGGTTATGTAGTAACAGATGGTACAACGATTCTTGGAGCAGATGACAAAGCGGGACTTGCTGCAATGTTTGAAGCAATTAAGGTATTGAAAGAGCAAAACATATCTCATGGTGATATCCAGTTTATTATTACAGTTGGAGAAGAATCAGGATTAGTAGGCGCAAAAGCGATGGATGCGTCAAAGATCACAGCAAAATACGGCTTTGCGTTAGACAGTGACGGACCGGTAGGAGATATTATCGTTGCTGCTCCAACGCAGGCTAAAGTTCGAGCGACAATCTATGGGAAATCAGCTCACGCGGGTGTAGCTCCTGAAAAAGGTGTATCAGCTATTACAATCGCTGCTAAAGCGATTGCTCGTATGCCTCTTGGCAGGATTGATGAAGAAACAACTGCAAACATCGGACATTTCCATGGTGGAGGAACGGGAGAGCAGACAAATATCGTTTGTGATACCGTTTTTGTCTTAGCTGAAGCTCGTTCATTAATCAATGAAAAAATGGAAGTGCAAACAGCTAAAATGAAAGAAGCATATGAATCTGCTGCTGCTGAACTTGGCGGACGTGCTGATGTTAAAGTGGAAGTTATGTACCCTGGATTTAAATTTGGTGATGGAGATCACGTTGTTGAGATTGCGAAAAAGGCAGCGGAAAAGATTGGACGTCCACACAGACTTCTTCATAGCGGTGGTGGAAGTGATGCTAACATTATTGCAGGTCATGGTATTCCAACAGTTAACTTAGCTGTTGGTTATGAAGAGATCCATACAACAAACGAAAGAATGTCTATTGAAGAGCTGACGAAAACAGCAGAGATGGTACTAGCTGTTATAGATGTAGCAGCTAGCGAATGAAATAACTTATGACGAAACTTGGCGGATTTTCGCCAAGTTTTTGTTCTTTTATAGGACATGTTGCCTGTTTTTAATACTTTTATCAATAAATTATCACTTAAAAGTTGACATTGTATTTATGATTTATGTAAGATGTTTTTATCATATAGATGAAAATATTGGTAATTTAAGAAATCTTATTTCGGGGGAGGAAATGGGATGAGTCAATTATCGGACATGCATATGATGGTAAATTATATGCGTGGTGTGTATAAAGTTTTAGAAGAAGATTGGCAGAAATCAGCAAAAGCGATTGGATTAACACAAGCAGAACAGCATATTTTATGGATTGTATCTCTCGAAGAAGATATTACGATTTCTAAAATCGCTTATTACGGCTTGTGGGATGTATCAACCGTTATGCAGGTTATAAAGCGGTTAAAAGACAAAGGTTTTGTTAGATTAGAGAAAAAGAACGAAGACCGTCGTATATCCTATGTGTACTTAACAGAAGAAGGATTGGAAAAGCATGAAGAGTCAACGAGTTTCAACTGCCAAATATACGGATTCCTTCAAAAATGGCTGGAAGACGGAAGCAAGCAAGAGTTTTATCGCGAGCTTATTCAATTACATAAAGATTTAAATAAGCATTTTCATGGCGAAGAATTTGTGGATTGGGTAGAAGATACTGGCAAGCGGCTTCATGAGACAAGGTAGATACCTTGTCTTTTTGTTTTGTTTTTAAAGCTTGTTCGCTAACATATACTAATAGAAATAGTTTATTTTAAAAGGAGTGTTCATGTGTATCAGTCTCCAGTGTCTAAAAGAAGAATCATCTTTCATGTTGACATGAACAGCTTCTATGCTTCAGTAGAAATGGCCGAGAACCCTAATCTTCGAGGAAAGCCCGTTGCTGTAGCCGGAAATGTGGAGGAACGTAAAGGTATCATTGTGACTTGCAGCTACGAGGCAAGAGAAAGAGGAGTAAGAACCACGATGCCTCTTTGGCAAGCGAGAAAGCTTTGTCCAAATCTTGTTGTCGTTCCGCCAGACTTTGAAACATACAAAATATATTCTTCACGCATGTTTCAGCTTTTACAAGAATATACAGAATGGGTAGAGCCTGTTTCCATCGATGAAGGGTATATGGATGTGACAGACTGTGTGCATCCGCTTGAATTGGCAAAAGAGATTCAGACAAGACTGCAGAACGAGCTGAACTTACCATGTTCCATTGGTATTGGACCAAATAAATTTTTAGCAAAGACAGCTTCAGATATGAAAAAACCACTGGGTATCACCGTTCTTCGAAAGAGAGATCTTTCTGAAAAGTTATGGCCGCTGCAAGTAGGTGAGATGCATGGAATCGGAAAGAAAACAGAAGAAAAGTTAAATAAATACGGAATATTTACAGTTAAAGATTTAGCAGAAGCTATTGATTATGAGCTGAAGCACCGTTTTGGAATTAACGGAATCAAAATGAAAGAAAGAGCAAATGGCATCGATCCCCGCCCTGTAGACCCTAGTTCTGCTAGTGATTATCGATCTATCGGGAGTTCTACAACATTAAGTGAAGACTTAATCTCTGTAACAGAAGCCGATTCCGTTTTTAAACGATTAGCGGAAAAAGTTGAAACTCGATTAAAAACAAAGGGGTATGTTGCCTTAACACTTGCAATCACGATTCGATACAGTGACAGAAAAACAATCACAAGAAGTAAGATGCTTCCGAATGCTACCCAGCATTCTGTTGAAATACAAAAAACAGCTCTAGATCTCTTTCATCGTCACTGGAATCATGATCCAGTCCGTCTTTTGGGCATCACTGCAACAGAAGTGGTCGAAAAGGAACATGCGACTTATCAGCTTGATTTATTCTCTGTAGAAAAGAACGAAAAAGATGCTTTGCTTCATGATGTATTATCATCCATCGAAAGGAAACATGGTGAAGGGATCATTAAAAGGGGAAATAAGTAGCAGGAGCTGTGGATATCATGATCTCAAAAAAAAGCGTGATCAGAACGGTTGTATTAACTGCTGTTTGTCTTGGGCTTTTTATTATGTTTGCATTTATTTATAAACAGTCCAGAGTAGAATTATTTGATGTCTGGGCGATGAAAAACATTTCTGACATTCACCAGCCTGTTTTAATTGATGTTTTTACTTTTTTTACAAACTCAGCATCAAAGCCTTATCAGTATGCGATTTTTATCTTTTTTGCTGTGATCTGGCTCGTCGGCGAAAAAAAATGGATAGAGCCATTTGTTTTAGGTGTATGCCTTTTTGGAATTCGTTTTGAAAATCAATGGTTTAAGAATTGGTTTGAGAGAGACAGACCTATGTATGATCGTGTTATTGAAATAACGGGGTATAGCTTCCCGAGCGGTCACGCTATGATTTCCATCGCTTTTTTTGGATTGCTTTCTTATCTGCTCGTTCAAAACTATGCATTTTTGCGCGCTTATAGAAAATATATTTATTTTCTTACCGCACTTTTTATTGGTTTAGTGGGCTTTAGCAGGGTTTATTTAGGTGTTCATTTCCCGACAGATGTTCTTGGGGGATATGCTGCTGGCGGAACTTGGCTGCTTTTATGTGTTTTATTATATAAATGGCTCGTTGGACTTTCTAATAGAAGAGTCCATTGATAGAGAGATGTTCGAGTATGACGGTTTGGAGTTCATATGATGTTCATCACATAAAAATCGACCGTGATCACATAAAAAATGAATCTCATCACATAAAAAGTGAACTACATCACATAAAAAACGAGTGTCATCACATAAAAATAGTCAGTTAGCCTTTATAAAACAAAAACTGGCTCTATCAGAAGAGCCAGTTTCCTATCTACGCGTTACCAGCCGCGCTCATATTGTTTTGGACTTTGAAGTTCCGTTCCAAGGTCCTCTGCCGCTGATCGTGGCCAATACGGATCTTTAAGGAATTCTCTGCCGATAAAAATGAGATCAGCACGGTTGTTTTGCAGGATCTCTTCTGCCTGGCTGCCAGTCGTTATCAAACCTACAGCAGCAGTAGCGATTTCTGCTTCGTTTTTAATTTTGTCTGCAAAAGGAACTTGATAGCCAGGGAATGTGTTGATTTTTGCAGGCACAACAGCTCCTGAACTGCAGTCAACAAGGTCAACACCATCTTCTTTCATCCACTTCGCATACGTTACGAAATCTTCTGGCGTATTCCCTTCAGGGTGATAATCATTTGCTGAAATCCTAACAAATAATGGGCCGTCCCACTCTTGTCTCATTGCAACGATGATCTCTTTTAAGAAACGGTAGCGTTTTTCCTGGCTTCCTCCATAAGAATCGCTTCTTTTATTGGATAGAGGTGAAAGGAATTCATTAATCAGATAGCCGTGTGCCCCGTGGATCTCGAGCACATCGAAGCCAGCTGTCTTCGCTCTTTTTGCAGCAGCTCTAAATTGATTCACTGTTTCTTCAATCTGCTGCAGAGTCATTTCTTCCGGTGTTTTCATGTTATCTGAAAAAGCTATGGCAGATGGGGCAATGATCGGTCCATCAATCATTGCCTTGCGTCCAGCATGTGCAATCTGAATAGCGGCTTTTGAACCATTATCCTGAATGGATTTCACGAGCTGAGACAACCCTTCCACATGGCTGTCATCCCATATCCCTAAGTCTTCCGGGCTGATTCGTCCCTGAGGACTTACCGAGGCTGCTTCTGTCATGATCAAGCCTGTTTGACCGATTGCTCTTGAAGCGTAATGAGTAATATGCCATGGGGTTACTATTCCATCTTGATCGTAACAAGAATACATACACATAGGTGACATAACGATACGGTTTTTTAACGTAACGTTACGAATCGTTAGCGGTTGAAACAATAACGGTTGAATAATAAACAACTCCTTTTTCCTTTTGACGCAGTAATGTTCACTCGTCCTTCACGTTCATTGTAATTCGTTTTACCACCATTTTTGAAGAAATCTGCTCTTTGTTTTTGTTGATGGATTGTTTAACAGTTGTTTTGCAATGAGGGGATAGTCTGTGATAATGGCTTGTGTACCCCATTCAAAAAAATAATTCATCCATTTTTGACTGTTAACTGTATAAGGACGTACTGGAATATTATTTCGTTTAAAGCCTTCCATGATGTATGGATGCAGTGATTTGTAGTTTGGATGAGCACTTTGTGAACAGACTGCTTTTACATATTCCCATGGTTCATATAAACCAGAAGAATAGAGGGGAGCGGTCTCGATATAGGCGTTCATCTTTCTGATCTTGACTAAACTGTAGTGGTTAAACGATGAGATAACCGTTCGTTCTTCCATTCCATAATGATGCAATAGCTGCAGCACTTTTTCTTCCAGTCCGTTATACTCAATAATGTTATTTTTTAATTCAATATTTAACAGCATGGGAAGAGGGGCAATCCACTCTAAAAATACCTGCAGAGAGGGGACATGCTCACCGCTAAATGATTTTGAAAACCAACTTCCTGCATCTGTCTTGGTTAGCTCTTCATATGTATATTCAATGACATGGCCTTTCTTATTTGTGGTACGATCCAATTTTTCATCATGAATGATAACAGGAATACCGTCTTTAGAAAGCTGTACATCTAGTTCGATACCGTCTGCACCATCTTCATATGCCTTTTTGAAGGCTGCCATTGTGTTCTCAGGACAATGTTTACTAGAACCTCTGTGAGCAAAAATATAAGTCATTATATACAGTACCCTCCAAGAGAAATTTAAGATTATAGACAGTATAGGTGATAATGAAACATATTGGAAATGAAAGAAACCCTTCCTATAAATCAGGAAGGGCAAGTTATTTTCTGCGTCTGGAACGCTTCTTCTTTTCTTCTGCTTTATGCTCTTCGACACTGGCCCCTTTTTCTGTCAGCCAATGGATAAAAACAAGCTCTTTTTCAGTAAGAGATCGTTTTGTGAACTTTTCAAACTGAACGCGCAATTCAAGGTATCTTTGGGAAATTTCTACTTCTGCCACATAAATCCCTCCCTAAATCTAGCTCTCTATATTAAATGATAAAGACCAGGGCAAGGGCTTGTCAATTTTTTCTAATCGTCAATTTTCGCAGAAGTATCTAGAAAAATGGAGCAAAATAATAAAAAAGGAGTGTATGACTTATGAAAATTCCCTTCAAATTATGTTCTTTAGTTCTGACAAGCTTTCTTTTGTTCACTTCCGTTCCGATTGCAGTTTCAGCTGCATATCCAGGCACACAGGAACCCGCTTATGCTAAATGGGGCCGGCTTGCGGTTTTTGAAACAGGTAAACGTTACCCCGATTACGATATTGTAGATTATTTATACGTTGGTCGAACGTTGGCACAAAATGGAGATAATATCGAAAGGTTTAAGCTGTGGATCAAGAAAGGCTCTTCTGAAAAAGGTGTCGTTGTTACGATAACGTTAACCCCAAATCGTGTTTTCAAGAGTATTTCCTTTCAAGAGACAGACCGTTAACATCATCCATTCATCTTTCCTAATTCTTCTGAGCGCTTTACCGCTTTTTTGATACAAGCTAAAAAAGCATCTTGAACGTGATATTGATCAAGCTTGCAAATCCCTGCCTCAGTCGTGCCACCGGGGCTAGTGACTTTTCTTCTAAGCTCGATTGGGGATTCTGTTGTTTGTTTCAGCATAAGCGCTGCACCGAGAAAGGTTTGAGTTATAAGTGTTTTCGCTTCTTCCTGAGAAAGGTTTAATTCTTCAGCAGCTTTTTGCATAGCTTCAGCAATATAATAAATGTAAGCAGGGCCGCTTCCTGAAAGACCTGTCACGATATGTAGTTTGTCCTCAGGTAAGAGTGTAACCGTCCCGATCGTTTTAAACAGTTCAAGTGATTTTTCAACATGTGCTTTTGTGGCGTATATACCAGCTGAAAGTGCGGTTGCTGAGTATCCAATTGATGCTGATGTATTTGGCATGGCTCTGATTACTGGATTCTCTTGATTTGTCCATTCTGTAAGGGTTTCTGAAGCGATGCCAGCCATTACGGAAATGATGAGCTGATGCTTCTGAACAAACGGTTTGATGCTTTTGACCGCAGTGTAAGCGTCTTTTGGCTTTACCGCAAGAATGATGATATCTGCATTCACCACTGCTTCTTCAATCGTTGAAGCGGGTATCACACCATACTTATCTTCAAGTTCTTTAACTCGTTTCGTGTTGTTGCGGTTTTTTATCGTAATTAAATCCGCTCGCCATTTTTTTGTCTTAATTAAACCTTCCATTATGGCCTCAGCCATTGAACCTGCACCAATAAAAGCCATTTTCTCTTTTCCCACGATCGATCCCTCCTCAAATTTTGAGTATAAAAAAACTCCCAGTCCTAAAGTTAAAGGACGGATGGGAGTGATCCGTGGTACCACCTTTGTTGGCATTATTTCTTGCCCGCTCAAGATGTCTTTATCGCAGAACTGCGCCAGATTTCTCCAGACTGCTCCAGGGCAGGTTCGGCAATTCCTTTCCGGTGAAATCTTGCAGCCTACGGATTCCACTCTCTATAAACGGGGGAAGTTGCTTACTAATCCCTTTCAACGCATTTATTTATTGGCCATAATTGGCATTTCTTTTTATATTTTAAAAAACATTATGCTATGATTTCTATATGTATGTCAACTAGTTATTTTATTTGGAGGAAAAGATGACGAAAAAAGCAACTATAATCCCGATCATTTTGCCCACACCATTTGATGTAGGGCCTGTCAACTGTGTCCTCCTAAAAGGTGATGCAGTTACACTTGTTGATTCCGGTGCAAAAACAGAAGAAAGCAGAGAAATTCTTATTTCTTCCCTAAAGGAACACGGACTCACTTTTAAAGATCTAGATCAATATATTTGTACACACTATCACCCGGATCATGCCGGTCTGTCAAAAGAGATTCAGGATTTTGGTGTTCCTACACTCATGCTGCAAGAAGCTGTTCCTTATGTTAGCGTGGACCGTGAATTTACGGAGTGGGCAGAATCGTTTTATATAAACCTTTATGATTCTTTTGGAGTACCCAATTCACTAGGAAGAATCGAATTGGTAAAGCTCCGTAAATATCGAACGTTTTCAAACCCATTCGTTCCTGATATTCTTCCCGCGCCAGGGGATGCGGTTCCTGGTCATGAAGGATTTGTCTTTTTAAAGACGCCTGGTCATGCGCCAGACCATCTGTCGCTTTACAGTGAAAGGGAGGGAACCTTAATCGGCGGGGACGTTCTTTTGCCGCATATTTCATCCAATGCTCTCCTAGAACCGCCACCAATGGGTGGAACCGAGCGTCCTAAAACGCTGCTTCAATACCGTGAGACTCTTCAACATCTTTTAGCATTACATTTAGAAATGGTTTATCCTGGTCATGGCGAACCTTTTACGAACGCTCACGATTTAATCAGGAAAAGGCTGCTCGATCATAACGAGCGGGCAAAAGCTCTTGAACATTTGTTAAGTGATGAGCCTTTGACCGTATTTGAGCTGTGTGCACGTCTTTTTCCTAAATTATATGAAAAGCAGCTGGGTTTGGTTGTCTCGGAAGTTGCAGGCCACCTTGACCTTCTTGAATCTGAAGGAAGAGTGTCAATAGATAAAGAGAAAGCAGCTTTTTATTATCGCAGAACAGGAGTTGTAAGATGAATACACTGAACGGAAAAGTCGTTTTGATCACAGGAGCATCGGGGGGACTTGGTGCCCGCCTTGCTATGGATGTTGCTAAAAAAGGGGCTATCCCCATCCTGACCGCAAGAAGAGAAGATCAGCTAAAAGCAGTTCAGGAAATGATCTTAAAAGAAACCAATATCACTGCACCATACTACATACTGGATGTTTCAAACCAAGAAACCGTGGATGTCGTATTCTCACAGATTTTAAAGGAACATCCACACATACATATTTTAGTGAACAACGCTGGCTACGGCATCTTCGAAGAATTTGCCCAGTCACCTTGGAAGAATATTGAGGGTATGTTTTCAACGAACGTTCTTGGTTTAATGGCGTGTACGAGAGCACTTCTGCCTCATATGCTTCAAAGAGGGAGCGGACACATCGTGAATATCGCTTCACAAGCCGGCAAGATCTCAACACCGAAATCAAGCGTGTATGCAGCCACTAAACATGCTGTTCTAGGTTTCTCAAACGGTTTGCGTCTCGAAGTTGCTCATAAGGGGGTCGACGTGACAACCATCAATCCGGGACCAATAGCGACAGACTTCTTTACGCTTGCGGACCAGTCAGGAAATTACGTAAAAAATGTTCAAAAAATGATGCTTCAGCCTTCCCATGTTTCCGAAAAAATCGTAAAGGCGATGGAACGTCCTGTACGTGAGATTAATCTGCCTTGGTGGATGAATGTCGGGAGCACAATGTACCAAGTGATGCCAAAATTGATCGAAACATTAGGCGGAAAATCGTTTCGCCAAAAGTAGACGACTATAATTATATTATGTTAACTAATTGAGTGGGAAGTATAGCATCATAATAAGAGAATCAAGAGCACTCGTGGATTGAAGGCCAAAATATGTGGATTGAAGCTTGAAACTCGTGGATTGAAGCTTGAAACTCGTGGATTGAAGCTCAAACTCAAGGGTTGCCACCCGAAACTCCACATTGATCTCTCAGATTTGATCTCCTCACTTAGCACAGGTTCTGTTTTCATAAAGAACCTGTTTATTTATTTGTAAAAAATTCATAAACAACGTCTTGAATAATAGTATAAACAGCCTCTTTCTGATCCTCTTCGCTCATCTGCCCCAGGATCTTCTCCTCAAGCTCATTCCATTCAGTATCTGTTAATATGCAATCTTCTTCTTCCCATAAGTATCTCTTTAACGACTGTACGATCATTTTTCTTAACAAAGAGCGGTCCATTTTTTCACCTGTCTTTCCTTATAAATCCTAGACTTTTGAGTAAAAAACGTCAATCTGCAAAATTTGCTGAAAAAATTACCATTGTTATAAGAACATACATTCGGTTAAAATGGGTATACATATAAGGAACAGATGTTCGTAAAAGGCGAAGGAGTTGTGACAAATGAACTATGATGAAATGCCAAAGCGCACCATCTTATGTATGGATATGAAAAGTTTTTATGCGAGCTGTGCTGCTGTGCGCTTAGGATTAAATCCGCTGACGTGTCATTTGGCAGTAGTAGGGGATACAGAACGGCAAGGCAGTGTCGTGCTTGCTGCTTCTCCGCGATTAAAAGCCGATTTTGGTATCCGGACAGGAAGCAGGCTTTTTGAAATCCCCAAAAATAAAGACATCATCATTGTAAACGCACAGATGGCTTTTTTTCTAGAGAGATCAATGGAAATTACGAAATTGCTGCACCGTTATGTTCCGCCTGAGTCCATACACACATACAGCGTAGATGAAAGTTTTCTTCAAGCCGATGGAACAGAAAAATTATGGGGAAGCGCACAAGAACTCGCAGAAAGAATCCGGCGTGACATCTGGAGAGAGTTTGGGTTGCCGTGCGCGATTGGAATTGGTCCAAACATGCTCATGTCAAAGCTTTGTCTAGATCTAGAGGCAAAGAAAAAAGGCGTAGCCGAATGGCGATACGAAGATGTAGAAACGAAGCTATGGCCTCTAGCTCCTTTAAGTCAGATGTGGGGCATCGGGTCGCGAGTGGAACGTACGTTAAACAGAATGGGGATTGTAACAGTAGGTGATCTGGCGCATTATCCCCTGGAGCTTTTAGAGAAAAAGTTCGGTATCATGGGAAATCAGCTCTACTACCATGCTTGGGGAGTGGATCTGTCTGAGATTGGCGCTCCTATTCTTCAAGGACAGATCAGCTATGGAAAGAGCCAGATCTTACTGCGAGACTATACAGATTTAAACGAGATTAAACACGTCATTTTAGAGATGTGCGAAGAGGTGGCAAGACGTGCTAGACGAGCAAGAAAAGCAGGGAGGACCATCAGCTTTGGATTAGGATACAGCAAAGATGAAGGAGGAGGAGGCTTCCACCGTTCCAAATCAATCGATCAGCCTACTAATATTACGATGGAGCTCTATAAAGTTTGTCTGGATTTGCTTCGAACTTTTTATCAGGGAGAGACGGTGCGCAAGATTTCAATCGCTCTTTCCAACGTCTCTGAAGATACAGAAACACAGCTTACTTTATTTTCTTTAGATCATCCACAAAAAAGAAAAATTGGCTATGTGATGGACGATATTCGGCAAAAACACGGCTCCAACTCTCTTTTGCGGGCTGTTTCCTATACAAGAGGAGGAACAGCTTTATACAGAAGCCGGCTTTTAGGCGGACATAAGGCATAGGGAGGAGGGCGAACAGTGATTCGTGACAGAGGCACTATTAAGTGGACGGCGATGATGCTGCCGGAACACGTGAAAATGTTAAGAGAACATCAGGACGGTCTGGATTACGGGCGAAAACCCGAACTAGATGAACAAAAGTACGAAGAATTTAATGAGACAATCTGTGTCGCGATGGAGGAGAATCAAACATTAAAGTTTACGTATTTTGAAAAAGGAAGAAGTGCTGAGATTAAGGGGCAGGTTCATTACGTAGATGAATTCAAAAAGGAATTACGTGTGATGGATGAGGCCGATAAGATGCATATCCTAAAAGTCACGGAAATTATGAATATTGATTACGCATAAAAAAAACTGGTCCGATGCAGGGCCAGTTTTTAATTACGCCATTTTAAAAAGGTCTTTTAACAGCCTTTTATTATCATCCGAAAATCTGTGTTAAGTAGATCATGATCAATAGCCCCGCAATAAATGATAATGTAGCAGAACGTGCGTGGCCGTCTCCATGGCTTTCAGGAATGAGCTCTTTGTATACGATAAAGAGCATAGCACCGGCTGCAAAAGAAAGACCATATGGCACAAGGTTCTCCACATACGAAGTTAAAAGGTAGCCAAGCATCGCGGTGACGATTTCAACAGCACCTGTTAACGTTGCAATAACGAACGCTTTTATTCTGTTCATCTTCTGATGAATCAAAAAAAGTGCCACAAGCATTCCCTCAGGTGCGTTCTGAAGACCAATCGCGAATGCAATCAAACCGCCCAGTCCTGTATTATCACTCGCATAGCTGACACCAACAGAAAGTCCCTCAGGTAAGTTATGCAGTGTTATCGCAGCAATAACAAGAAAAGCCTTTGAATCAATGCCTTTAAAGATTTTAGAATGATCGAGATCAACATGCGGAACGAATCTTTCTAAAACCAATAGTGTTAAGGTACCGAGTGTGATCCCGATTGTCAGCACAGTTAAGTTTGATAATTTTAAAGCTTGAGGAATCAAGCTAAAAGTAGATGCAGCGACCATGATGCCTGCTGTAAAGGCAAGCAAGATGTCACGGAACCGGTGTGTTACCTGTGACCAGAAGAGAACAGGTAAAGCACCAAATCCGGTTGCTAATGCAGATAAAACACTTCCTAGTAGAGCAGCTTCCATTCTGTACCCACCTTATTCAAAAATCCGTTTTTATAAAAATAGTTATATGCCTCTTTTTAGTATACCGCCAATTCATTTTTAATAGAAGTAAGTGCATTTTTATATATAATTTAACTGATTAATAAGCTTAATACAGTGATATGGATTAGGAAGACTTAAATGAGAATCAATTTAATAAATAGGTGAATGAAAAAAAGCCGAGGAATTAATCCCGGCTACTTATATGGATTTTTATATAACCTTATTGTTCTTAGGAGTGGTTGATTTCGTTTTAGAATGCTAGCTTCCGCTTTAGCTTTTCAATAAAGCTGTTATACAAATGATACAAAACCACTTTGATAAGTGGCCGCATAAGGGAAAATTAGCCAAAAATTAGCGGCTGTAATAAAATGATAACTAGTAAATAGTAAACCTTATGAATTACAGCTTGAGAAAAGTCCAGAAGATAGTATTCTTTCTTTTAGTTGAGTACTAGGCGGATCACAAATAATTTCAACGGAATCGTCTGGATAGATGGATAGTGCAATAATGCCCAAAAAACTTTTTCCATCAGCGGTGCGATCCCCTTTTTTTAAATAGATAGATTCTGTAAAGCTTCCTGTTAGCTCAATAAGTTTTGCTGCGCGCTCTGCATAAATAGGTGCAGTTGCCTTAACTATCATAATAGATAACCTCCTTTGCCAATCACACTATGTATGGATATGTGCAGAAGAAGGAAAAATGCATACTAAATGAAATCTTTATATGGAGGGAATATGAAATTAACAAAAAAATGGCTATACATTGCTTTGTTTTCTGTAGCAGTGATTGTGTTTATTCTCTGGCTGCAAAAAAATTATAAGGGATTCAGTCCTGAAGAATTTAGAAATTGGATCATGCAGTGGGGATGGATTGCTCCATTTATCTTCGTTGTCCTTTATTCAGTGCGGCCTTTTGTGTTATTTCCATCTTCCATTTTTGCTATAACAAGCGGTCTATCATTCGGTTTTTATTGGGGATGTCTATATACCTATATAGGATCGCTTGGAGGGGGACTCCTAACTTATTACGCGATCAACCGCCTGGGCCGTTTTAAGAAAAGTAAACAATGGAAAAATGAAAAATATGAAAAAGTACGCAGCAAGATAGAAAGAGAAGGTATTCGTTATGTCCTATTATTGAGATTGTTGCCGGTTTTAAATTTTGACCTTGTCAGCTATTTAACATCATTAACAAAGGTGAAGTTTAAAGACTATGCGATTGCAACAGCGATTGGAATCATTCCAGGTACAATCGCGTATACGTATTTAGGGACATCAATGACATCGGGAAGCAAGGAAGTGGTGTGGATCGGGACAACCTTGCTGTTTGTCATTGTAGGTTTACCTCTAATCTTCAAAAAGAAAATGAAGGCGAAAGTAGGCTTATAACGATTGAGATACAGTTTCTTGCGGTGAGATCATGCTCATGGCAGACTCAGCATCAGCCCCTTCAACGATATAAAGAAATGAATCTCCTTCTTTCAGTGTTAAGAAGAATGAAACAAGCTGAGATAATCCAGAGGCGTGGACAGTAATACCGTCTTTAGATAAAAAAAGCTGACTGTTAATTTTTTTAGCAGATTGCATAATTTCTATGGCTTTATTGACCGTATATTTTGCTGTAACTTTTACTTTTCTTGAGCATATTTGTTTCATGATTTTTCAGCCTCCTGAATTTGATATTGCTGATATATTTCCCATTAGCAAGTCAGGTAAAACAGGGTCTTTAGTCCCAATGTGCAAATTCAAGGATAAAATAAGGTATTTTGGCATAAAAAAGTGTTCTGTGCATCTAGATATATAAGTTCTAAAAGTCTCGTAAGGCATGCGACGAGGAAGCCTACTTCGGCAGCATTTACATGTAGACGCAGGAGCAAGAACACGGCCATCAAACCCTAAATTGTTAAATCGCTCACCGCCCACGGAAAGTGAAGCACCTGTAACGGAAATCAACCACTTTCAAAAACAGCAAAAAAAGAGTACCGCTGCCTCGAGAAGAGGTGAGCAGTACTCTTTTTATAGTTATGAAGTGATCTTAGCTTTTTCACGTTTTGCCTGTCTTCTAAAGAATAATTCATAAAGGACAGGTACGATAATCAATGTTAACAAAGTAGAAGTCGTTAGTCCTCCGATAACAACAATCGCTAGACCTTTGGAAATCAGCGTTCCAGAGGATGTTGTTAATGCAAGCGGAATTAATGCTGCAATGGTCGCGAATGCTGTCATTAAGATCGGCCGCAAGCGGGTTTTTCCTGCTTCTAAGAGAGCCTCACGTACTGGCATCCCTTTAATTTCACGGTTCTGGCCGATACGGTCTACTAATACGATAGCATTCGTTGTAACGATACCAATCAGCATGAGTATCCCAATCATCGCACTTACTGATAGTGGTTCATTGATCAAATATAGTCCTCCGATTGCTCCGACAGGAACGAATAGGAGAGAAGAAAGGATGATAAACGGTATACGAGCACGACCAAAGGTAATCAGCATCGTTAAGTATACGAGACCGATAGCAACAAGCATCGCAAGACCGAGATCTTTAAACGTATCCATCGTTTCTTCGCTTCCGCCGCCGCCTTCAGTTGATACAGAAGCAGGAAGATCTACATTATCTTCAACGCCTTTGATAACGTCCTGTGTAACCTTTTGAACGTTGTCTCCTTTAACTTGTGCAGAGACTTGAGCATATATCTTACCATCTAGCTTCTGGATGCCTGTTACGGTTTCTTTTTCAGAAACATCAGCAACGTCTGAAATTTTTACTGGGCCAGATGAACCGAATACAGTAAGATCCTTAATTTCATCTAGAGATTTGACAGATTCGTCATACTCAACTTTTACATTCTTTTGGTTTCCGTCTAACGTAAGTTCACCGACTTCAACAGGCTTCGTTACATCAGAAACTGCTCCTAAAACAGCAAACCCTGACACGCCTTTTTCAGCTGCTTTTTCTGTATCGATTGAAACAGCCCATTGCTTTTGCGTATCTTTAAAGTTGTTCGATACATATTTGATCGAATCGAGAGTCTTCATGTACTCTTCAACCTGGCTTGCAGCCTTTTGTAAATCTTCTAAGTTGTTTGAGTATAAATCGATGTTGACTTCGTTATTAGATGGAGGTCCGCCGCTTGAAACTTCTTGCAAGCTGATAACGGTTCCTTCTGCTTTTTCATCAGTAATGGCTTTTATATCTTTTTCAAGTTCTTTTAATTCTGTTTCAACGTTTGCTTCTTTTTTAAGGTTTACAAAATAGTTAGCAACATTTTGACGTTTGAGGCCAGTTTGGAAATCACGTGATCCAATACCAGCTGTAACATCTTTTATCGTGTCTCTTTTAGCCAGATAATCTTCAACCTCAAGAGAGATTTCATTAGTTTTTGTGACATTTGTACTCGCAGGCAATTCTACGTTAACGGTTAATGTTTTCTGCTCTTCATTCGGAAGGAATACCATACCCAATTTTGTTGCCAGGAAGAAGGATCCTCCTAAAAGAATAAATGAAGTGAAGAGAACAAGGATCTTATGGTTCAGAGAGGCTTTAATTAGTTTTTCATAACCGCGCTGCAACAGACCATCATTTTTCTCTGGTTTAACTTTCTTAAATGCATATTTTGCTAAGATTGGTACAATTGTAACAGCAACGATCAGTGATGCTAACAGCGCAAACACAACCGTTAAAGCAAATGGCAAGAAGAACTCACCTGTTACTCCGCCGACTAAACCGAGCGGCAAGAATACAACAACGGTTGTAATCGTGGAAGACACAATTGCTTTTAAGATCTCGCGTGTAGAGTCGATAATCAGTTCATCACGGTCATAGACTCCATCTGTTTTTCTGATCCTTCTAAAGATATTCTCAATAACAACGATGCTATCATCTACAACACGCCCGACTGCGACAGCCATTCCGCCTAGAGTCATAATATTTAAGGTGATATCAAGGCGGTCTAAGAAGATAGCTGAAACAAGCAATGAGAGCGGGATGGAGATAATTGCGATAATGGTCGCTCTAAAGTTTCTAAGGAAGATCAAAACGGCTAGGGAAGCGAATAATGCACCGAATAATCCCTCTTTAACAAGTGTGTTTACGGAATCTTTGATGCCTTCCGCCTGTCCGAATCCAATCGCGTAATCTAACTTATCATCGTATTTCTTTTTGTTAAGAACTTCGATTACTTTTTCAGCGACTTCTACCGTGTTTGCATCTTGCTTTTTCGTGACAGCCATAGATAGAGAAGCCTTTTGGTTATATCTTGTAATCTCACTTACATCATCTGTTTCTTTAATTTCAGCAATGTCACCAAGTTTTAAGCTGGCTGGTGCTTGAGGAGCCTGTGTTTGAGCAGGTGCTCCTTGTCCGCCAGGTGCTCCACCGCCAGTGCCACCAGGTGCACCAGGACCGGGTGCATTTCCAGCTCCACCAGGAGATTGAGCAGGTGATCCTTGGCTGCTGGAGATTGTAATTTCTTTAAGTTCAGCCACCGTGTCTACGGCTTCTTCAACTCGAACCGGAACCGTAATCGAGTCGTCTGTTACTGTACCTGCCGGGAATGAAATAGCGCGGCCGTTGATCGCTTCTTTCACTGAATTTAGTGTTACTCCAGCTTCTTTGGCTTTTTCTTTATCTAATGTAATCGAAACGAATGTTTCTTTTACACCGCCTACAGAAACGTTGTTAACGCCTTGAATCTTTTTAAGTTCTGAAACCAATTCATCGTTTACAAACGCTTGAATGTTTTCTCCTTCTTTTTCAGGGAATAAAGAAATATTGTAAATAGGTATGGTTCCAAATGAAAAGCGGCTTACTTCAGGTTCAACATCATCCGGAAGATCTGTTTCTGAAATGACCGATTTTACTTGATCCTCTACATCATCCATATTCGCTGTAAAAGGAAAGTCCATACTAATGATCGAAACACTTTCAAGAGAAGAGCTTTTTACTGATTTTACATCTTCTACCTGCTTTAATTGAGTTTCAAGTTTGTCTGTTACTTGTTTGTTTACATCTTCAGGAGATGCTCCTGGATAGACAGTTTGAACCGTCAATTGTGGAAACTCGACATTGGGAAGCAGATCCACTTTTAAGTTCGTGAACGAGAATACCCCTCCAACAATGAGCAAAAATGAAAAGATAAATATCGCTACTGGGTTTTTTAAACTGAATTTCGTTAGCCAGTTCATTGATTCCTCTCCTACGTATGTTTTTATATGTGTATTTTCACATATGTTTATCTATAATATAATGTGTGTATAAGATTTTTATCAAGTAATAAGAATAAATAATTTGTGAAAAATATGTTACAATGCAAAACAGTACAGTATGAAAGAAGGGTAACAAATGGCGTTAAGGTATGCGCTGTTAGGTTTATTGGCAAAAAATGAAGCAACAGGATATGAGCTTACACAGCAATTTAAAGAAACGGTTATTCATTTTTGGACAGCCCACCACACCCAGATCTATCGTGAACTATTGAAAATGGAAGAAGAAGGTCTAACTCAATCTAAAACGGTTCAGCAGAGTGATTATCCAGATAAAAAAATATATACGATCACCGATAAAGGTTTTGAACAGCTTCTTGAATGGATGCTGAACAAGCCTGTAAATGTCCCGAAACTGAAGGACGATCTATTATTAAGAGTATCTATGTTTCACTTTATTCCTACAGAAAAAGCGATTGATTTTTTAGAGAAGAGTAAAGAACACCATCAGATGGGCCTAATGATGACGAAAAGATGGCAAGAGGAGAACTTTCCAAAAGGAAAGTATGAAAAAAATGAACTTGGCGAGTATTTGACGAGTGAATTCGGCATTCGTTATATGGAAAGCTGGCTATCATGGTGTAACTGGGCAATTAAAGTTTTGAAGAAGAAAGGTGAGTCTTAAAACAGCATGGAGATTGTATTCACAGATGCAGCATTAAAACGGTTAGAAAAAAAGGTGCAAGGGAAAAAAGGGTACTTAAAACTTAAGCATGATACAGAAGGTTGTGGGTGTGTTGTGAGTGGGGTCGCGGCCCTTTGGCTAGTTGATCAAACAGAGGATAATGACACGAAAATCGAGACGAATGGTCCCGACCTTTATATGGAATATAACAAAGCTGTTTTCTTTGATGAGAAAATGACGATCGATGTAACAGCTGGCAATCATTTCGCGTTAAAAAGCCCTGCAGAAATGTTAAATCCTTCAATGAAATATTACGATAAAACGAAAAAAAACACGGGTGTGTAAGCCCGTGTTTTTTAATGCTGAGGAACGTTCCTTACTAAGTTAAATTGCTTGCTTGCAACTGGCTTAGAAAGAAGCGGAGATATGTAGGCTGCAGCTTCAAGCAGTTTATCCAAGTGAATACCTGTTGAAATGCCCATTTGAGATAGCATATAGACGACATCTTCAGAAGCAACGTTTCCAGAAGCTCCTGGTGCAAACGGGCAGCCGCCAAGCCCTCCGGCAGAAGTATCAAAACGGTCAATCCCAGCTTGTAGACTAGCAAAAATGTTGGCAAGTGCCATTCCACGCGTGTCGTGAAAATGAGCGGTAAGCAGAGTGGTTGCACGCAGATGATGCTTTAATAATGTAAACAATTCATAGCACTCCGATGGATTAGCCATTCCGATCGTGTCAGCTACACTGAGTTCATCTACACCCATTTCTTCAAATTCTAGGCAAACTTTTAATACATCGTGTTCATCGATTTTTCCTTCAAAAGGACAATAAAAACTTGTAGAGATACAAGCCCTTACAAAATACCCTTTCCTTTTCAATTCATCAATAAGAGGTCTTAATTCATTCATACTTTCTTCGGTCGTTTTGTTGATATTTTTTTTATTGAATGCGTCACTTACACCAACAAACACAGCGATATGTTTCACGCCTGATTCAGTAGCTAAATCGATTCCCTTTTTGTTAGGAGCCAGAACAAAGTTCCGCAGGTCATCTAAGCAATTTTCAATAACAACGGAGGCGTCTTGCATTTGAGGCACCCATTTTGGCGAAACAAATGAGGTGAGCTCCATTTCTTGAAACCCCGCATTCTTCAGTAATGAAATGAATTCAATCTTGTTTTTTACGGGGATTAGATTCTTTTCGTTTTGAAGTCCATCCCGCGGTCCAACTTCGATAAGTGTGACTCGTTCAGGTAAGTCCACTGATGTAAAACCCCTTTCTAGAAAGCGTTTTCCTTTCTTTATTTTAACTAAAAAAAATCGTCAGTTGCAACACATTTCAAATGTTATGGTATGATAAAAAGGAATTTTCAGAAATATTATTGCGTTTAATAAGGAGGAGACTAGGAATGGTTTCAAGAGAGAGAGATGCTGTGATTGTAAGCGCTGTCAGAACACCGATCGGAAGTTTTATGGGAAGTTTTAAAACGGTATCGGCAACGGACCTGGGATCAATTGCTATTAAAGACGCGTTAAAAAAAGCGGGCATTCCACACGATTCCGTAGATGAAGTCATTATGGGGAATGTTCTGCAAGCAGGACTTGGACAAAATCCTGCAAGACAAGCTGCCATTAAAGCTGGGTTACCGAATGAGGTATCTAGCATGACGATCAATAAAGTATGTGGTTCAGGCTTAAAGGCCATTCATTTAGCGTGCCAATCCATCTGGCTGAACGAAGCAGATACTATCGTTTGCGGTGGTATGGAAAACATGAGCCAAGCTCCTTATCTATTAAACGGGGCGAGAGACGGTCTGCGTATGGGGAACGCTCCTATGGTAGATTCCATGATCCAAGATGGACTATGGTGTGCTTTTGGTGATTATCATATGGGGATTACGGCAGAAAATTTATGTGAAACACATTCTCTATCACGTGAAGAATTAGACGAATTTGCAGCCGAAAGCCAAAGAAAATGTGCTCAAGCACAAGAACAAGGAAAGTTTGATGATGAGATCACACCAGTGGAGATTCCTCAGCGCAAGGGAGATCCGGTGATTATAGATAAAGATGAGTATCCAAAACCAAGCTCGACAGCTGAAAAGTTAGGCAAGCTACGGCCAGCATTTAAAAAAGACGGCATGGTAACAGCGGGGAATGCTTCTGGTATTAATGACGGTGCAGCCGCACTTGTTGTGATGAGCAGAAAGAAAGCTGAAGAGTTAGGACTTAAACCGCTTGCGGTCGTTAAAGCAAATGCTAGTGCTGGTGTTGCACCTGAAGTGATGGGGATCGGCCCAGTAGAAGCAGTGAAGAAAGTATTGAAGAAGACAGAATTGAGTATGAAGGATTTCGATCTTGTCGAAGCAAATGAAGCATTTGCAAGCCAATCTCTCGCTGTTGGCAAAGATCTGGAGTTTGATAAAGAAAAGCTGAATGTAAACGGAGGAGCGATTGCACTCGGTCATCCGATCGGAGCAAGCGGTGCAAGAATTGTGGTAACGCTGCTTCATGAGATGAAGCGCAGGAATTCAAAGAGAGGCCTTGCAACACTCTGTATCGGCGGCGGTCAAGGTGTAGCTTCGATCTTTGAAAACGAAGAGAATAATTAACGTCTTAGAAACAACACACTTATTAAGTATTATACGAGGAGAGATTAACATGAAACCTATTGTGAACTCAGCACTTGAAGCTGTAGCTGATATAAAAGACGGATCTACACTATTAGTAGGGGGATTTGGATTAGTTGGAATTCCTGAAAACTTAATCCTAGCATTAGTTGAAAAAGGAACAAAAGACCTTACAGTAATCTCAAACAATTGTGGAGTAGATGATTGGGGACTTGGTCTTTTACTCAAAAATAAACAGATTAAAAAAATGGTAGGTTCTTATGTTGGTGAGAACAAAGAGTTTGAAAGACAAGTTTTATCAGGGGAAATCGAAGTAGACTTGATTCCTCAAGGTACACTGGCAGAAAGAATCAGAGCGGGCGGAGCAGGTATCCCAGCATTCTACACACCGGCAGGAGTAGGAACGCCGATTGCTGAGGGAAAAGAAACACGTACGTTCAACGGAAAAGAATATTTGCTTGAAGAAGGAATCGTAGCGGACTTCAGTTTAATTCGAGCGGCTAAAGGAGATAAAGCCGGAAACCTCATTTATAACAAAACAGCGCGCAACTTCAATCCGATGATCGCAGCAGCTGGAAGAGTAACGATCGCTGAAGTAGAAGAGCTTGTGGAAATCGGCGAATTGCACCCCGACTACATACATACACCAGGTGTATATGTACAGAAGATGATTGTTGGAACACAAGAAAAACGCATTGAGCGCCTAACAGTAAAACAAGGATAAGAGGAGGGAAACCATAATGAACATTAGAGAGAGAATTGCCAAAAGAGCTGAGAAAGAAATCGAATCAGGGTTCTATGTAAACTTAGGAATCGGAATGCCTACGATGGTGGCGAATTTCATATCAGATAATAAAGAGGTAGTCCTGCAATCTGAGAACGGATTGTTAGGAATTGGACCATATCCTCATGAAAATGAAGTGGATCCTGACCTGATTAACGCAGGAAAAGAAACGGTAACTGCTATTAAGGGAGCTTCATACTTTGACAGTTCTGAGTCTTTTGCAATGATCCGAGGCGGTCATATTGATATCGCAATCCTCGGTGGAATGGAAGTTTCAGAGAGTGGAGATCTTGCAAACTGGATGATTCCAGGAAAGATGATAAAAGGGATGGGCGGTGCGATGGATCTAGTGCACGGCGCAAAAAAGATCATCGTCATCATGGAGCATGTGAACAAAGCAGGAGAAAGCAAAATTTTAAAACAATGTCAGCTTCCATTAACGGGTAAAGGCGTCGTTGAACGAATTATAACGGACCGTGCTGTAATGGATGTTTCTGATAAAGGTCTTGTCCTGAGAGAAGTGGCTGAAGGGTACTCAGTAGATGATGTACTGAACTCAACTGAAGCAAAGCTTACTGTCAGTGATGATGTAAAACTAAACGCATATTGATAAAGAGGAGGCCGTTCTATGTTTGGAGCAATGACCCGCGCCTCTAATAAATTGATGCAGCGGTTTTTACCTGATCCTTTTATATTCGTCATCTTACTTACAGGAGTAGTCTTTTTGTTTGGGCTGATCGTTACCGGTCAGTCCCCTGTAAAAATGGTGTCATTTTGGGGAGACGGCTTCTGGAAACTACTTGAGTTTTCCATGCAGATGGTCCTCATATTAGTTACAGGGTATGTGCTGGCGAGCTCGCCATTTTTTAAGAAAATGCTAAGAAAACTCGCATCATACGCTAAAACACCAGGGCAAGCCATCATCAGTGTTACGTTGGTGGCGCTATTAGCAAGCTGGATAAACTGGGGATTCGGTTTAGTTATTGGTGCTATCTTTTCTAAAGAATTAGCACGTCAAGTGAAAAATACAGATTATCGTTTGTTGATCGCAAGTGCTTATAGCGGATTTGTTGTTTGGCACGGTGGTTTATCAGGTTCCATTCCTTTAACGATTGCTACCCCTGGACATTTTATGGAGAAAACAATGGGAGTCATCTCAACGAATGAAACTTTGTTTGCCCCTTTTAATCTATTTATTATAGGTGCTCTTTTTATTCTATTACCTTTAACAAACCGTCTTATGATGAATAAAGATGAAGCTTACCAAATCGATGCGTCCCTTCTGGATGACGGAGTTGAAGCAGCCACTCTATCAGAAGCGGATACACCAGCAGAAAAGCTTGAAAACAGCATGTGGCTGTCCATGATTATAGGGATTCTTGGACTTGCCTACATGATCTACTTTTTTGCAGCAAACGGCTTTAACTTAAACATCAACTTTGTCAATTTTATCTTCTTGTTCTTAGGCATTCTGCTTCATAAAACACCGAGAAACTATATAAATTCTGTCGCAGAAGCTGTAAAAGGGGCTAGCGGCATCATCATACAGTTTCCGTTTTATGCTGGGATAATGGGTATGATGGTCGGTTCAGGATTAGTAACTGAGATGTCTGAATGGTTTGTAGCCATATCTAATGAGACTACTCTTCCATTGTTTACGTTTTTAAGTGCGGGAATCGTCAACGTTTTTGTTCCATCTGGCGGAGGACAATGGGCTGTGCAGGCTCATGTTGTATTGGATGCTGCTAAGGCACTTGACGTTTCACAAGCGAAAACGGCGATGGCCGTAGCATGGGGTGACGCTTGGACTAATCTAATCCAACCTTTTTGGGCGCTGCCTGCATTAGCAATTGCCGGACTTAAAGCAAAAGATATTATGGGATTCTGTTTGATCGTTCTTTTTGTAAGTGGAATTATCATTTGTGCTGGCTTTTTACTTTTTTAAAATGTGAGGTGCAAAAACATGGGGATCTATGTAATCGAGGGTGCTAGAACACCGTTTGGTTCGTATGGAAAATCTTTAACTGATGTAAACCCGGCACATCTAGGTGAAATAACGGCTCTTGAGGCGATTAAACGAGCTAATATCACTAGTACAGACATCACAGATGTGGTTTACGGAAATGTGATTCATTCTAGTAAGAATGCAGCTTATGTCGCACGCCATACCGCTTTAAAAGCAGGTGTACCTTCAGATGTTCCTGCAATGCTCGTTAACCGCTTATGCGGATCAGGCTTGCAGGCGGTCGTTTCGGCGATGCAGAATCTTCGAGATCAGGAAGAAGGAATCGCACTTTGCGGGGGCATAGAAAATATGTCACAGTCCCCACACGTTTCCTTTCATCATAGATTTCATAATCAAAAGTTTGGCGCAATTTCATTTGAAGATATGCTCCTTCAAACCTTAAGTGATGAGTACATTGGCTGTGGTATGGGAATAACAGCTGAAAACCTTGCAGAGAAATATAACATTTCTAGAGAAGAACAAGATGAATATGCGAGTTTAAGTCATCGTAAAGCAGCGGACGCAAGAGAAAAGGGCAGATTTCAAGAAGAAATCGTCCCTGTACCATTAAAAAGCGGCGCACTTTTTACTGAAGATGAAGGCATAAAACCAGAGACTTCTGTATCTCTGCTCGGACAACTTAGACCTTCTTTTCAAAAAGACGGAACAGTTACAGCAGGTAACTCATCGTCAATTAACGATGGTGCAGTGTCTTTAATCCTTGCTCATGAAAAGTCAGTAAACGAAAAAAGCTTAAAGCCACTCGTTGAAATTGTCTCGTGGTCTGTAACGGGAGTAGATCCATCCATCATGGGGATCGGACCTGTACCAGCTATTAATAAGCTGCTTGAAAAAGCAAACCTTTCTATTGATGAAATAGGTTTATTTGAGATTAATGAAGCATTTAGTTCTCAGTACTTAGCTGTTGAAAAAGAATTAAAACTGGATCGTGAACGAACGAATGTAAATGGCGGTGCGATAGCACTCGGCCACCCAGTTGGAGCGAGCGGTGCAAGACTATTGTTAACTCTCGCTTATGAAATGAGACACCGCAATGAAAAATACGGAGTAGCTAGCCTTTGTATTGGCGGAGGTCAAGGAATTGCGATGCTATTAAAATCTGTTTAGAAAGAAAAGGCTGTTTTCGAATTCATCGGTGCTTTGAAAGTAGTTGATTTCCGTTCCAGGTGCTCGCTTTCCGCGGGGCAGTGCGGTGAGCCACATTTGTACGCTTCACTCTTAAGTGTCTCACCTATCTAGTTGCAGTGGCTAGCCCCTCGAGGTCAAAAGTTAAACGGTCAAAAAGGCAAAGTGCGCCTTTATTGCCCATTCACCTTTTGCTTGTCGGGGCTGAGCGAGCTACTTCCACTTTTCGGACTGCCCGCCTGTCCTAGCCGAGAGTCTCTCACCTTGCACTCCAATCAACTTGTCAAAGCAGTAAATGAACAAAAGATTAAGAAGCAACAATCCTTTATAAAACAACCAAAAAGAAATAGTCCCCTTCAGCACAAGCTGAATGGGACTATTTTGTCTTTTATGCACGATGTGTTTCATAGATTTCAGCAGGGAAGAGTGTGTTTAATGTAGCAATCTCTTCCTTAGTAAGAGCTGAACGATCGAAAGTCTTGATGTTTTCTAGGAGCTGTTCCACTGAGCTTGCTCCAGCCGTGGCGGTTGCGACAACAGGTTGACTAAGAACATACTGAAGGGCTGCATGTGTAATATTTTTGTCATGCAAAATATGTTTTGCTTTTTCTACTTTTTGCTGAATATCCGATCCAGTATGATTTAAATAATGGTCCTCTGGATTTTTATCAAACACTTTCTCGCTAAGCCACCCTTTAGCAACAGGACCTCTTGCGATTACACTTATATTTTGTTCCTTTAAATAGGAGAAAAGTTCTTCGGGGCGTCGATCCAATAAACTATACTGCATCATGACGCTCTGAATGTTAGAGTGCTCAGCATAATACTTAATCGTGTTCGGACGTATTGATGAAATACCGTAATAACGAACGTGTCCTTCAGAAACTAGTTCTTCAAAAGCCTCAATCGTTTCATCCATAGGGTCATCAATCGTTCCTCCGTGAAGCTGATAAAGATCAATATAATCCGTTTGCAGACGTTTAAGACTGTCTTTAAATGCGGACTTAATGTGTTTTTTTGAAGGATTCCAGTTCCAGCCATCTTTAGACTGATTCCATTCGTTTCCGCCTTTTGTAGCAAGAATGATATCTTGTCGTACACTCTTTAAAGTCTTGCCGACAAACTCTTCATTCCACCCAAAACCGTATAAATCGGCAGTGTCAAAATAATTGATTCCTTGCTCAAGTGCTGTTTTAAGAATCTTTTCGTTTTCACTACCTAGTTCAGGAGCGAGTGACATACAGCCGAATCCAAGTTCGCTTACATACAGGTCAGATGAACCTAATCGTCTTTTATTCAAAATCCTCACCTCAATATTATTTCTTTGTGATATGTAACTGAAATAAACGTATCATACTGATTCATAAAATGAAAAAAGTCAGCACATGAAAATAACGATGAGCCAAAAGCAATTGTATGCGGAATTTTCCATAACAAAAAACTGATGCGAAAGAATCCATTCGCACCAGTTTAATTCTTACTTAATACAGACTTTACTTTTTTGGTGAGGAAGCATTAATCCAGTCTTGTACGAGCTCGTGCTGTTTCATATAGTTCCGTAACATGTATTTAATCTGCCACGCTTTTCCCACTAACGTAATGCTTTTTGGCTGAAGGTAGATCTTCACCCGCATTACCTCCTTCATATCCTAGTAAATGCAGTATTCCAAAGTATGATAGACTTTATGTAGAAAAGAAGTTAAATAGACCATCGGAGTGTGAAAAATGGAAAATCTATATGAGAAGACGCTGAGCAAAGAACAAATTTACAGCGGCAAGATTATTGATTTATATGTAGAAGAAGTTGAGCTTCCAAATAAAAAGACAGGAAAAAGAGAGATTGTAAAACACCCTGGTGCTGTGGCTGTGCTTGCTGTTACGAATGAAGGGAAGATGCTGATGGTCGAACAGTTCCGTAAGCCTCTTGAAAAGACCATCATTGAGATACCGGCGGGAAAACTAGAAAAAGGGGAAGATCCATTAGAATGTGCACAACGCGAATTGATGGAAGAGACAGGTTATAGCTGTGAGTCGATGGAATCAATCGGTTCGTTCTATACATCTCCTGGATTTGCTGATGAATTGATCCATCTGTATTTTACAGACACACTTGTAAAACAAGGTGCCCAAATGACGGATGAAGATGAATTTTTAAATGTCATGGAGATCAGCGTTGATGAAGCAAAAGAAATGATGAAAGATGAAAGAATTCATGATGCGAAAACAGCCTACAGTGTTATGTATATGGAGTTAAAGCGTGCATTCAAAAAGTAAATTATCACCGTTTTTTGCCGATATGCACATTCATATCGGTGCATCGAGAACAGGAAAGCCAATAAAGATTACAGGTTCACGCTCATTAACGCTTTCAAACATTCTAAATGAAGCCAAGAATAAAAAGGGTTTGAATATAGTAGGAATCATTGATTGTCATGCGCCAGAAATACTGGAAGAGTTAAAGCAGTTAAGAAGAGAGGGTATGATTAAGGAATTGAATGGCGGGGGATTGGATGTTGATGGACTAACCCTCATACCTGGCGCTGAAATAGAAATTAATGACGAAAATTGCCAAGGGCCGATTCATGTTCTTGTATACATGCCGAGCATCGAGACGATGGAACATTTAAGTCAGTGGCTATCTTCCAGAATGAAAAATATTAATCTTAGCTCACAGCGAATGTACGGTAGTGCAATTGAATTGCAGCAATTTGTGAAATCCTTAAGTGGATTGTTCATTCCTGCGCATATATTTACTCCTTTCAAAAGTTTGTACGGAAAAGGAGTGAAAATGTCTTTAAACGAGGTGTTTGATCCGAACTTGATCGATGCGGTGGAGCTGGGTTTAAGTTCCAATACAGAAATGGCATCTACATTAGAGGAACTTTCAATGTATACGTTTTTAACAAACTCAGACGCTCATTCACTAGAGAAGATAGCCCGTGAATATCAGATGCTCTCTTTACAAGAAGCAACATTTGATGAATTTAAATGTGCACTACATGAAAAAGAAGGCAGAGAAATTATCGCGAATTACGGTCTGAATCCGTATCTTGGAAAATACTATAATTCTGCTTGTGAAAATTGCTTACATGCTTTTCAACCAAATAATAAGGCTTGCAGCAAGTGTGGAAGTACTAGGTTTATAAAGGGAGTAAACGACCGAATAAACGAACTTAAAGGCAACGAGACTGCACAAAGAAACCGGCCACCATATATCCACCAGATTCCGCTAGAATTTATTCCGGGCCTCGGTCCGAAGACATTGACAAAACTGCGTGATGCATTCGGAACAGACATGGATATCATACACGCTGTGTCACGAGAACAATTACTAAAGGTTGTAAAAACCGTAATAGCAGACCACATTCTTTCTGCTCGAAGCGGCGAGCTGTCAATCCAAATTGGCGGTGGCGGCACATATGGAAAAATTTCTAAAAATACATCCTATTAATTCATAAAAAATGAGACATACCTTCTCCCCAAATTCATAGAATAGAATTAAGAGTTTCGGTGGAGGAGGCCATACATAATGGATAGTGTGCGCTATTATATGCATCGTCACCTGGAAGAAAATAAAACGTTGTATGCGTTTGTTGGAGTTTTATTTTTAATGGGTGTCATTTTCGGAGCAATTATCGTTAATTCATTGAGTTTAAATCAGAAACAAGACCTCTATACGTATTTATCTCGTTTTTTTGTTCAAGCAGCTGAAGGTGGCTTTACTAGTAAATCGGATATGTTTTTTCAGAGTTTCGGCCACTACTTAAAATATATGGGTCTAATGTGGGTTCTAGGGTTATCTGTTATAGGACTGCCTGTCATTTTAGTGATGTTGTTCTTAAAAGGAGTAGTGATCGGATTTACGGTAGGATTTTTAGTTAATCAGATGGGCTGGTATGGGTTTTTGCTCTCTTTTGTTTCTGTTCTGCCACAAAACGTACTATTGATACCTGCATTCATTATCGTTACAGTAGCTGCTGTTGCTTTTTCTATTAAGATGATCCGCCAGCTAGCTTTTAAGAGACATCATATGCCTTTTTTGCCACAGCTCATGAGATATACGCTATTAGTAGCAGGAGTTGGTATATTGGTGCTTTTTGCCTCCACAATGGAAGCCTTTTTTACACCGGCATTAATGGAACAAGTGATAAAATGGTCGATTCAATAATTAATAATAAATATTTATTAATAATAAGTTTAAATCGTTATTTAAAATGACTTTAAATTGACAACTTTTTTCTCCATGCTTATAATTGTCTTGTGTATACATAAGGAGGAAAAGGGTATGGAAAGCAGAATCGACCGTATCAAAAAACAGCTTCATTCACAAAGTTATAAGCTGACTCCACAGCGTGAGGCGACCGTGAGAGTCCTCCTCGAAAACGAAGAAGATCATTTAAGTGCGGAAGATGTATATCTGCTCGTAAAAGAAAAGGCGCCAGAAATTGGTTTGGCGACCGTTTACCGTACTCTGGAACTCTTAACCGAACTTAAAGTAGTAGATAAAATTAACTTTGGTGATGGGGTATCCCGTTACGATCTTAGAACAGAAGGTGCCGATCACTTTCATCATCACCTTGTTTGTATCGAGTGTGGAGCAGTTGATGAAATACAAGAAGACCTTCTTGGCGATGTGGAAAAAGTTGTTGAAGAAGGCTGGAATTTTAAAATTAAAGATCACAGGCTGACATTTCACGGAATTTGTCACAGATGTCATCCAAAGGAAGATACAGAGAGTGAAGGAAGCGAGTAATTGCGCTTCCTTTTTGTTTTTGACTGTTTTTTTCTTCTCTTATTTAAAAATGGATATAAATTGGTTGAAGCAACATTCACCGCATACTACACGTAAACCGAAGCAACCTGAAACTGAAATCACTACTTTCAAAACACCAATGTTTAGGAAAGGCTGTTTTCTAAAGGATTGTTGCATTTTAATCTTTTTGTTCATTCACTTCTTTGACAAGTTGATTGGAGTGAAAGGTGCGAGACTCCTGCGGGACGAGCGGTCAGGTGAGACCCTTAAGGCGCAAAGCGGCAAGGGGCTCACCGGTCGCCCCGCGGAAAGCGAGCAACCTGAAACGGAAATCAACTACTTCCAAGAACAACAAGATTTTCAAAAACAGACTTTATTTTAAATGCTTTTACAAAATATAAAGCAAAGAATATTTACAAAATCTTGAGAATCGGGTAACGTATGATTTGTAGATTTAACTTTTATGTATAATCAGGGAACATATGGGCATAACCTGTACTATATGAGGACAGGGGTGGACATGATGATTTCCTGGATGAGAATCGTTTGGAATACAACAAAGGTGTTTTTTGCATTTTCGATCTGCACGCTTGTTTTTTATTTCGGTTTGCTATGGATCAACCAGGAATACGAAAACTATCATAGATATGACGAACCTAAAGGGAAAGCGGTTAAAGTCTTCAATTTGAGTTCTGACAGGGATTCGAACGTTGTGAAAAGGCTTTTCTATTTTTACCAAACAGGTGAGTAAGGAGGGGTATAGTGAACGGTCATGTTCAGGATTTTCTTCAATATATTATTGTAGAACGAGCCCTCTCAAAAAACACAATTGATTCATATAAAAGAGATCTGACTCAGTATGTACGTTACTTAGAAAAAGTGGAATCTCTTGAAACCATTCATGAGATCGACCGTAATCACATTATGGGATATCTTTTATTTTTAAAGGAAAATGGTAAGGCTTCCACGACACTTGCTCGTAATATAGCTTCTATTCGTTCATTTCACCAATTTCTTTTAAGAGAGAAGGTATCAAGCCAAGATCCTTCTGTACATATTGAGACACCAAAAACAGAAAGAAAACTGCCGAAAGTGTTATCGACTCAAGAAGTCGAAGCATTGCTGGATACACCAGCTTCGAACGACCCGTTCTCACAGCGTGACAAAGCGATGCTTGAGCTTCTATATGCAACTGGCATTCGTGTTTCAGAACTCGTACAGCTTAATTTAGGAGATGTACATCTTGATATGGGTTTCATCCGCTGTGTAGGAAAAGGGAACAAAGAAAGAATCATCCCTCTTGGGAAGATGGCTCAGGCAGCGATCGAACGATATTTACACAATGGACGTTCAATCATGTTAAAGGGTAAGAAGACAGAAGCTCTATTTTTGAATCACCATGGTAATCGTTTATCTCGTCAGGGATTTTGGAAAATTCTAAAACTGCTTGCAAGAAAAGCTCATATTGAAAAGGAACTAACACCGCATACGCTTCGGCACTCCTTTGCTACACACCTTTTAGAAAATGGAGCTGACTTGCGTGCCGTACAAGAAATGTTAGGACATGCTGACATTTCAACAACACAAATATATACGCATGTTACGAAAACAAGATTAAAAGATGTATACTCCGCCTTCCATCCGAGGGCGTGAGCTTTATTTTTAAAAATAGATGTCAGACTTCTGACATCATTGAGGTTTTGTTTGTTGTTTCTACTAAAAGGAAATAGTAAATAAAGTGTATTTATGAACTTCAGGAGGAAAAAATGAAACAATCATGCTTTAAGAGAACTTTTTTAATCGTAATGGATTCTGTAGGGATCGGTGAAGCGCCAGACGCTGAAAAATTTGGTGATAAAGGCGCCCACACTTTAGGTCATATCGCAGAGAAAATGAACGGGCTAAGTGTTCCTAACTTGGAAAAACTGGGACTCGGAAATATTGATGCAACGATGAAAGGGATACAGCAGGCAGAGAATCCTCTTGCTCATTATGCAAAACTTCCTGAACTCTCAAACGGAAAAGATACGATGACAGGACATTGGGAGATCATGGGCCTTCATATAAAGGAACCTTTCCAAACGTTCCCTGACGGTTTTCCAGATGAACTGATTGATATGCTTACTGAAAAGTGGGGCAGAGGGATACTAGGAAATAAAGCAGCTTCAGGTACCGAGATTATTTCAGAGCTTGGGGAAGAACATGTTAAAACAGGTAAATTAATTGTATATACGTCTGCGGATTCAGTATTGCAGATTGCAGCTCACGAAGATGTTGTGCCGCTAGAAGAATTGTATAAGATTTGCGAAACAGCAAGAGAAATGACACGAGAAGGCAAGTACATGCTAGGCCGAATCATAGCTCGTCCGTTTAAAGGAGAACCCGGATCTTTCGAAAGAACGTCTAACCGTCATGACTATGCTCTTAAGCCTTTTGGAAGAACGGTTATGAACGAGCTGGAAGATAAAGGTTACGACAGCATCGCTCTAGGAAAAATCTCTGATATCTTTGATGGTGAAGGCGTAACGAAGGCTATTCGTACGAAATCTAACATGGATGGAATGGACAAGCTTGTTGAATCTATGGATGAGGATTTTACTGGACTTAACTTCTTAAACCTTGTCGATTTTGATGCACTGTTTGGACATAGAAGAGATCCAAAAGGCTATGGAGAGGCACTAGAGGAATTTGATGCACGTTTGCCAGAAGTTCTCGAAAAGTTAAAAGATGATGATTTGCTTATCATTACAGCGGACCATGGTAATGATCCCGTTCATCACGGAACAGATCATACACGTGAATATGTACCATTGATGGTTTATCACAAAAACATCAAAGAAGGTAAGTTGCTGAATGTAGGCAATACGTTTGCTGACATTGGCGCAACGATCGCAGAGATTTACGATGTACAGAAACCAGAAATCGGTCAAAGCTTTTTAAATCAGCTTTAAGTTAAGGGGGAAAATAACATGTCAAAACAATTGCAGACATCTGCTGAATTTATTCAATCTAAACTTACTTCAACTCCAAAAATAGGCTTAATCCTAGGTTCTGGACTTGGAATCCTTGCGGAGGAAATTGAGAATCCAGTTGTTATTCCATATTCAGAGATTCCTGAATTTCCTGTATCAACAGTAGAAGGACATGCTGGTCAGCTTGTTATTGGTGAGCTTGCTGGTAAACAAGTTGTTGCAATGCAAGGCCGTTTTCATTATTACGAAGGATACTCAATGGAAAAAGTAACTTTCCCGGTTCGTGTGATGAAACTGATCGGAGTAGAAACAATTGTAGTTACGAATGCAGCTGGTGGCGTAAACAAGGACTTTGAAGCCGGAGATTTAATGCTGATTACAGACCATATCAACAATTTTGGTGTCAATCCGTTAATTGGCGCAAATGATAGCACATTCGGAGTACGTTTCCCTGATATGAGTGAAGCGTATACAGCTTCACTTCAAGATGTGGCTCGAGGCGTAGCAAAAGAATTAAACATCACATTAAAAGAAGGCGTTTATGTCGGCAACACAGGGCCTTCTTATGAAACACCTGCTGAAGTAAGAATGCTTCGTGTTCTAGGTGCAGATGCTGTAGGGATGTCTACGGTCCCAGAAGTAATCATCGCACGTCATGCGGGCTTGAAAGTGCTTGGAATCTCATGTATTTCCAATATGGCTGCAGGTATCTTAGATCAGCCTTTAACACATGATGAAGTTATGGAAACAACAGAAATGGTAAAAGCTAATTTTCTTTCTTTAGTAAAAGGAATTGTAAAAGAAATTTAAGTTTAAAACCGAACTAAACCAAAGTTTTATCCAATTAGTACAAATATAATGTTTTTGAAGTATCGTTATAAGAAAGTGGTGTTGTTAAAATGAGAATGGTTGATTTAATTCAAAAAAAGCGTGACGGTAAAGAACTAACTAAAGCCGAAATAGATTATATTATCCAAAACTATACGAATGGCGAGATCCCAGACTATCAGATGTCTGCGTTTGCCATGGCTGTGTACTTTAAAGACATGACAACTGAGGAACGCGCTAATTTTACAATGGCGATGGTTGAATCAGGTGACCAAATCGATCTTTCTGCAATCGAAGGAATAAAAGTTGATAAACATTCAACAGGTGGTGTTGGTGATACAACAACTCTAGTATTAGCTCCTCTAGTTGCCGCTCTTGGTGTACCTGTAGCTAAAATGTCAGGAAGAGGACTTGGGCATACTGGCGGAACAATTGACAAATTAGAAGCAGTTCCTGGTTTCCACGTTGAAATTGACAACCAGCAGTTTATTGATTTAGTAAACAAAAATAAGCTTGCTGTTATTGGTCAGAGCGGAAATCTTACACCTGCGGATAAAAAACTATATGGTCTTCGTGATGTAACGGCTACGGTTAATTCGATCCCACTGATTGCAAGCTCGATTATGAGTAAGAAAATCGCAGCTGGTGCAGATGCGATTGTATTAGATGTAAAAACAGGTGCTGGAGCATTTATGAAAACACCGGAAGAAGCAGAAGAGCTTGCAAACGCAATGGTGAAAATCGGGAACGCAGTTGGACGAAATACAATGGCTGTAATTTCTGATATGAGTCAGCCATTGGGTCTTGCGATCGGAAATGCGCTTGAGATTAAGGAAGCGATAGACACACTTAACGGGAACGGACCTAAAGACCTTGAAGAGTTATGCTTAACACTAGGATCTCACATGGTGTATCTCGCGAAAAAAGCAGATTCCCTTGAGCAAGCACGTGAGATGCTGAAAGAAGCGATTACTTCTGGTAAGGCTCTTGAAACGTTGAAAGTGTTCTTAAAAGCACAAGGCGGAGATGATTCTGTTGTCGACCATCCAGAAAATCTTCCACAAGCAGCTCATACATTTGAATTGGCTGCAGAAGAAGATGGATATGTATCTGAGATCATTGCCGATGAGATCGGTACAGCAGCAATGATTTTAGGTGCAGGACGAGCAACAAAAGAATCCGAGATTGATTTAGCTGTTGGTCTGATGCTTAACAAAAAAGTTGGGGATTCAGTATCAAAAGGGGATTCTCTTGTAACGATCTACAGCAACACAGAGAATGTAGAAGATGTTAAAAAGAGAATTCGTGATGCTTATACGATTTCAAAGGATGCTGTAGAAGCACCACCACTTGTATATAAAGAAATCAAACAATAATTCTAGAAAATTTAAGGGTGACTCAAGAGGATTAAAACTTTTGAGTCATCTTTTTTTGTCTGGATAGACTTTTCCCTATGGTAGTGATGCAAGGCAAGTAAGGAAGCTGGATGAAGATTCAGCTTCTATTTTTATGAAGTAAAACAATTTATAGGGGTATAGGAGAAGGTGGATTTGTCGAGAAATAGCGAATCGCCTTTATTAGGAGGATAATCGCTTTATTGTAGTCAAAAATCGCTTAATTATTTCTAGAATGAACTTAATTCTATCCGAAATCGCTCAATTCAGTAAAAGGAATACCCCAGTAACGAATCTGCAGCCAGTCTGAATCTGTAAAATGTATAAAGTTAGCTTGTATTTTAGATGGAAGAAACGGTATAAAGTGAAAAATTATGGAAAAAATAAAGCTATATGAATGGAGGGAACTGTATGAAAGGCGTAATTTCAGGTCTACTTAGTATTTGTTTGCTAGCAGCTTTTTCTATCCCAAAAGCAGAGGCGGCAGAAAAAGAAAAGATGAAGCTTGCTGAACAGAGCCACTCGGCTATTTTAATGGAACAAGATAGTGGCAGTGTTCTGTTTGAGAAAAATAGTCATGAAAAGCTGCCGCCAGCAAGTATGACTAAAATCATGACGATGATCCTTATCATGGAAGCCATTGATAAAGGGAAAATCAGTTGGAACGATAAGATTCGTGTCTCTGATTATGCAGCAAGTATGGGAGGATCACAGATTTTCCTTGAGCCTGGTGAAGAGATGCGTGTAGAAGATATGGTCAAAGGAATTGCGATCGGCAGTGCCAATGATGCGTCTGTTGCAATGGCAGAACATATTGCTGGATCAGCAGAGTCTTTTGTTAACATGATGAACGATAAAGCAAAAGAGCTTGGTTTAAATGATACGTTCTTTAAGAATCCAACAGGACTTCCTGCAGCTGGACATTACACGTCAGCGCACGACATGGCAATCATGGGGAAGGAACTTCTCAAACATGAAGAAGTTACGAAGTTCACCGGACTTTATGAAGATTATTTAAGAGAAGAATCAGAAAAGAAGTTTTGGCTCGTTAACACGAACAGGCTTGTTAAATTTTATCCGGGTGTAGACGGTTTGAAAACTGGATTTACGAATGAAGCAAAATATTGTTTAACTGCAACAGCAAATAAGAACGGTATGAGGGTAATTGCAGTCGTTATGGGTGCTCCTTCTCCAAAAGAAAGAAATGCTCAAGTTACATCGATGCTCGATTATGCCTTTACCCAGTTTTCAACTAAGAAACTATACGACAGACATGAGATAGTAAAAGAAGTAAAGGTTCAAAAAGCAGAAAAATCTAAACTGCCTGTTGTTACCTCAGAAAACATCTCCCTTTTATTAAAAAGAGGTGAAACAGCGCAAAAAGTGAAAACCGAAGTAAATGTGGATAAAGATTTGAAATTACCTGTAAAAAAAGGTCAGCAGATCGGATCTTTAAAAATATATAGCGGGGATAAGCTGATCACTGAAAGTCCAGTTCTAGCTTCAGAGACAGTAAAAAAAGCATCATGGTGGAAACTTTTCAAACGAACAGCAGGACAAATGTCAAAATCCTCCTGATTATGAAGTATTCTTGACAGTTATAGGCGAATTCCCACTAGTTTTGTCAGGAGTGAAGGAATTCGTCTATTTTTATAGAAACTTCACGTTATCCAAAAAAGAAGGAGAGGATAGCGTGGGATTAGCTGTCAATCTGGAACTTAAACACACCGTATTATGTATCCGCTTAGACGGAGAACTTGATCACCATACAGCAGACATGCTTCGGTCACAAGTTGAAGAATATTTGAGAAAACATACGGTAAATCATATTGTATTAAATTTAGAAGGTTTAAGTTTCATGGATAGTTCAGGCTTAGGTGTAATATTAGGACGATATAAGCAGATCAAGAGTCAAAATGGAGAGATGGTAGTATGTGCCATATCACCAGCGGTAAAAAGACTTTTTGAAATGTCAGGACTATTTAAGATTATCAGGCTTGAAGAAGATGAAGAGCTTGCCCTTCAGGCTTTGGGGGTGGCTTAAAATGAGAAATGAAATGAAGATTCAATTTTCAGCATTAAGTCAAAATGAATCCTTTGCTCGTGTTACGGTAGCAGCTTTTATTGCCCAAATTGATCCAACGGTAGATGAACTGACTGAGATCAAGACCGTTGTTTCAGAAGCTGTAACGAACGCCATTATTCACGGATATGAAAACAAAGCAACAGGAATGGTCTATATTGAAGCAGCCATTGAAGAGGACACGATCCATCTAACAATCCGTGATGAAGGTATGGGAATACGTGACTTGGATCAGGCAAGACAGCCGCTTTATACATCTAAGCCAGAGCTTGAGCGCTCAGGTATGGGCTTTACAATCATGGAAAACTTTATGGACAGTGTAGAAGTCATCTCAGAACCGTCATACGGAACTACGATTCACTTGACAAAATACTTAACCAAAAATAAAGCAATGTGTAATTAAGGGAGTATGTCTATGGATGTCGAGGTGAAAGGCAGCAAAAGTGAACCGTTTCTTAAGGATGAAGAGATTAAGTTATTGATCAAACAGAGTCAGGAAGGAGATCAGTCAGCTCGTGATACGATTGTAGAAAAAAACATGAGGCTGGTCTGGTCTGTGGTTCAACGCTTTTTAAACAGAGGTTATGAAGCTGATGACCTTTTTCAAATCGGCAGTATCGGATTATTAAAATCAGTAGATAAATTTGATCTTTCCTATGATGTACGGTTCTCAACTTATGCAGTACCGATGATCATCGGGGAAATTCAGCGCTTCATTCGAGACGACGGAACTGTGAAAGTTAGCCGCTCTTTAAAAGAGACAGGAAATAAAGTAAGAAAAGCAAAAGACGAGTTATCCAAGTCTTTAGGGCGTACACCAACCATATCAGAAGTGGCTGAACATCTTGAGGTTGCAGTGGAAGATGTGATCATGGCGCAAGATGCAGTAAGAGCGCCACAATCCATTCATGAAACGGTGTATGAAAATGATGGCGATCCTATCACTTTACTCGATCAAATCTCAGACCACTCTGAAAACAAATGGTTTGATAAGATCGCATTAAAGGATATCATGGATAAGCTCGATGAAAGAGAACGTCTAATTGTATATTTAAGGTATTTTAAAGATCAAACCCAATCCGAAGTTGCTGATCGTCTTGCGATTTCTCAAGTACAAGTGTCGAGACTCGAAAAGAAAATACTGTTGTTTATGAAAAACCAGATGGAGACTTAAACGTCCTATCTGGTTTTTTGTTTTCTCCATGCTTTCTCATAAGATGTGGGTGGTTAGTGGTTGATTTCTGCTCCAGGTTGCGCGCTTTCCATGGGGCGAACGGTGTTCGAAGAAGTATGTGTGCTCCTGCGTCTACAAGTAAATCCTGCCGAAGCGAGCTTCCTCGTCGAATGCCTTACGAGAAGAAATTGCAGGTAGCTGGCACGCTACGCGCCATTAGGAGTCTCCACCTGACCGCTCGTCCCATAGGAGTCGGCAACATTAAGCTTCAATCAACTTGCATGAAGAAGAAAAAAAGACATCCAATAGCAAATCGCTTAGAAAAGAGCCTGTTATTTAAACGTCTCATTATAATGCTTCTTTCAAGTTACTGCACTTTATGACTTGCAAAATAAAGATACTAAATGCATCAAGCATTACCTATAAACATCACTGATTAGTTGATTGGAGTGACTCTCGGCTAGGACAAGCAGTCAGGTGAGACACTTAAGAGTGAACATACAAATGTGGCTCACCTGACTGCCCGCGAAAAGGGAGTACCTGGAACGGAAATCCACTACTTTCAAAAGTTACTATGAATACGAAAACAGCTTTTTATTATGAACACTCTGAGGTACCTGCAAATAGTTACTTTTTAGACTTTATGATAAAGATTGATTTCACAAGGGATTGTTGCTTCTTTGAACAGTTGATTGAAGTGTAAGGTGCGAGACTCCTGCGGGACAGGCGGGCAGGTGAGACACTTATACGTGAAACGTACGAATGTGGCTCACCGCCTGCCCCGCGGAAAGCGAGCATCTGAAACGGAAATCAACTACTTTCAAGTACACCAAAGAATACGCAACAGTTTTTTATATCTGTAACTTTTTTGTGGTAGTTTTTGGATGGTGTTCGATGTGAGGCATGATAAGAATTGCGGTATCGCATACTAAACACAAATGCGCTTAAGAAAGAGGTGAAGTGAAATTGGATAAAACGGTATACCTGCGTATGCGTCAACGTGTACAGGTCCTTTTGAATCAGAAGGTTACAATCGGTGAGGTTGCACAGATTGTTGCATCTGATGAGTTAGAAAGAGACATCAAGGGATATGTTATCCATGAAGTAACCCCTGAAGATAAGCATTTGATTGTTATAGATGTCATGCGTGTGATTGGAACGATTCAACAGAAAAAGCCTGAGTTAGATGTTCAGACAATCGGCCCTGCACAATCGATTCTAGAGATTCAGATGAAACAAAAAAAGTTAGCACCTGTTTATTTTGTACTCGTGTGGTTGCTGCTCTTTACTGGTTCTGCGCTTGCGATTATGAATTTTCATGAAGATGTCAGCATGCAGCTTGTTCATCAAAAAATCTATTTTATGATAACTGGGCATTATAAAGAACAGCCTTTATTGCTTCAAGTTCCTTATTCATTCGGACTTGGCCTAGGAATGATTCTGTTTTTTAACCATCTGTTCCGGAAAAGGCTTAACGAAGAACCAAGTCCGTTAGAAGTAGAGATGTTCAACTATCAACAAGACCTTGATCAATATGTAATCGTTCATGAAAACAAAGAAACCGAGAAAAAGATCAATGGGAATTAAAGTCATACTGGTTGCTTTTATTGGATTTGGCGGAGGAATAACAGTTGGTTCTGGTCTCGTTGCGCTGATAACGGTATTAGGAATCGTACCAAGACTGATGCAGCTTTCAAAAACATATCGGTACATCAGAGGTTATGAATTAAGCATTATATTAGGAGCGGTAATTGGTGGCTGGATGAACTTAAGAAACGCTTCAATTACATTTCCAGCATTCTTCCTCGTTCCAATAGGCCTGTTAGCAGGAATTTTTGTAGGGATGCTTGCAGCTGCTTTAACTGAAGTCTTGAACGTACTTCCGATTCTTGCAAAAAGAGTAGGATTCGGTGAGAAGATCATCATCATATTAATGGCGATTGTATTAGGTAAAATTTCAGGATCTTTGTTTCATTGGATGTATTACATTAACCACTAAGGATGTGAGTGATTTATGGCAACAAAAGAAGAACAGCAAGCATATGCAAAAAAAATCAAACCGATTCAGCCTAAACCTCCTTACGTTTTAAATTGTTTAAAAGCATTTTTAGTAGGCGGGTTAATCTGTGTAATTGGTCAAGCGATTCAAAACTTTTATATTGAATTTTTTAATTTCTCACAAGAAACGGCCGGCAACCCAACCGTAGCAACGCTCATTTTAATTGCAGCTCTTTTAACAGGATTAGGTGTTTATGATAAGATCGGTCAGTTTGCTGGAGCAGGTTCAGTAGTGCCAGTAACTGGTTTTGCGAATGCTGTAACGAGTGCTGCACTAGAACATAAGAGTGAAGGTCTTGTACTTGGAGTGGCTACAAATCTGTTTAAACTTGCAGGAGCAGTTATCGTTTTCGGGGCTGTGTCTGCCTACGTTTTTGGCATGATCCGCTACATCTTTCAGCATTTGACATAAGGAGTGAAAGCATGAATTTATTAGGAAGACAGACGTGGAAATTTGCGAATAATGTGTATCTGAATGCAGCAGGAACTGCCGTTGGTCCGATGGAAAGTGAAGGTCCATTAGGCAGTTACTTTGATAAAACATATAACAACCTTCATTGCGGGCAAAAGAATTGGGAGCTTGCTGAAAGGCAGCTGATGGAAGACGCGATCAATGCTTGTTTACAGAAAGTAAAGATGAAGCCTGAAGATATCAATTTTTTATTGGCAGGTGATCTGCTTAACCAGATCGTTTCATCCAACTATACAGCTCGAGGGAATGGTATCCCCTTCTTAGGCGTATTTGGAGCTTGCTCAACTTCTATGGAGTCTCTAGCGTTAGGCGCAGCATTGGTAGATGGCGGTTACGCAAACAGAGTTGTGGCAGCCGTTAGTTCGCACAACGCTACAGCCGAAAGACAGTTTAGATACCCAACTGAATATGGCGGACAAAAACCAGATACGGCTACGTTTACCGTTACAGGTGCAGGTGCGGCTCTTGTCAGTAAAGAGGTTTCTGATATTAAGATTACATCAGCAACAGTCGGAAAAGTTGTGGACTTAGGAATAAAAGACCCTTTTGATATGGGTTCTGCGATGGCACCTGCAGCAGCGGATACAATCGCTGCTCATTTTAAAGAGATGAATGTTGAACCAAATGAGTATGACTTAATCGCTACAGGAGACCTTTCAGGTGTGGGTGCGCCAATCGTAAAAATGCTGTTAAAAGAACAGGGCTATGATGTTTCTGATAATCATCGCGATTGCGGGCTGATGATTTATCGTTCCGGTCAGCAGGTGTTCGCTGGAGGAAGCGGCTGTGCATGCTCAGCGGTTGTCACTTATGGGTACATCCTGGATGAGATCCGAAAAGGGAATTTAAAGAAAGTTCTTATGGTAGCGACAGGAGCACTTTTAAACCCTGTTATGGTTCAGCAAAAAGAAAGTATTCCAACGGTTGCTCATGGCGTTGTTTTAGAGCGGGCGGAAGGAGGACAATAAGATGGAATTTTTCTGGGCATTTGTAATAGGAGGCGCCATTTGTGTCGTCGGTCAATTGATGATGGATGTTTTGAAATTAACACCAGCGCATGTTACCACTTCGTTTGTAGTGATAGGAGCAGGTCTTGATGCTTTCGGAATCTATGATAACTTAATCAAGTTTGCAGGAGCGGGTGCTACCGTTCCGATTACAAGCTTTGGTCACTCACTTCTTCATGGTGCGATGGCAGCAGCTGACGAACATGGTTTTATCGGAATAGCGATGGGTATTTTTGAGTTAACATCTGCAGGTATTTCTTCTGCCATTTTGTTTGGTTTTTTAGTAGCAGTCATTTTTGAACCAAAGGGGTGATTCTATGGTGAAAAAACGGGTCATTTTCATAACAGATGGAGATCTGTATGCATTGCGGGTTGTAGAACATGCTGCTAAACAAGTTGGCGGCCGCTGTATTTCGCAATCATGGGGAAATCCATCCAAAAAGAGCGGAGAAGAACTAGTAGAAATGATCCGAACAACACCTAATGATCCTGTACTTGTGATGTTCGATGACTGTGGTTTTAAGGGAGAAGGTCCTGGAGAACATGCAATGAGATACATTCATCAGCAAAAAGACATAGATGTTATCGGTGCAGTAGCTGTGGCTTCAAAGACTCATTTCGCTGAGTGGACGAAGGTACATTGCTCAATGGACAGATATGGTGAACTCACAGAGTTTGGCATTGATAAGAGCGGGGTGCCAGATTTAGAAACTGGAAGAATTAATGGCGATACCGTGTATATACTCGATGAACTAAATCTTCCCTTTGTGGTTGGAATAGGAGACATTGGTAAAATGTCAGGCTTCGATGCTGTCGAAAAAGGGGCTCCGATTACAGTTAAAGCCATTAAACTCATTTTAGAAAGGAGCGAATCAAGTGGGAAACGCCAAAAATAAGACTCCGATCAGTAAGAATATTCATGACACAGAAAAGTTCTTAAAAGAACGTCTTGGCATCGGCGTAAGTTTCGATGTTGGGGTCAGAAAGATTTTTGTTCTAAAAAAAGAACTGCAGCTTTATTATTGTACAGGTCTTTGTGATAGTGAGTTCATCATTATGATCTATCGTGAGCTTATGGATATGGATCATGGTCATAGGTCACCAGGCAAAGTAAAAGACCTTGTACATAATCATTTGGCTCACCAGCAAGTGGAGCTAACAAAATCATTAGATGAAGCCGTAGACAGGATGCTGTCAGGATTAATCGTTATCTTTGTTGACGGTGAGGAAGAAGCCTTTGTTGTTGACGTAAGGAGCTACCCTGGTAGGTCTCCTGAAGAACCGGATATCGAGAAAGTTGTAAGAGGTGCCCGCGACGGATATACGGAGAACATCATCATCAACACTGCTCTTACAAGAAGACGTATTCGAGATGAGCGTTTAAGACACGAAATTATGCAAGTTGGAGAAAGGTCTAAAACCGATGTATGTCTTTCTTATATACAGGACGTTGCAGATCCAGGACTCGTTGATCTGATCAGAAAAGAACTCAGCTCTATAGACATTGATGGCATACCGATGGCTGATAAAACGATCGAAGAATTTATTGTTAAACAAGGCTGGAATCCGTTTCCCTTAGTCCGGTATACAGAGCGGCCTGACGTTGCAGCTCAGCATTTAATGGAAGGGCATGTATTGATTATCACGGATACATCTCCGAGCGTTATTATTACCCCTACGACACTCTTTCATCATGTTCAGCATGCAGAAGAGTATAGGCAGACTCCATTTATCGGTGCTTTTTTAAGATGGACACGTTTTACTGGGATGCTCGCTTCTGTCTTTTTAGTTCCGATGTGGCTTTTGTTTTCAATGGAAAAAGAACTGCTGCCGCCTTTTATTGATTTTATCGGACCAAATAAAACAACCAACATTCCATTATTTTTACAGATCATCTTTGCGGAAATTGGAATTGATATCTTGAGGCTTGCAGCCATTCATACACCTAGTGCCCTTTCCACCGCTATGGGTCTGATCGCAGCAGTATTGATCGGCCAGATTGCGATTGACGTTGGCTTGTTCGTTCCAGAAGTTATCTTGTATGTAGCAATTGCTGCGATCGGATCGTTCTCAACTCCAAGCTACGAGCTCAGTATCGCCAATAAAGTGCTGCGGCTCTTCTTAATTGCAATGGTGATGCTCTTTAAAGTTCCGGGGTTTGTAATCGGGTTTACGATTATGATTTTATACATGGCAACCATTAAGAACTTGAACACACCATACTTATGGCCGCTCTTACCGTTTAATCCGAAAGCGTTTCTGCAGATTGTCATTCGGATAGCCGTTCCGCTCTCTAAAGTGCGACCGAGCATCGTGCATCCGCAAAACACAAAAAAACAGCCAACTAATTAATCTGTCCCTTGCTGATTGTTGAAAATTGTGTTAAATTCATAACTAATTATATATGCCTCATATGAGGTAGAGGCGCAAAACGAATGAGTAGCATATGGAGTTTGTGGATGACGATGAAATATGTTGAAAGGTCAATTTGCCGAAGTGTAAAAAGAGCTCCATCTCTTTTTATGCTGGGCCGCTGCTGAAGAAGCAACGGACTGTCACTACAGCAGTAGTGGAGAGCTATTCCGACATGAGGGTACGGTTATGACAGCCTGCCTTAGTTGCGGCTGTCTTTTGTATTTGTCGGGATTGAATTCTCTATCAACAACGAGAGGGGATTTTTTGTGAATTTACACGGTACAGCACAGATCGGACAAAATCATCATCTATGGATAGGTGGTACAGATACGGTTGAACTTGCAAAAAAATACGGAACACCACTTTATCTGTACGATGTATCTTTGATAAAGAATAGAGCAAGAGGTTTTAAGAGAGCATTCGAAGAAAAAGGTGTGGGCTACCAAGTCGCGTACGCATCTAAAGCGTTCTCTTCCATCGCCATGTTTCAGCTGATCGAACAAGAAGGATTAAGTCTAGATGTAGTTTCAGGCGGAGAGCTTTACACAGCCCTTCAAGCAGAGTTTCCAGCAGAAAGAATTCATTTCCATGGTAACAATAAAAGCTATGAAGAGTTAGAGTTTGCACTTAATGCTGGAGTAGGATGTATTGTAGTTGACAACTTTTTTGAGATCTCATTACTAAAAATGTTAAGCAGCAAACTCAATAAAAAAGTGAATATTTTATTGCGGCTCACTCCAGGAATTGAGGCACATACACATGATTACATCATTACCGGCCAGGAGGATTCTAAATTTGGTTTTGATTTAGGGAACGGCCAAGCTGATAAGGCGCTGCAGGAAGTTCTTGATTATGAAGGTTTTCAAGTATTAGGGGTTCATTGTCATATCGGTTCTCAAATCTTTGAAACAGATGGTTTTACTTTAGCGATCGAGAAGTTATTTGGGCACTTTAAGAAATGGGAAGAGAGCTTCAACTATTTTCCAGAAGTCGTTAACCTTGGTGGAGGTTTTGGTATTCAATATACTTCTGAAGACACACCGCTTGCACCAGAACAGTATGTCACGGCTATGATTGAAGAAGTGAGCAAACAGATGAACCGTTTTGAAGGAAGAGGTTTACCTGAGTTGTGGATTGAACCAGGCCGGTCCCTTGTAGGTGACGCAGGAACAACGATCTATTCAATCGGATCGCAAAAAGAGATTGAAGGTGTTAGACATTATGTTTCTGTTGACGGCGGAATGACCGATAACATTCGCCCTGCACTCTATCAGGCAAAATATGAAGCTTATGTCGCAAACAAAATGAACGAAAAGCCTGCACAAACCGTATCCATCGCAGGCAAATGCTGTGAGAGCGGAGATATGCTGATCTGGGATATCGAGCTGCCGAAAGTAACGGATAACGATTATTTAGCAGTATCATGTACCGGAGCATATGGATACAGCATGGCGAGCAATTATAACCGCATTCAACGACCTGCCGTTGTGTTTGTAGAGAACGGCGAGGAACAACTTGTAGTGAAACGGGAAACATATGAAGACCTCATTAAGAATGATGTCCCATTAAAAACAAATGTTTTTGTGTAAATTAGTTTACGGAGCAGTCATTTAACCGTACAATGGTAGTTGTAATGAAGTTGAAGGAGGCCTGTTTTTTATGAAAAAAGGTTCGATTGAATTTGAAAATGGCGAAAAAATACTTTTTGATTTGTTCCAAGAAGAAGCACCTGGAACAGTAGAAAACTTTGAAAAACTTGCAAACGAAGGGTTTTATAACGGTGTAACGTTCCACCGTGTTATCCCTGGTTTCGTAGCTCAAGGTGGAGACCCTACGGGAACTGGAGCTGGCGGCCCTGGTTATTCAATCCCTTGTGAAACAGAAGGAAACCCGCATAAGCACGTAGCTGGTTCTCTATCAATGGCACATGCTGGCCGTGATACAGGCGGAAGCCAATTCTTTATCGTACATGAGCCACAGCCGCACTTGAACGGTGTTCACACGGTTTTCGGACAAGTTACCGAAGGCATGGAAACGGTACTTCGCATTAAACAAGGCGATGTAATGAAAGAAGTTAAAGTTTGGGAAGAATAATCTCTTAAAATGAGGAAAGCTCCGGAAATGATCCGGAGCTTTTTTTATTTATGTCGACTCGTCAATATATGATTAAAATTAGTCAAATTAATCATTTAAACTCGTCAAATTAATAATGAAATTGGCTGAATGAAAGCTCAATTCAACAAATAGTGTGAGTCAACCTTCATAAAATTCTGTTTTTCTTCAGTTTTTGTTTATTTCGTTCATCAATAACAGAGGTTCGATCTCTTAATGAGTGCTTATGAACGATATGGTCATCAATCATGGCTTGTGGGAACCAATCTTCTTCAGATGCGTTTGCTTCAAATAAGCATTTTTGTAATAATTCCGTTGTTAGGGGCAGAGATATCGGCTCAAAGGGTTTCTGTTGCTCAATTTTTTGTTTTCTCTCCCTAATCAGTTCAAAAAATGGCTGAGTTTGTATCCCAAGTTCCTTTATAGTTGATTCTTCTTTTTCAAGTTTTCGTAAACCGCTCGTAATCATTTTTTTTGCGCCGTTCATGTTACCTCGCCGCTGATGATAGAGTGCGACAGCGAGTTGGATGAGTCCCGGCCACAGATCACCTTTCATCCCTTCGTTCTTCCAATGCTCTTCAAGAACTTCATGGCATTCAAAGTAATCTTGTTCTCTATGAAAATGTATTAAGTATTCAATCCATGGTTTTGGGTATATCACAGTCGTTCACGCCCCTTAATAAGCTCGATTTTAAGTTTACCACATGCACCGTGTGAATAAAAACAAACCGCGACACGAACAAAATATGATATAATTTTATAATACAAAAACGCTGATAAAACTGGGGAAATGTTATGCAATATAGTGTGAAGCTTGATGGATTTGAAGGTCCGCTTGATTTATTGCTTCATTTAATACAAACCTACGAAGTGGATATTTATGATATTCCAGTAGCCATTATCACTGAGCAATACCTTCAATATATACATACGATGAAAGAACTAAAACTGGATGTGGCAAGTGAATTTTTAGTGATGGCAGCTACACTGCTAGCGATTAAGAGTAAGATGCTGCTGCCGAAGCATGAGGAAGAACTGTTTGAAAACCAGATGGAACTTGAGATGGAAGAAGATCCGAGAGATGAGCTTGTTAGAAGGCTAGTAGAGTATAGAAAGTATAAACATGCTGCAGATGAGCTAAAAGAAAGAGAATCCGCAAGAAGTTTAGTCTATACGAGACAGCCGCTTGATTTGAGTCAGTTTGAAAAAGAAGAAACTGCCAAACAAGTCACGAATGTAACCCTTTATGATATGCTGCAGGCGATGCAAAAAGTCTTTCAAGAGAAGGTTACCCGTGCTCCGAGACAAACGACGATTGAACGTCAAGAGATTCCTATCGAAACAAGGATGGAACAAATAAAAAGTTCACTTGTTTCAGTAGGAGGACGAAAAAAGTTTACAGAGCTGTTTGATAAAAGTACAAAAGAGCACGTGGTTGTTACGTTTCTTGCGATTTTAGAATTAATGAAGGTGAAAACTATCAATTGTGAACAGCAAGATCATTTTAGTGAAATATATATAACGATGTTAGAGGAGTAATACGATTTGGAACGAAATGAAATAAAAGCAGTTGTCGAGGGTTTGCTTTTTGTCAGTGGCGACGAAGGAATTGATAGAAAACAGATCGCTCAAGTACTGGAGATTGATAGCAAAGATTTGGATCCCATCATTGAAGAATTGAAGGAGAGTTATTCGTCATCAGACAGAGGGATGTCTATTGTGGAATATGCGGGATCTCTTCAATTTGTAACAAAGCCGGATCATGCTGTCTATTATGAGCGGCTAGTCGAAACACCAGGACATTCAACACTTTCACAGGCTGCGCTTGAAACACTCGCAATCATTGCTTATAAACAGCCGATTACGAGGTCTGAGATTGAAGAAGTAAGAGGTGTAAAAACAGAAAAGCCTTTACAGACATTATCTGCAAAAGGACTTGTAAAAGAAGTTGGAAGAGCTGAGGGTACCGGTAGAGCGATCCTTTATGGAACAACCAAAGCATTTTTAGAGCATTTTGGTCTGCAGAACATTAAGGAGCTGCCACCGCTGCCTGAGAACATAAAGGAAGAAAGTGTTGAACAGGAAGCAGACTTGTTCTTTTCAAAGTTTCAGGAATCACTAAATACTGAAGATTAGTAAGGGGGAGTTATGCATTGTTGATTCAGCATATTGAGGGTATTGAGTTAGAAAAAGAAAAGCCGAATACATCAGAAGATTTTTTCAACCGTTCAGAAGCTACTTATGAATTGAACGGGAAAACACAAACTTTTCACCTGCTTTATGTGCGATATTTTGAAGAAAAACTTCAAGAGGAATTAACGCAGCATGACTTCTGGAAAGAATACTTGGATACTTACAAAATACGTGAGATTGCTTCACTTGTTGCGTTGAGCAGCAATAACGCATATTTAAAGCGGAAACGAGTTTATATAAACGACTATGATGAATTTAGGAATCTCTTTGTTCATTCAAAAGAAGATGTACTGAGATCTCATTTAAACACTTTAAAGAAAATAGTTAAGTAAAGCAGCCAGCATTTTTTGGCTGTTTTTTTTGTTTAAATGCTCTTCTTGCAAATTTTGTTACTCATGAAAGTGGTTGATTTCGTTCCAGGTGCTCGCTTTCCGCACTACAATCAACTTACAAAGTTAATGAGTCGCTAAAGCAATACATGACCGGATTGAGTCTGTTGAAAATTTATTGAGTCTAATTAAAATTTATTGAGTCTTTATACTAAATATTGAGTCTAAATTTATGTAATTGAGTCTTTCTGCATATTTTGACACCCAAATACAACAGATAGCTGCTGGATGCCTACCAATATTAGCGGAAGCATCCTTCTAAAAAAAGTCTCCGTTTTAAAAGGCTGTTTAAGGGTAAATTACTAAAAAAGGAAAAAAGGAAATGCAGCAGAAGGAGAGAGATAATTTGCCAAGAATAGCAGCAGTAGAAACAATAAATCCACCGCACAAGCTTTCTCAAAATGAAACGATGGAGTTTGCCAGAAACTTATTTCAGGATGCATTCTCAGATATTGAGCGATTATTAAAGGTATTTCAAAATGGTGAGATCGAATCTCGTTACTTCGCGATGCCTATCGATTGGTTTAAGAAAAAAAGAAGTTTTCAAGAGAAAAATGATTTATACATAGATTTTGCCACCAATTTAGGAGCGGAGTGTATAGAAAAGTGCATGTCCGATCAGAACCTCAATATATCTTACGAAGAGATAGATGCTATTTTTTTTATATCTAGTTCTGGACTATCTACTCCAAGCATTGAAGCAAGGATAATGAATATACTTCCATTTTCATCCCATACAAAAAGAATTCCAATATGGGGATTAGGTTGTGCTGGCGGAGCCGCTGGTTTTTCAAGAGCATATGATTATTGCAAAGCTTATCCGAAGTCCAATGTACTTGTGCTAAGTGTTGAGCTATGCTCATTAACGTTTCAGCACGAAGATTTATCCAAGAGCAACTTAGTTGGAACATCTTTGTTTGCTGATGGTGTTGCGTGCGCACTAATCTGTGGTGATGAATCTGAAACGGGTATGTCGTTAAAAGTAAAACCATATATAAAAGATACGATGTCTACTTTAAAGCCGCATTCTGAAGACGTGATGGGGTGGGAAGTGAAAGATACGGGACTGTATGTTGTGTTTTCAAGAGATATTCCAAATGTAATCCGAACATGGCTAAAACCAAATGTAGACGAGTTTTTGGAAAGAAATCAACTTGTCGGTGAACAAATTAAACATTTTATTGCTCATCCTGGCGGAAAGAAAGTACTTGAGGCTTATGTTGAAGCTCTAGGAATCCCGTTATCTAAGACAGATATTTCAAGAGATGTATTGATGGCAAATGGAAATATGTCATCTGCAACTGTGTTCTACGTGTTAAAAAAGTTTATGGAATCAGAAAAGGAAGATGGAGATCTGGGAGTAATGGCAGCACTAGGTCCTGGTTTTTCCTCTGAACTTCTATTAGTGGAATGGAGGAAGTAAATCGTGTGGTTTCTTCTTTTTTGGAGTTTTCTCGTGATTCAAAGACTGGTTGAAGTTAGAATTGCAAAATCTAATGAACAGAAACTTCGAAATAAAGGCGCGGTGGAAGCAGGAAAAGACCATTATAAATGGATGGTCTTGATGCATGTGTCCTTTTTTGTAGCTTTCTTTTCAGAAGTATATCTCCTAAACGCAAAACCGCCTAGTTGGTGGCTGATTCCTTTTGTGCTGTTTCTTATCGCTCAAGTTGTCCGGATATGGGCAATATCTTCTTTAGGTGTGTACTGGAATACGAAAATATTGCTTCTTCCGGGAGCGAAAGTGGTAGCGAAAGGCCCATATCGGTTTATGAGACATCCGAATTATACAGTGGTCTCTGTTGAGCTTTTAGTTATTCCTCTAATTTTTGGTGCTTATTATACAGCGATTCTGTTTACAATATTAAATATTTTAATGTTAAGAGTGCGAATACCTGCTGAAGAAAAAGCACTGATGGAACTGACAGACTACGAAAACAGCCACGGTCAAAAACAGCGTTTTTTCCCTAGTCAATGATTGCGGAAGTAAATCCCATTCATAACCTGTCCTTGATTGCATAAACTTTTACAAAACACCTAAAGGGCGGGATTATAAATGAAACAAACTATAAAACCATTACTTCTCGTTGTTATATGTACGCTTATCTTTGCTGTATTCCCGCAACAAGCCAAAGCTGAACCTGGTGTATCAGCAAAGGCTGCTGTGTTGATGGAACAGTCATCAGGAAGAGTGCTGTATGGGCGAAATGAACACCGTCCAATGAGAATAGCGAGCATTACAAAGATCATGACTGCGATCATCGCGATAGAATCAGGGAAGATGCACGACACAGTTACGATCACAGAACATGCAGCACGAACTGAAGGCTCTTCACTTTATTTAAAGCCAGGTGAAAAAATCCCTCTCGAAGACTTAGTTTATGGGTTGATGCTTCGCTCTGGAAACGACTCCGCGGTTGCGATCGCTGAACATGTCGGCGGAAGTTTAGAAGGTTTTTCATATATGATGAACCAAAAAGCGGAAGAGATTGGGATGAAACATACTCGTTTTAGAAATCCTCATGGACTTGATACACATGAAGATCATTATTCAACCGCATATGATATGGCATTACTGACTAAATATGCTATGAACAATGATACCTTTAAGGACGTTTCTTCTACAAAAGTTTACCGGTCAGAACAAACCGGTGAAAAATGGGACAGAGTATGGAGAAACAAAAACAAGATGTTGAAACTGTACAGCAATTCCACTGGCGGCAAAACAGGATACACAAAGCGTGCGAAAAGGACATTAGTTTCAACTGCTGAAAAGGACGGCATGGAACTGATTGCCGTAACACTTAACGATCCTGACGATTGGGAAGATCACCGCAATTTATTTGAGTGGGGATTCCATTCATTTAAAATGACAGAGCTAATTAAAGAAGGTAAGATCTCGAGCATTAAAGATAAAGGTTACAAAGGTAAAGTTGAAGCTGCAAGAACATTTTCATACCCATTGTTAAAAGAAGAGATTAAACAGATCTCTTCTTCCATCGACTTATATAAGCTTCCGAAATCAGGGAAGTGGGAAGAAGAAAAGGTTCCTAAACCTGTTGGCCGTTATTTCATAGACTTAAAGGACACGAGAATTGCTGATCTTCCGCTCTATTATGATGGAAAAACCCTGATTAAACCTGATCAAGAGAGCCTTTGGTCATCTTTTAAGAACATGCTGAACAAGCTGTTCTTTGTTGCCAAGGAGCAAAACCGCCTATGGTGAATTATATTTGGGTTGGAATGATGGTGATCGGTTTTATTGTTGCTGGAATAAACGGAACAATGGATAAAGTGAACGAAGCCATTTTCACGAGTGCCAAAGAAGCCGTTACGCTCAGTTTTGGGATGATCAGTATTCTTGTATTTTGGCTGGGCATTATGAAAATCGCTGAAAAAGGCGGCTTGCTGGAAGTGCTGGCTATTCTTTTTCGTCCTATTGTTAAAAGACTTTTCCCTGATATTCCAAAAGATCATCCGGCACAAGGCTATATTCTCTCCAATATGGCAGCGAATCTGCTTGGACTCGGTAACGCAGCAACACCAATGGGAATCAAAGCGATGGAACAGTTAAAGATTTTAAATGGCGGGAAAAACGAAGCTAGCCGATCTATGATTACGCTGCTTGCGATTAATACATCAAGCATTACACTCATTCCAACAACTATTATCGCAATAAGGATGAGTTACAACTCACAGTCTCCAACTGATATTGTAGCTCCAACTTTAATTGCAACTGCGATTTCTACGGTCGGTGCTATATTAATAGATAGATATTATTATTACCGCTCCTTGCCAAAAGGAGGGAAATAGATGTCCTTCGTTCAATCGTTTTCGATATGGTTTATTCCGCTTTTAATCGGTTTTATACTATTATATGGCACTTATAAAAAAGTTCCGACTTATGAAACGTTTGTAGAAGGAGGTAAAGAAGGTTTTTCAATCGCCATTAACATTATTCCGTTCTTAGTTGGCATGCTTGTTGCCATTTCTGTTTTTCGTGCTTCAGGAGCTTTGGATTATGTCATGATGGCGATGCGCCCGCTATTTTCATTGTTTCATATTCCAGCAGAAGTTGTTCCGCTCGGGCTTATGAGGACGATCTCAGGGACAGGCGCTCTTGGGATGACATCAGATTTAATCGCAACACACGGTCCTGATTCGTTTATCGGAAGACTCGCTTCTACGATACAAGGAAGTACGGATACAACATTTTATGTATTGACCGTCTATTTTGGAGCGGTAGGTATTAAAAAGATGAAATACGCATTAAAAGTAGGATTATTAGCTGATCTGATCGGATTTTTAGCCTCTATAGCTGTGATCTCTCTCTTATTTTATTCATAATTCGACAAAAAAGAGCCGTTATGGCTCTTTTTTACGTTTACTGAGGTTGAGAATTACGAATAATGAAGGTATGATGAGACATGAGGTGAAATCATGGAACGATTGCAAAAAGTGATTGCTCAAAGCGGAATTACTTCCAGAAGAAAAGCTGAGGAGCTAATTCGTGAGGGCAAAGTGAAAGTGAACGGAAATGTAGTGACCGAGCTCGGCACAAAAGTGGGCACAAAAGATAAGATTGAAGTGAATGAAATTCAAATTCAACGGGAACAGCCCGTTTATTTTTTGATGTATAAACCTTCTGGTGTGATTACAGCCGTTTCTGACGATAAAGGAAGAAAAGTAGTCGCTGATTATTTTAAGGACATCATTGAACAGCGTGTATTTCCTGTTGGAAGATTAGATTATGATACAACTGGTGCGATCATTATGACGAATGACGGAGAATTTGCAAACGTACTAATGCATCCGCGTTACCAGCTAGATAAAGTCTACATCGCAAAAGTAAAAGGCATTCCACCAAGAGAAAAGATTAAGCAGCTTGAAAGAGGCATTCGATTAGAGGATGGAATGACTGCCCCAGCAAGAGTGAAGGTAATGTCTATTGATAAGAAAAAAGGAACGGCTATTGTGGAACTGATCATACATGAAGGTAAAAACCGTCAAGTTAAGCGTATGTTAGAAGCTATAGGCACTCCTGTAATGAAATTGAAACGTGAAAGGTACGGCTTTTTAGATCTTAAAGGGCTTAATCCTGGAGACTTTAGAGAATTAACACCACATGAAATAAAGCAGCTGAGAAATCTCGCTGTCACACAAACGTCAAAAAAAAGCCGTAGATAGGCTTTTTTTTCAAGTTATAGTAAAATGGAAGCGGCTTAAAGGAGCGGATGGACTTGAAAAAAAATAGATTATGGTTTCGTTCTGCTTTGCTTGCCATTTTAGTTGTTGCAATCGGTTATACCATTTACAACAGTATGAATGAAGAGTCAGGTACATACATAAGCAAAGGGGATTCGGCTCCTAATTTTGTACTTACCGATCTAAATGGCAAAAAAGTAGAACTGGAAGATTACCGTGGAAAAGGTGTTTTCTTAAATTTCTGGGGCACATGGTGCAAACCTTGTGAACGCGAGATGCCGTATATGCAAAGGCAATATGAAAAGTATAAAGAGCAAGGCATAGAAATACTTGCGGTTAACGTTAGTGAGACAAACGTTCCTGTTAAAAATTTTGCGGATCGATATCGCTTATCATTTCCTATTCCAATGGATAAACAGAGAGAAGTAACAAAGGCTTATGGGATTGGACCGATTCCAACGACTATTCTTATTGATAAGAACGGTAAAGTGGTTGATCGGACGAGTGAGTCATTATCAGAAAAAAAAATTATTTCCTTTATGGAAAAAATAAAGCCGTAACGGGGTGATAAGATGCAATCGATAACATGTGAATGCGGCCACTCCAACCCATACGGAACTAGTCTTTGCCAAGCATGCGGAAAACCGCTGCAGCAAGATGTTGAAGTTTTATCAAGCATGAGGTATGAAGGAAGCGCCAGACGATCTCAAACGTATAAACAAACATTTGTTGATCGGGTATGGAACTTCTTTTCGTCTGTAAAAGTAGGGGTTTGGTTAATTGTTATCATATTAGTAGCTGCAGCAATCGGGACAATCTTTCCACAGGAAACGTTTATTCCTCCCAATGTTGATCCTGCTACCCATTATGAAAGCGAATACGGAACACTAGGTTTAATCTATTATCTGCTTGGGTTTCACAATCTTTATGGTTCTTGGTGGTTTATTCTTTTATTAGGAATGTTAGGACTTTCTATTATTATTGCCAGCCTAGACCGTGGAATACCGCTTTATAAAGCTTTGAAGACACAAAGAGTCACAAGACATGACCAATTTATGAAGAATCAGCGTTTGTTTTCAAAAAGCCATGATGTTGAACTTGAAGAAATCAAATATACGCTCGAATCTCTTCGCTATAAAGTACGTGAAGAAAATGGGAACTTATTCGCTGAGAAAGGACGATTTTCACGCTGGGGTGCCTATGTTAACCATGTTGGGTTAATTATCTTTTTAACAGGTGCGATGCTTCGATTCTTTCCAGGCATGTATGTTGACGACATTTTGTGGGTGAGAGAAGGAGAAAAAGCTTCCATCCCAGGTACTGCCAGTGATGAAGGTCAGTATTACCTTGAGAACAATGAATTTATTCTTGAGATGTATGATAAACAAGAAAAGAAGTTTAATAGTGCACTAAGTTCCGTTGATGGGGAAGTTGCTAAGAACTATCAAAGCAACGTAACGCTTTATAAGACAAAAGAAAATCATACCGCTGGAGCAGCTCCTGAACTTGTAAAAGTAAAAGACGGCGAGATCCGAGTAAATGAACCGTTTAAATTTGATTCTTTTGCACTCTATCAAACGGATTTTAAATTAAATGAGTTTTACAAGATGAGCTTTGAACTTGAAGAAAAGGCAACAGGAAAAAAGTTTGGCAAGTTAACGGTTGATCTTCATGATCCAGAAACCGAGTATGATTTAGGAAATGGATACAAAGTTAAAATTGAAGAATACTTTCCTAATTTTATTTTAAACGAACAAAAACAGCCTTCTACGGTCAATAACTTGCCTGATAATCCAGCATTTGTTTTTTCAATGTACTCTCCAAAGGTACCTGAAGGAGAAAAAGCGTTTGTAGGTATTCAAAAAAATATAGATTCTGGTGAAAATCAGTTCAAAATGTCGTTTGCGGGTATTGAAACGAAAGATTTAACGGCACTAACAGTTAGAAAAGACCACACATTATGGATTATTGCACTTGGCGGCATTATTTTTATGATTGGTGTAACGCAAGGTTTGTATTGGAACTATAGAAGAATTTGGATTAAACAGAATCAAGGTGAAGTTTGGGCAGCAGCTCATACGAATAAAAACTGGTATGGCTTGAAAAAAGATGTGGAGTTCCTGTCCAATAAGACAAACCTCACACCACTAGAAGAAAAAGAATCTGATTCTAAGTAATGCCGTTCAAGCAGGAGGGTTAATGATGGCTGAAATCAGCAGTACGCTATTATATAGTGCATTTATTATTTATTTGTTCTCTACTCTATTTTTTGCAATGTCTATTTCAGATAAAAAGAACAAAGAAGAAAATCACACAAAAAAATGGGGTAAAATCGGTTTTATAAGTTCGTGTATAGGTTTTGCAGCTCAACTAGGCTATTTCATAACAAGATGGATGGCAAGTGGACATGCACCTGTAAGCAACCTGTTTGAGTTTACAACATTTTTTGGCATGATGATGGTGCTTGCGTTCATTATTTTATATGTAATCTATCGTACGAATGGCTTAGGTGTTTTTGCGATGCCTGTTGCAGTTCTTGTTATTGCATATGCGAGTATGTTTCCGAGAGATATTTCTCCCCTTATTCCTGCACTTCAAAGTGACTGGCTAAAAATCCATGTTACGACTGCAGCGTTAGGAGAAGGAATTCTCGCCATTTCGTTCGTATCAGGACTTATTTATTTAATTCGCACGGTAGACCAAACTGTAGCATCAAAAAAGACGCTGTGGCTGGAAATTATCCTTTATAGTTTAATCGCTGTAGTTGGATTCATTTTTGTTTCAATCGGATTTAAAGGTGCTGGCTATCAAACAACATTCGAGATGATGAATGAACAGAATCAGCCAGTTAAGGTAGTCTATGATATGCCTGCTATTGCGGGTCCTAGTAATGGTGAGCACCTAGATAACTCGTTTGGACCTTTGTTTTCAACACCATCTTGGATGAACGGTGTAGAGGCATCAGTTAAGCTAAATACATTCATCTGGTCTCTTTTAGCCGGTGCAGTTCTTTATGGCTTCCTTCGCTTGATCTTAAGAAAAAGAATTGCTGCAGCTCTTCAGTCTAAAGTAAAGATAAAACCTGACCTTCTTGATGAGATTAGTTATCGAGCGGTAGCAATCGGTTTTCCCATCTTTACACTAGGTGCGCTTATCTTTGCGATGATCTGGGCACAGCAGGCTTGGTCGAGATTCTGGGGATGGGATCCTAAAGAAGTTTGGGCATTAATTACGTTCTTGTTCTACGCGGCTTTTCTTCACTTAAGACTTTCAAGAGGATGGCATGGCGAAAAGTCCGCATGGCTATGCGTTTTAGGATTTTGGATTATTACGTTTAACTTGATTGCAGTAAACTTGGTTCTTGTCGGATTGCATTCGTATGCATAAAGGTCAAAATAGAGTCTCTCTTTTATAAGAGGGACTTTTTTGTAGGCATGCAAAATGTTTAGGAAAGGCTGTTTTCTAAATGCTGTTTTCTACAGGATTGTTGCTTTTAAATCTTTTTATTTTTTTGTCTTCGCCTGCACCAAGGAAAGCGAGCACCTTGAACGGAAAACAATCACTTCCAATAACATCAAAGTTTAACAGCTTACGAAAAAAGAGATTAGATATACGTGTCCTGTTTGTTTGCAGCGCTTTGTTTCATGTATGATAGAAGCAGGATATAAAGACGTGCTTATCATGATTAGATATGGAGGATTGAATATGGATACAGAAGCTAAAATACTGGTTGTTGATGATGAAGAAAGAATTCGCAAACTATTAACGATGTATCTGGAACGAGAAAACTATGAAGTGCATGAAGCTGAAAATGGTGAGGATGCTCTTCAGATGGCTGTATCTATTAACTTTGATCTTATCTTGCTCGACCTCATGCTCCCAGGGATGGATGGCATTGAAGTTTGTGAGAAGTTAAGAGAAAAGAAAGCTACACCAGTCATCATGTTAACAGCAAAAGGCGAAGAACTTAACCGTATTCAAGGGTTTGAAGCAGGCACGGATGATTATATTGCAAAGCCTTTCAGCCCGAGGGAAGTCATCTTACGTGTAAAAGCACTATTAAGAAGATCTTCACCTACTAAGTTCCTTCAAACAGAGACTGTGGCTAAAAATGTAGTGGTATTTAAACACCTCACGATTGATCACGATGCACACCGTGTGACAGCAGGAGGCAAAGAGGTGAATCTAACTCCTAAAGAGTATGAATTGCTGTATTACTTAGCAAAAACACCTGATAAAGTCTACGCACGTGAACAATTGCTTAAAGATGTATGGAATTATGAGTTTTTTGGTGATCTAAGAACAGTCGATACACATGTAAAAAGACTTCGTGAAAAACTAAATAAAGTGTCTCCTGATGCAGCTTCTATGATTGCAACCGTTTGGGGAGTAGGCTACAAATTTGAGGCGGGAAATGAATGATCTGGAGAAGTGTAGTTGGTAAGCTTTGGATAACGATTTTATTGTTAGTCTCCGTTGTACTTACCTTATTAACCATTCTGCTCACTCAGTTCTTTGAAACGTTTTACGATAGCCAAGCACGCGAACAGTTAACTAAGATGGCAGACCGGCTTGTACTCATTATGGAAAGTGATGAGAATAGGGAAGAAGCAATCCGCATTACGAGTGAGATGGCTGAAGCTTATTCTATGTCCATCATGATCATTGATGAAAACCAGGATTCATTCATGTCTCAAAACTTGTATGATAATGCACCGTACATACCAGTTTCCGTATTTAATCAAAACGATAAACTTTCTACGGTTACGGAAAACGGAAAGAAGATCTACGTGAATGGAGATTTTCCTGTAGTGGACAAAAATGATGAGTCCAAGCAGACAATGATTATTTATGGAGAACCGTACGAAGCCGGAAATACTAAAGGTGGAGTATATGTTTATCAGTCGATTGAAAATGTGAAAAAGACAACCAATCACACAAAATATTTGATTTTCTTAGCAGCTGGTATAGCTATCATCTTAACTACAGTTTTTGCTTTTTTCCTATCAACCCGGATTACGGCGCCGTTAAGAAGAATGCGAGAAGCTGCAACGTCTGTAGCTAAAGGTGAATTTGATATGAAAGTGCCGATTTTAACACATGATGAAATCGGTGAACTTGGAATGACGTTCAATCGTATGGGACGTCAATTAAAAAATAACATCACAGCGCTGAATCAAGAAAAAGAACAGCTGACAAGTGTGTTAAGTTCTATGGCGGACGGTGTGATTACCTTTGACAGGAAGATGAACATTTTAGTTACAAATCCTCCTGCCGATCGCTTTTTACAAGCGTTTTATTATGAATCAGGGATGAAGACTGAAGTGAACGGAAATGTTCCTGAAGCTGTCAGACAGCTTTTTCAGCAAGTTGTCTCACTTGAGAGTGAGCAGATGACAGAGATTGCGATTCAAGGCCGCTCATGGGTAGTCGTGATGACACCATTATATGATCAATCCCTTATTAGAGGTGCCGTCGCAGTACTACGTGATATGACGGAAGAACGCCGAATGGATAAGTTAAGAGAAGATTTTGTTGCCAATGTTTCTCACGAGTTGAAAACTCCGATTGCTATGCTGCAAGGATATAGTGAAGCGATCGTAGATGATATTGCAGAATCAGAAGAAGAGAAAAAAGAGCTTGCTGGCATCATTTTAGATGAATCAAAACGAATGGGCAGGCTTGTTAACGAGCTGCTCGATCTCGCTAGACTAGAAGCAGGACACATGAAACTTCACTACGCCTCTCTTGCGATTGTGCCTTTTGCAGAAAGAATCGTGCGTAAATTCCAAGGACCTGCCAAAGACAGAGATATTCAGTTAAATCTTTCTATTGACGGTAACCTGGACTCCCATCAAGATCAAATAGAAGTAGATCCAGACAGAATTGAACAAGTGTTAACCAATTTAATTGATAATGCTATTCGCCATACGGCACAAGGTGGATTTGTAAATCTGTCGATTGGTGTGAGCGAACAGAACGTTAAGTTTTATGTGAGCGATAATGGATCTGGGATCAAAGAAGAAGATTTACCGTTTGTATTTGAACGTTTTTATAAAGGGGATAAAGCTAGAACGAGAGGGAAATCCGGTGGTACTGGTCTAGGACTAGCCATAGCAAGAAACATCGTAGAAGCACATGGAGGACAGATCAGCGTTCACAGCAAAAACAATGAAGGTACGACATTTTCCTTTGTTATTCCGCGAACGTTGAAATAAATTAGCAATACACCCCGATTAATCTTGTTTCATAAGGAACAAAAAATGATATAAAAAAAGATTTCACAAATTTCTCCATTACGTTATAATAAGAATTGTGTTTTCAAAAAATTCATAAGTGTTAAACAGGTGCAGTCCAGTATTGGACACGCTTAATAGGGAAAACGGTTAAATGCCGTTGCGGTCCCGCCACTGTAATTGTGAGAATCCTATAGTTTCGCCACTGTTAATACGGGAAGGCGATAGGAGACGATGATCAAGAGCCAGGAGACCTGCCTGTTTGTTACATGACATGACCTACGAGGATAGGGGGGTGTTTAACAGTGCCGGAGAGCCGGCTGCTGTTTTCTGCCTGTATACTATTAATCTCCTTCGTAGACGAAGGGGATTTTTTTAGTTATACGTAAATTCACTAAATTTATGGGTTTTTCCTGAATCTTTATTGAAAAGTTGATTGTAGAGGAAGGTGTGAGACTCCAGCGGGACGAGCGGGACAGGTGAGACTCCTAATCGCGGTTTGCGGCAGGAGGCTCACCGCACGCCCTGCGGAAAGCGAAGCACCTGAAACGGATATCAACTCTTTCAAGAGCAACATGATTTGAGAAAAACCTTAACTCAAGACAAGAAAGAGGTAAAATGATGAAAAAACTACTTTTAGTATTTACAACAATGATCATGATACTGGTTGGCTGTGGAACGACTGAAGTAAAGGAAAACACGGATCAGCCAAAACAAGAGGAAACAAAAAAAGAACAAGTCACGGTTCAGATCACTAAAGATAATGGAAAAGAAAAGGTAACAGAGAAGAAAGTGGATATAACAAAAGGTGCAACAATTATGAACGTGATGCAAGATAACTTTGATATCAAAACTCAATTCGATGGTGCATTTATAAGCAGTATTGAAGGAATTGAGGGAAATGAAAAGGATAAAACATCATGGTTCTTTTCTGTGAATGGTGAGGAAGCAATGAAAGGCGCAAAGGAAATCACTTTAAAGCCGGGAGATTCTTTAGAGTTCGACTTCCATAAATATGAATAATCTCAGTATTAGAAGAATGACGATCATTGCTTTGTTAGCTGCTCTTTTAACTGTAGGGCGAATCTGGTTTGCAATGATACCAAACGTTCAGCCAAACACAACTATATTGATTTTGGCATCATTTGTACTAGGTCCTATTCACGGACTGCTGCTTGCTATCTTGAGTACACTAACCACAAACCTAGTTTTAGGCCACGGCTTATGGTCGTTCGGTCAGATGATTGCTTGGGGTCTTATTGCCGTGATGAGCGGCCTGATAGGTCGATACCGTCACAACATACCGTGGATGATTTTACCTTTATATGCTGGTTTCTGTGGATTTTTATTCGGTTTCATCATGTCGGTTATAATGGGCGGAATTATCATGCAAAAATTTTGGCCATATTATATAGCTGGGCTGCCGTTTGACCTTAATCATGCGATTGGAAATGTGGTATTCTTTGTAGTACTTTATAAACCGCTACTTTACGTAATGGAGCATCAAATTAATAAAGATATGAACAAGAAAGCTGCCTTTGAATAGGGAGCTTTTTTTCTGCAAAAAAATGGTTCAAAATAAGTCTTATTTGAATAGGATGATAAAGTTGATTTAACTTTTCTAAAGGAGGACAAAATGAGAGACTATTTAAACCGTTTTTTTGCAGTGATGTTTTTAATGATGTGCCTTAGCGTATTATTTATTGGAGTTAAATTAGGAGCATAAACTCTTGATTGAAACAGATATTCATGATACATATGGTAAAACGTTTTAAAAAAGGAGATTAATATGCTAACGGATTACCATTCTCATCTGGAAAAAGGCACTTTAACAATCGACTATCTAAAACAATTTGTAGACACAGCAAGAGAAAAAGGGATACAAGAGTTTGGAATTTCAGAACACGCTTATCATTTTTATGAAACAAAGAACATTGTATCAAAACCATGGATGGAAGAAAGACGCTATTACAAGATGGACGATTATGTGAACTTGTTTAAACAAGCTGATCAACTTGGAATGGACGTAAGAATGTCTATAGAGATGGACTATACACCAGGCAGTCATGAGGAAATGGCTGCGTTTATCAAATCTTATCCGTTTGATTATGTGATCGGATCTGTTCACTGGGTAGACGATTTTGGAATAGATTTGGCAGAGTACCGAAAAGAATGGGATCGTCGTGATCTCTATGAAACGTATCGTGCTTATTATGATCAGATCGTTACGCTTGCTGAAAGTAACTTATTTGATATCGTGGGGCATCTTGATCTTGTGAAGATCTTTAACTATGTTCCTGCCGATCAAGACTTCTTATATGAACAGTATGACCGTGTTACAGATGCTTTAAGCCGTTCAAAGACATGTGTAGAGATCTCGTCTGCTGGACTGCGGAAACCGGTTGGGAGGCTGTATCCTGAACCCGAACTCCTTTCACTCTGTTACAAGAAAGGAATTCCGATCGTACTTTCGTCAGACGCTCACGAACCTCATCAGGTTGGAGAAAACTATGAAGCATCCATTACGCTAGCCAAAGAGACGGGATACACGAAACTCATGACGTTTAGAGGCGGAGAGAGGAAAGAAGTAGAATTAGGGTAAGTAAAACTCTTAAAACGTAATCAAAAACTCAAAAAAGCTCTGCTTTAGAATGATTTCAATGCAGAGCTTTTTTCTATTGGCTCTTTTCTAAACACTTTTTTCTAAAAGGTTGTTGCTTTCAAATGTTGTCTTCTAAGATTGTTGATTGGAGTGTAAGATGCGAGACTCCTGCGGGACAGGCGGGCAGGTGAGACACTTAAAAGTGAAACGTACGAATGTGGCTCACCACCTGCCCCGCGGAAAGGGAGCATCTGAAACGGAAATCAACCACTTTCATGAGCAACAAAGTTTACGAAAACAGCCTGTCTTTTATACTTACAAGTCTAACGGTTTACAAACAAGAAGATCTTCAATACTTGCAAGCTCTTTTTGAGTAGATTCCGGCAGTTGGGTGTCAAATGTTAAAACCATCATCGCTTCTCCGCCAGCTGATTTTCTTCCAACGTGCATCGTAGCGATGTTAATATTTCTTTCACCTAAAAATGCCCCAACTTTTCCGATGATTCCTGGAGTGTCTCTGTGTTCAATGTACAAAAGTGAACCTTGAGGAACAAAGTCTACCGTGTAGCCGTTTAGCTGAATAATTCGGCCGCCGAACCCTTTAACGAGTGTTGCAGAAAGCGTAAATATCTTTTTGACGCCAGTTACTTTTACATGAATGATGTTTGGATAACCATGGTCAGCTGTTCCATGTTTTTCTCCAACCACTATACCTTGTTCTTTCGCTGCGACCATACTGTTAACATCGTTAACTGGCCGGTCAAGTCTCGTTTTTAAAAATCCGCAAAGAAAGCTGCGTGTGAGTGAAGTCGTATCAGTTTCTGATAATGATCCTCCGTAGCCTATAGAAATCTCTGAAACAGGTTCTTTGAAAAATTGAGTTGTAAACGAACCAAGAAGGTTGGAAAAATCATAATAAGCGATCAGCTTTTCATAGGTGTCTTTAGATAGTGATGGGAAATTCACAGCATGTTTTAATGGCTGATTTAAGAGATAGGATCTAATTTCATCACTTGCCATGTATGCCACATTTTTCTGTGCCTGTACAGTTGAAGCTGCAATATGCGGAGTTACAATGACATTAGGATGATCAATCAACGAACGGCTTACAGGGGGTTCTTGTTCAAACACATCCAGTGCACAGCCAGAAAGGTGACCGTTATCTAAATAATGGAGAAGTGCTTCTTCGTCAATGATGCCTCCACGTGCGCAGTTTAGAACAAATGCACCTTTTTTTGCATGTTTTAAATTCTCATAATTTAATAGTTTACGGGTATCCTTTGTAAGCGGGGTATGAACGGTCATAATGTCACTTTGTTGAATAAGTGTGTCAAGGTCAACGGAAGTAACAGATAGCTCTTTTTGCTTCTCAGCAGAAAAATAAGGATCAAAAACAAGGACATTCATGGAAAAGCTTTTCGCACGCTTTGCAAGTTCAGAACCAATTCGTCCCATACCAATTATCCCGAGTGTTTTTTGGTATAGTTCTTGACCTGTATACTTCTTACGATTCCATTCGCCTTGTTTAACCGATTGATTAGCCTGGGGAATATTGCGTACTAAAGACATCATCATTGCCCAAGTGTGTTCAGCCGTTGAAATGGTGTTTCCTTCAGGTGCGTTAACGACAAGAACACCCCTTTTAGTAGCAGCATTAATATCGATGTTATCAACACCCACACCAGCACGAGCAACAATCCGAAGTTCAGGCAATTTTTCTAAGACTGCTTCAGTGATCTTCGTTGCACTTCTTACCATGATGCCATGAATGTTTTCAGGTTGCTCGAAATCTTCTAGCTTTCCAAAGATAAGTTCTACGCCTTCAAGCTTTACTAATGGTTCAACTCCATCGCTCGTAATTCCATCACATACTAATATGGTTGCTGTCACAGTTCCACCCCTTGATTTTTGTATAAGTAGTATCAATATTTTGATAATTTAACACATTCTGAAGAAGGGTACAACCACGATTTTTATGATAGCGGTTTCATTATTAGAAAACTAATTGACAATGAGAATCATCCTTAATAAAATAAAGAAAAAACCCTCTGAAAAGAGGGTTTGGTGAAAACTTGGTACTATTCGTATTTTAATGCATCACCATCAAAAGGCTCTTCAGAAACTTTAATGGAGTCTGTAGGACAGCCTTCAAAAGCGTCTTGCATATCTTCTAACAATACATCCGGAATTTCAACGATTCCTTGGTTATCGTCTAGAGTTACAAACGCAATTCCTTCGTCGTCATAATCGTAAATGTCTGGTGCTGCAGCTCCGCATGCTCCACATGCGATACAAGTTTCTTTGTCAACAATCGTATACTTTGGCATAGTGAATACCTCCTAAGGAATTGAAAAAAATACCCGCTTACATATTTAACCATTTTAAATTAAGGGTCTACTAATCATATTGTAATAAGTATCCCTCTACTTTTCAATAGAAAATTAATAACCTCATCATATCTTTTATTCCCATCCTTCCTCAAAATATAACACTTTTACTCTTAAATTTCCTTAAATCTGATAAGATAGATTATATGATATCGTGTGGTGATTTAGTATGGATATTTGTCATGTCGTTTTATTAGATATATTTCATAAAGTGAATGGCAGCCGAAAAGGTTCAGGCATTTATTATATTGTTACAGGAAAGAAAACCTCTCAGTCTTTGTCTGATAGTCAATGGTTTGGGATTGAACACTATTACGCTGCATTAAAAGGTATAACGAATACGGCATATACAGAAACAATAGAGATTCTTTTGAATGAAAAATGGATAGTTTCAAATAGAGACCAAGAATACGTGGTCACAAAAACAGGGGAACAAGTCCTTTTAAAAGAAAAAGAAAGACTTTCATTCTTAAATAATTTGAACGGCTTAAAATATGCATCTATTGAGTCTGCTTGCTGGCATATTCTAACTTTATATGTGCAAGCACTCTCAAACTCTCTATATGACAATGTAGATTACTCCCCAATCGTTAGAGACCACCTGGCCGTTCAAAAAGTTAAAAGTTTATTTCCAAGATCTGAAACAGAAAGAAAAGAAAAAGCTGAATCTTTATATCATGAGATGTCGCGATTGCTCTTGATCCATGCCCCTCTAAGTGCAGATATTTTTGTAAGGAAGCTGTCCGGTTATAATCGTATCGGAAATACCTTTGAACAAGTTGCACGAGAAACAGGCATCAGTGAAAGAGAAGCGATTCTTCGTTTCCGATCTGTACTGCACGCATTTATTCAAAATGCTGCTGAGAAGAAACAGCAATATCCCGTCTTCCATTCTTTATTTTGTTCCTTGTCTGACGTTCCAGCACTTACAAAATCTGCTTCTCATACTTACGAAATGCTGAACAAGGGAAAGACACTTCAAGAGATAATGGAAATGAGGAACATTAAGGCCAGTACAATTGAAGATCACCTTGTGGAGTTCGCTCGCGAGATTTCCGACTTCTCCATTCATCCATATGTTAATGAGGAAGAGATTCAGAGCATAAAGAAGTTTTACAATACAACGAAAGAAAATAAACTCCGGCCGTTTAAAGATGCATTTCCTCATCTTTCGTATTTGCAGATAAGGCTGGTATTGGCAAAAGAAGGTGGAAAACATGCAACTGGAAGCAGCGCTTAAAGAACTATATGGCTTTTCAAAGTTTAGACCTGGACAAAGAGAGATCATATCGGACCTGCTTGAAGGGCACGATGTTTTAGGTATGCTGCCAACAGGGACAGGGAAAACACTAATTTATCAGATGGCAGCTCATCTATTAAAAGGTAGGGCGCTCGTTGTATCCCCACTCGTATCTCTGATGCAAGACCAAGTAGATCAGTTTAAACAGACGGGCTTCAAAAGAACAGTTGCTCTGAACAGTTTCTTAAATTACGGTGAGAAGCAAGTAATCTTAAAACAAATTAAAAACTACCAATTTGTGTTTGTGAGCCCTGAGATTATCCAAAACCCTTTTATTCGCTCCATATTATTGTCGGTAAAATGGTCATTGTTTGTAGTTGATGAGGCACACTGTATCTCACAGTGGGGTCATGAGTTCCGTCCCTTTTATTTAGACTTGGCTCTTATGAAAAAGGAGATGGGAAATCCTACTTGTCTCGCTCTAACGGCCACGGCTACACCAAAGGTCCGAAACGATATTTTACAGCATTTGGACATGCATGATGCTAAGATACACGTTCATAGTGTGAATCGTCCTAACATATCTATCTTTGTTGAGTATTTTGATGAATATGAACAAAAATTTGAGCGCGCTATGAAACTTGTAGAAAAATTAAAAGGACCTGGAATTATATATACAAATACGAGGAATGCTGCCGAACAGCTTGTTATGCTATTGCAAGATCGTGGAGTGAAAGATGTCTCTTATTATCATGGCGGTATGGATCCCGATGAAAGGCTGCTTGTTCAAAAGCAGTTTCTTCAATCTCAGTTGAATTTAATTGTTTGTACAAATGCATTTGGAATGGGCATAAATAAAGCTGATATTCGTTATGTTATTCATTTTCACACCCCGTCTACAATTGAGGGTTATATACAAGAGATTGGAAGGGCGGGCAGGGATTCAAAACAATCTGCAGCAATTCTTCTATTTCATCCTGCTGATCTTGAAATTCCGTATCATTTTATTGATCAAGAACTGCCTGATGCTACACAGGTCGATTATTTATTTTCAGATTACGAGCATCTGGACCAACATACTTTTTCAGAAAAGTTGCAAATGTCTGGGCTGTCAGAAACTGCCCACCGCTTTATGGAATATCACTTAAATAAAAATGGACTTTTGAACAGATCAGACATTTCAACCGAGGAAAAAGCATCGTTAAAGTTGAGACTGAAAAAGAAAATCGAACAAAGAAAAACCGAAAAGGTAAAATCTTTGCAAATGATTGAAACGTGGTTAAACAGTATCGATTGCAAACGAAAGGGACTGCTGGATTATTTTGGTGAAGACGAAACTGAAGAAACTGACTTGTGCTGCAGCAACTGTAAAGCTGAAATCTCTTGCTTTTATGGAAATCATGACCAACTAAACACTTCATATGAACGATGGGAAGATGAACTAAAACGACTATTCAGACAGGAAGTGTACAATTAAGGATGAGCAAACCTGTAAAAAACGACTGGATCGATCAGATCACACATAAAGAGCTTATAATGAATGTTTATCTTTCACAGAGTTTATTTATAGCAGCAGCATTAGGCGCAGCATTTCTATTTAATGTTCCTTTTCCTTGGGACTTTAACAAGCTTTCTCTTTCTGCTAATGAGTGGACCGTGGCTGTAGGAACAGGTTTGTTATTCCCTTTTTTATCAATACAGTTAAAAAAACGGCTTCATTCTGATGCTTTAGATGACGGCGGAATTAATGAAAAAATATTCAGTTCACTTTCGTATCCTCATATTCTAATTCTGACAGGAATTATCGCTTTTTCTGAAGAATGGTTATTTAGAGGAGTTCTTCAACCATTAATTGGCCTTACTTTAACAAGTATTATTTTCGCGTTTTTGCATGTTAGATATATAAAAAAATCCATTCTATTTAGCATAGTTACGGGTCTTAGTTTTTGGCTAGGTATGCTATATGAATGGACAGAAAACATTTGGGTTCCTTTTTTCGCACATTTTTTAATTGATTTTATATCAGGTTGCTGGATTGCCAGACATAGCAAAAACAAAAACAAAGACAGCGAGATATGGAGTGTGGACCAGGATGACGAATGATCAAGCAGAAAACTTAAGGGAAAAAGTGGTCGATAGCCAAATTGACGGTAATCAAAAGACTCAATCTTTGCCATCTAGGAGTGAGGTCCACGGGAAAAGAAGGGACAGTCAAAAAAAGCAGAAAGAAGCCAAAAGTGTAAAAAGGAAAACAACATTTTTGGCTACACGTCTTCTTTTATGTGCATTTATACTTTTGATTGGAATTACCCTAACTTATAAATTGTGGTCCAAAGATATATATATCCCTGTACATAGTGAAGATAAAAAGGGGATCGAGCAAGTGGAGATCGAACAATAAAGACCGTCAGAAAAACTGACGGTCTTTATTTTATCTTTTTTTTGTGTGTATTTAGAATACTTCTTATAAAGGTTCTTTTCTGAAGGATTGATGCATTTGGCTTTTTATTTTCCTAACTTGGTATGCGAAGACAACCTTTTATTAAAAAGCATGAATCTGCTTGTATAGGCATAGTTATTTTACAGGAGGTTATGCGTATGAATGCATTGAATCACTGGAAGATAAAGCCCTTTATCAATGAGTTGACAAGTATGGTTTTAGCGCAGCTTGTGGACAAAAAAGCAGAGAAAGACAGATGGAAAAAAGCGATTAATCAATGGGGTTTATCTATGATTTTTGTTGTGCTAGCTACCTTCGTATATCTTTATTTTTATAAACTTCCCACAGCCTCAATGTTTGCAAATCCTTTAACTTTATTGTTTTCTGATGAAATGGTATGGATTTGTACAGGTTTTCTTATTTTCTCTAGCTTTTATATGATTTGGATGAAAAAGAAGTACAAAAAAGCTGACGATGATTTCGAAGCGATCAGAAAAGATTTTATCGATCGTAATGAAGAATGGTGGAGTGATGAGGATCAATGGGATCAGAGGCATGTTGTTTTTGAGTTTATGAAAAAAGAATATAACATCAATATTCTTCACAAATAAGGTTTTACTTACAAGGACAACCGAAAAATAAACAAGATTCTCGATCGTGGCGCTGACCTTGAATAACCACTGTCATTTCGCAAAAATGATCGATTCTGCCAAAGGCCAAAGTTTCATGTTTTTCAGGGCAATAAACTTCGATCGGCAGTCCAAGGCGCATACTATAGGATAAATCTAGGTCAGTCACGAGAGACTTATTTTTTAATTTAGTTAATGTCATGATGTTTTCCCTCTCCTATCATTTTGGTTAATCATGTAAATTAATCATAAGGCAAATTTACAATTTTTTCAACTCACATTTTTTAAATATTCAAAAAATTTAATGTGGATTCTTTCACATAGGACGGTTTTGAATGGTATGATATGATCATTTAGACTCGTTATAGGAGGCCATAATGATCTTTATATATTTATTTATCTCTGCAGTTTTTCTCCTGTTACTATATATGTATATTGAAGCACACCGAAATCGTGTCATATTTGATTCAGTTAAGATTGACAAGCTCCCGAGATCTTTTGAAAACTTTAAAATTTTCTTTATTTCGGATGTTCATAAACGAAAAATATCTGAAGAAATTGTTCTTGTAGCAAAAAAAGCAGATTTGGTCATAATCGGAGGCGATCTTGTTGAAAAAGGAGTTCCGATGAAAAGGGTAGAAGATAACATAAAGCTGCTCTCAAAATTGGGACCTGTATTCTTTGTGTGGGGAAATAACGATTATGATGTAGAACCTGCACAGCTTGCGGATACGATTGTTAAACAGGGAGCTCGAATTCTAGACAACACCAGTTTCAGCATAAAAAAAAATAATGAAAAAATAGAACTCGTTGGCATAAATGATATATCTTTAGGCTATTCTTCCTTAGAAGATGCATTACATGATTGCCAGTCTCAGTGCAGAATCTTAATCAGTCATAATCCTGATATATCAAAAAGTATTTCAACGCATCACAGCATCCAGCTCGTAATTTCCGGCCATACACACGGAGGTCAAATACGCTTAGGACCTTTCGGAATAGCTAAGAAAGGTGGCTGGTACAGAGAGGATACACACATTCTTTTAGTGAGTAACGGTTATGGTGCAACCCATTTGCCTTTGCGGCTAGGTGCACCAAGTCAAACGCATTTACTTTCACTTACAAGGTAAAAAGTTTACAGTATAATGATTTATTAGATATACTCTTCTTAACCTATTTATTGGAGGAAGAACGGATGCCTAGTGAAGGGAAATATAACATTAAAGCGGTTTCTAAGATGCTTGGCATTCAAGCAGGTACACTAAGAGCTTGGGAAAGACGCTATTCTATTGTTCAGCCTAAACGTAACGAAGCTGGCCATAGATTATACACCGACGAACAAGTATACATATTAAAATGGCTAGTGAATAAAGTGAATCAGGGGTTTACGATCAGTCAAGCGGTTGATGTTGCGCAAAATGGGGAACTTTATAAAGAAGCGGCTCCTTTTGCAGCTGAAAATACAGATCGGGCAGCTGAAATGAGTAACATGATATTAGAAGCTCTATTAACGTTTCAAGAAAAAAAAGCAAACGATCTATTGAGTCAAGCGTTTAGTATGTATAATTTGGAAAAAGTCATAATTGATATTTTGGGTACATTATTAGTACGCGTAGGACACCTTTGGGAAGAACAGAAAATCACAGTAGCACACGAACATTTTACTTCATCCTTTTTAAGGAGTAAAATTGGACAACTTATTCAATGGCTTCCATCCGATCCTTATCTGCCAAAGGTAATTGCAGCATGTGGCTTAGATGAAGAACATGAATTGGGTCTTCTAATGTTTACACTGTTTTTAAGAAGAAAAGGATTTGAAGTTATATACTTAGGTCATGGCATACCAAAAGAAGATTTTGAGGTTGTAATAAAAGAAGTAGAGCCTAAAATGGTGTTTTTCTCGTGTACGATTGTAAATAATTCTACGAAAACACTTAGATGGGTAAACGGACTGAAAGAACAGTTTCCAAATACCGCATTCGGTGTAGGAGGATCGGCTATCAGCCAATTACCTTTAGATATTCAAGAAGATTATGATTCTTTTCTAATCGGGAGTGCCAAAGTAGAATGGGACGACTGGATTTCTCAGAATCTGAGAAATAATTAACTTTTGGGATTATTTGCTTGGATGTTTATCACCAACTTTTTACAAACTCATATATTGATATTAAGTCATAATAGCGCCGATCGTAAGGGGGACCAGAGATGCGGGTAGAACGGTTAACCTATAACAAAATAAAAATCTTCCTAACTTTTGATGACCTGAATGAACGTGGTATTTCTAAGGAAGAAATATGGCAGGATATTCCGAAAGTGCATCAGCTTTTCCGTGATATGATGACTGAAGCTGATGATGAAGTGGGATTTAAAGCTGATGGTCCTATTGCGGTTGAGGTCTTTTCACTTCCAGCTCAAGGTATGGTTGTTATTGTTACTAAAGGAATCAATGAGTATGAACTTGAAGAAGAATATGATGAAGATTATATAGAAATGCAGGTCACCTTAGATGAGAACGATGAGATTTTTTATGAGTTTTCATCTTTTGAAGATGTTATTTTGCTCGCAAAACGTCTTCACTCGCTAGAGATTAAGGGTGGAACTCTGTATTCTTTTAATAATCACTTTTACTTAAAGTTTGAAGAAGATGAGGTCAAACCAGTAGACCTTGATCTATTCATAGCTCTTCTTGCTGAGTTCGGCAGCTCCTCTACAATTACAAGCTACAGAGTGATTGAGTATGGGAAACAGTTGATGAAAACAGAGGCAATCAGTGAACTGTACCGTTATTTCAAGTGAAAAAGAGAGGGCGCAAATTTTTGCGTCCTTATTTATTTTGAATTTTTATCTAGTGGCCGTCGTTTAAAGTTTTGTTCTTAAAGGCTGTTTTTGCAAACTTTGAGTCTCCATCGATAAGTACTTGTTTTGAATCAATCCATTTATCAGCAGATGGCAGAATATATTTTTATCATGTATATATCATTGTGAATTTAGAGAGTAAACGTGTTATGATTATTAATATTTTTTCATCCTCTGAACCGTTATGACGGCAGGGAATATAATAAATACATAAAACTTTTGGGCTAGGAGTGACCATTAAAATGAAAATTGCAGTCTTATACGGCGGTGTATCTGCTGAACGCGAAGTATCATTATCAACAGGAAAACAAATCATCTCTGCGCTTGAAAGCAAAGGGCATCAGGTAACGGGGATTGATTTCCATCCTTCGCGGCTAAATGAACTGCTAGATCTAGAAGCAGATGTTGTCTTTCTAGGACTTCATGGCAAATTTGGTGAAGACGGCAGATTACAAGGGCTTTTAGATATGCTAGAGATCCCTTACGTAGGGTCAGGTGCATTAGCATCAGGTATCGCTATGGATAAAGCAAAATCTAAACAGTTCTTTAAAGATGCTGGTATCAATATCGCAAAAGAGAAAGTTCTTTATCGCAAGTCATACGATGAGAATCAATTAGAACTGTCATTTGATTTTCCGGCAGTTGTTAAACCAAACAGAGAAGGATCTACGATTGGGCTTACGATCGCTCAAAATCATGAAGAACTGCTGAAAGGAATCTCAGAAGCATTTTTACATGATGATACGATCCTTGTAGAACAATTTGTAAGTGGAAAAGAGGTTACCGTTGCGGTGATGGGGGAACACGGTAAGTATAAAGCTCTTCCTGTTGTCGAGATCGAACCTAAAAATGCGTATTATGATTATGAATCAAAATACGCAGAAGGTGGAAGTATCCACTATGTTCCTGCACGACTAGACGAAAAAACAACAGCGCTATTGCAAACACAGGCTGTTCTGGCTCATGAGGTGCTTGGGTGTGAAGTTTATTCACGTGTTGATTTTATCGTGCCTCACGATGGATCAGAACCTGTCATTTTAGAAGTAAACACGCTGCCAGGTATGACACCGACAAGTCTGTTTCCGGATGCTGCAAATGAAATAGGTATGGATTACCCATCCATGATTGAAAAATTGATCGAACTATCTTTAAAGAAATAAGTCTGATCATGTCCCCGCCTGATATTTCAGGCGGGGAAAACTTAAAATATTCAAGAGACAAGCTTTATAGGTATATTGGCAGAAAATTAGATATTTTCTTAACAGTTCGTGACTTAAGAAAGCGTTTACTTTTTAGGCGAAAATCACTAAATTTCTCTTCTCATTGTTTATACAAAGGTGTATACTGACGATGAAGCTTGACTAAACTCTAGAGGTGACGAATATGGGAGGTAAACAAATGACAGCCCAAAATACTACAGACCAAAAATCCGACAATCATCATGAAAATGACAATGTGCTCCAATCCACGCAATCCGTTATCGCGGATGCGCTCGATAAATTAGGGTACTCTTCCGAAGTTTATGAGTTATTAAAAGAACCGATTCGTATGTTGACTGTTCGAATTCCGGTAAAAATGGATGACGGAAGCACAAAAATTTTTACAGGATATCGTGCCCAGCATAATGATGCTGTTGGTCCAACCAAGGGCGGCGTTCGTTTTCATCCGAATGTATCAGAAACAGAAGTTAAAGCGCTATCAATCTGGATGAGCTTAAAAGCTGGAATCGTAGATCTGCCATACGGCGGTGGTAAGGGCGGAATCATTTGTGATCCGCGAACAATGTCTTTTAGAGAACTTGAAAGATTAAGCCGTGGATACGTAAGAGCAATCAGTCAGCTGGTTGGACCTACAAAAGACATTCCCGCTCCAGATGTATTTACAAATTCACAAATTATGGCATGGATGATGGACGAATATAGCAGAATTAGAGAGTTTGATTCTCCAGGTTTCATCACAGGAAAACCACTTGTTTTAGGTGGATCTCATGGACGTGAAACAGCAACAGCTAAAGGTGTTACGATCTGTATACGTGAGGCAGCAGCCAAAAAAGGCATCCAACTTGAAGGTGCTCGTGTAGTTGTACAAGGATTTGGTAACGCAGGAAGTTTCCTTGCTAAATTTATGCACGATGCTGGCGCTAAAGTAATCGCTATTTCAGATGCTTATGGTGGTCTTTATGACCCAGAAGGCTTAGATATTGATTATCTGCTAGAACGCCGTGACAGTTTTGGAACAGTAACGAAATTATTTAAAGATACGATAACTAATCAAGAGCTGCTAGAACTTGATTGCGATATTTTAGTACCGGCAGCCATTGAAAACCAGATTACTGAAAGAAATGCACATCAGATCAAAGCTACGATTGTTGTAGAAGCAGCAAACGGACCGACAACGCTTGAAGCAACTAGAATTTTATCTGAAAGAGGAATTCTATTGGTTCCAGACGTTTTAGCTAGTGCTGGTGGAGTAACGGTTTCTTATTTTGAATGGGTTCAGAACAATCAAGGATATTACTGGACAGAAGAAGAAGTAGAAGAAAAGTTAGAAAAAGTTATGGTAAAGTCGTTTGAAACAGTTTATACCACTGCCATGAACCGAAAAGTAAACATGAGACTAGCTGCATATATGGTTGGTGTTCGTAAGATGGCTGAGGCTTCTCGCTTCAGAGGATGGATTTAAATTTTTGCAAACTTATACTAAATCTCCTATCATTGATGATAGGAGATTTTTTTTGGCATGATAATAAAAGAACATTAGCGTTTTTTTGGAGTGGTGAAGAATTGAAGATTGAAGTCTGTATTATCGGTGGAGGGCCTTGTGGGCTAGCAGCTGCTATTGCCCTGCAAAAGAAAGGCATATCGTATTGTGTGATTGAAAAAGGGAATGTTGTGAACACCATTTATCAATATCCGACCCATCAAACGTTTTTCAGCTCAAGCGAAAAACTTGAAATTGGGGATTTCCCCTTTGTGCACGAACAAAGAAAGCCTAAAAGGATTCATGCGTTAACGTATTATCGTGAAGTCGTAAAGAGAAACAAGCTTCATGTACGCACATTTGAAAAAGCGAAATCTGTTACAAAAAGGTCAGATGGTAAATTTACCATTCAAACAATAAATAGAAAAAAAGAGACATTGTTCTATGAAGCGAAATGGGTAATTATTGCAACTGGTTATTATGACAACCCTAATTTAATGAACATTGAAGGAGAAGATCTTCCTCATGTCTTTCATTATTTTAATGAGGGTCATCCTTTCTATGATCTTGATGTAGCTGTGATTGGCGGGAAGAATTCAGCGATAGATGCAGCCCTTGAACTTGAAAAAGCAGGAGCTCGTCCTCATGTCTTTTATAGAGGCAGTGAATATTCACCAAGTATAAAGCCTTGGGTGCTTCCGGAATTTGAGGCTGGAGTTAAAACAGGCAATATTCAAATGACATTTAACGCTTCTGTAAATAAAATTACCGATGATGGCATTTATGTGAATGAAAGTGGGGAAGAGAAGTATTACCCGTTTCATGCTGTATTTGCTATGACAGGTTATCATCCTGATCATAAGTTTCTTTCTAATATGGGAGTAAGCATACAGGAAGAAACAGGGCGGCCTTGTTTTTCCGAAGAAACGATGGAGACAAACGTTGAAGGGCTATTTATAGCAGGTGTTATTGCAGCAGGTAATAATGCAAATGAAATCTTTATTGAAAATGGAAGATTTCACGGTGAGATGATCGCTAAAACGATTGAAGAAAGAAATAGAAACCGGTAATCCCTAAATGCGGGTTATCGGTTTCTTTGTTGTGCTATTCAAGGAAAAGCTGTTGCAGTTGATTACAGTCACTCGTGTTTTCGAGTGCGATCATCAGCTTTAAACGTGCTTTTTGTCCATTTAAACCGTTTGAGAAGATGGCACCTAGTTCTTTCAGATGTTTTCCTCCACCTTCATAGGAGTATATATCTTGTGCGATTCCGTTAAAGCATCTAGAAACGAGTACAACTGGTATTCCATTTGATATGAGTTCTTTTAACGCGGGAACCGTCGCAGGCGGCAAGTTGCCTTGTCCTAAAGCTTCAATGACGACTCCGTCTGTAGCGTTTGTTGCGGCTTTTATCAAACTGCCGTCCATTCCTGCATATGCTTTTAGTAAGATGACATTTTTAGAAAATTTCTTAACGTGAAATGAACTGGATTTCAGTGGTGTATGATGAAACAGAACCCCTCTTTTTGTAACAATTCCGATCGGTCCATATTGAGGACTCTGAAAAGTAGCAATGTTACTTGTATGTAATTTGTTTTACTAACAAAAAAGCGACAGTAAATTCGTTTTTTCGACAAGAGAATGGTCTATCCCCTTAGCTTTTATTTATATTTTTTATTTTTGAAAAATCAATTGTATGAAGACAATTATTAAAATCCTTAATACGAAATTCATTCTTATTTTGATAAATAAAGTGAATATAACCAGATAATTCAATTAACCTTTTGTTTTAATACAATGTAAACCTTAAAGGGAAGTGGAATTCCATTGCTTCAAGGATCAATTCGTTCATATTATCCATTTGTTGTTCATCTACGTTAGGTTCAGGTATATCGTAATACTCCTCATGTATGTATTTTCTTAATTCCTTAACATGTTCAGGTAGCATCAAACTTGTCCACTTAATGTTACCCCGATCTCGAATAGTCATAATATCACTCCTTTAGTAATATCATAACACGAACAAATGTTCTTAAAAGGTGTAATTTAATTGATTAATTTGTCTTTGTTTTTTTGTTATTATAAAAAAACGTTATTTTTATGCAGTTTTTAGCCTCATGGATACCCCTAATTGAGTACAAAAACCTAGCATGTCATTTTACACACCCATTAAAAATTATTTATAGTAAGTAATTCCCTTTAACTGTAAGATAAAAGTGGGTGATATAGTGTGAATAAATTAGAAGAAAAAGTTTATTGTAATGTATGTAAAGGTGCTAGAAATCATCATATTTTAAAGACTCATAGTGAGGTTGCTGATTATCATTCAGACATACACTGGCATGCGAAATATCACATAGTTCAATGTATGGGTTGTGACACAGTTGCTTTTGTTGAACAATATGGTGATGAGGATACTTGGGATTATAATGAATATACAGGTGAAAGAGAATGGAAAGATATTTTTAAGGTATTTCCAGAAGAGCCACCAAAACCGTCCAGAGATGATTTTTTCCTTGGAGATTATAAGTTGAAAATAAAAAACTTTAATCATGTTGATCCTGAATTGAAAGAATTGTATTCACAAATAGTACAAGTTTTTAATCAGCGTTTTAACATTTTATGTGCAGCGGGCTTGAGAACTTTAATTGAAGCAATTTGTCTTAAAACTAATATAACGGGTGGAAGACTTTATGATGAAGATAAAAAAGTTAAAGTCTCTAGAAAAGGTAATGAAGTATATTCCACATCCCTTGAAGGTAAGATATATGGATTGTATGAAAAACAGTTAATTCTATGGGATCAATGTAGAATTTTACAGGAAATTAGGGATATAGGAAATAGTGCAGTGCATGAAATAGAAATTCCTTGTATTAAAACTCTTAGACCTGCAATCATTATTGTAGAAGGAATATTTGAAAGTATTTATGAGTTGAGAGAAAAAAGTTTGGTTAAAAAGTAGAAGGAATTTTTTTCCTTTTTGTCGTATTTAGTAGACAAAGGGGAGGTATGTAAAATGAATAGTGATAAAAAGGCAGAAATACGTATTTCTGAAGCAAAAGCATGGCTTAAGGAATTGAAAGAAGAAAATAGTAAATTAGAACAAGAATTAGACTCAATGGAAATTAAAGTTGAACGTTTACGAGCAAGATATGAATTAGCAGAAAAAACTTTTAGACGTTCTTCCATGGAAAGAATTAAAGAAGATAATGTAACTCCTTTATCCGAAAGCCTTCAGGCTCTGAAAAAAGAATACGAGAAAATACAGGTTGATAACAACCAAAAAATTATTGCGAATGAAAAACTAATAGAGAATATTGAAGCAGTAATTAAAGTTAATTCTTGATAACAAGGCACTCTGTTAGGAGTGCTTTAATTTTGTAGGAGGATATATGAGTTTTATTAGAAGAGTGTTTTCTAATTACGTTCATAAAAAAATGACTAGCGAAGAATCTAAGTCAATTATTCTCGGTACATTTTGCATTCTTTGTGATGACTTTAGATCAGATGAACAAAAAGTCAAAATGATTGAAGATGTATTTAAAAAAGTCTATTTAAATCAAGAAAAAACACTCTGAAAATTAGGGTGTTTCTATATTTATAGAGATATTATTTTAATGTGTAATCATAGGATGAATTAGTTAAAAATGGTATAATTTATTTAACTTTTAAAAACGAGGGGATTCTATGCATATCAAAGATTTTATCAGTAATTTTAAAAACCATCCTGTACTTTTTATTGGCACTGGGATGAGTCTTAGATATTTAGAGAATTCATATACGTGGGACGGATTACTCGCTTACATTTCTAAACAAATTAAAGGAACAAATGAATTCTATTTTGATTTGAAATCAAAATATGAAAAAGACGGTACTTTTGATTACACTTTGATTGCAAAAGACTTGGAAAAAGAGTTCAACGATACTTTGATTAAAGAAAGAGATGGTGAATTTAAGGAAATTAATGATTTGTTTTATGAAAACATGGAGAAAGAAATTAATATCAGTCGTTTTAAATTGTATATTTCAAAGTTGTTATCAGACCACCAAATTAAAACAAGTAAAAAGGAAGAAATTTCTGAGTTGAAAAAAGTCAGAAAAAATATTGGATCAGTAATTACTACTAATTATGATAGTTTTATTGAGGAGATTTTTGAGTTTAAACCACTTATTGGTAATGAAATATTATTAAGCAATCCTTATGGTTCGGTATATAAAATACATGGATGTGTAGATTACCCGAATAAGATAATTATTACAGATGATGACTATAATATTTTTGAAGAAAGATATGAGTTAGTAAGAGCACAATTGTTATCTTTATTCATTCATAATCCTATTATATTTCTTGGATACAATATTGGAGATACAAATATTAAAGATATTCTAAAAACTATTTTCACTTATATAAATTCTAATTCATCAGAGGCAGAAAAAATAAGAAAGAATTTCTTACTTGTAGAATATGAAGAAGGATCTCAAAACACTGAAGTAACTGACCATGACATAGATATAAGAGGTTTTTCGACAATACGTATAAATAAAATTAAAACTGATAATTTTCTAGAAATATATAAACACTTATCAGACTTAAGCCTCCCTGTTTCAGCGATGGACGTAAGAAAAGTGCAAACAGTTGTTAAAGAAATTATGGCAGGTGGAAACATCGAGGTTAGTATAACGGAAGATATAGATGCCTTGAAAAATGGTGAAAAGATATTAGCCATTGGTTCATTAAGGACTATCACTTATGATTTTCAAACAACTTCAGAGTTAATGGAGAATTATTTTAAAGTGATTGATGAATCCAACCATCAATTATTAAAGCTAATTGATAAGCATAGGATTCAAAAAAATCAATATTTTCCTATTTATGGATTTCACAAAATTCAACCTGAATTAGAAAGTGTTAGAAGATTAAAAGAAATTCAGAATGATAAAATAACTAATTTAGTTAAGGAAGTTACTGATTTTGGAGTAAAACATTCAACTATTGATGGTATTGAAAAAGATGAAAATATATCTCAAACAAATAAGAACTTAGCGATTGTATTAGGGATTATAAACAATAGGATCGATTTAGATTCAATAGAAAGTTACTTAAGAAATTATTCAGATAAGAAATCAACTAACTATAGAAAATTACTTTGTGTCTACGATTTTAAAAAGTATGCAGCAGAAGATGAAATACAGACTTTGAATAATCGAAATGAAGTAACTGTAAGATAAAATTCTTTCAAAATTTTAGTTTTTACATAGTTCTTAAGGGGGAGATTGATTGTATGGATAAAAGAACCGAAATGTTAAGACATTGGTGTCATGGAGAAATAGCCTACGATGAATTAGAAATGTATTTAAAAAATATGTTGTTTGAAGGTGGCTACGTTGAAAAGAATGGGGAACCTACTGAACTAGGTATTCTTTTTATTGAAGCTGTAATAGCAAAACCAGATCCAAATAGTACATCAGGATGGATGCCAATTAGACCATAAACAGATAAGCAAGATATTGCCTTGTAGGTACTGAAAGAGTTATTGAAAGCGAATAACAAAAAGAAAGGAATTTAAATGTTTAATATACCAATAGATAAGATTATTTCGTCGATTATTGCTTCAATTATCCTAGTAGTGTTATTTCGACCAAATATTCTTACTTTCTTTTCATCTTCTCAGAGTGAACGTTTGTTATTAAATAAAGAATTTAGAATCATCCATAGGATTGTCCTATGTTTGATTTGCTTTTTTCAGTTTCCTTTAGCGTTGAGCTATCACTTTTTAAATGGTGAATTTTATAAATTTTTCGAGAAACATCTAACTATTATAATTCTTATAATACTTATTGGTTTTTTTGCATCATGGTTTTTTAATTATCGTTTTAAATATTACGCTGAAAATAAAAAAAATAAAGAATATATGTTTTTATATATTTTTTTAAATATTATTTATTTTCCCACCTTGTTTTTCACTTATGGCTTTATGATTTTTAGTTTAGAATTTTCAATAAAACAACCTGAATTTTGGGAAAACATTTTACCTTTAAGCTTCCTATATATTTTTTTTCTAAGTTTTTTCTACTTATCATGGACTAAATTGCTTTATCAAGAAATAAAAACAGAGATTAATCTTTCTGATGGAAAAAAGATTTCAAATTGCTACTTCTTGCATCCTACTTATGGTAAAAATATACTTTTAGGTGATCACCCCAAACAAGATTTGTGTAAAGAAATAATAGTAGTTCCAATTGATAAGATAGAATTTATTCAATTCAAAATCACTAATAAAATTAAAGGCGGCATAGCCTCAAAAACAAAAGAGAAAACAACTAGGTATGTAACTAAAAAAAGTTTTTTTAGTTAGAGTGAAATTCTTTAGGAGAAGAAAATGAATAAACAAAAGAAAAAATTAATAGATCAAGAATGGTATCGCAATTCCGTGACTCATTTTAGTGTAATAAGTGGATTTTTAACAGTTATCGGCTTAGTGTATGGAATAATATCTTATCATCAAACTGTAAAACCATTAGTTGATGAGAAAAAACTAAAAGGTGAAATAGAAACTTTAGAAACTCATAATAATCAATTAACTGATCAAACTAATGACTTGAAATTAACTAAAACAAATCTACAAAATGATCTCACTGAACTACAAACAAAAAAAGAAAAAACTCAAGGACAGTTAGAAGATAAAGAAAAACAATTATTAGATATGCAAAATGAAATGATAATGGCACATGCTGATGCATATATGAGTCCCATTATTTATGATTTATTATATCGAAGCGCAAGATCTGAAAAATTGAATGTAAAAGAAATGACCTTAGAAGAATTAGATAATAAATTAAAAAATTCTGCTGATTCTAAAACTCAGAAGGATGTAATAAATTTACTTAAAAAATTCACAAATGAGAATATTAAAAAGGATTCAGATTTTAGTCAATTATTTAATTACAAGTTGTATATTTATGAACATAAATTAAAGTGAAAAATTAACCGAATAAATTATTCGTAATATAATTTAACATCGGAATTTTATTAAATAATTGTTATAATAGTCCTGCCAACTCAAAAGAATGGAGTTTTTACATATGACCAATAAAAAAGTAATACTCATTACGACTGGTGGGACTATTGCAAGTAAACCAAACACAACTTCAGGAAAACTAGCTTCAGGTGCAATCTCGGGTGAAGAGTTAGCAGCAATGTGTAAATTACCTGAGGATATTGAAGTAGTTGTTGATGCAGTGTTTCAAAAACCAAGTATTCACATTACCTTTGAAGATTTGATTTCTCTTAAAGAGAAAATAGAAAATTATTATAAAGATCCTTCTGTAGATGGAGTAGTTGTTACACACGGTACAGATACTCTTGAAGAGACAGCTTATTTCTTAGACTTGACTATTTCAGACGATCGAACTGTTGTTATTACAGGTTCACAACGAGCACCTGGTGATCTTGGTAGTGATGTTTATATTAATATGCGTCATGCAATTTATTCAGCTTGTTCGGAAGATTTAAGAGGAGCAGGTACAGTTGTTGTCTTTAACGAACGTATCTTCCCAGCCAAGTATGTAAAGAAAGAACATGCTTCAAATATCCAAGGGTTCAATGCTTTCGGTTTTGGATATTTAGGTATTATAGATAATGACAAAGTTCATGTTTATCAAAAGCCAGTTAAAAGAGAAAATTATAAAGTCAAAAACGTAATACCTGAAGTTGATATCGTAAAATGCTACATTGGTGCGAATGGGAAATTTATTAAGGCAGCAAGAGAAAGCGGTGTAAGTGGTATCGTTCTTGAGGGTGTTGGAAGAGGCCAAGTTGCTCCAGAAATGATGACTGAGATAGAGCAAGCGATTAGTGATGGGATAGAAGTTGTAATTACAACAAGTGCAGAAGAAGGTGCTGTTTATACAACTTATGATTACCATGGAAGTGCATATGATTTGTTTGAAAAAGGAGTTATTTTGGGAAGTGACTATGACTCCAAAAAGGCGAGAATTAAATTAGCGGTAGTCCTAGCAAGTGAAAATGATGTTAAGAATATGTTTTTAAATTAATGTAATAAATCCCTAGAGCCTCTTTCTTATGAGGCTCTAGGGATTTATGTGAATTTAGGAATCTTATCCATATACTTTTCTTTAACAATTGAATTAAATGTATATTCCAACTCATTACTTATTTTAAGTATTTCTTCCATAGCATCAACAAAAGAAGTTCCATAGGTAAGCATGTGACTTCTAACTATGGTTAAGGTTTCCTCGTAGTAAAGATGGTAGTTATCAATAAGTTCCCTCAATGTACATTTTGATAAAAGTGAATGATTCCAGTTATTAGTTGTAAATGCTTCTACAATTTTGTAGTTGCCAGCAGTACACCTTGCAGCCCCTTTTTTGTAACCAGCAATATTATTCCAAGGAGGCAACTGGTTAAATTTATTTTTATAACTTTGAATAAGAATCCCTTCTACAATCTTAACATCTCTTTTAAACTGTTCATCAGAAAAATCAGATAATTCCACCTGTTCACCAGAATAAATTTTTTTGAAATTTTTTCTAATAATTGGTTGATACAAAGAGGGCATTGTTAAGATAGAAAATCCTAGTTTTTCATTAGATTCAAAATATTCAGTTATGTATTCGAATTTACTACTCGATGGAAGAGTAGGTATAATTCCATTATGCTGTTTAAACCTCTCGGAGAAATCAACTGCAAGTCCTATATATAATAATTCTCTGCTCTCATAATTCCAGAAGGAATATATTCCTGAAGATGCCCATGCTCGACTAGACATATTGACATTCATAGGACTACATAAATCCTTTAGAGCATCAACAATCGATGAAACATCTTCTCTCTTATATGCATCTTGAATTATAGTCCCAAACTTAGATCCAATTAAATTCTGATAGACAGGTGTTTTATTTAACCTAATTTGGTTAATAAAATCTAATAATGCCTTCGATTCTGAATTCAAATTTAACCGCCCCTTTGTATATAATAAGGAAACCTTCAGAACTATTATAAAACAATTTTGTTATTTATTGGAATTAAATATAGTTATTTGTAGTGAGGAATTAATCGAGGGATTCAGATGGTATAAATTTAAAGTTACTTGTATGTGTCTTTGTTACGTTTTTTGCAGCGTGTATCTCGTCATTAAAAACAACGAGTACGCCTTTTCCTAATGATTGCTCCTCACAAGCAACTCTCACAGATGAAATAAGGTTGTACGGTCCATCAGATCCGTGCTCATTGCTTGAACGCATAGCGCCTGTCACGATAACTGGTATTGAGGTTTGAAGGACAAGATCTAATACATACGCTGTCTCTTCTAGTGTATCAGTGCCGTGGGTAATAACAATTCCATCATATTGTTCTGAATCTGTTTGAATAGCAATAAAATTTGCTAACTCCAGCATATGTGATGGTGTTATGTGAGGAGATGGCAAATTAACATAATTTTTTACAGTGATTTTTGCGATATCAGATAGCTCTGCAATGGTTGCTTCTAACGGGTGTATCTCTTTCGTATTAACGCCGCCTGTTACTTTGTTTTCTTCCATTGCAATAGTGCCGCCCGTATGAATTAGTAAAATCTTTTTCATGGCTGCAGCCCTCCTTATTTCTCAGTGTTCTCTATTCCACTTCTTAAAATATCATGTTACGATATAAAAAAACAGTAGAAAAGAGGCAGGACATGCTAGCTGTAATTTCTGCAGCGGTGGCTCCGGCTATTGCTCTATTATCCTTTTTTTACCTAAAAGATAAATATGAAACAGAACCATTATCGTTAGTGGTTAAAGTATATATATTTGGTGTGCTTCTCGTTTTTCCAATTATGGTGATTCAGTTTGGATTTAAAGAGGAGATGAACGTTACCCCTTTTGTGGATGCTTTTTTTGTAAGTGGTACGCTTGAAGAATTTTTTAAGTGGTTCTTAGTGTTCTATGGAGCTTATCTACATGAAGAGTTTAATGAACCATATGATGGTATTGTTTATGCAACAGCGCTGTCATTAGGATTTGCATCATTAGAAAATATTTTTTATCTCTATACGTTCGGCATTGAGGAAGCCTTGGTCCGTGCGCTTCTTCCAGTAAGTGGTCATGCCCTTTTTGGTGTGATCATGGGTTTTTATCTTGGTAAAGGTAAGTTTTCATCAGGCAGAAAAAAGATAATCTACCTTTCCTTATCCTTATTCTTACCCGTTATTTTACATGGTACGTTTAACTTCTTGTTACTATCGAGTACAAAATACATCTTTTTTTACATGTTTCCATTTATGATTTTCTTGTGGTGGTTTGCTCTTCGTAAAGTAAGACTTGCTAATAGTGCAATAACCCCCTATACAAACGCTGAAGCGAAGACCGGTATCTAGCCGGTCTTCTTTTATTTTTGTGAACAATTAGACTTTGAAAGCTGAATAAAATTAAACAGATTACAAATGATATCTGTATAACACGAAAATGGAGATTAAATTACAGGAGGCTCACTTTCTCATGAAAAGAAATTCAGCTTACATAAAGGGAGTAATAGTTATAATAGCCCTTTGTTTTGGGCTTTTAGCTGGATTTGGTCAGAATAATGCACATGCATTTTCAAACCAAGTCATACAAGTAGGAGCTACAGGTGAAGATGTAGTAGAACTGCAGTCCAGGCTTCAATATTTAGGTTTTTATACTGGTAACATCGATGGTGTTTTTGGATGGAGAACTTATTGGGCTTTGCGAAACTTTCAATATGAATTTGGTTTGCCTATTGATGGTTTAGCAGGAGGTACCACGAAACATAAGTTAGCCAATGCTTCAAAGTATGATAAAGCTTGGGTTAATAAGCAAATTGATTCAGGAAAGAAGTTTTCATATTATGGCGGAGAAAAGAAGAGTGCAAAAAGCGGTGCTGCAAAAGGTGGAACAGCTAAAGGTGGAACAGCTAAAGGCGGTGCGGCTAAAGGTACGAAAGGAGCAGGACAAGGACAAGCAAAAGCAAAAGCTAAACCTGCTCAAGTAAAGCCGGCAAAAAATATTCCAGACGGCTATTCACAAAACGATGTTAACTTGATGGCTAATGCTGTTTATGGTGAAGCAAGAGGTGAACCATACATCGGACAAGTAGCAGTAGCTGCAGTAATCATCAACCGGGTGGAAAGTGCTACTTTTCCTAATACTGTGTCCGGAGTTATTTTTGAACCTGGAGCATTCACGGCTGTAGCCGATGGACAGATCTATTTAACGCCAAATGCGCAAGCGAAGAAAGCAGTGATGGACGCGTTGAACGGTTGGGATCCAACCGGTGAAGCAGAATATTATTTTAACCCGGATACAGCTACATCTGGCTGGATATGGGGACGTCCTCAAATCAAAAAAATTGGAAAGCATATTTTCTGTAACTAATAAAGGGGTGAAATGATATGATACGCACAATCCTAATCGTACTGTTGTTCGTTGCTGTAGCAGGAACAGGCTATTGGGGCTACAGTGAACATCAGGAAAAAAACGCTGTACTTCTTCAAGCTGAAAACAACTATCAGCGCGCTTTCCATGATTTGAACTTCCATATGGACTCACTTCATGACAAAATCGGTGAAACAATCGCGATGAATACAAGAAATCAGCTTTCTCCGGCTTTAGCTCAAGTATGGAGACTAACGTCAGAAGCTCATAATGATGTTGGTCAGCTTCCGTTAGCGCTGCTTCCTTTTAATAAAACGGAAGAGTTCTTAACAAAGATGGGCGAATTCAGTTATAGAGCAGCTGTTCGAGATTTAGATAAGAATCCACTTAGTGACAAAGAATATAATACTTTAAAAGAATTGTATGCCAATTCAACAGAGATCCAAAACGAATTAAGGAAAACAGAATCTCTTGCTCAAAAGAACAACCTTCGCTGGATGGATGTAGAGATGGCTCTTGCTACCAATAAGCAGCCTGAAGATAACACGATCATTGACGGATTCAAGACCGTTGATAAATCTGTTGAAGGATATTCAGATGTTGATTTTGGAACAGAAGTGTCAAACATGCAGAAAATGAAAGATCGTGATCTTAGTCAGCTAAAAGGAAAGAAGATTACGAAAGAAGAAGCGAAAAAGATAGCAATTGACTTTTTCCAGCTAAAGGAGAACGTGAAGATCACAGTAGAAAGTACTGGAAAAGAAGCAAAGTATGATGCTTATTCATTAACGCTGTACAACCCTGAAACAAAAGGTACAACATATATGGACCTTACAAAAAAGGGTGGCTATCCACTTTATGTACTCTATGACCGGAATGTTGGGAAAACGAAGATATCCTTAAACGAAGCCATGCTGCAAGCAGAAGATTTCCTTGAAAAGCATATGGAAAGCAAAATGGAAATGGTAACAAGTGATCAATACGATAACATTGGTGTATTCACTTATGCTCGTCTTGTGGATGATGTTAGAATCTATCCAGAAACGGTTTCTATAAAAGTAGCTTTAGACAATGGTGATATCATGGGTTATGAAGGCACAGATTTCCTTCTTGCCCACGTAGACAAGAGAACTCCAGTGTTTAAGATCTCTGAAAAAGAAGCAAGAACCAATCTGAATCCTAAATTTGAAGTGAAAGAAATAAGCAGGGCGTTAATTCGAAATGATATTAACGAAGAAGTATATTGTTATGAGTTCCTAGGTACGCTAGGTGATGATACGTTCCGTGTATTCATCAACGCAGAGAATGGAAACGAAGAAGAAGTGAAGAAACTAAAAGAAGCTGAGCCATCCTATAACGATATATAAAAAATTTCGTAGATGTCGTTAAATTTCCTCTTACAGGTTGCTCGCTTTCCAATCAAGCAAAATTTCGCAGTTTGAAATTTTGCTTTTTCTTTTATTTTTAAACTGTCATAATAAGGTAGATAGATAACAAAGCTTTATTTGGGGGAAGTTTAATGATTTCAGTAGGTGAACTATTATTTTTAGAGCCTTTGTTTTCCGACAAAAAAAATAAATATCGCTGTAAAGTATATGATGTTAAAGATGATCATCTTTACATTGATTATCCAAGTAATGAAAAGACGAATCGCACAGAGTATTTTTTTGATGGAACGCAGTTCAAAGCATCCTTTGTTGATAAAGAAAAGAACGTCTTCACCTTTCGAACAGAGCTATTGGGGAGAAAGATAGAGAACATACCTGTATTGATGATTGCCTCTCCAAAAGAAGAAGAAATACAAAAAATTCAGCGAAGAGAGTTCGTAAGAGTTGAAACCATGATTGATGTTTCAGTAGTAAATAGTAACGATTCGTATCCTCCTTTTAATTCTGTAGTACTCGATTTTAGTGCAGGAGGAATGCTTCTTTCTCTTCCGTTAGACCATTCTGTAAAAAGTGAAGATAAGTTGGATTGTCTAGTTGTTCTGCCGATGCAATCAGGTGAGAAAGTATATCTGGACTTGCCATGTAACGTACTAAGAATACTGGATGGTCACATGAATGGCCGTCAGAGAGCATCGCTTCAATTTGATCAAATTACTCAAAAAGACAGACAGTATATTATTCGATTTTGCTTTGAACAGCAGCTTCTAATGAAGAAGAAGGAAAGCCTGAGTTTTAATAACGGATAATTAATCTTTTTTAGGGGAAAATATTCCCGAAAAGAAGGTGACGGATTTACATGAGACGATTTGAACGAATTTTAATCCAGCTTGCTATTGTTCATTTTATTCTATTAGTAACCGCACAGATTCTACTTGAAATTCCTTCGTTTAAGATGTATACGAATAAAATCATCTATTACGAAGGAGTTATTAAGAACAATCAAGGACCAGCTTTGGAAACAATAGACCGTTAATCAACATATATGGTAAGATACATATAGAAAGAATCTGATGTTTTCAGATTCTAACACAGAAAAAAGCAGGGGAAACTCACCTGCTTTTTATTGCTATGTATGCATTGTCACATAGGGATCGGGTAGGAGGAAACATGAAAAAATTATTATCAATTGCTATTGATGGCCCTGCAGGGGCTGGGAAAAGTACGGTAGCCAAGCAAGTAGCTGAGCGTCTTTCTTTTATTTATATTGACACAGGTGCCATGTACAGGGCATTAACGTATAAAGCTCTTTTAAATAGAGCCGATCTAAACGACGGAACAGCGCTTGAAGCTGTTTTAAACGAAACTGATATTAAACTTGTTATTACAGATCAAGGACAAGCGGTTCTTCTTGATGGAAAAGATGTATCAGAGGAAATCCGAACGAGCGAAGTAACGAATAACGTATCTTTTGTAGCACGTCAGCAAGAAGTTCGGACTGAAATGGTAAAAAGACAACAGCTGCTTGCGGAATCTGGCGGTGTTGTGATGGATGGCCGTGACATAGGTACGCATGTAATGCCGAATGCAGAGCTTAAAATTTTCTTAATCGCTTCTGTTGAAGAAAGAGCGCGAAGAAGATATGAAGAGAACCTTTCTAAAGGGTTCGAAGCAGATTTTGAGCAGTTAAAAAGTGAGATTTCTTTAAGAGATAAACGTGATAGTGAGAGGGAAGCTGCTCCACTAAGAAAAGCAGAAGATGCCATTGAACTGGATACAACGAGTATGTCAATCGAAGAGGTAGTTTCAAGCATCCTTCATTATGCAAAAGAAAGGGCACTCTAATATGAAGCTTTATTCTTTCGGTAAATGGCTGTGCGGGACGTATTTCAAAGGAACGTATAAGCCTGAAATCATTGGAGCGGAAAACATGCCAAAAACAGGCGGTGTGCTGCTCTGTACGAATCATATCCATAATTATGATCCTCCTCTTGTTGGAGTGGCTTCACCGAGAGAAGTACATTTTATGGCTAAGGCTGAACTTTTTTCTGTTCCCGTGCTTAAACATATCTTGCCGAAGATCAACGCTTTTCCTGTTAAACGCGGAATGAGTGATAAGACGGCCTTAAAGACGGGTATGAATCTTCTAAAAGAAGGTAAAGTAGTCGGTCTTTTTCCGGAAGGTACACGCAGCAAGACGGGTGAGATCGGAGAAGGATTAGCGGGTGCCGGATTCTTTGCCCTGAAATCTGAAGCACACATCGTTCCATGTGCAATCGTCGGCGAATACAAAAAGGGGAAAAATCTAAAAATTGTATTCGGCAAACCGATAGACTTTACACATTTTCGGGAGCAAAAAGCTTCCGCTAAAGAAGCCACACAGCTTATAATGAAACATATAGGTCAGTTAAAAAAAGAGCATGAATAACCGAATTTCTATTTTTATCTTTAAAGAATTTACTTTTGAGTTGTTTTTATAGACTTCTTTGCAAATTGAATGGAGTGTAAGGTTGCGAGACTCCTAGGGGATCAGCGGGACAGGTGAGACACCTAAGGGCACAAAGTGTCGAGGTGGCTCACCGCACGCCCCCTGGAAAGCGAGCAACCTGAAACGGAATTCAATCACTTTCAATTGACTGCATCTTAAAAAAACAGCTCCATGATCGATGTTAATGTTCTTTCATTACCGAAAGTTCAATAAATTACTTTTCTAATTTTTGAGGAGGGCACGAACATGACAGAGGAAATGAGCACAAGTTTAACAAATGCTACCATGGCTGAAAAAGGTGAAATCATTAAAGGTACTGTATTAAAAGTAGAAGACAAGCACGCGTTAGTGGATATCAGCGCAAAGCAAGACGCATTTTTACCCATTAATGAAGTTTCAAGTCTTTTTATTGAAAAGGTTAGTGATGTGTTGAATGAAGGAGATCAGATCACTGTTAAAGTACTCTCTAACACAGAGGACAAGCTACTTGTTTCAAAAAAAGCAGTAGACAGCGAAAAATCGTGGAGTGAACTGCAAGAAAAATTTGATTCAAAAGAAACGTTTGAAGTTGTTGTTCACGATGTAGTTAAAGGCGGGCTTGTAGTAGATCTTGGAGTTCGTGCTTTTATTCCAGCTTCTATGGTTGAGTCTCACTTTGTTGAAGATTTTTCTGATTACAAAGGTAAGACTCTTTCTGTTAAAATCGTAGAATTGGATGCTGAAAAAGGACGAGTTATTTTATCTCATCGTGCTGTTACGGAAGAAGAAGCGGGCTTCAAGAAACAAGAAATCTTAGATCGTTTGGCACCAGGTGAAATTATTGAAGGAAAAGTGCAGCGTTTAACGGACTTTGGAGCTTTCGTTGATATCGGAGGCGTTGATGGATTAGTTCACGTTTCGCAGTTATCGCACAATCGAGTAGATAATCCTTCCGATGTTCTCAGTGAAGGTGAAACAGTTAAAGTTAAAGTTCTTTCCGTTGATCGCGATAATGATCGAATTTCTTTATCAATAAAAGAAACACAGCCAGGACCATGGGAAGAAGCAAGTTCTTCTATTAAGGCAGGAAGTGTAATCGAAGGTACAGTAAAACGCATCGTTACATTTGGAGCATTTGTAGAGGTAGCTCCTGGCATTGAAGGTCTTGTTCACATTTCTGAGATGGCAAACCGACATATTGGCAACCCGAGTGAAGTTGTAAAAGAAGGTCAGCAAGTATCTGTAAAAGTTCTAGATGTAAACAGTCAAGACAAAAGAATGAGCTTGAGCATGAAAGCTGTTCAAGATGAGAAGGAAAAAGCAAACTTAAAAGAAAATCTTCCTAAAGAAGAAAAAGGTTTCTCATTAGCAGATATGATTGGCGACCAGCTTAAAGGATATAAATAACTTATTATTTTCAGCCCTCGATTTTAAAATCGAGGGCTGTTTTTTTATATGTGATTAAACGACGGTTAAAAGAAGGCGTAAGGTGGCAATAATGCTACCGAGGTGAATTACATGAATGATGGTACGCTTTTTTATTGGTTCATGTGGATGGGCTGGATTATTGCAACCTTTCTCATCAAGAAGGGTTCTGTTAGAAATCACTCTATTTTTATTACTTTAACGGGAATAACCTTGTCGGACACCTTCATTCCGTTTTCACTAGGAAATATAAATGCCACGTTCTTATTCTTCTTGTGTATAGGGCTGATTTATTTGATTAAACATACCGATCAGCTATTTTTTTATGTAACAAGCTGTTTTATTGTTGCTACAGCTTACGTGTCGTTAGAACTTTTTGCTCTATACGACCCAGTTAAATTATTTTTTGATAAAAAATATATGATCATTATCGTACTTGCTTCTCTTCTTATCTTGTTTACCAAAACATATAGAGATCTTTTCTATATTCCTATAATAGGTCTTGTTATCGGTGATACAGTTTTTCAGTTTTTGATCTATAGACTCAGTGCCACGATAGAAATAGGCTCACTATATGTGATGGATTTGTTGGTCTCAACTTCTATGATGCTCTTATTTATGGTAGTATTGGTAGATATGTTCAAAAAGTTAAGACGTACAGCTTTTAATAAGGTCACTTCTGCAAAACAGATTTAGAAGATATTGAGTTGTCTAAAGTGTAAAGTATTTGCTAAAATAAGTGGACTTGTCTATTTACAAGAAAATGATGGAACATATAAAAGAAAACTTGATGATTGACTTGATCAGGAAAAAGGGAAGTGTCTACATGACGAAACCAGTTTTAGCAATAGTAGGGAGACCAAACGTAGGGAAATCTACTATTTTTAACAGAATTGCGGGAGATCGTATCTCTATTGTTGAAGATATGCCAGGAGTAACGCGTGACCGTATCTACAGTTCAGCAGAATGGCTGAATACAGAATTCAACCTTATCGATACAGGTGGAATAGAAATTAGTGATGCACCATTTATGAGTCAGATGAAAGAACAAGCAGAACTTGCTATCGAAGAAGCAGATGTCATTCTCTTTTTAGTTGATGGCATGAACGGAATTACAGCGGCGGATGAAGAAGTAGCCAAAATGCTGTTCCGCTCAAAAAAGCCTGTTGTATTAGGTGTGAATAAGATTGATAACCCTGAACGTAAAGAGCTTCTGTATGAGTTTTATAGTCTGGGTATGGGTGAGCCGATCGGCGTGTCAGGAACACATGGTATCGGGCTTGGAGATCTTTTAGATCAAGTGGTAAGCCATTTCCCTGAAACGGTTGTAGAAGAAAAAGAAGACGACACGATCTATTTTTCATTAATCGGCAGACCGAACGTAGGGAAATCTTCACTCGTAAACGCTATTCTCGGTAAAGAACGCGTTATTGTGAGTAATATTGCAGGAACGACTAGAGATGCAATTGATTCAAGCTTTGAACGTGAAGATCAGAAGTATGTAATTATCGATACAGCAGGAATGCGCAAACGTGGAAAAGTGTACGAAACGACTGAGAAATACAGTGTTATGCGTGCGATGAAAGCGATCGAACGTTCCGATGTCGTCCTTATGGTTATCGATGCTGAAGAAGGAATTATCGAGCAAGATAAAAAGGTTGCTGGTTTCGCACACGAAGCGGGTAAAGCTGTCGTGATTGTTGTAAACAAATGGGATGCTGTTGAAAAAGATGATAAAACGATGCAAAAGTTTGAGCAGAAGATTCGTGATCATTTCCTCTACTTATCATATGCACCTATCGTCTTCGTATCGGCAAAAACAAAACAGCGACTTCATCAGCTATATCCTGTGATTAATCAGGTTGCCGAAAATCACTCGCTCAGAGTTCAGACAAATATCTTGAACGAAGTAATCATGGATGCAGTAGCCATGAACCCAGCACCAATGGATAACGGAAAGAGACTGAAGATCAACTATGCAACACAAGTGGCTTCAAAACCGCCTACTTTTGTTATCTTTGTTAACGATCCAGAATTATTCCACTTCTCGTATAAGCGTTTTCTGGAAAACAGAATTCGTGAAACGTTTGGTTTTGTTGGAACACCGATCAAAATATTTGCTAGAAAGAAAAACGATTAAGGTTTCATGATGACGATCGTTCTCTTCGTTTTCTCCTACTTGATAGGATGTATTAGCTTTAGTTATTTGCTGACCAAAGTTCTAAAAAATGAAGATATAAGAAATCACGGCAGTGGTAACGCAGGTGCTACCAACACGTTACGAGTACTTGGAAAAGGACCTGCGATCGCTGTCCTGCTATTAGACTGCTTTAAAGGTGTATTGGTCGTTTCAGCCGTTTTTTGGTTTACAGATTCACCAGTACTAGCTGTTTTATGCGGTTTAATGGCTGTTGTTGGTCACAACTATCCCGTCTTTTACGGATTTAAAGGCGGGAAAGGAGTGGCTACGGCAATCGGTGTGTTTGCTGCTGTTGCATTTTTACCTTCTTTACTAGCAGGTTTAATTGCAATCCTAACGATTTGGGTTTCCAGGTTTGTTTCATTGGGTTCTATCGTTTTTTTAGTATTATCTCCGTTTTTTATGCTGTATCAATTTAACTTGCCTATTGAAGCTGTTTTGGCAAGCTTCTCTATTTCGATCGTTTCAATATGGAAACATCGAGAAAATATGGCTAGAATCTGGAGAGGAAACGAACGCAAAATTTAATAGTGGAGTGTGACATGTATGCATAATGTTGCTGTTTTAGGTGCTGGGAGCTGGGGTACTGCTCTTGCCATCGTTTTAGCTGACAATGGTCATGATGTCCGTTTGTGGGGCCGTAGAGAAGAACAAGTTGTTGAAATTAATAAAGAACATCGAAATGAAAAGTATCTTCCAGGAGTAGAGTTGCCTGAAAACATAAAAGCGACCACTCAATTGGAAGAATGCGTGAAAGATGCTGATACGATTGTACTTGTTACGCCTACAAAAGCGATGAGAGACGTATTGAATCTTTTGAAAAACAACCTTGCATCTCCTGTTACAATTGTACACGCTTCAAAAGGAATCGAACCTGGTACATATAAACGAATTTCTGAAATTATTGAAGAAGAACTGCCTGAGTCTGTTCTTGAATCGGTGGTAGTTCTTTCAGGACCTAGTCATGCAGAAGAGGTTTCTCTAAGGCAGCCAACGACGGTTACTGTGTCTTCTGCAAATATGCAAGCTGCAGAAAGAGTTCAAGATCTTTTTATCAATCAAAACTTCCGTGTGTATACGAATCCCGATGTTATTGGTGTTGAACTTGGCGGAGCTTTAAAAAATATTATCGCTTTAGGAGCAGGTCTTTCTGATGGTCTAGGATATGGAGATAATGCAAAGGCTGCCTTAATTACAAGAGGTTTAGCGGAAATTGCTCGCCTTGGCACACATATGGGTGCAAACCCACTTACTTTTTCGGGTCTTACGGGGATCGGTGACTTAATCGTGACATGTACAAGTGTACATAGCCGTAACTGGCGTGCGGGCAATATGCTCGGAAAAGGCATGAAGCTTGAAGATGTTCTTGAGAATATGGGCATGGTAGTTGAAGGTGTTAGAACGACTCAAGCAGCTTACGAATTGAGTAAGCGAGAAGAAGTGGAGATGCCGATCACTCAAGTCCTTTACGATGTATTGTTTAACGGTAAGGGTGCAAAACAAGCTGTTGATGATCTGATGCAGCGTTCTCGCACACACGAAGTAGAAGATGTATCTTCATTAAAGAGCTAATCACACAGATTGATAGGCGAATGTCTAAAAAATTTTAGGCAATCGCCTTTTTTTCTTTCACGCTTCTTTTTTACTTGCATAGGATAGGGTGAAAAGGAAGTGGGAGGAGGACTTCAGGTGGAACGTGAACAACAATTTTTTGATAAGATTGAGAAGAAAACAAGTGTAAAAAAGGATGATATTTTTAAACTTGCCCAATCCGTAAGTGGCTCTAATCTTCGCGACGAGCGCACGATTCGAATGCTGATTTCCCAAGTATCTTCTATGGCTGGGGTAGCAGTTACGAAACAAAAAGAAGATCAGATCGTTCAGGCTGTTTTAAACAACAACATCCCTTTAGATCTGGCAACATTATCTAAGATGTTTGATAATAAGTAGAACATAGGTTAGTTAATAAAAGTTTAGACACAAACAAAATCATGGAAGTGTTCATACAGTGCAGGAAGTATTTAGTCGAACACTCGGTCTGGAGCCGGGTGTTTTTTTTCTGTTTAGGAATCTTAATGTTCTTGTAGACTGCTGTTTGGCAACATATTATGAAGAATACGAACAAAGAGTCTCTGCAGATGGCCTGCTAAAAGGCAGTTAATCCTCTCAACTTAGAAGAAATTCATCTACACGTTCCTGAAAAAGTAAAGGAAATAACAAGAATTATGCTATAATGTACGCTGTGGACAAGGAGGATACATATGAGTGAAGGTTTATTGAAAATGTGGGTGGCGTTGTCCGCCATCGGTTTAATGTTTATTGCTGTTTTTTCTATCATGTTCAGCAGATCAAAATTATCAGGGGTATTTCAGACGGTTGTTTCGTTATTCGCCTGGGTCTGTATGATCGTAGCAGGTATTCTTATTATAATCGTTGTATTCAGCGGACCTGTTCAAGGATAAAGGAGGAAATCAAGATGACAAAGAAATGGTGGATTCCTCTATGTCTGATGGTGTTAACTCTTTCTGGGTGTTTATATCCCGAAGAACGAAAAACTCAAAATCGAGTTCCTTATCAGGATCAGATTACAGCAGTTCAGCAAGCCGTTGAAAGTTTTCAGAAAGATACAGGTGTGCTGCCGATTAAAACAAAAGATGCTGATACAGATATCTACCAAAAATACTTGATTGATTTTAATAAACTAGTCCCCAAATATATGCAGGAGCCCCCTGGAAATGCTTTTGAAAAGGGCGGAACTTTTCAATACGTTTTAATTGATGTTGAAACGAAGCCGACTGTTAAGCTTGCAGATCTTGTTTTAACAGACAAGGTTCAAGATGTACAGGTCGCACTAAACATCTATATGGCAGAACATCAATATCCGCCTTTTAAAAAGATAGAAGCGCAGGGCAGGCACACGCTCGATTATAAAAAGTTAGGTTTTAAGGAAGACCCTTACGTTACGAGCCCTTTTACAGGCAAGAAACTCCCGTTGATGGTTAACGGTGATGCAAAGATTTTTATAGATTACAGAAAAGATTTAAAATCTGCGATCTCAAGTTATTCGAACGAGCTAGATAAACATGAAGATATTCGTCATTTGCTAGCGATGCATTCCTTTTTTGTGCCTATCTATTCGGTTCCTTATACAGTTGAAAACAATAAGCCTGTTTTTTTAATAAAATAGGCATGAACTCTCCCTTTTTCTAATACATTCATAGAAAAGGCGGAGAGATTTTTTTTGGGAATCCTTTTAACGAAACAAGCTTTATAGTTTCATCGGTAGGCACTGAAGTGCGCCCTCCCGATTTTATGGAACTATACAACAGAGAATGTAAGGATCCAATAAAAATTTCCGTTCCTTTGTCATAATCAATAGGACAAAATCATACGATATATTGTCCAAGACTAGCATCCGGAACTTTATTTGGATCGGGAGGGAAACGAATGGAAAAAATCGATATTTTCAAAGATATCGCCGAAAGGACGGGCGGGGATATCTACTTAGGCGTAGTAGGAGCAGTAAGAACGGGTAAGTCCACTTTTATCAAGAAATTTATGGAGCTTGTGGTGCTGCCAAACATTGAAAACGAAGCAGAACGTCAACGTGCTCAGGATGAGTTACCGCAGAGTGCAGCAGGACGCACCATTATGACCACTGAACCCAAATTTGTTCCAAACAACGCGGTAAGAATCAACGTAGGTGATGGGCTTGATGTTAACATCCGTCTGGTAGACTCTGTTGGTTATGCTGTACCAAGTGCTAAAGGGTACGAAGATGAAAACGGCCCTAGAATGATTCATACTCCTTGGTATGATGAGCCGATTCCGTTCCATGAAGCGGCAGAGATCGGCACAAGAAAAGTCATCCAAGAGCACTCTACACTAGGAGTGGTCGTCACAACGGATGGATCAATCGGAGAAATTCCAAGATATGATTATGTGGAATCAGAAGAGCGTGTTGTAGAAGAGTTAAAAGAAGTTGGAAAGCCGTTTATTATGCTAATCAACTCTACACAACCGCATCATCCAGATACACAGAAGCTGCGTAACGAGCTTTGTGAAAAATACGATATACCCGTACTTGCAATGAGTGTTGAAAGCATGACGGAGCATGATATCAACAATGTTCTTAGAGAAGCATTATACGAGTTTCCGGTGCTTGAGGTCAATGTGAATCTTCCTAGCTGGGTCATGGTGCTTCGCGAAAACCATTGGCTGCGTGAAAGCTATGAAGAAGCAGTAAGAGAAACAGTTCAGGATATTAAGCGTCTTCGTGATGTGGATAAAGTGGTTGGCTTCTTTGCAGACTATGACTTTATTGACGATGCGAGACTCGCAGGAATTGAAATGGGTCAAGGGATTGCAGAAATTGATCTCTTTGCACCAGATTACCTGTACGACCAGATTTTAAAAGAAGTGGTTGGGGTAGAGATCCGAGGAAAAGACCATCTGCTTCAGCTAATGCAAGAGTTTGCTTACGCTAAAACGGAATATGATCAAGTGGCAGATGCACTAAGAATGGTCAAACAAACAGGATACGGAATTGCAGCGCCAGCCATCACAGATATGAGTCTTGATGAGCCGGAAATCATCCGACAAGGGTCTAGATTCGGCGTAAGGCTTAAGGCAATCGCACCATCCATTCATATGATTAAAGTAGATGTTGAATCAGAGTTCGCACCAATTATCGGTACGGAAAAACAAAGTGAAGAGATGCTTAGATATTTGATGCAAGACTTTGAAGAAGATCCACTATCTATCTGGAATTCTGATATCTTTGGAAGATCACTTAATTCTATCGTAAGAGAAGGAATCCAAGGCAAGATTTCACTAATGCCAGAGAATGCTAGATATAAATTAAAAGAGACGCTTGAACGCATTATTAATGAAGGATCAGGCGGATTAATTGCCATTATTTTATAACGTTGAGACTCCTATAACCGGGAGTCTTTTTTTTTTTTGCTTTGGCTGTTTCCGTATTCTTTGTTGATTTTGTAAGTGGTTGATTTCCTTTCCAGGTGCTCGCTTTCCGCGGGGCAGGCGGTGAGCCACATTCGTACGTTTCACTCTTAAGTGTCTCACCTGCCCGCCTGTCCCGCAGGAGTCTCGCACCTTGCACTCCAATCAACTGTCACAGGAGAAAATAAAAATGAGGTTTGAAAGTAACAATCTTTTAGAAAAGAGCCTTGCTTGTTATAGACTGTTTTCTGCACAAATGGCGGAAAGCGAGCATCATGTAACGAAAAATTCATCACTACCAAAACTAATTAAACTTGCGAAAACACTTCTTGCGTTTATGTTTTCTTGAAGAAAATAGCACAATTGTCCTGCCGTAGAGAAGAGACTTTTTTACCTCGCTGAACGGCGTTTTTTGTAAAAAAAGGTCAAAAAATAAGGAATTTTAAGGGTTGAATACCGAAAAACAGCTAAAAAAGATTGAATTCTTGAATGTAATCGTATAATATAAGGCTTGTCACAGATAAAATTAGTAAAATCCTGTATATTACATATTAAATTAATACTGTACGAAAGTATTTCATGACCGATATAAGGTGAGTGAATCCTTGAGAGGAGGTGAATGGAATGAACAAGACTGATCTAATTAATGCAGTATCTGAGCAAGCTGAGCTTTCTAAGAAAGATGCATCTAAAGCAGTTGACGCTGTTTTCGAAGCAATCACTGGTACTCTACAAAGCGGTGATAAGGTACAACTTATCGGATTTGGTAACTTTGAAGTACGTGAGCGTGCGGCTCGTAAAGGACGCAACCCACAAACTGGTCAAGAGATCGAAATCTCTGCTAGCAAAGTTCCTGCTTTCAAACCAGGGAAAGCCCTTAAGGACGCTGTTAAATAATTGATACATAGGGCAACTTAAAGGACCGTGAATTTTTTCACGGTCTTTTTTTTATACGATTTTTTTCTAAAGAACAAGTACTTCGATTAAAAGAACTCTAGTTTTTTTAAATTAGCTGTAAATGTATTCGTCTTCCGCCAACTTCTGATTACTCATAAAGAAAACTATATCTCCCTTGGTGTAAGGGGTTTCTCCTTTTGCTATTCTTCTTTCAGTATGCTAAAATTTTTCTATTGTGTTATTGGAATTGGAGGACAAAAAGAGTGGCAGAAGTTCAAAAAGAAAAAATTGAAACAGCAGTTAAAATGATTTTAGAAGCTATTGGTGAAGATCCTGAGCGCGAGGGTTTAATAGATACACCGAAACGTGTAGCGAAAATGTATGAAGAAGTGTTTCAAGGTTTAAATCAAGATCCGAAAGAACATTTTGCTACCATTTTTGGGGAAGATCATGAAGAATTAGTACTTGTTAAAGATATTCCTTTTTATTCAATGTGTGAGCATCATCTCGTCCCTTTCTTTGGGAAAGCGCACATCGGCTACATACCTAAGGGCGGAAAAGTAACAGGTTTAAGTAAACTTGCAAGAGCGGTAGAGGCTGTTACGAAGCGGCCGCAGCTGCAGGAAAGAATTACCTCAACAATCGCGAACAGTTTACTTGAGACATTGGAACCTCATGGGGTGATCGTTGTGATAGAAGCTGAGCATATGTGTATGACGATGCGAGGCGTTAAGAAACCAGGTTCCATGACAGTGACTTCAGCGGTTCGAGGCGTTTTTGAAAAAGATCCTGCGGCTCGTGCAGAAGTGTTAAGTTTAATCAGAAACTGAAATTAAAGGAGGGTTACCCATGAAATCAGAATTTGACTTTTTTGTAATAAAAGCAAAAGAAAACGGTGTGAATGTAATTGGGTTAACACGTGGTACTGAAACAAGATTTCATCATTCTGAAAAACTTGATAAAGGTGAAGTGATGATCGCACAGTTTACCGAACATACTTCAGCAGTAAAGGTTAGAGGCAAAGCTGTTATCTATACGAAACATGGAGAAGTAGATACAGAATCGTAAGGGAGTACTGGCGGTAAGGTCGCCGATAAGATGTGCTAGGCCATAAGCCTAGTTTTCTTTATGTCTTTTAATGAGGTTGAAACCTTACTATATTGGCGACTATGGTATAATAAGAAAGCACAATTTTGCTGTGTCATTGGAGGGATTTGATGAACACCATGGAACAAATTCAACGCTTAAAACAACATACACTTTTATTGATGCAGCACAACTATGTGGAACGTTATATTCAACCTCCAGTCTTTAGTGAGTCAAAGGTATTTATCACTTACTGTCTGCTTCGTGAACTTGAACTTGATGAGGCTGTAGAAGCGGAATATTTTAGTTCAATTCTTTTAATTCAGTCTGCATTGGACCGCCATGATGATATCTTGGACGAAAATGTTACATCCGATAAGAAGAAAAGGCAGCTTGTTGTTTTATCTGGTGACTATTTTAGCAGTCTATACTATCTGCTGTTAGCTCGTTGTGAAAATTTAGATTTGATTTCACAATTATCGAGTGCTGTGCAGAGTATTAACGAACATAAAGCAAATCTGCATCAACAAGACAGGCTGTTAAACGGCAGTGTAGAATACTTGAAAAACGTGCAGAAAATTGAAAGTCTACTATTTACAAAAGCAGCAGAATCATTTGGTCTGCATACATATATCCCTTTTATTAAACGTTATCTTCTTGTGTCTCGTTATCAGAATACAGAAATGAGAAGACAGTTAAGCGAGGAACAATTGAACTATTTGAAAGCTTGTGAAAAAGAATTGAAAAACAAAGATGTTGAAATGCCTCTCATGTTTCATAGAGAAGGATACAGCATCGAAACAGGCAGTGAAAATGACTTAATGTTAGGAGAGGGTTAATCCGATGTTGAGCAAAGAAGAACGGGTTCACTCTGTATTTGAAAAGATCTCTGATCAGTACGATTATATGAACGATTTAATCTCATTTAAACAGCATAATAAATGGCGCAATGATACGATGAAGCGTATGAAAGTACAACCTGGAGATCATTGTTTGGACGTGTGCTGCGGAACGGGAGAATGGACATTTGCTCTTGCTGAAGCGGTTGGAACACAAGGGGAAGTCATCGGCTTAGACTTTAGTCAGAACATGCTTAATGTAGGAATTGAAAAGCTGAAAAAGCGCTCCTCTCCTCAAGTGAAATTTATTCATGGCAACGCAATGGAGCTGCCATTCGAAGACAATTCGTTTGATTTTGTAACGATTGGATTCGGCCTTAGAAATGTTCCTGATTACCTTCAGGCGCTTAAAGAGATGGCACGGGTTGTAAAGCCAGGGGGAAGAGTGGTGTGTCTGGAAACGTCTCATCCGACCGTACCTGTTTTTAAACAGCTCTTTAAATTTTATTTTACTTACATCATGCCAGTATTCGGTAAATTATTCGCTAAAAGCTATCAAGAATACGCATGGCTTCAAGAATCAACAGAAGCATTTTTGACAAAAGAAGAACTTAAAGAACTATTTAAAGAGGCAGGTTTGTCTAACGTTGAAGTCAAATCGTATGCACTAGGTGCTGCCGCCATGCATACCGGGAAAAAACAGCAATAGAAGAGAGCGTTGCAGTGTGTGGAATAAATTTAAAATAATTTTAGAAATGATTAAGTTTGAGCATACCATCTTTGCTTTGCCATTCGCTTTTTTAGGGGCAATCATGGGAAACATTGTAGAAGAAGGCACTATGCCGTCATTAATCGAATGGATCTGGATTACGCTTGCCATGGTTGGTGCAAGAAGTTCTGCAATGGCACTTAACCGTGCGATAGATTCAGAGATTGATGGAGCGAATCCAAGAACGAAAACAAGGGCCATTCCGGCAAAGCTGTTAAACAGAGGCGAAGTATTCGTATTTATAGCTGCTTCACTGGCACTTTTGTTCGTCAGTGCTTATCAATTGAATTCTCTATCCGTGAAACTGCTGCCGTTGGCTGTCTTTTTTCTAGTTATTTATTCGTATACGAAGCGATTTACTTATTTATGCCATATTGTTTTAGGGGTTACGATTGCCATTGCACCTCTTGGTGGCTGGGTTGGAGCTACAGGTACACTGAGTCCAGAAGCCTTTTTGCTATTCTTTGGTGTATTGTTCTGGACAGCTGGGTTTGACGTAATTTATGCGACACAAGATGCTGACTATGATAAGTCTCATGGTCTATACTCTATTCCTTCTGCTTTTGGTATCGCGAACGGATTGATGACAGCTAGATGGCTGCATGTTGCTAGTTTTATAGCTTTTATTTCACTCGGAGTTGTGTCTGGGATGGGTTGGATCTATTACTTAGGTGTATTCATCTCTGGAGCGATCATGGTTTACGAACACTCACTCGTAAAGCCGCATGACTTGTCCAAACTGGATGTAGCGTTTTTTACGATGAATGGTATCTTGAGTGTCGTTATGTTTATCTTTTCAATAGGGGACCTTTTATTATGAAGACATTTACAATAGGGATTACAGGGGCAAGTGGCGCTGTATACGGCGTTAGACTTGCTCAAGAAATTTTGAAAAGCGGGCATAAACTGCATCTTGTCGTAACGGAAGCAGGCTGGCAAGTGTTTAGAGAAGAATTGTTGTGGGATACGGAGAATCGTGAACAATGTATAGAGGAACATTTTGCTTTATACGGCAAAGAACGTTTTCATTACCACACATTGCGTGACTTTAATGCACCAATTGCCAGCGGATCATATCAGAACGATGGGATGGTTATCATTCCTTGTTCGATGGGCACTCTCTCTGGTATTGCACATGGTGCTTCTGGCAATCTATTAGAACGCACAGCTGATGTTATGCTGAAAGAGAGCCGTAAACTGATTTTAGTGCCTAGAGAAACACCGCTTCATAAAATACACCTTGAAAACATGTTAAAAGTAACAGAAGCTGGAGGAAAGATTGTTCCTGCCATGCCAGGATTTTATCACTTACCTAAGTCAATGGATGACCTTGTAAACTTTTTGGTAGGAAAAGTTTTGGACAACTTAGGTGTACATCACGAATTGTTTACACGCTGGGGAGACTGATAGATTATGAACATCGGGGAAATCAGCTATACGAACATCATACCCCTATATTATTATTTAGATAGAGAACGTCTGATGGATCAAGGGGTAACGATTACACATGCTGTTCCGTCAAAAATCAATAGGTTGATGGAGAACCAGTTAGTCGATATCGGTGGCATTTCATCCTTTTCTTTTGGAAAGAATGCTGATCATTACAGTCTAGTTCCAGATCTTTCCGTGTCTTCTTACGGAAGAGTGAACTCTATCTTTTTATTTTCTAAACACAAAATCGAAGACTTGAGCGGAAAAAAAATCGCATTAACATCAAGCTCAGAAACATCTGTTGCACTGTTAAAGATCGTATTAGATCGCTTTTATTCCGTTGAAGTTTCATATCAGGTGGAAACACCTCATTTTAAAAAAATGCTAGAGAATTACGATGCTTGTCTTCTTATTGGGGATGATGCAATTTCAGCATACCGAAAAAGAGGGTCTTATCATGTTTATGATCTTGGGGAGATCTGGTATCAGCAGACAGGTCTACCTATGATTTTTGCCGTCATGGCTTATCGAAATGAAATGGAAACAGAAAAAGGATCGCTTCTTTCGTATGTTGGAAAAAGTATGATTGAGAGCAAAGAACGCTGCCAAAGAGAAAAATTTATTCCCGTCATAGAGCGAGTGCTGGCAAAGCATGGAGGGACTTTTCAGTTCTGGGAATCATATTTTAATGGGTTAAATTATCAGTTTAGTGGCGAACATGAAAAAGGACTAAACCTTTATTTTCAGCTAGCTGTAGAGTGCGGATTGTTAAAGACAATGCCCTCTATCTTAAAGTATTCGTATAAGTAACGGGCGATAGGGTGAAACAAAAGTGAAGTTAAAGGACTTATACTCATTTCTAAAAAAAGATTTGCAGCAAATTGAAGATCAGCTAGTACAATCTGTTCGTTCTGATCAGACATTGATTCATACGGCTGGCGCTGAGCTGTTAAAAGCAGGGGGAAAGAGAATCCGCCCTGTATTTGTCCTGCTATCTGCTCAGTTTGGGACGTATAACATTCAGCAGATCAAAAAGCCAGCTGCGGCACTTGAACTGATTCATATGGCTTCCTTGGTTCATGATGATGTAGTGGATGATGCTGATATGAGACGGGGAAGAGAAACGGTCAAAGCAAAATATGATAATAAAATCGCCATGTATACAGGAGATTTTATCTTCGCATCCGCTTTGAAACTAATGTCAGAAATTAACATTCCTCTTGCTCATCAAATTCTTGCACAAGGTATGAAAGAGATGTGTCTTGGCGAGATTGAGCAGATTAACGAACAGTATGATACTGATCAAAATGTAAGAAAGTATTTTAAACGTATAAAAAGAAAAACAGCTTTATTGATCGCACTAAGCTGTCAGTTAGGTGCCATCACTTCAAAGGCGGATGTTTCTCTTCAGAAAAAATTATATGAATTTGGCTTTTGTGTAGGCATGGCCTTCCAAATTACAGATGATATTTTAGATTTCACAGCATCTGAGAAACAGCTAGGCAAACCAGCAGGAAGCGATTTGAAACAAGGGAACTTAACGCTGCCTGTACTGTTCACTATGCGACAATATCCAGAAATCAAGGAAAAATTAAATGTTTACTACGAAACAAAAGATGCAGCATTGCTTGCTGAACTTTTAAAAGATATTATACGTCTTGGCGGTATTGAGTTTGCAACGGAGATTTCTGATAAATATTTGAAGCGTGCAAAACTAGCTGCTTCTTCATTACCTGAAACGGATGCTAGGGATAGTTTGTTAAAAGTAGCAGATTATATCGCTGGTCGAAAATTTTGAGTGATTGCTAATTTTTAAAATTTTTGGTACGATTTCTCTGGGGAACTTGTCCCACATATACATAGATGATAGGAGAGGGAATGCATGGAAAAAACGTTTTTAATGGTAAAACCTGATGGTGTTCAACGTGCGTTAATCGGAGAAATCGTATCCCGTTTTGAAAAGAAAGGTTTTCAGCTTGTTGGTGCTAAGCTAATGAACATTTCTGAAGATCTTGCAAAAGAACATTATGGTGAGCACAAAGAGCGTCCGTTCTTCGGAGAACTTGTTGACTTTATTACTTCTGGACCAGTATTTGCTATGGTTTGGGAAGGTAAAGACGTTATTCTAACAGCTCGTAACATGATGGGTAAAACAAACCCAGCTGACGCTGCTCCTGGTTCAATCCGCGGAGATTATGCTGTACAAGTTAGCAACAACATTATTCATGGTTCTGATTCAGCTGAAAGCGCTGTCCGTGAAATCGGTCTTTTCTTTAAAGAAGAAGAACTTGTGTCATACGATAAAGCAGTTGCAGTTTGGATTTAATTTTATAACAAAATGAAAGCGTTTTAGCCGGCCATTGTGCCGGTTTTTGTTTTTCCAGGACAAAGTTGAGACTGTGGTGTAGCAGCTTATGCAGTTTCAAAGCTCCTACAATAAAAATCCTAAATGAATCCAGCGAGTTATTACAATAATCCAGCGAGAATTACGAATAATCCGGCGAGTTTTAGTTAAATATCGGCGAGTCGACATCATCAGACATAATTCAGCAAATCGTATGCTAATAGATTTTAAAAGTGCTACCACTTAACGCAACAATTTAATATAAAATCCGATACTATACATATATAGATTAAATTTGCATGGCAGTTGAATTGGAGAGAGACATATGGATCGCGACTATGAAGGCTTTAAACAGAGCATATATGATCAAACAGGGATAAATCTTTCATTGTATAAGGAAGCACAAATGAAGCGGAGACTCATTGCGCTGCGTGATAAACGCTCGTTTGGTACGTTTTCTGATTATTTTCGTGCACTCAAAATTGACCCAGAACTGCTTCTTGAGTTTTTAGACCGGATGACGATCAACGTTTCTGAATTTTACCGAAATCCTGCACGGTGGGATGTGCTTGAGAAAAAAATCATTCCCTTGTTACTTGAAGACAGGTCATCATTAAAAGTGTGGAGTGCAGCGTGCTCTACAGGAGAAGAGCCATACAGCCTGTCGATGATGTTATCAGATTACAAAAACAACGTATCTAGGTTTTCAATACTTGCAACAGACTTAGATCAACAAGTGTTAGAGCAAGCGAAAAAAGGATTTTATTTCGAAAAAGCAATCAAAGATGTGCCGAGCGACAAAAAAGTGCGACATACTACAAAAGAGGAACTTGGTATAAGAGTTTCAGATACACTTAAAAAGCACGTAACCTTTAAAAAGCAGAACTTGCTTTCAGATCGTTTTGAATCAGATTTTGATCTGATCGTTTGCCGAAATGTAATGATCTATTTTACTGAAGAAGCAAAGACTGTTCTTTATCAAAAGTTTAGCAAAGCGCTTCGAAAAGGCGGTGTCCTGTTTGTAGGAAGTACCGAGCAGATTTTCAATCCAGGGCTATACGACCTGGAATCCGTAGAACCTTTCTTTTATCGTAAACTAAGTTGAATGGAAATCTTTACGTACAAATCTGTTGACAGATTTACAGCAATGGTTTAATGTAACTGATAAGTTTAGAGCACATAGGTTAGAGCAATTTAGTTTAGAGTTTAGAGCATAGTTGAGACAAGTTGAGAGAGTTTGAGTGGAGCAGAGCCGAGAATGGATATGTACATATGCCATGCGGGTTATTTCTGCATGGCTTTTTTGTATGCTTCATAAGAAGTATGTACATGTTCCCTATTAGATCGACCTCTTATATCCTCCTCATTCTCCGTATTAACGGAGGTGCAGATATGATTATATCCTTCCCGATTCCTCCTTGAACGTTTTTGTTTGTAGACAAAACAACCAAAACGATTAAGGGGTGTTCATATGATTTCAAATATCATTCAAAAAATAATGAAACACGAAACATTAACAGAAAATGAAGCTTTTTATTTTATGGAGAAATTGGCGAGTGGTGAAGTAACAGATGCTCAAGGAAGTTCTGTTTTAAGCATCATGAGCTTTCGCGGTGAGACTGTAGCAGAGATTGTTGGTTTTGTTAAAGCAATCAGAAAACTTTCTAGAGCGGCAGATTCTTCCCAACAACATGAGCTGATGGATACTTGCGGTACCGGCGGTGATGGAGCATCGACTTTTAACATTTCTACTGCAGTAAGTATCATACTCGCTTCTTTAGGGGTAAAAGTAGCCAAACACGGCAACAAAGCGGTTACATCAAAAAGTGGGAGCTCAGATGTCCTAGAGGCATTAGGTATTCAAGCTTCCAGTAACCAATTTGAAGCGAATTCGCAGCTGAATAAACACGACATAGCGTTTTTACACGCTCCATATTTTCATCCGGCACTAAAAAAAGTAGCCTCTTTGAGGGGGCAACTGCCTTTCCGAACGATTTTTAATTCCATCGGTCCTTTGTTAAACCCGATGGCACCCGCATATCAGTTGATTGGAGCTAGCAATGAGAAAGTTGCTGAAAAGCTTGCTGAAGTGATTAAGGAGCTCGGAATCAAACGAGCATTGATTGTTACAGGGAAAGAAGGCTTGGATGAATGTTCGATTACTGGCGAAACAAGGATGTTTTTAGTTGAGAACAACACGATTACGTCGTTTCTTTACACACCTGAAGAAGCAGGATTAAATCGAGGGAATTTAAGTGATTTAACCGTTACAGATAAACAAGAAAGTGCTGAACTCATCCGTTCCATCCTTCAAGGTGCAGGAAATGAATCAGCTCGTAATATCGTCATCCTTAATGCAGCTGCAGCCTTGTATGCGTCAAAACGGGTTCCAAGTATTCGAGACGGAGTGGAAATCATTAAACAATGTCTCCAATCCAAAACCGCATATTATCATCTTGAAGAAATGACGAAAGAAGAGGCGAATGCGCATGTTAACTAAAATATTGAGACAAAAAGAAAAAGAAGTTGCGGTTCTTCCTTCATTTAAAATAGGAGAGCTGGATTTTACAGATAAAGATCATCGCCCTTTTGCTGATAAAATTGCAAACTCTTTGAACAGACCAGCATTGATCGCCGAAGTGAAAAAAGCTTCACCATCTAAAGGAATCATTAAAGAAAATTTCAATCCTGTAGAGATCGCTGTGGAATATGAAAAAGCAGGAGCATCTTGCTTATCCGTCTTAACGGATACAGAGTTCTTTCAAGGAGACCTTCAATACTTAAAAGACATACGTAATCACGTGTCACTTCCTCTGTTAAGAAAGGATTTTATTATAGACGAAAAGCAAATCATTGAAAGTGTCGAACACGGAGCAGATGCGATTTTACTTATCGCGGCATGTTTAACAAGTGATCAATTAAAGAACCTGCACGCTTTTGCAACGGAATGCGGCTTAGAATGTTTAGTAGAAGTTCATTCTAAAGAAGAGATTATTCAAGTTTATGATGTATGCAATCCTTCGATGATCGGAATCAACAATCGAGATCTTAAGACGTTTACAACCGATATTGAGCATACGTTTTCTCTTCTATCATTTATTAAGGAAGAAACGCTTGTTATAAGTGAGAGCGGCATTAAAAGAGCTTCAGATGTAAAAAGTCTGTTGGATCACAATGTGAACGGTATGCTGATCGGTGAGACATTGATGAGAGCTGACTCAATAGAAAACACAATCAGAGAGCTTTATTATGACGGTTCAAATTAAATATTGCGGCTGTCAATCAGAAGAGGACTACAGCCTGTTAATAAAAACAAATGCTGACTTGATCGGATTCATATTTGCCGAGAGCAAAAGAAAAGTAAAACCTTCTGAAGTGAAAAGATGGGTTGTAAAATACGGAAAGCCGAAAAAGCTGGCAGGAGTTTTTCAAAATGCATCAGTGCAGGAGATCAAGGATGTAATCACCGAAGTACCGATAGATATTATACAATGTCACGGAGCTGAAACCGAAGAGACGATCATGGAAATAAAGAATCAATGCAACAAGGAAATTTATAAGGCGATTGCCTTTAGTGAACACATTTTTAATGAAATAGAATCATACGGAAAAGCAGCAGATGCCATAATCGTAGACAGTGTATCGAAAGGACGATTCGGCGGGACAGGTGTTCCTTTCTCTTGGATAGATGTTCCCCTCATGATGAAGAAAGCTGTACAAGTAGGAACAACGTGTTTCATAGCAGGAGGCATTTCACCAGATAATGTTTCTGAACTAATAAGATACAATCCCCACGGAATAGACTTGAGCAGCGGAATAGAAGAGAACGGGAAAAAGAGTGTGAAACGGATAGAACAATTGGAAAGGATGATAATGAAATGACGACAGCTTCAGTACCAGATTATAGAGGAAGATACGGTGTGTTCGGCGGAAAGTACGTACCAGAGACGATCATGTTTGCACTTGAAGAGCTTGAGGCAGCGTTTGATGAAGCCATAAAAGATAAAGAATTTAATGAGCTGTTTCAGAAAGAACTAGCAATTTATTCTGGAAGACCGACTCCCCTTACAAAAGCAGACCGTCTGAGTGATTCCAATGGTGGTGCATCCATTTATTTAAAACGAGAAGATCTTAACCATACAGGTGCACATAAGATTAATAACGCGATCGGCCAAGCGCTTCTTGCAGTAAGAATGGGAAAGAAGAAGATAATCGCTGAAACTGGAGCGGGACAGCATGGTGTTGCTGCAGCGACAGTGGCTGCTAAATATGGATTGTCTTGCAAAGTGTATATGGGGAAAGAAGATATACGAAGACAAGCGTTAAATGTATTCCGGATGAAGCTTTTAGGGGCAGAAGTGATTGAAGTTACTAGCGGTAGCCAAACGTTAAAAGATGCTACGAACGAAGCGATTAGAGAATGGGTAGCTTCAGTAGAAGACACGTTCTATCTTATAGGTTCAGCGGTAGGTCCATATCCATATCCTAAAATGGTAAAACAGTTTCAGCAGGTAATCGGTCATGAAACGGAAAGTCAGTTTACTCAAGAACATGATGGCAAACTTCCTGATGCTGTTGTAGCTTGTGTCGGCGGAGGGAGTAATGCGATAGGAATGTTCGCACCTTTTATTGAGAAGGAAGTTCCCTTATATGGTGTAGAAGCTGCAGGTCTTGGTGTAGATACAGACCAACATGCTGCTACACTATCAAAGGGTTCAAATGGTGTTATTCATGGATCACTGACGAAATTGCTTCAAACGAGTGAAGGACAGATTACTGAGCCATATTCCATCTCAGCAGGTCTTGATTATCCTGGAATAGGTCCAGAGCATGCTTATCTTCATGAAACAGAAAGAGTAAAATATGAAGCTGTAACAGATAAAGAAGCTTTAGAAGCGTTAAAGCTTTTATGTATAAATGAAGGTATTCTATGCGCTCTAGAGAGTGCTCATGCTGTGGCATATAGTTTAAAGCTCGCTAAATCTATGAATAAAGATCAAGCTGTTGTTGTATGTTTGTCAGGGCGAGGCGACAAGGATGTTCATACACTTATGGACAAAGAAGGGGGCGAATAAAAAATGAATAAAAGATGGGAAGTCTTTCAAAATTCTTCAGACTATCGCTTTGTGCCGTACATCATGGCAGGTGACCCTAGTGAAGAAACTACCATTGAATTGTCATTAGCACTAGAAGAGTGCGGTGCCGCGGCACTGGAACTTGGTGTTCCTTACTCTGATCCTTTGGCTGATGGCCCTGTCATTCAAAGAGCGGGTATGCGCGGTCTGGCACAAAAGGTTAATCTTGAAAAGACAATAGCGCTTGTTTCGAAGCTTCGAGAAAGAGGTTTAGAGATTCCAGTTATTATCTTTACTTATTATAATCTTTTGTTACAATTAGGAGAAAATCGCTTCCTGCAGTTAGCAGAAGAAAACGGTGTGGACGGTATTCTCGTTCCAGATCTGCCTTATGAGGAAAGCGGTTATCTGCAAGAAATGTGTTCACAGCATAACCTTGCTCTTATTTCGCTTGTTTCACCGACAACACGTGAAGAAAAGCTTGTAAAGCTCTCAAAAGAGGCAGATGGCTTTTTATATTGCATATCATCATTGGGTGTTACCGGAATAAGAAGCGAGTTTAGGGATGGTTTGGACGAATTTCTGCGAGCCGCGAAAGCAAACAGCCAAGTTCCCATCTTAGTAGGGTTCGGACTGTCACAGCGAGAACAAATCCAACAGTTTGAAGGTAGCAGCGATGGATTTATCGTAGGCAGTGCGATCGTTAAAAAGATTGAGGAACTTGAAGAAGAGCTGCTAACTAACAGGGAGGAAGCGATCAAAACGTTTAAAGCATTTATTGAATCATTGCTGCCTGTCTATAGTCGTTAAAAAGGAGTGGGAAAATGCAGCCGAAACAGCAGTTGTTATCTTTAAAACCTTACAAACCAGGTAAACCAGTAGAAGAAGTAAAGCGAGAATTAGGCCTTGAGAAGATTGTAAAGCTTGCATCAAACGAGAACCCCTATGGATGTTCTGCTCTTGCAAAAGAAAAGATAGCTGAAGAGCTCTCAAACCTTCATGTTTATCCAGATGGATATTCTGCAGAGCTTAGAGAGAAGCTTGCAATTCATCTTCAATTAAACCAAGATCAGCTCATCTTTGGTAATGGATCTGATGAAGTCGTACAAATTCTGTGCAGAGCTTATTTATCACCTGAAACGAATACCGTAATGGCGGCGCCGACTTTCCCTCAGTACAGACATAATGCTGTTATTGAAGGAGCAGAAGTGAGAGAAGTTCAGTTGGTAGAAGGAAATCATGATTTAGATAGCATGCTTGAGGCAATTGATAATGACACGAGAATCGTCTGGCTTTGCAATCCGAACAACCCGACTGGAAACTACATTCCTGAAGCTGAGTTTGTAAGTTTTATGAAAAAAGTGCCGCAAAACGTTATTGTTGTAAGTGACGAAGCTTATTTTGAATACGTTTCAGCTGCTGATTATCCAAACACAGTCGATTATTTAAATGATTTTCCGAATCTAGTAATCTTAAGAACCTTCTCTAAAGCGCATGGTCTTGCAGCGCTTCGAATTGGCTATGGAATAGCTGAAGCATCGATTATCCAATCTATTGAGCCGACAAGAGAACCGTTCAATACATCCCGAATTGCGCAAGCAGCAGCGATCGGAGCTCTTGGTGATGAAGGTTTCATTAACGAGTGCAAAAAGAAAAATAGAGAAGGATTAGAACTTTTTTATGCATTCTGTAATCAAAAAGGGCTGCTGTATTATCCTTCTGAAGCAAACTTTATCTTGCTGGACGTCCAGTCAAATGCAGATGAAGCTTTTGATTATCTATTAAGAAAAGGATATATCGTTCGCTCAGGCAGTGCCCTTGGTTTTCCCACAATGATTCGAATTACAATCGGCGAAGAAGAACAAAACAGAGAGATTATCGAACATTTAGGAACGTATATTGATACAGTTGTACAAAAAGTCAACAACTAAGGATAAGTGCATGAAAGCTTAACATAAAAAAGAAAATAGCCCGGGTCCAATAAAATAGATCTCAGGCTATTTTCATAATTTTCAAAAAAGTGTTGCATTTTAAATAAGCTCTATTTATAATGAATGTAATATGGTTTCTCTCCACTCCTATCCATATTATACTTTCCTGACAGCGCTTACATGTCAGGACTTTTTTTTGTTTTCAATACTTTTTCTCACATAAATTCCCCGTTTTTATCATAGCTTGTCTTAAGAAGAAAAAAGGAGGCGAGCTATGCGATATATTATTGAGCGCCCGCTGCAATCGCTCGGTACAGATACTATGCTTTCCTATCTAGTAGACTCTCAAAAAATCTCCTACGTTTCACAGGGCCCTCTAAGAATGAATGTTATGAAGATGTCCATGCAAGGTTTAAAGATGATACCCGGGCATATCAGTCCTCTAATGTCATTGAATAGATTGCCTATTGAAAAGGTAAAAGAGCGTCTTGCTGAAAGAGTTCGAAGCGGTACCACCACATTATTAACATCTGCAGAGATTAACTATCTGCATGAAGCGGAAACAGAGTTAAAACGAACACGTCATCTTCTTGTGTCCAGTTCGATCGATTATTGCATTGGTCTAAGCATGTCTCCTGAAAAGATTTCACCACAGATCATGAGCTTTTGCCGAAAGAGGAAAATTCCATTCATTCAGTTGATCTGTATGGATTTTAAACAATTAACGCACGTTATTTGGGAAAGAATAAGAGAAGCGAATTTTGATTATGGAACTGTCATTTTCCCTTCTTTTCCATCTCATATTGATATGAAGTTAAAAAAGACATGGCAAAGAAAATGGAATGAACTTGCAACCAAATTTCAAATTCCAACCCTTTTTAACGAAATAATTGAAAATGAACCGCTGCCATTACCAAGTTTAAAAATGCTTGGGATCTATCCGGTCAAAGGTGGATTGTTTACAGGAAGTGACGCAGATTACTGTATCCTTGCCACTGATGGAGTGAATGAAACGTTAAAGAGTGTGATCGTGAGAGGAACAATCGTTTACTCAGAAAATCTTCTGGAAAGACAGCAAGGTTATGGGAAAGAAATTATCGTTATAAAGCCCCGTCGTTTTGGAGAATCTCTCATTTCTCGTGTATAATAAGCACAAGAATACTAGGGATAAGGGAGTTTTTTCATTGAACGATATCCAAGATGCCATTAGGCTCGTAGAACACGGCGACGTAGAAAAAGGCATGACTTTATTAAATAAGCTTAAACAAAAAGCAACAGATCCAGAAAAGTTTGAGATCGCTGAAGTTTATCTAAACTGGGGGCATACTTCAGAAGCAATGAGCCTTTTTAATGCCTTGCTTGAAAAATATCCTGGTGATGGTGAGCTGCTCGTTTCAGTAGCAGAATGCTGTCTGGATGAAGGAATGGACGAGAAGGCAATAGAGTATTTAGAACAAGTAGACGAAAATGATGATGAATATTTAAGAGCACTCATCCTTCAAGCTGATCTGTATGAAAGTCTTGGATTGACTGAAGTAGCTGAGCGTAAGCTGACTGAGGCGCACCAAAAAGACGAAAATCATCCTGTACTTTCTTACGCACTAGGTGATTTTTATTTGAGACAAGGTAAATTTGATTCAAGTTTGCCTCTTCTAAAGAAAGCGATCGACAAAAAAGCAGAAATTGAAGATTTGACCCTTAGATATGCAGAAGCATTGAGTCGTGCGGGGAAATTTGAAGAATCACTTCCTTTTTACAGAAAAGGCCTGGATCATCACAAAGATCTATATAGTTTGTTTGGCCATGGCGTGACTGCTTTTAAAGCAGGAGAATTTAAAGAGGCCATTTCAAGTTTAGAAGAGTTAAAAGATATGGATCCAGATTATACCACGCTTTATAGTGTACTATCTGAAGCTTACGAAGAAGAAGGTGCTTTGACAGAAGCGTATGAAGTGATAATAGAAGGATTAAAGAGAGATGAACATAACGAAAATATATATTTGCAGGCTGCGAGGTTAGCTTATAAGCTCCATAACCCTGATCAGGGAGAAAAGTGGGTCAAGCAAGCACTCGAACTCAATCCAACTCGTATTGAGCCGTTATTACGGTTAGGTGATCAATATGTAAGGGAAGAAAGGTTTGAGGATCTGTTAAGTCTATACAAACCGCTTGCTGAAACAAAAGAGGAAATTCCGCTCATGTATTGGCATCTTGCAACCGCCAATAAAGAATCGGAAAACTATAGTGAAGCAGCTAAATGGTATGAAAAAGCGTCAGAACTTTTTTCCGAAGATCCCGTGTTCTTAGAAGAACATGCCTATTTTCTTCTTGAGGAGGGAGAGCAGAAGAAAGCCAAAAATATCTTGGTTAACCTGCTGAACCAAAACCCTGAACGAGTGGATATTGAAGACGTTTTAAATCGATTGGAAGAATTTTAAAACTTTCTGAAGCAAAGAAGGATTTTACAACCTGTGAGAGAATATAAATTATTATACAAAAGACGTGTTTTTGAATGATGGGGGGATTGCAATGAGCAGCACCGTTTCGGTCCTTGAAAAAAAGGATTTTATCAAATGGTTCCTTAATCATTATCAGTTAAAGAAGCGCGAATGTGTTTGGTTATTAAACTATTTAGTTAGTGACGACCAACTGATGGAGAAAGTACATTTTGTAGAGAAGGCTGAGTATTGTCCTAAGGCTATAATCATGTCAACTCAATGTACAGACGGAGTTCCTTTCCGTTTTTACAAGCAAAATGTTCTAACAACTGATGCCGAAAAATCATTTCATGACATTCGCTTAAACCAAGAAGAAGAAATCTATCTCGAACTCAATTTTAATGCATCACGGCTAACACCAGAATATGCTTCGGTTTTAGAAGAAAATCCTCATTTGCCGCAAAATATGTCAATGGACAAAAAATACGGCATCTGGGCAGAAATGGTTCTTGAAAAGTCGATCGAAACCTACCGAAAGAACGATATTATGGCTAAGATCGATGAAGCGTTAGATCAAAAAGATTATGATAGTTTTACGAAATGGACCAACGAACTCAAAAATTTAGAAAAACAGCCGTCATAGCCGTGTAAAGGTGACTCTTATAGAGTCGCCTTTTTTGTTTTTTTCTAACGGTGAGCATATATGCTCCTTATTTGAGGATTCGTGCTCGTCCAGCGGCTGACAAGCACGCTGGACGAGCGCCATATGAAAAATACGAGCCATATGAAAAATACGAGCCATATGAAAAATACGAGCCATATGAAAAATACGAGCCAT